>NZ_CBDRBL010000004.1:0-144679 GCF_965342175.1 Actinacidiphila sp. bgisy167
CTCGAAGAGGGGATATCCGACACGGCCCGGGGAAGTCCGGGAACGTTGTGCTCGAAGCAAGGGATGTCTGCAGCGGTGACGAATGATGGAGCACGACACCCGCGCGGACGACTCGCGATGCGGCGTCAATGCGCCGCGTGCCGGTGGACGCGCTCCGCCGAGTACAGGTGGCTGTCGCGGAACTGCTCCGCCCCCAGCGTGCGACCGACGATGATGACCGCCGTCCGCACCACCCCGGCCGCCTTCACCTGCTCCGCGATGTCCGCGAGCGTGCCGCGCAGCACCAGTTCGTCCGGGCGCGAGGCCATCGCGACCACGGCCGCCGGGCAGTCGGCCCCGTAGTGCGGTGTGAGTTCGGCCACCACGCGGTCGACGTAACGGGCCGCCAGGTGCAGCACCATCAGCGCGCCGCTGCGGCCGAGCGTCGCCAGGTCCTCGCCCTCCGGCATGGGCGTGGCCTGCTGCGCGATCCGGGTCAGGATGACGGTCTGGCCGACGGTCGGCACCGTCAGCTCGCGCTTGAGGGCCGCGGCGGCCGCAGCGAACGCGGGGACGCCGGGGACGACCTCGTACGGGACGCCGGCCGCGTCGAGGCGGCGCATCTGCTCGGCGACGGCGCTGAACACGGACGGGTCGCCCGAGTGCAGCCGGGCCACGTCGTGGCCCTGCTCGTGGGCGCGGACCAGTTCCCCGGTGATCTCGTCGAGCGTCATCTGCGCCGTGTCCACCAGCCGGGCGTCCGGCGGGCACTCGGCGAGCAGTTCGCGGGGCACGAGACTCCCCGCGTAGAGGCAGACCTTGCTGCGGGCCAGAACCCGCTGCCCGCGCAGGGTGATCAGGTCGGCGGCGCCGGGGCCGGCCCCGATGAAGTGGACGGTCATGGCTGTGCTCCCGCGGGTTTGACGGCGGACCACTGGGTGACGGGCATGGCCTGGCGCCAGCCCGTGAAGCCGCCGACCGGGGCGGCGTGCGCGACGGCGAGCCGGACGAGTTCGCCCCCGTGCCGGGCGTACCACTGCGCGAGCAGCGCCTCGGACTCCAGGGTGACGGTGTTGGCGACCATCCGCCCGCCCGGCCGCAGGGCCGCCCAGCATGCCTCCAGCAGGCCGGACGCGGTGAGCCCGCCGCCGACGAAGACGGCGTCGGGGGCGGGCAGCCCGGCCAGCGCCGCCGGGGCGGCGCCGGTCACCACCCGCAGCGCCGGGACGCCGAGCGCGGCCGCGTTGCGGGTGATGCGCTCCGCGCGGACGGGGTCGCGCTCCACGGTGACCGCGCGGCAGGTGCGGTGCGCCCGCATCCACTCCACGGCGATCGAGCCGGAGCCGCCGCCCACGTCCCACAGCAGCTCGCCGGGCGCGGGCGCGAGCGCGGCAAGGGTCGCCGCCCGTACGTGGCGCTTGGTGAGCTGCCCGTCGTGCTCGTACGCGGCGTCCGGCAGCCCGGGCACCAGCCCCAGCCGGGGCGCGCCGGGATCGGCGGCGCACTCGACCGCGACGACGTTCAGGGGATCGCCGGGCGGGTGCGGCCAGTCGCCGGCCGTGCCGTCCAGGATCCGTTCGCGGGGCGAGCCCAACTGCTCCAGCACCCGCAACCGGCTGGCGCCGTAGCCCCGTTCGCGCAGCAGCCCGGCCACGGCGGCCGGGGTGTGCGCGTCCCGGCTCAGCACCAGCACCCGGCGCCCGTCGTGCAGCGCCCCCGCCAGCGCGGGCAGCGGCCGCCCCACCAAGCTCACCACGTCGGTGTCCTCGACCGCCCAGCCCAGCCGCGCGCAGGCGTACGACACCGACGAGGGGTGCGGGAGCACCCGCAGACGTTCCACGCCCAGCACCTCGCCGAGGGTCCGCCCGATGCCGTGGAACATGGGGTCACCGCTGGCCAGCACGGCGATCCGGCGTCCCGCGTGCGCGGCGATCAGCCGCGGCACGGCCGGCCGCAGCGGCGAGGGCCAGGCCACGCGCTCGGCAGCCACCTCACCGGGCAGCAGGTCGAGTTGACGCGGGCCGCCGATGACGACGGCGGCCTCCATCAGGGCCTCCCGGGACGCGGCGGGCAACCCTGCCCAGCCGTCGGCGCCGATCCCGACGACGGCCACGGGGGCGGACGCGTCGTCGTCCATCACGGTCACCTCGGCAGTCGGCGGGAACGGTCGGGCACAGCACCCGAACTCTACGTGGAGTGCCGGGTGAGCCCCGGGCCCGGGGCCCCTGCGCCCGAACCCTTGGCAACGGACTCCCTCGCCACCACCCGGCGTTCGCTCGGCGACCCCGCGATCGCCTGTCCCCTTGGCGCCCCGTACCCGTCAGATGTCCAGCCGGTACGGCAGCAGGCAGACGACGGCGTCCGTGCGCGAGCGCAGGACCGTGGCGAGGAGGATGCCGCGCTGGTTCTGCAGGATGCGGTAACGGGCGTGCCGCGGCTGGACCTCGGGGATGAGGACGGCGATCTGGCGGCCGTCCTGCGACATGCGGCGGACGTAGGAGAGGATCGGCAGCACCAGGGAGCGGTGCGGGCTCTCGATCACGTCGAGGCGGACGCCGGGCTGCCAGCGGTTCCATGTGTCGAGCAGCTCGCGCGCCTTGGCCCGGTCCGGCTCGACGGTGACCGCGACGACCTCGCCGCCGAGGGCCATGGCCGCGGTCAGCGCGCGCCCGGCGAGCCGGCTGACCCCGCCGAGGGGGACGATGACCAGGCTGTCGACGCGCCGCGGCCGCTCGGGGACGGCGCCGAGGGCGAGTTCCCGGCCGACCTCCGTGTAGTAGTGCTCGATGCGGGCGAAGAGCAGCATCAGCAGCGGCACCACGACGACGACCACCCAGGCGCCCTCGGTGAACTTGGTGGTCACCAAAATCACCCCGGCCAGCGCGGTCAGCAGCGCGCCCAGGCCGTTGAGCGCCGCGCGCGGCGCCCAGCGGCGCGGCCGGGCCCCCGCCCAGTGGCGGACGAGCCCGGTCTGGCTGATGGTGAAGCCGGTGAACACTCCGATGGCGTAGAGCGGGATGAGCCGCTGGGTCTCCGCGTCGACGGCGATGAGCAGAAGTGCCGCGAGCGCGGCGAGGGCGACGACGCCGTAGCGGTAGACGGGCCGCTCGGCGCGGAGCGCGAACACGTGGGGCAGCCGGTTGTCGCGGGCGAGCAGGCTCAACAGGACGGGCAGGCCGCCGAAGCTGGTGTTGGCCGCCAGGCCGAGGACGAGGGTGACCACCAGGTTGGTGACGTAGTACGGCCACCCCGTGCCGAAGGAGCCCGCGGTCAGCTGGGCCAGCACGGTCACGCCCTCGCGCGGGGCGACCTCGTCCCGGCGGATGAGGAAGGCGAGCCCGATGAGCATCAGTCCGAGCAGCGCGCCGAGCATCAGCTCGGTGCGCTGGGCGCGCCGCACCTTGGGCGGCCGGAAGGAGGGGACGGCGTTGGCGATGGCCTCCACCCCGGTCAGCGCGGAGCAGCCGGCGGAGAAGGCCTTGAGGACGAGCAGCACGCTCAGCGCCTCCGTCACGTGGACCGGCCGCGGGGCGCCGACGACCGCCGCGGGGTGGGCGAGCAGCAGGCCGGCGACGACGATCCCGCCCACGCACAGCACGAACAGTGCCGCCGGCAGCATCAGCACCCGCGCGCTCTCGGCGACGCCGCGCAGGTTCACCACGGTGAGCAGGGCCAGTCCGCCGAGGCAGATCTCCAGCAGGTAGGGGGTGAGCGCGGGGAACGCCGAGGCGAGGCTGGCGGCGCCGGCGGCCAGGCTGACGGCGACGGTGAGCACGTAGTCGACGACGAGGCTGGCCGCCGCCAGCAGGCTCACCCGCGTACCGAGGTCCTGCTTGGCCACGGCGTAGGAGCCGCCGCCGTCCGGGTGCACCGCGATGACCTGCCCGTAGGAGATGACGAGGACGACCAGCAGCCCCGCGATGACCAGCATGACGGGCAGCGTCACGGTCAGCGCCGCGGTCCCGGCGGCGATCAGCACCAGGACGATGGCCTCGGGCCCGTACGCCACCGAGCTGAGGGCGTCCAGCGACAGCGCGGCGAGCCCCTGCAGGCTGGTGAGCAGGGAGCGGTCCCCCTCGCCGTGCCGCAGCGGTACCCGGGGCCGCTCCTCACGGTGTGCCAGCCCGAAGGTCATCGCCCGACCGCCGTCTGCGTCTGCCTCATGGCTGGTCTCCTCCGCCCGCACGGACCGGCGGGCCTGCCGTCAGCCTCCGGCGGCGGCCTGCCCGGCGCAGCGCGGAGCGGCCGATCGGGTGAGCGGTCAGTCGGGCCGGGCCAGGAACTCCACGACGGCCAGGACGAGGAGGACGGCGAGGGCGAGCCCCAGGACGACCCAGCCGGTCGGGTACGACCAGAAGGCGAGCGCCAGGGCCGCGGCCGCCACCACGATCCAGCCGACCAGCAGTTTGTGCCGGACGAGCCACGGCCCGACGGGACCGGTCCGCATCCCCACCCGGTGCGCCGCGTCGCCCGCGCCGCCCAGCACGGACTCCCACACCCCGCGGGTGCGGCGGGCGTACTGCCCGGGCCCGCTCAGCCAGGCGCCCAGCGCCACGACGACGCCCAGCACGAACACCGCGCGGACGGTCTGGCGCAGGAAGCGGACGAGGGTGTCGTAGACGGTCCCGGCGGCCTGCTGGTCGACGCTCGCGGGCAGCGCGTCGAGGTAGACCACCCGGAAGACCGTCAGCGCCGCGCCGAGCACGAGGGCGGCGGCGGCGAAACCCAGCGCGGCGGCGACCAGGGCGCGCCGCCGGCGGACGGCGAGCAGCACGCCGGCCGCCGCGAGGACGATGGTGAGGATCGGCAGCCAGAAGCCGGCGAGCTGCAGGAGCCGGAAGGCGGTCCTGATCTTGCCCACCTTCTCGGAGCGGACGACGGTGAAGTCGGTGTGGACCTCGGGGATCTTCGCGGCGATGGTCAGGCCCGCGTCGACCAGCCGCTGTTTGACCCGGTCGACGAGGGGGGCGAGGTCGACGGCCACGGTGTCGTTCGTGAGCTTCACCGCGCCGCCTCCCTGGCCGGTCAGCGCCTTGTCCAGCGAGTCGTGGATCCGGCGGTTGGCGTCGGTCCACACCTCCTCGAAGGCGTCGCTGCGCACCACCTTCTCCGCCGCCCCGCGCACGAGGCCCTCGATGCCGCTGGTCAGCGGGGCGGAGAGGCGGCCCAGCAGGTCGTCCAGGAGGGGGCGGTCCTGCGGTGCGACCTCGTCGAGCAGGCTTTTGAGATCGATGCGCTGCATCAGCACGGACGTGATCCGGTCGGCCGCGGCGTCCTGGACGGCGGGGTCGCTCGCCAGGGGCGCGACGGTGGCGACGTAGCGGTCGGTGTCGCCGACCTCGGAGTCCACCCAGACGGCCAGCGCGCTCAGCGGTACGAGGACGCAGGCCACGACGATGAACAGGGCGGAGAAGAAGGCCCGCGCGGGGCGCCGCCGTTGGGGCGTCGGGGCCTGCGGTCCGGCGCCCGAGGCGGCGGTCTCCCGCGCCTCCAGAGCCGACAGCCGGGCACGCAGGTCGGCGAGCTCGTCCCGCCCCGCGGGCGTCGGGTCCGCCATGCCACAGCCGCCTCTCTTCACCACGCGACACGGACATTCAACACGTATGGTGAAAGATGTGCCATTTGGGGCGCATGAGTCAGTGGAGGTAGGAATGACGAGGCCGCACCGGGTCCGCGCGGGGTGCGCGGCGGTCGTACTGTCCGCCACCGCGCTCGCCGCGAGCGCCTGCTCGGACGGCGACACCACCCCCGCCGAGAAGGCGTCGAAGGCCGCGTCCGCCGCGTCCTCGCTGGTGTCCGAGGGCGCCGAGGCCGTCGCCTCGGCGACCGCCGCCGCCCAGTCCCAGCTGGCGAAGATCAAGAACGGCGTCAACGCCAAGGGCGACGTCGCACTCGGCCCCGTGACCAAGGACGGCGGCAAGGCCGCCACCAAGGTCACGGCCACCAACAGCAGCGACAAGCAGGCCACGTACACGGTCGAGGTGACCTTCCGGGACGGGAGCGGCAACCTCCTCGACGCCGTCGTCGTCAACGTCGCGGACGTGGCCCCGCAGAAGTCCGGCGAGGTCACCGCCCGCAGCCACCGCGACCTGACGGGCACGGTCAAGGCCCAGGTCGACGCGGCGCTGCGGCACTGAAGCACCGTCACACGAGGAGGCAGCCATGGCAGCCACCAGCACCACACCCCGGACCGGGAAGCGCGACGCGTGGGCGTACGGCGGGGTCACCTTCGCCGGCGTCCTGCTGCTCGTCGACGGCGTCCTGGCCGTCTTCCAGGGCATCTCGGGAATCGCCACGGACGACGTGTACGCGCGCATCGGCGACTACGTCTTCAAGTTCAGCCTGACCGCGTGGGGATGGATCCACCTCGTCCTCGGCGTGCTCCTGATCATCACGGGCATCGGGCTCCTCGGCGGCGCCGCGCTCTGGTCCCGCATCGCGGGTGTCGTCCTCGCGGGCCTGGGCATCATCGTGAACTTCCTCTACCTGCCCTACCTGCCCTTCTGGTCGCTCGTCCTCATCGCGCTCGACCTGTTCATCATCTGGGCGCTCGCGCACTACAGGCCGGAGCGCTCGGCCGTCTGACCACCGCCCGCCCGGTCCTCCCCCGGCGTGCTGGGGGGAGGGCCGGGGGCGGCGGGCCCGGCGCACGCCCCCGGCCGGCCGCCGTGGAGCACCGCGCCGACGGTCAGGCACACCGTGGCCACGACGCACAGCGCGATCAGCCCGGACAGCAGGGTGAACACCGAGCCCAATGAGCCGTACACCTCCAGGCTGCGGTTCAGCGCCCTCGGCAGATACAGCGGCGCGGAGAAGACGGCCGCCTCCATCAGCAGCGCCGTGAGCAGCGCCCCCGGCAGCAGCGGCCGCCACCCGATCCGGCCGCCCAGCAGCAGGTGCTGCGTCCACCACCAGACGCCCACCGCGCTCACCACGGACAGCGGGACGCCGAGCCAGCGGCCCACGCCGAAGCCCAGGCGCAGCGGCCCCTGGACCGCCAGGTAGACGAGTGCCGCGCACACCCAGGCGACCCAGCGCCAGGCCGCGATCCGCGCCGCCGACTTGGGCAGGCCCCAGGCGCGTTCGCAGACCCGCTGCATCGCCCGGCTGCAGGCCGTGGCCGACAGCAGGGCCATCAGGATGCCCACCGCGCCCACCGTCTGCCGCAGGTCCCCCGGGTGGGACTCGTAGACCGAGCGCAGCTGTTCACCGGAGGGGCCGGAGAGCCCCAGCACCCGCACCAGCGAGTCCAGCAGCTCCCTGCGCACGCCCTCCGGCGCGAGAGAGGCGATGACGAAGAGCAGGGGCACGGCGGTCAGGAAGGCCTGGGCGGCCAACCGGGTGGCCGCGTCCAGGACGTTGACGCTCAGCAGTCGGGCGGCGAGCCGGGTGATGACGGGGAAGCGCCGCTCGGCGTCGCTCCGCAGGGCGCGCGCCCGCCCCGGCAGGTCCGCGAACCGCGCACGGACCCCCTCCGGTACGCCGACCCGTGGCCGCCTTCTCACAGTGCGACTATTTTTCAGCCCGCCCGGCCCCGCAACCGGGGATCTGCCGCGGGGCCCTCGGCGCGGTGCGCGAGCGAGTGCGCGAGGGGGAATGAGCGAGGGACGCTCAGCCCCGTTCCGCGCGCCACCGCGCGACGACGTCCTCCACGTCGTACGGGACGAGACCCAGCGGCGGGCCGTCCATCGGGGTGCGCAGGCCCGCGCGGATCCTGTCGTTGACCTCCTCGACGATGCGGCGCACCTCGCGTTCGGAGGGGGCGCGGGAGGCGGCGTGCATCGCGTCCTCCACCTCCTTGCGCAGCCTCAGGCTCGTCGGCAGCTGGGACAGCCCCTCGCGGGCCATCTTCTCCCTGATCCACCACAGCTCGTCGTAGGGCCGGTCCAAGGCGGCCAGCGGCTTCCCGGCCCCGGGCAGGTCGTCGAAGGCGCCGCGCTCCGCCGCTTCCCGGATCTGCTTGTCGACCCAGGACTCGAAGGGGACGCCCGGTGGCTTACGCTCCGTCATACCGTCGATTCTCCCGCCCGCCGCGCCGACGCGGGAGGGCGCGCTCGAGGAGAACGCGACGGCGCGGTGCCGGCGGGGCGGGGCGTCATTCCCCGGCCGGCGTCCAGCCCTGGGCCCGCAGCACCGCCGCGACGTCCGGGGCGCGGTAGTGCTCCCCCTTGAGGACCTTGCCGTCGGCCCGCAGGGCCGGCCGGCCGTCCGGGCCGAGTTTGCTCATGTTGGCGCGGTGGATCTCCGCGATGACCTCGTCCAGGTCGATGCCGTGCACCAGCGCGGTGCCGTACGCGACATAGACCACGTCGGCCAGCTCGTGCGCGAGGTGGTCGAGCGGCCCCTTCTCGGAGGCCTCGGCGACCTCGGCCACCTCCTCGGCGAGCAGGTCCTGGCGGTGCGCCGCCAGAACGGGCGGGATCTCGGTCGGGCGGGGGCGGACGTCGAGACCGAAGGCGGTGTGGAACTCGCGGACCAGGCCGGCGGGGGAGGGTGAGGAAGGTCGCATTCCGCCGATCGTAGTAGCCGCTCAGCGGCCCCCGGTCGCGCGGACGGCGGAAGGCCGTGACGCCGGGCCCCCGCCGTCGCCGTTCCCGCCGCGGCGGCGTCGGCCGCCCCGCGCGCGGACCCGGACGCCGCCGTCCTCGACGGCCGCCGGCAGGGCGGAACGCGGCACCGCGCCCGCGGCCGTGGTGCGGCTGCGGCCGTGCCGGCTGCCCTGCCTGCGCTGTACCGCCGTGGGGCGGTCGCCACCGGCACGTCCCCGGACCGGCCCATCCTGTGCCGTTGCCGTCCCCACCCGGGTCCGGCGGCAGCCCTGGTGACGAGGAGCCCGCGTGCGCCCGCGCCCTCGCAGCGGAACCCTCATAGCGCGTATGCAAGCGTTCACACCGCCAAAATCATGCTGCCGCAATAGGGAAAGGGGCTTCCCCCTCGCATATGCGTCACTATGATCGGGTCATGCACACCTACCGGATCGGTGAGGCGGCCGCCTTGATGGGCGTGAGCGCCGACACCCTCAGGCGCTGGGTCGACGGCGGGCGGCTGCGGGCGGAACGCGACGGGCAGGGCCGGCGCGTCATCGAGGGCCCCGCACTGGCCGCTTTCGTCCGGGAGTTCAACCGTGCGGAACGCCAGCGCACGGGCTCCTCGGCCCGCAACCGCTTCTCCGGCATCGTCACCGAGGTGATCCTCGGCGACGTCTCCGCACAGGTGGAGATCCAGGCCGGCCCGTTCCGCGTGGTGTCCATGATCAGCCGGGAGTCCGCCGAGGAACTGAAGCTCGAGCCCGGCGTGCCGGCGGTCGCCGTCATCAAGTCGACCAACGTCGTCGTCGAGACGCCTCATTGACCCGGAGGGTCATGCCTGTGACGAACCGTCCCACGCACCGCCGGACCCTTCAGTCGGCCGTCGGAGGCGCCGCGGTGCTGCTGGCCCTGAGCGCGTGCTCGTCCTCGGACGGCTCCGCCCGCGCCTCCTCGCCCTCCTCGCCCGGCGGCGTGGAGGGCACGGTCACCGTCTTCGCCGCCGCCTCCCTCAAGGAGAGCTTCACCGAACTGGGCGAGCAGTTCGAGGCGGCCCACCCCGGCACCGAGGTCACCTTCAACTTCGGCGGCAGCGACGCCCTCGCCGCCAGCATCACCTCCGGAGCCCCCGCCGACGTCTTCGCCGCCGCCTCCCCCACGACCATGCGGATCGTCACCGACGCCGAGGACGCGGCCGGCGAGCCCGCGACCTTCGTGCGCAACCGGCTGGAGATCGCCGTCGTCCCGGGCAACCCCAGGGACGTCGACACGCTCAAGGACCTCACCAAGGCCGGGACGAAGGTCGCCCTGTGCGCCAAGGAGGTGCCCTGCGGCGCCGCCGCGCAGAAGGCGCTGGACGCCGCCGGCCTGAAGCTCACCCCGGTCTCCTACGAGCAGGACGTCAAGAGCGCGCTGACGAAGGTGGAACTGAAGGAGGTCGACGCCGCCCTGGTCTACAGGACCGACGTCAAGGCCGCAGCAGGCAAGGTGGAGGGCGTGGAGTTCCCCGAGTCCGCCGGCGCCGTCAACGACTACCCCGTCGTCCTGCTCAAGGACGCGCCCAACACCGTGGCCGCCAGGGCCTTCATCGCCCTCGTCCGGTCCGAGGAGGGCCGGCGGGTGCTGAGCGGGGCGGGCTTCCTCACGCCATGACCGACCACAAGGGCGGCGCGCCCGAAATCCCGGAGGCCGGGCCGCGCCGCGCGGGCCGCCGGCGGGGGCGCCGTTCCCCGGTGCCCCTGCCACTGCTGCTGCCCGGCCTGCTCGGCCTCGTCTTCCTCGTGCTGCCGCTCGCCGGGCTGCTGGTGCGGGCGCCGTGGAGCGACCTGCCCGCGCAGCTCACCAGCCCCGCGGTGTGGCAGGCGCTGCGCCTCTCCCTGGTCTGCGCCACCCTCGCCACCGCGGTGACCCTCGTGCTGGGGGTGCCGCTGGCCTGGCTGCTGGCCCGCACCGAGTTCCCCGGCCGCCGGCTGGTGCGCGCCCTGGTGACGCTGCCCCTGGTGCTGCCGCCCGTCGTCGGCGGCGTCGCCCTGCTGCTGGCGCTGGGCCGCAACGGGGTGGCCGGGCGGTGGCTGGACCAGTGGTTCGGGGTGACGCTGCCCTTCACGACCGCGGGCGTCGTCGTCGCGGAGGCCTTCGTCGCGATGCCGTTCCTGGTCATCAGCGTCGAGGGCACCCTGCGGGCCGCCGACCCGCGCTACGAGGAGGCCGCCGCCACCCTCGGCGCCTCCCGCTTCACGGCCTTCCGCCGGGTGACGCTGCCGCTGATCGCCCCCGGCATCGCCGCCGGAGCCGTCCTGGCCTGGGCACGGGCGCTCGGCGAGTTCGGCGCCACCATCACCTTCGCGGGCAACTTCCCCGGCCGCACACAGACGATGCCGCTCGCCGTCTACCTGGCCCTGCAGAGCGACCCGGCCGCCGCCATCGCGCTGAGTCTGGTCCTGCTCGCCGTGTCGATCGCCGTCCTGGCCGGGCTGCGCGACCGCTGGACGGCCACCTCATGACCTCCACGGACACCGCCCTCGCGCCCCCCGGCGGCCCGGCGCCGCAAGGCCTGGACGCCCGGCTGGTCGTCGACCGCGGCGCCTTCCGCCTCGACGTGGCCCTCACCGCAGCCCCCGGGGAGGTGCTCGCCGTGCTCGGGCCCAACGGCGCCGGCAAGACCACCGCACTGCGGGCCCTGGCCGGGCTGACCCCGCTCAGCGGCGGCCACCTGCGGCTGGACGGCGCCGATCTGGCGGGCGCGCCCCCCGAGACCCGCCCGGTCGGCGTGGTCTTCCAGGACCACCTGCTGTTCCCGCACCTGTCCGCCCTGGACAACGTCGCCTTCGGCCCGCGCTGCCACGGCGTGCCCAAGGCACGGGCCCGCGCCGAGGCCGCCGCCTGGCTGGAGCGCATGGGGCTGGCCGAGTACGCCGCCACCCGGCCCCGCCGGCTCTCCGGCGGCCAGGCGCAGCGCGTCGCCCTCGCCCGAGCGCTGGCCACCCGGCCTCGGCTGCTGCTGCTGGACGAACCGCTGGCCGCGCTCGACGCCCGCACCCGCCTGGAGGTCCGCGCGCAGCTGCGCCACCACCTGGCCGACTTCGAGGCGGTGGCCCTCCTGGTCACGCACGACCCCCTGGACGCCATGGTGCTGGCCGACCGGCTGGTGGTCGTCGAGCACGGCCGCCTGGTGCAGGAGGGCACGCCCGGCGAGATCGCCCGCCGCCCGCGCACCGACTACGTGGCCCACCTCGTCGGCCTCAACCTCTACCGGGGCCGGGCGGAGGGCCACACCGTACGGGTCGACGGGGGCCCGGCCGTCACCACCACCGAGGAGCTGTCCGGCCCGGCCTTCGTCGCCTTCCCGCCCGGGGCCGTCACCCTGCACCGGGAGCGCCCGGCCGGCTCCAGCGCCCGGAACGTGTGGCAGGGCAGGGTCGCGGGACTGGAGTCGCACGGCGACCAGATCCGCGTGGACGTCCAGGGCGAGCTCCCGCTCGCCGCCGACCTCACCACGGTGGCCACCGCCGATCTCGGGCTGCGGCCCGGCGCCGAGGTGTGGGCCACCGTCAAGGCGGCCCAGACGCACGCCTACCCGGCCTGAACCGGGGGCCAGGGGCAGGGTCAGGCCGGGTCAGCGAGGCCGGGGCGGGATCAGGCCGGCGTCAGGAGTGGGCCGCCCGGCGACAAGAGGACGATAACGGCCGCCCTGGGGCGCACCGCCCGGGTCTTCCATGGAGGGCATGGACGAGGCCGGAAACCACCGGGTGGTCGTCGGGGTGAGCGGCTCCCTCGGCAGCATCACGGCGCTGCACCGCGCCGCCGCCGAGGCGCGCCGCACGGACGCGGTGCTGCTCGCCGTGCTCGCGTGGCAGCCGCCGGGCGGGGAGTTCGCGTACCGGCGCTCTCCCCGCCCCCCGTTGCCGGACGTCTGGCAGGACCGGGCCGGGCAGCGGCTCCTCGACGCCCTCGACGCCGCTTTCGGCGGCCTGCCGGAGGGCCTGCGCCTGCGCGCGATGACCGTCCGCGGTCCGGCGGGACGGGCTCTGACCCTCGTCGCGGACCGCCCGGACGACGTGCTGGTGGTCGGCGCCGGACGACGCGGCCGGCTGCGGCGGCTGCTGCACCCCTCGGTGGCCCGGCACTGCCTGCACCACGCGGTGTGCCCGGTCCTCGCCGTGCCCCGCTCCCCGCTCCATGACGTCCTCGAGGGCGTGCGGCGCCGCAACACCTGGCGGCTGCCCCTGCACGCCGCGACATCCCAGCGGTGAACCGGGACCGCCCGGCGGTCGCGGTGGGCGGTGGGCCGTTGCCCGCCCCTCCCGACCCGGGGCCCGAACCCCGCGCCCCGTGCCGCTGGGGGAGGAGGGCCGAAGAAGGGCGCGTCGTCCCTTGGACGGTGTCGGCCCGATGGTGGAGCCGCGCATGGTGGTGACTGCGCCCGCACGGGAGCGGCTGGACCAGGTGCCGCGGTTCCCACGGGGCCCGCTGATCGCCCTTGACATCCCTCCGGGCCATCAGCCGTGATCATTCACCATTCGAGATCCACTTTCGGTACACGGCCTGGCGAGAGCGGCTGCCACGCATCGCTGCAGTGAGAGCCCTCTGCCGTTCCTTCCCTGACGGAACGCCAGAAGACCCTCGGCCCGGCTCCGGCGAGAAGCCGCCGCCTGCGGCCTCTCGCCGGACCGTGTCCTACGCCGAGGCCGCCGTCCCCGCGCCGACGGAGCCGGGCCCCGTGGAGGCGCCGGGCGGGACCGGCTCCAGCAGGCGCCCGGCCAGGTGGCCGAAGAGCAGGCCGAAAGAGGTCCACAGCGTCAGCTGGATCGCCAGCGCCGCCAGCCGGAACTGCCAGAGCAGCGCTGCCGGGAAGTGCTCCGGCACCTCGTCGACCGCGGGCAGGAACGCGTACGCGAGCCCCACGGCTGTCACGAAGAAGCCGCCGGCGGCCACGGTCGCGTACCAGGCGCCCAGCCTGGGCACGAGGCGCCTGCCGAGGATCGCGGCAGCGACCGCGAGCAGCACGCCGAGCAGCATCATCAGGAAGTACAGCGCGGTGCGCTTGCCGATGGTGTCGGGGTCGCCGACGGCCGGCGGGTTGGCCGGGTACTTCAGGAAGGGCACGACGTAGACCGCGACCAGCGCCGCGGCCGACAGCAGCACGGCCGTGGGCCGGGCGCCGATGCGGCCGATCCGGCCGAGGGCGAAGCAGTAGGCGAGGGCGGCGATGCCGCCCAGCGCCACGCCGTAGACGAGGAGGCCGGTGGCCAGTCCGGCGGTGGACTGCACGGCACGGCTGACCGGTTCGGCGCCGCCGTGCTCGTGCGCGTGCGACTCCTCGAACGCGATGGCGGCGTCGACCTTGGACTCGCCCAGCAGGTAGGCGACGACCAGCGCGAACGCGCCGGCCGCGAGCCCGGCCAGCATGCCCCGCACCAGCAGTCGTCTGACGGTGAGGGAGGTGACCGGGCTGACGGGGTGGGCGGCGCCCACCGGGTCGGTGGGGCTCATGGTCGTGGCGCCCCTGTCAGTGGCAGGGGAAGCCGAGCAGGTGGCGCCCGTCGTGCAGCCACTCGTGGACGTTCTCGCCGGACAGGAGGGACGTGGCCCCCTGCTCGGCGCCCACGAAGTAGAGCAGGACCAGCATCAGGACGCCGAAGAAGACCGCCCAGGGCAGGATCGCCCTGATCGGCAGCGTCACGGGGGCGGTGGAAGGGGCTGCGGCCGGTGAGAGGGCGGACTGCGCCATGGCATGACCTCCTGGTGGGAACTCGCGTCCCGGTCGGTGGAGCTCTGTCGGACGACTGCGGGTCTGACTCGCCTGGCGCGGGGCTGGGCTTACAGTGGCGCGACCGTGCCGGATTTGCACCGGACTTCCGCTGTGTCGTCGTGAATGTCGTCGTGACGGTACCGCGATCCGGTGGTCCGGCCAAGGGCGCGTGGGCACGCCCCGCGGTGCGCGGGAGCACTTCCCCGCGAGCGACGGGCCGCGTACGGCAAGGGCAGTCGGCCATCACGCGACATCGCGGCAGGGACGAGGAGGATGCATGACGACCCGGGTGATGTTGGTCTCACCGGTGGCCAACGCCGCGCTGCGCGAGGCGCGTTTCGACGACGACGTGCCGCCGGACGAGCGGGCCCTGGACGCCGCCCGCGCGCTGGCCGGTGCGCTGCGCTCCGCCGGGCCGGTGCCCGTCTCGCCCACCGCGCGCTGCCGCGCCACCGCCGAGGCGCTCGGCCTCACGGCCGAGGAGACGGCTCCGGCGGGGTGGGCGCTGGGCCGCTGGCGGGGACGCACCTTGGCCGAAGTGAGCGCCGAGGAACCGGAGGCGGTGGCCGCATGGCTCTCCGACCCGGACGCCGCGCCGCACGACGCCGAGTCGCTGCGCGACCTGTGCGCGCGGGCCGGGGCATGGCTGGACGGGCTCGCCGCGGCGCCGGGCCGGGTGCTCGCCGTCGTCGAACCGGAGATCGTCCGGGCGTGCGCGGTCCGGGCCTTGGGCGCACCCGAGTCGTCCTTCTGGCGGATCGACGTGCCGCCGCTGACGGCGACGGAATTCAGCGGGCGGTCCGGACGCTGGAACCTGCGGGCGGGCCGCCCTCCGGCCTGATCGTGGTGCGCTCCAGCGGGGACAAGCCTCTTGCAAATGAGTCGCAATAAGGTTCTATGATGGGGCGTCGTCCTCGCCGACCCCGGCGTCCTCGCCGCCCGCCCGGCCCGCCGCGGGCCCGACCTGGAGCTCGCCCATGCATGTACCCGACGGATTCATCGACGCCCCGGTGTCGGTGGCGACCGGTGCCGTCGCGGCCGCAGCCGTGGCAGTGAGCCTGCGCGGCGCGCGACGCGAACTCGACGAGCGCACCGCGCCGTTGGCCGGACTCGTCTCGGCGTTCATCTTCGCCGTCCAGATGCTCAACTTCCCGGTGGCCGCGGGCACCAGCGGCCACCTCCTCGGCGGCGCGCTCGCGGCGATACTCGTCGGCCCCTTCACAGGGGTGCTGTGCGTGTCCGTCGTCCTGCTCATCCAGGGCGTGCTCTTCGCCGACGGCGGCCTCACGGCCCTCGGTGTGAACATCACCGACATGGCGGTCGTGACCGTCGTCGTGGCCTACGCCCTCTTCCGGGGGCTGGTCAAGGTGCTGCCCGACGGGCGCGGCGGGGTGACGGGCGCGGCCTTCGTCGCGGCCCTGGTCTCCGTCCCGGCCGCGGCGGTGGCCTTCACCGGGATCTACGCGCTGGGCGGGACGACCGACGTCGCGCTCGGCAAGGTCTTCACCGCCATGGTCGGCGTGCACGTCCTGATCGGCATCGGTGAGGCGGTGATCACCGCGGCGACGGTGGGCGCGGTCGTCGCCGTCCGCCCCGACCTCGTCCACGGCGCCCGCGGCCTGCGCCGCCCGCTGGAACTCAAGGAGGCGACCGTCTGATGGCGGCCGTGACCGACACCCGCAAGCGCGGCGGCATACGGCCGCTGTGGATCGCCGGGCTGATCGCCGCCCTGGTGCTCGCCGGATTCGTCAGCTACTACGCCTCGGCCAGCCCGGACGGCCTGGAGAAGGTCGCCGCCGACCACGGCATCGACCGCAAGACCAGGGACCACACGGCCAAGGACTCCCCCCTGGCGGACTACCAGACCAAGGACGTCGGCGACGCCCGGCTCTCCGGAGGCCTCGCCGGCGTGATCGGCGTCGGCGCCACCCTCGCGCTGGGCAGCGGCGTCTTCTGGATCGTCCGCCGCCGGCCCGGCACGGCCGCGAGCTAGTCGTGGGCGCGGGGCACGCACACCGGCTCTACCGGCCCGGACGCTCGCCGGTGCACGCGCTGCCCGCACAGTGCAAGCTCGCCGCCGTCTTCTGCTTCGTCCTGGTCGTCGTCTCCACCCCGCGCACCGCGATGTGGGCCTTCGGCCTCTACGCGGTGCTGCTGGCGGCGGTCGCCGCCGTGGCCCGCGTCCCGGCCGGGTTCCTGCTGCGGCGGCTGCTGATCGAGGTGCCCTTCGTGGCCTTCGCCGTCCTCATGCCGTTCGTCGCCGAGGGCCCGCGCACCGAGGTGCTGGGCCTGTCCCTCAGCGTGAGCGGCCTGTGGGGGGCCTGGAACATCCTCGTCAAGGGCACCCTCGGCGTCGCCGCCTCCGTCCTGCTGGCCTCCACCACGGAGCTGCGCGAACTCCTCCTCGGCCTGCAGCGGTTGCGGCTGCCGGCGCTGCTGGTGCAGATCGCCTCGTTCATGATCCGGTACGGGGACGTCATCACCGACGAGATGCGCCGCATGCGCGTCGCCCGCGCCTCGCGCGGCTTCGAGGCCCGCGGCCCGCGCCACTGGGGCGTGCTCGCCAAGTCCGCGGGCGCCCTGTTCATCCGCTCCTACGAGCGCGGCGAGCGCGTCCACCTGGCGATGGTCAGCCGCGGATACGCCGGCAGCATGCCGGTGATCGACGAGGTGACGGCCTCGCGCGCCCAGTGGTCCTACGCCGCCGTGCTCCCGGCCGCCGCCCTGCTGATCTGCCTGACGGGATGGTTCCTGTGACACCTTCGCTCGAGGTCAAGGGCCTCGCCTACGCCTACCCCGACGGCCATCAGGCCCTGTTCGGCGTCGACCTGACCATCGCCCGCGGCGAGCGGGTCGCCCTCCTAGGCCCCAACGGGGCCGGCAAGACCACCCTCGTGCTGCACCTCAACGGCATCCTGGAGGCCGGCGCGGGGTCGGTGACCGTGGCCGGGCTCCCGGTGGGCGACCGGCGGCACGTGGCGGAGGTCAGGCGCCGGGTCGGCATCGTCTTCCAGGACCCGGACGACCAGCTCTTCATGCCCACCGTCCGCGAGGACGTCGCCTTCGGCCCGGCCGCGGCCGGCCTGCGCGGCGCCGAGCTGGAGGCCTGCGTCCGCACGGCACTGGAGCGGGTCGGCATGGCCGAGTTCGCCGACCGGCCTCCGCACCACCTGTCGTTCGGCCAGCGGCGCCGCGTGGCGGTGGCGACCGTCCTCGCCATGGAGCCGGAGATCCTCGTCCTGGACGAGCCCTCCTCCAACCTGGACCCCGCCTCCCGCCGCGAACTGGCCGACATCCTGCGCTCCCTGGACGTGACGGTCCTGATGGTCACCCACGACCTGCCGTACGCCCTGGAGCTGTGCCCGCGCTCGGTCGTCCTGAGCGGCGGCACGGTCGTCGCCGACGGCCGCACCCAGGAACTCCTCTCCGACGACGCCCTGATGCGCGCCCACCGCCTTGAGTTGCCCTTCGGCTTCGACCCCCGCTCGGTCAGCGTCCGGGCCTGAGCCACGCCGGCGCCCCGGCCGGGGGCCGCAGTCGGGTCGTCTGCGAGGGACCCGCCCTGCGGGCGTCAGGGCGGGTCCGGACCGGACACCGTGGCGAGCACGGCCGCGGAGCCCGTGCGCACCGGGGCCCCGGGCGTGAGCGGTCGAGGTGCAGAAGGTGCCGCTGGGCTCGGTCGTGCCGGAGTCGGCCTGCACCGCCGGTGCTTCGACTTGACGGAGCACGGCGCCCGAGCGCGGCTCACCCGGTCCGGGATGTGCATGTCGCGGGTGCCCGGCGAGACGCCCGGCTGCTCGGCGATCGAGGTGATCGAGCGGCCGGGGTCGGACGGGGACGGCGGCGGCACGGATGACTTCGCCTGCGGCGACGCTCGGCGCCGACCCCGGCACGCTCGCAGGCCGCGACCAGGCCCTCGTTGGTACCGATGACGATGACTTCACGGACGCGGAGCGAACGGTTCCCAGGAGGTGCGGCTCGTTTCTCGGGCAAGAGGCCCTCGGCGAGAGGCGAGAGAGGCGCCCCGGGCCGACGGTCTGGAAGGCGACGGCGAGCAGGGCCCTGGGCGAAGGCCCCGGAAGGGGTGGGAACAGGGGACCCTACTGCGCCGGCGTGTGCGGCGTGCCCGCGGCGCGAATGCGCTGGGTGAGGAAGAGAGCCGCACGGTCCAGTGCCTCGTCCGCCTCGTCCAGGACGCCGGCGAACGCCTGGAACACGTGCGGCACGTCGGCGGTGATGTCCAGGATGACGTTTACTCCGACCGACCTCGCACGCTCGGCAAGCCGCGTGGAGTCGTCCAGCAGGATCTCGTTGGTGCCCACCTGGACCAGCATGGGGGGAAGCCGGTCAGGTCGGCGAGGACGGCCGGGCTGAGCAGGGGCTGGTGCGGGTCGGCTCCGGCGAGGTACATGGCCCCGGTGTGTTCAACGGCCCTGCGGGTGAAGACCGGGTCGACGCCTTCCTTGGTGTCCATGCTCCGGCCCGTGCGAGTGGCGTCGAGGCCCGGGGAGAACGCCACGATGGCGGCGGGCAGCGGGAGTCCCGCGTCACGGGCGGCCAGGCAGGTGGTGACGGTCAGGCCACCGCCGGCGGAGTCGCCTGCGAACGCGATGGTCGAGGGGTCCTCACCGCTGTCGAGGAGGGCGCGGTAGGCGCTGAGCGTGTCTTCGATCGCGGCCGGGAACGGGTGCTCGGGGGCGAGCCGGTAGGCCGGCGAGTACGCCCCGAAGCCGGTCTTGGCCACGAGATGTCCCGTCAGCGACAGGGCGGTCTCGGGGGAGCCGAACACGAAGCCGCCGCCGTGGAAGTACAGGATCGTCCCGGCGCGGGTCCCGTTGTCCGGCTCGACACGCAGGGCGGGTCGGTTGCCGAGCGTCGTCCGTGCGGTGCGGATGGTGCCGGGCACGATCATCCGGGCCATCAGCGCCCTGAAGCCTGCTCGTATCTCCTCGACCGACCGTGGGGGCTGCCGCAGCATCACGTCGACCTCGGCGCGCTGTGCCTTGCTCATGGCTGTGCTCCCGTCGGAGGTAGCTTCCAGTACACTATATGCCATGGCATACACATCGGGTGGTGACGCGGTCGATCTACCGGCCTTCTTCGCCGACCTCGTACGGTGCGAGACGCGCCTCTACAACGCGCTGAACGATCGCCTCCGCGCGCGGCACGGGATCGTCACCTCGCAGTTCGAGTTCCTGCGCTTCCTGCGCGACCACCCCGGGGCCCGCGTGGCGGACCTGGCGACCGAGTTCGCCATCGGCATCGGAGCAACCAGCAAGGGCGTCGACCGCCTGGAGAAGCAGGGCTGGGCCGTCCGGCAGCCGAACCCGGCCGACCGCCGGTCCTCACTGCTGGAACTGAGCGACGACGGCACGCGGCTCGTCGACGCGGCCGAGGAGACATTCGCCGAGCGACTGGCCGAACTGATCGGCGGCACGCTCGACGATGCCTCGGCGTCGGCCGCCGCCCATGCGTTGGGGGAGCTGCGCTCGGCGCTCGAACGCAACCAGATCGGGACGCCCGCAGGCTGACGGACCCGCCTCAGACGCCGGTGCGCGGCCCAAGGGGTCGCGGGCCGGGGGCCAATCGTCGCCCTCGACGGCGCCCGGGTCGCGGGAAGGGCTCAGGCCCCGGCCCCGCCGGTGGCCTCGATATCGCCCGGGAGCGGCCCGGGAAGCCGACGCACCGGTCCTTGAGCCAGGAAGCGGGCGATGTCCTCGTCCTTTGCGACGGCGGCGGCGGCGGCGCGGTACCGGGTGTTCTACAGGACCACGGGCCGTGGCCACGGGCCCCAGACCCCGGCCGATCCTCCTTCGCGGCACGCCTGCCGGATCGGACCCCGGCCGCCGTGGCAGCTCGCGCGGGCGGAACGGTGGCGGGACTCCTGGACGGTGAACGACCGGTTCACCAGTCGGCGACAGGTGTCGACGAACGGGTCGACCAGGGCGGGCGGGTGCGTCGCCCCGCGGCCGTACCGGACCGGAGGAGCGGTGACGACCCCGCGCCCCTCCGGCCCGTACGGCCGGCGTTCGCTAGCTCAGACCGTTGTTGATCGCGGTGACCAGCTCACCGTTGCTGGTGTCGCCGCTGAACTCCCAGAAGAACGCGCCGCCGAGGCCCTGGCTCTTCACATAGGCCATCTTGCCGGCGATGGTCGACGGGGTGTCGTAGCTCCACCAGTTGTTGCCGCAGTGCGCGTACGCGGTGCCCGCGACGGTGCCGGTGGCCGGGCAGGTGTTCTTCAGGACCTTGTAGTCCTCGTTGCCCGCCTCGTAGGTGCCCGGGGCGGCGCCGGTCGCCGAGCCTCCCGGGGCGGACTGGGTGACGCCGGTCCAACCGCGGCCGTAGAAACCGATGCCCAGGTTGAGCTTGGCGGACGGGATGCCCTTGCCCTTCAGCTTCTGGATCGCCGCGTCGGAGTAGAAGCCGGCGACCGGGATGCCGCTGTAGGAGGTGAGCGGGGAGTGCGGGGCGGTCGGGCCGTCCGCGTCGAAGGCGCCGAAGTAGTCGTACGTCATCACGTTGTAGTAGTTGACGTACTGGGCGGCGCCCGCGTAGTCGGCGGCGTCGATCTTTCCGCCGTTGGTGCCGTCGGCGGTGATCGCCGCGGTGACCAGGTTATTGGCGCCGAACTTGGCCCGCAGCGCGCCCATCAGGTTCTTGAAGGCGGCGGCGCCGCTGGTGTCGCAGGACAGACCGCAGGCGTTCGGGTACTCCCAGTCGATGTCGATGCCGTCGAAGACGTCGGCCCAGCGCGGGTCCTCGACGAGGTTGTAGCAGGAGTTGGCGAAGGCCGTCGGGTTGGCGGCCGCCTGGGTGAATCCGCCGGACCAGGTCCAGCCGCCGAAGGACCAGAGGATCTTGATGTTCGGGTACATCTTCTTCAGCTTGCGCAGCTGGTTGAAGTTGCCGCGCAGGGCCCCGGTGTCCCAGGTGTCCGCGACGCCGTCGACGCTCTGGTCGGCGGTGTAGGCCTTGTCGTAGTCGGCGTAGGCGTCGCCGATCGCGCACTGGCCGTTGGCGACGTTGCCGAAGGCGTAGTTGATGTGGGTCAGCTTGCTCGCCGAACCGGAGGTCACCAGGTTCTTGACGTGGTAGTTGCGGCCGTAGACGCCCCACTCGGTGAAGTAGCCGAGGCGGATCTTGTTCCCCGGGGGGCCGGTGGGGGTCGGCGGAGTCGGGGTGGGGGTGGGGGTGGGCGTGGGCGTCGGGTCCCCGCTGCCGCCGCCGGTGCAGGGGCCGCCGTTCAGCTTGCAGCCGCTCGGGCTGCCGCCGCCGGCGCCGTTGAAGCCGAAGCTGATGCTGGCGCCCGGGGCCAGGGTGCCGTTCCAGCTCTTGTTCCTGGCGGTCCAGTGCGTGCCGGAGCCGGTCACGTCGGCGTCCCACGCCGTGGTCACCGACGTGCCCGCGGGGAAGTCCCACTCGACGGTCCAGCTGCTGACGGGGGACGAACCGCCGTTGGTGATCGTCCACTTGCCCTCGAACCCCGTGCCCCAGTCCTGGGTCTTGGTGTACGTGGCGGTGGTGCCCGCCGCCTGCGCCGGCGTGGCGAGGCCGACGAGCGCGGCGAGCGGGAGCAGCAGCGCGGCGAGTCCCGCGGCGGCTGTGGTCCTGATGCGTCTGGTACGCGACGTTCCTGGGGTGTCCGGGGTGCGGAAGGTGTCTCCAGTGCTCAAGGGATGCTCCTCGAGTGGGGGCTGACGGGGAAACCGATGCCGCCTGGCGGGTCTTGACGCGATGTCATGCCCACCACAGTCCTTTGGCAGGGTAGAAAGGTCTGGACCATAGGGTCAAGAGGTCTGGACCAGATTGACCCCTCGACCGCGACCGCACGCCCCGGCGAGGGCGCCAGGGCGCACAAGTGAGCGAAGAGGACGAGCGGAGCGGATCGCGGCGTCAGCCCGGTTCGGCCAGGGTGATCGCGTCGAAGCCGACACCCGCCCCGCCCCCCTCGGGGCCCTGGCCGTCGAGGAACTGCTCGGCCCAGATGATCTTCCCGTCGTCGGTGTAGCGGGTGCCCCACCGCTGGGCGAACTGCGAGATCAGGAAGAGCCCGCGCCCGCCCTCGTCGGTGGTGCGGGGGTGCCTCAGATGCGGTGAGGTGCTGCTGGCGTCGGAGACCTCGCAGATCAGCGCCCGTTCCAGGATCAGCCGGAGTCGGATCGGACCGGAGCCGTGCCGGATCGCGTTGGTCACCAGTTCGCTGACGACGAGTTCGGTGGTGAACGCCAGTTCGCCCAGGCCCCAGTCCGCCAGCTGCCGGCTGGACAGCTCGCGGGCCCGGCCCACGACCGCGGGATCGGTGGGCAAATCCCAGGAGACGACCCGGCCGGTGCCCAGGCCGCGGGTCCTGGCCAGCAGCAACGCCACGTCGTCGTGCGGGCGGGCGGGGGCCAGTTCACGGACGACCCTGCCGCACAACGCGTCCAGCGGCGCGTCCCCGGCCTCCAGAGCGGCCCGCAACCGGCTGCGTCCGTCGTGTACGTCGTCCGCGCCCTCCGCCGGGGCGACCAGGCCGTCCGTGTACAGCGCGAGGACGCTGCCCTCCTCCAACCGCAACTCGGTCGCCTCGAAGGGCAGCCCGCCCAGGCCCAGCGCGGGACCGACGGACAGCTCGGGGAAGCGGACGGCCGCCCCGTCCTCCGCCCCGCCCCGCGAGCTCGGAGGCCGGAGCACGGCGGGCGGCGGGTGCCCGGCGCTGGCCATGACGCAGTGCCTGCTGACCGGGTCGTACGTCACATACAGGCAGGTCGACCCGAGCGAGCTGCCACCGACCCCCGTCGCCGCGGACTCCCCTGCCTCCCGGGAGACCTGGACGACCAGATCGTCCAGGTGCGCCAGCAACTCCTCCGGCGGCAGGTCGAGGTCGGCCAGGGTGCGCACCGCCGTCCGCAGCCGGCCCATCGCCGCGGCCGCCTCGATGCCGTGGCCCACGACCTCTCCCACCACCAGCGCCACCCGCGCGCCCGAGAGCGGGATGACGTCGAACCAGTCGCCGCCAACGCTCGACAACTCGTCCGCCGGCCCGTAGTAGGTGGCCACCTCCACCGCGTCCTGCGGCGGGAAGGCGTGCGGGAGCAGGCTGCGCTGCAGCACGAGGGCGGCGTCCCGCTCGCGGGTGTAGCGGCGCGCGTTGTCCAGGCAGACCGCGGCCCTGCCGACGACCTCCTCCGCCAGGCGCAGGTCCTCCTCGTCGAAGGGCTCCGCCCGGCGCACCCGGAAGAAGAGGGTGACGCCGAGAGTCACCCCCCGGGCACGGATCGGCACCACCATCGCCGTGTGCATGCCGAGTTCGCCGAAGTGGAGGGCGCGGCCGCCGGAGGTGCCCGCGGCCCACTCCAGCCCCAGCGGGTCCAGCCGGGCGCCGAGCCAGGACGTGCCGTCGGTCAGGCACCGGATCGGCGGGGTGTCCTCCTGGTACGCGGAGACCGCTCCGAGGCCGAACGCCGGTGGCGGCTCACCCTGCCGCGCCGAGCGCATCCCGGCGCGGCGCAGCGGCACGGTGACCGCCTCCCCCAGCCGCCCGGCCTGCGGCTCCGCGCCCTTGATGACCGACTCCAGCAGCTCGACGGCCACATAGTCGGCGAGGTCGGGCACCACCACGTCCGCCAGGTCCTGCGCGGTGTGCATCACGTCCAGGGTGCGGCCGAGGTGCTCGCTGGCCCGGTCCAGCAGCGACAGCCGCTTCCTGGCCCGCCAGCGGTCGCTGATGTCGATGACGGAGTAGCAGACGCCCACCGGGACGCCGCGCGCGTCCTCCAGCCGGACGAAGGACATCGAGTGCGCCTGCTCGCGGCGAGGGCCGGTGCGGAACCGCCCGACGTGCTCGTAGTCGATCACCGGCACGCCCGTCTCCAGGACCTGGCGCATCTGCGCCTCCAGGACCAGGGCGTTCAGACCTGGCTGGATCTCCGCGAGCCGGCGCCCCCTTCGTGCTTGCGAGGGGCCGCCGCCGAAGCGTTCCAAGGCCGCGTTCGACCACACGCAGCGCAGTTCGGTGTCGACCACGGCCAGCCCGATCGGCGTCTGGCCCACGATCCGCTCCAGCATCGTGAACGTCATCCCCGAGGCCATGGAGCGGGCGGTGCTGCCGGACTCCGCCGCCAGGACCATCCAGCGGACCGGCGAACCTCCGATCCCCTCCGGCAGCCCGGCCACCCGGACGCCCAGCGTGACCTTCCTGCCGTCGTCGCGGCGGAGCCGCAGCACACCCGTCCAGCCGCCCTCGGCACAGCAGCGCTCGGCGATCTCCCGCGTACACGCCGCGTCCTCCGGGACGAGCAGATCCACCGCGGGTGTTCCGAGGACGTCCGCCGCCCGCCGACCGAGCAGCCGCTCCGCCGCGGCCGGCCAGCTCAGGAGCCGCCCGCGGGCGTCGAGAAGCAACGTGACGGCGTCCGCCACGCCGGCGTCCACGCGCTCCTCGGGAGTCCCCATGGCCAGCTACTCCGTATCCGCCCGCAAGGTTACGCTCCGCTCACCGATGTTGTTCTTCCCGCTCGGCGATCGCCCTCACCGCGTCGCAGGAAGGGAAGGGGAAGGGGAGGGAAGGCAGGAGACGGGTCGGAGAGCCGACCGGCGGGCCGCCCTGCGTCATGCCCCGGGGGGAAGTCGGGGGCAGTTCCTCGCGATCCTGGCGAACAAGGCTGAGAGTGCCGGTCGCCTTACGATCCCGGTGGACCCCCGCGACACCTCCCGCACGTGCCCGCCCAGCCTCGGCGGCTGCGGACACGTGGACGGCAGGAGCCGCGTCTCCCAAGCGAAGTTGCAGTGCACGGCGTCCGGGTTCACCGCGAACGCGGACCACGTCGGCGCGACGAACATCTCCGACAGGGCCGGGCTGGCCCTCTGCGCGGCGGCCTCGCCACCGACACAGGAAGCCCGCGCGTTCACGCGTGGGTGGAGTCACCAGGCCCTCCGAGTACGGCCGGCCCCCCGGGGCCCCCCGCGCATCAGGTTACTCGTCGGCCCCGGCCGGCGCCCCCACGCGCGTGCCGCCGTACCGCCGGCGGGACGAGGACCTCGAGCAGCGCCGGCGACCAGCCCACCGAGGCCGCGACCGGATGGACCAGGGACCACGCGGCGCCCGGGGCGTCGGCGAGCCGGACGGCCGGTCGCCGAAGAGCGCGCGGCAGGCGGCGGCCACCGCGCTGAGCGGATTCCACTCGGCGACGGCGCGCAGCCATCCCCGGTCCGGGGCCGCGCCCTGCGGCCCGGTGCGGCGCATCGCGTCCCCTCCCCGTGCAGGCTCGCGGGCTACCCTGCACGCAAGGCCCTACGGAAGAGGTGCTGCCGGTGTCCGGGCGTCGACTGAGAGCCCTGCGCGCGCTGAGGAACACGACGAGGGAGAAGGCCAGGGCGGCGAGGACGACCCGCCCGGCCCGGTCCGCCGCGCCGCCGCCCGGGACGACCGGCACCGCTTCCGCGCCGCCGGTCGCGGAGCCCGCGGCCGTCGCCGTGAGCAGTGTGATGGACGCCGCCCTCTACCGTGACGGCCGGCGTGTCGCCACCCCCTCCTCGCTCGCCGAGGCGTACGCGCAGCTGCGCGCGGAGCCGGGCGCGATGGCGTGGATCGGGCTCTACCGGCCCAGCGAGGCCGAGCTGGTCTCGCTGGCGAGGGAATTCGACCTGCACCCGCTGGCCCTGGAGGACGCGATCCAGGCCCACCAGCGCCCCAAGCTGGAGCGCTACGGCGACACCCTCTTCGTCGTCCTCCGCGCCGCCCGCTATCTGGACGCCCCGGAGGAGGTCGACTTCGCCGAGCTGCACATCTTCGTCGGCCCCGGCTTCGTCCTGACCGTCCGCCACGGCGCGGCCCCGGACCTGTCCACCGTCCGCCACCGCATGGAGAGCAACCCCGAGCTGCTGACGCTGGGGCCCGAGGCGGTGCTCTACGCGGTGCTCGACACGGTCGTCGACGGCTACGCGCCGGTCGTCGCGGGGGTCGAGAAGGACATGGAGGAGAGCGAGATCCAGGTCTTCGGCGGCGACCCCCAGGTCTCCCGCCGGATCTACGAGCTCTCCCAGGAGGTGCTGGAGTTCCAGCGCGCCACCCGCCCGCTCGTCCCGATGCTGGACGGCCTGCAGGCGGGCTTCGCCAAGTACGGCACGGACGAGGAGCTCCAGCGCTACCTGCGCGACGTGGCCGACCACGTCACCCACACCATCGAGCGGGTGGACGGCTTCCGGCAGGCGCTCGGCGACCTGCTCACCCTCAACGCGACCCTCGTCGCGCAGCAGCAGAACGCCGAGATGCGGGCGCTCGCGGAGGCCGGCTTCGAGCAGAACGAGGAGATCAAGAAGATCTCCGCCTGGGCCGCCATCCTCTTCGCGCCCACACTCGTCGGCACGATCTACGGCATGAACTTCGACCACATGCCCGAACTGCACTGGCTGCTCGGCTACCCCTTCGCGGTCGTGCTGATGGGCGTGGTCTGCGTCAGCCTCTACCTGGTCTTCAAACGGCGCGGCTGGCTGTGAGGGCGCCGGGCCGGGGTCGGCCCCGCCCGCTCAGATCCGGGGATGCGCGGGCACGTGCGTGACCTCCTCGATCTCCTTCGCCGCCTTGCCGAGGAGCTGACGGGCGAGGTCGTTGAGCGCCCTGGCGGCCGCGAGTTCCTCGCCGACCCGGTCCTGCTCCGGATCGGAGGGGTGCCGGTTGGCGTGGCCGTGCGACCTGACCTCCGTGCCGTCCGGCAGGCGGAGCAGCGCGGCGGCCTTCGTCCTCGCACCGTCCTCCCGGAAGTCCATCTCTATGTGCCATCCGACGAGGGTCTGCATGACGGAACACCTCCAGCGGTCCCGGTGTCTCCTTCCAGGGTGCGCCCTCTCGCGGAACTGCTCCACCAGGGTGACGATGGAGCCGGAGGGCATCGGTCACGCCACGAGGAGGCGCCGTCATGACCACCGCACTGGACATCATGCACCCCGGCGCCATGTGCGTGGGGGAGCGGGAGAGCCTCACCGACGCGGCCCGGATCATGCTCGAGCAGGACATCGGCGCACTGCCGATCTGCGGCGACGACGACGTGCTGGTGGGCATCGTCACCGACCGCGACATCGTCCTGAAGTGCGTCGCCGAGGGGCGCGACCCGTCCGAGGTCTCCTGCGGCGAGCTCGCCGCGGGCCGCCCGCAGATCATCGAGGGGGACGAGCAGATCGACCGGGTGCTGGAGCTGATGGAGGAGTACCAGGTGCGCCGGCTGCCGGTGATCGACCATCCCGCGCACCGCCTGATCGGCATGATCAGCGAGGCCGACGTGGCCCGCCATCTGCCGAGGGAACGCATCGCGGAATTCGTGTCGGCCGTCTGCTCGGACTGACCCGCGGCCGCGTGGGCGGGGCGGTCACGGCCGCCCGAACCGGGCGAGCGCCTCGTCCACGCTCGGCACCGGCCGCAGGGCGTTCATCAGCCCGGCGGCGCGCAGGACCCTGAGGGCCGGGGGCCGGGAGCAGACGAACTGCACCAGGCCCCCGCACGCGTGCACCCGGCTGCGGATCCGGCACAGCACGGCGAGTCCCGAGCAGTCGATGAAGTCGACAGGGTCCAGGTCGACGACGAGGTCGGGGCCGGGGGCACGGGTCAGCGCGTCGAGCAGCGGTGTGATCTCCACGGCCGCCACGATGTCGATCTCCCCGCTGAGTTCGACCACGACGCACCCGTCGATCGTGCGGGTACGCAGGTACGGGCTCACCGCAGCATGAGATCACCAGGCCGATCAGCCGACCAATGCGTCAAGGTCCACTTCACTCGATCGAGTGTGACGAACGGGAAGCCGCGCAACAGCCGGGTCCGGGTGCACGGCCGTCCGCTGACGCGGCACCCGCACGGCCCGCGCCCGGGCGAAACGGAGGCCCGGCGGGAAGATCCGCCGCGAAGGCCCCGCCCGAAGGTCGGCGCGACGGCCGCGTGCCCCGCCCGACCGGCTCTTCCGTGCCGCGCGGGGCCGCCCCGGCCTCCGCCGGCCGCGTGGTGTGCTCAGAGCTCGCGGAGGACGGCCGACAGGCGGTCCCGCGTCGCCTCCGGGGAGAGGGAGTCCGCGCGGAGCTTGGCCATGACGGCCCGGTACTGGTCGACCTCCTCGCGCTTGTCGATGTACATCGCGCCGGTGAGCTGCTCGACGTACACCACGTCCGGGACGTCGGGCTCGGGGAAGGTCAGCTGGGTGAAGGTCCCGCTGGCGCCCGCGGAGTACCCGGTGAACTCCAGCGGCAGCAGCTGCACCGTCACGTTCGGCTGCTCCGACACCTCGATCAGGTGCGCGAGCTGGGCCCGCATCACCTGGCGCCCGCCGAATCTGCGGAGCACGACGGACTCGTCCATCACGGCCACGATCTGCGGCGCGCTCTCCGAAGTGAGCAGCTTCTGCCGCGTGTGCCGCAGGTCCAGCCGGCGCTCCACCTCCTCGGCGCGCGCGCCGGGGTGGCCCAGTCCGATGACGGCCCGGCTGTAGTCGTCGGCCTGCAGCAGGCCGTGCACGAACTGCGTCTCGAAGGAGCCGATGACCGACGCGGCCTCCTCCAGACCGACATACGTCTGGAACCACGCCGGCAGGACGTCGCCGAAGCCGTGCCACCAGCCGGCCACGTTCGCCTCGCGCACCAGCCCGAGGAGCGCCGTGCGCTCAGCGTCGTCCGTGATGCCGTAGAGGGTGAGCAGATCAGCCACGTCGCGCTCCTTGAAACTCACACGGCCGAGCTCCATGCGGCTGATCTTCGACTCCGACGCGCGGATCGAGTAGCCGGCGGCCTCACGGGTGATGCCGTGCGCCTCGCGCAGCCTGCGCAGCTGCGAGCCCAGGAGGATGCGGCGCACCATGGATCCGCTTCCCGACTGCACTGTGGTCATTTGCGCCTACCTTCTCCCCGTGGCATCCAGCAGTGTGCCATTCCCGCGCTGCGTTCAGTGCTCGATCCGTCACTCTCGATGGTCACTTCGCCACCACCGTACGCGCCATGCAAATGCACGTGCATCCGCCCCTTGCACCGGCTGGTGACCGTACGGGACGATGACGTCCGTGCCGATACCGGGTGGTGCGCATGTGGACTGAGAGCTCGGCCGGGGTGCAGCCCTTATGGGACGGGCTGACCCGGGAGCGCCTTTCGCCGTCGAGCGCGACCTCCTGCCCGCTGCCGCCGCGCTTCGAAGCGGTCGGCGACGCGCGAAGATTCACGCGGACCACCCTGCGCGCCTGGGCCCTCGAGGAACTCCGGGACGCCGTCGAGTTGGTCGCCTCGGAGCTGGTGACCAACGCCCTGCGCTACGCACTCCCCGAGGACGCCGCCCACGGCTGCGTCAAGCTGAGCCTTGTCCGGTGGTCAACGCGCGTAGTCTGCGCGGTGCGCGACCCCAGCGAGCACGGGCCCGTCACCAGGGCGCCCGATTTCGTGGCCGAGTCCGGGCGCGGGCTGCATCTGGTGGAGTCCTTCAGCGAGACCTGGGGATGGCACCCGCTGAACGGCATGGGGAAGGTCGTCTGGGCCCTCTTCCGCGTGCCGGGGCAGCACGACCGCCCGTCACACTGAGCATGTCGGGCACCACCACGGTCAGTTCGCCACGAAGTGGTCGAACTCCCCGTTCTTGACCCCCGCGATGAGGGACTCGATCTCTTCCTTCGTGTAGATCAGCGCCGGCCCGTCCGGGAAACGGGAGTTGCGCACCGCCACATCCCCGTCCGGAAGCGCGGCCATCTCCACGCACTGACCGTTCGCGTTGCTGTGCCGGCTCTTCTGCCACATCACTCCGCGGAGATCGGACGCGGCCATGCCGTTGTACGTGTGGCGCATGCTGCTCTCCAGTCAAGTTCCGTGCAGGACAGGGGAGATGATAGCCAGAGACAAAGTCCCGTGCATCTGCACGTGCAAGTGCACGTGCAGTCACCTTGGGTGAACGAGGCGGTGAGCCGTCAACGAACCGCCCGACAAAATCGCTCCCGCCGCATGCGACGGCCCCGCCGGGAATCGGGTTCCCGGGCGGGGCCGTTTGATGCAGTGGCGGGCCTGATCCGCCTCCGTCACTCCTGACGGGCGGGCCTCGTCACTCCTGACCTGCGCGCGCCGTCACTCCTGACCGGCGGGCACGGTGCCCAGCCGACCGGCCTTGAAGTCCTCGAAGGCCTGGGCGAGTTCGGCGTGGGTGTTCATCACGAAGGGGCCGTACTGCATCATCGGCTCACGGATCGGCAGCCCGCCCAGGAGGACGACCTCGAAGTTGGGGCTGCGCGTGTCCTGCGACTCGTCGGCACGGATGGTGAGGGAGTCGCCGCGCCCGAAGACGACGGCCTGCCCCATGCGGAAGGGCCGGCCCTCCGGTCCCGCGCTGCCGCGGCCGGACAGGCCGTACGCCAGGGCGTTGAAGTCCGCACGCCAGGGCAGGGTGAGCTGGGCTCCCGGGTTCACCGAGACGTGCAGCATGGTGATCGGGGTGTGCGTGGCGCCCGGTCCCTGGTGGCCGCCGACGTCGCCGGCGATGATCCGGATGAGCGCGCCGCCGTCCTCGGACGCGAGGAGCTTGACGTTGCCGCCCCGGATGTCCTGGTACTTCGGGGTGATCATCTTGTCCTTGGCGGGCAGGTTCACCCACAGCTGCAGACCGTGGAAGAGACCGCCGCTCATCACCAGCGCCTCGGGCGGGGTCTCTATGTGGAGCAGGCCGCTGCCGGCCGTCATCCACTGGGTGTCGCCGTCGGTGATGGTGCCGCCGCCACCATGGGAGTCCTGGTGGATGAACGCGCCGTCCATGATGTACGTGACGGTCTCGAAGCCGCGGTGCGGGTGCCAGGGAGTGCCCTTGGGCTCGCCGGGCGCGTACTCCACCTCGCCCATCTGGTCCATCATGATGAACGGGTCGAGGTTCTTGTAGTCGATGCCCGCGAAGGCCCGGCGGACGGGGAAGCCCTCCCCCTCGAAGCCGCTGGGGGCGGTGGTCACCTGCAGCGCACGCCGCTGAACCGCGTCGGCGGGGGCGTGGACGCGCGGCAGGGTCAACGGGTTCTCGACGGTCACTGCGGGCATGGCCAGATCCTCCTCGTAATGTTCAACATTCAACATAGTTGAACGCGCAACCATTGGCAAGGATTCCCGGGGCTTGCTCCGGTGCCGTGGTGCGGGGGCGGATCAGCCGTACATCCGCCGCATGGTGAACTCCACCATCTGCTCGACCGCCTTCGCGTCGAACACCATGCGGTGCTCGCCCTCCATGTCCAGCACGAAGCCGTAGCCGGTCGGCAGCAGGTCCAGCACCTCGGCACCCGTGATCACGAAGTACTTGGACTCCTTGCCGGCATAGCGGCGCAGCTGCTTCAGCGAGGAGAACATGGGGATCACCGGCTGCTGCGTCTCGTGCAGCGCCAGGAAGCCGGGGTTGTCACCGCGCGGGCAGTAGACCTTGGAAGTGGCGAAGACCGCCTGGAAGTCCTCGGCCGACATCGAGCCCGTCGTGAAGGCGCGGACCGCGTCCGCCAGCGAGGGCGGTGACGGCTCGGGGTAGCTCGCGCCCATCGGCGCCCCGCCCATGGCTGCCCCGCCCATCGGCGCCCCGCCCATGGGCGGCGCGGCCCCTGCCATCCCGTTCTGGTCGTAGCCGTACACGGCACACAGCGTATCGGGCCGCCGCCCCGCCGAGGGAGCCTCGCGCACGTCCTCCACGGCGACGGCCCAACCACGCCCGCGCCTCCCCGCCGTACGGTCGGCACCGCGCCCGCCGACCCGCCCTCGTTCGCCACCGTTCGCGGCTTTGATCCGAATGGGGTCGGACGGGTGCGCCCCCGTAGACTGGGGGAGCCTCATCCCCGAAATCAGACGACTTGGATGAACGATGCATCGGTACCGGTCCCACACCTGCGGTGAGCTGCGCGCCACCGACGTAGACGCGGAAGTGCGCCTGAGTGGTTGGCTGCACAATCGCCGGGATCTGGGCGGCATCCTGTTCGTCGATCTCCGGGACCACTACGGGGTGGTCCAGCTCGTCGCCCGCCCCGGCTCGCCCGCGTACGAGGCCCTGAGCCACCAGTCCAAGGAGTCGGTGCTCCGCGTCGACGGGCGAGTGGTCGCCCGTTCGGAGGAGAACGTCAACCCCGACCTGCCCACCGGCGCGATCGAGGTCGAGGTCACCGAGCTGGAGGTGCTCGGCGCCGCCGACCCGCTGCCGTTCCCGGTCTTCCCGGAGGACAACGCGAACGAGGAGATGCGGCTCACCAACCGCTTCCTCGACCTGCGCCGTGCCCGCATGCACCGCAACATCATGCTGCGCACCCAGGTCATCAGCTTCCTGCGCCGCGAGATGACGGCGCTCGGCTTCAACGAGCTCGCCACCCCGATCCTGTCCGCGACCTCGCCCGAGGGCGCGCGCGACTTCCTGGTGCCCTCCCGCGTGCACCCCGGCCAGTTCTACGCGCTCCCGCAGGCCCCGCAGCAGTTCAAGCAGCTGCTGATGATCGCGGGCTTCGACCGCTACTTCCAGATCGCGCCCTGCTTCCGCGACGAGGACAGCCGCGCCGACCGCTCGCCCGGCGAGTTCTACCAGCTCGACGTCGAGATGAGCTTCGTCGAGCAGGAGGACGTCTTCGGCGTCATCGAGAAGGTCATGACCGACCTCTTCGAGGAGTTCGGCGGCGGCCGCCACGTGACCTCTCCGTTCCCGCGGATCCCGTTCCGCGAGTCGATGGTCAAGTACGGCAACGACAAGCCCGACCTGCGCGCCCGACTGGAGCTGGTGGACGTCTCGTCGATCTTCGCCGACTCCGGCTTCAAGGCCTTCGCCGGCAAGCACGTCCGCGCCCTGCCGGTGCCGGACACCGCCGCGCAGCCGCGCAAGTTCTTCGACAACCTGGGCGACTACGCCGTCGAGCAGGGCGCCAAGGGCCTGGCCTGGGTCCGGGTCGGCGACGACCTCACCCTCAGCGGCCCGATCGCCAAGTTCCTCACCGAGGACGACGTCAAGGCGCTGCTCGCCGCCGTCGACGCCAAGCCGGGCCACGCGATCTTCTTCGGCGCGGGTGAGTTCGACGAGGTCTCCAAGATCATGGGCGCCGTCCGGGTCGAGGCCGCGAAGCGGGCCGGCCACTTCGACGAGGACGTCTTCCGCTTCTGCTGGATCGTCGACTTCCCGATGTTCGAGAAGAACGAGGACACCGGGCAGATCGAGTTCTCCCACAACCCCTTCTCCATGCCGCAGGGCGGCCTGGAGGCGCTGGAGACCAAGGACCCGCTGGACATCCTGGCCTGGCAGTACGACATCGTCTGCAACGGTGTGGAGCTCTCCTCCGGCGCCATCCGGAACCACGAGCCCGCGATCATGTACAAGGCCTTCGAGATCGCCGGCTACGACCGCGACACCGTCGAGCAGGAGTTCGGCGGCATGCTCCGCGCCTTCCACTTCGGCGCCCCGCCGCACGGTGGCATCGCCCCGGGTGTCGACCGCATGGTGATGCTGCTGGCGGACGAGCCCAACATCCGCGAGACGATCGCCTTCCCGCTCAACCAGAACGCCCAGGACCTGCTCATGGGCGCCCCGAGCACGGTCGACGAGGCCCGTCTGAAGGAGCTGCACCTCGCGCTGCGGCTGCCTCCGGAGAAGAAGGCCTGACCCCAGGGGACGAGCACGCCGATGGCCCGGAACCGTACGGCTCCGGGCCATCGGCGTCTACCCGAGGCGTGTGCGCGCGCCGTCCGGTCCCCGTCAGCCGACGACCTCGACCGCGCAGCGAATGCCGGAGGCGCGGGCGATGCGTCCGTCGGTCGTGAGGAGCGGACAGCCGTACGCCTCCGCGGCAGCCACGTACGCCGCGTCGTAAACGGTGAGATTGCCTCGTAGTTCCCAGATACGGGGCAGCAGGACGCGGGTCATCGGGACGACGGGGTCGAGCTCGCGGAGCGCCTCCACCGCGTCCGCTGCATGAGCTGCCGTGATCTTTCCCCCGAGTGCATTGCCCCGGATCACGGACATCACTTCGATCGTCCAGTGCTGTGGCGCGATCCACCGGTCGTCCTCAGCCAGGGCGCTTCGGCAACGCTCACCGGTCGTTCCCTCGTCCAGGAGCGAAAAGGCGAAGACCGAGGCATCGACGACGATCACTCTTCGTCTCCCGGCACGCCGAGTTGCGCGTCCCGCTCGGCCCTCGCCGTACGCAACACGTCCATGACGTCGCCTGCGGCGAGCCGGGAGCCGTACGCGGACCGCGAGAACCGCTCGAGGACGGCCAGATTGTCCCTGCGCCGCACCTCGTCGCGCACGAGGTCGAGCAGGTATGCCTGAAGCGACTGGCCGCGTTCCTCGGCTATGGCCGCAAGGCGGTCGCGAAGTTCCTCGGGCACGTCACGGATCTGGAGAGCAACCATACGGACAGTGTCGCACGCCTGCATGCACATGTGCATGCAGGCGGCGGCGGGACGACGGGTCCGCCCGGCTCAGCCGTCCAGGGCGACGACGGCGACCACCGGGCGGGCCGGGTCGCTGTCGTCCACGGCGACCCCGCGGCTGTAGGCGCCGTGGCCCGCGGCAGCGGGCACGTGGTCGCCGGCGTAACGGGCATGCGCCAGGCCTCCGGCGGCACGGCGGCAGGGGTCGGCCGGTGGCTCGCCCACCCTGAGGGCCCGGACGTCCGAGCCCAGCGCGCCGAAGCCCGAGGCGGCCAGGAAGCGCTTCAGGCCGTCGGCCGAGGTGCGGAAGCGCAGTTCGAGGTCGTGCTCACCGGAGAGGCCACCGCCCTGCGCGAGGTAGTGGACGTCCTGCGGGTCGACGGGCAGCCGCAGCCCGAAGCGCGCGGCGGCCCTCTCCAGCGTGACGTTGCTGCCGCGGCACGCGCCGTCCGGTCCCGGGGCGGCGCCGGAGCGGCGGTCGCCCGAGCCGGTCAGCGAGACCGCGAGGATCACCCCGGCCACCACCAGCACCAGGGTCAGGCCCACCGCGAGGATCAGCAGCAGCGGGGACCTTTCCCTGGCCGTGGCCGGGCCCGGCATCAGGCGGCCTCCGGCTCTCCGCCGAAACGCTCCCGGTAGGAGTCCAGGTCCTCCTCGGTGATCTTCGCGAAGAGCACCGGCGGCACGGTGAACGCGGTCCCGGCCGGGACGGCGGCCAGGGCGCGGGCCTCCTCAGGGCCGACCCAGCGCGCCGTGTCGTCCGCCAGGGCGAAGGCACCGCGCATCGCGGCGGCCGTGGCCGGGATGAAGGGCTCGGAGATCACCGCGTAGAGGTGGATCAGGTTCATGGCGGTGCGCAGGGTCAGGGCGGCGCCGTCGGCGTCCGTCTTGATCTCCAGCCAGGGCGCCTTCTCCTCCAGATAGGAGTTGCCGGCGCTCCACAGGGCGCGCAGCGCCTGCGCGGCCTTGCGGAACTGCAGGTCCTCCATGTGGCGCTCGTACTCGGCGAGGAGCTCGGCCATCTGCTCGCCGAGGCGCCGCTCGGCCTCCCCGGCCTCCCTGCCCGCCGGCACCTCGTCGCCGAAGCGCTTGCGGGAGAAGGACAGCACGCGGTTGACGAAGTTGCCGAGGGTGTCGGCGAGGTCCTTGTTGACGGAGGCCGCGAAGTGCTCCCACGTGAAGGAGGTGTCGTCGGACTCGGGCGCGTTCGCGATCAGGAAGTAGCGCCAGTAGTCGGCGGGCAGGATCTCGAGGGCGGCGTCGGTGAAGATGCCGCGGCGCTGCGAGGTGGAGAACTTCCCGCCGTAGTAGGTCAGCCAGTTGAAGGCCTTGACGTAGTCGACCTTCTTCCACTTGTCGCGGGTGCCCAGCAGGGTGGCCGGGAACATCACGGTGTGGAAGGGGACGTTGTCCTTGGCCATGAACTCGGTGTAGCGGACGTCGGTGTCCACGTCGTACCACCAGGAGCGCCAGTCGCGGCTCTCGCCCTCGGGCGCGGCGTCCGACCACTCCTTGGTGGCGCCGATGTACTCGATCGGCGCGTCGAACCAGACGTAGAAGACCTTGCCCTCGGCCGCCAGGTCCGGCCAGGTGTCGGCCGGCACCGGCACGCCCCAGTCCAGGTCGCGGGTGATGGCGCGGTCCTGCAGGCCCTCGGTCAGCCACTTGCGGGCGATGGAGGAGGCGAGCGTCGGCCAGTCCTTGCCGTGCTCGTCGACCCAGGCCTCGACCTCGTGGGAGAGCTTGGACTGGAGCAGGAAGAGGTGCTTGGTCTCACGGACCTCGAGCCGGCTGCTGCCGCTGATCGCGGAGCGGGCGTCGATGAGGTCGGTCGGGTCCAGGACGCGGGTGCAGTTCTCGCACTGGTCGCCGCGGGCCTTGTCGTAGCCGCAGTGCGGGCAGGTTCCCACGATGTAGCGGTCGGGCAGGAAGCGCTCGTCGTCCAGGGAGTAGACCTGGCGGATGGCGCGCTCCTCGATGAAGCCGTTCTGCTTCAGCTCGCGCGCGATGGCCTGGGTGATCTCCACGTTCTGCGGCGAGGAGCTGCGGCCGAAGTAGTCGAACGAGAGCGCGAAGCCGTCGTAGACCGCCTTCTGGGCGTCGTGCTGCTGGGCGCAGAACTCGTCGACCGGCAGCCCGGCCTCCTGCGCGGCGAGCTCGGCCGGTGTGCCGTGCTCGTCGGTGGCGCAGATGTAGAGGACCTCGTGGCCGCGCTGGCGCAGATAACGGGAGTAGACGTCGGCCGGGAGCATGGACCCCACCATGTTGCCCAGGTGCTTGATCCCGTTGATGTACGGAAGGGCGCTGGTGATGAGGTGTCGAGCCATTGCCGGCTGCTCCCAGGTCGCTACTGTGGGTGAGGGTGGCCTGTACGGACCGTCAATATCGTATCCGACCGCGCGGGGCCACCCGTTCGCCTTTTCCGGCATGCGGACAGCGGAGCCGGCGTGGTCCTCTGGGCAGGTGGACGCGCCCCTCCTGCCGGCTTCCGCGCGGCGCACGGCCGCGTGGTGCGCCGTCGTGCTGCTGGTGGCCGCGGTGGGCGCTCTCGCGCTGTGGCTGCTCGTCACCTTCGCGGCGGTGGTCACGCCCGTCCTGCTGGCCCTGCTGGGCAGCGCCCTGCTCGGCCCGCTCCACCGGCGGCTGCGGGCCGTGCGGGTGCAGCGGTCGCTGGCCGCGGCGCTGACCTGCGCGGCGCTGCTCGTCTTCGTGGCGGGCGCGGGCTTCATCCTCGTGCAGAGCCTGCTGCAGACCGGCGACCAGATCGTGGCGTCGCTCAAGGAGGCGGCCCAGAAGGTGCTGCCCCGCCTGGGCGCGCCCGGGACCTCGCTGAACGAGACCATCGACAGCCTCAAGTCCTTCGCCACCAAGTACGGCGCCCGCGCGGCCTCCGGGGTGTGGTCAGGACTGAGCATCGTCGGCCAGGCCATCGCCACCGCGGTGCTGGCACTCCTGCTCACCTTCTTCTTCCTGCGCGACGGCGCCCGCTTCCCCGCCCTTCTGCGCGACGCGGCGCCGAACGGCAGCGGACCCCTGCTGGAGCGGATCGCGCACCGCGCCTTCGCCGCCGTGCAGGGCTTCATGCGGGGCACGACCGTGATCGCGCTGATCGACGCCACCCTGATCGGCATCGGCCTGCTGATCCTGCGGGTGCCGGGCGCCGTGGGGCTGGCCGCCCTGGTGTTCATCGGCGCCTACATCCCGTACCTGGGTGCGTTCATCTCCGGCGCGGTGTCGGTGCTCGTCGCGCTCGCCGACCGGGGATGGGTGATCGGCCTGTGGGCCCTGGGCGTGGTGCTGGCCGTCCAGGTGGTGGAGGGGCACATCCTGCAGCCCATGGTGCAGAGCCGCACCGTGCACATGCACCCGGCCGTCGTGCTGCTGGCGATCACGGCGGGGGCCAGCCTGGCCGGCATCCTCGGGATGCTGCTGGCGGTCCCGATCACGGCCGCCGCCCTCGGGGCCCTGGACGAACTGCGCCACAAGGAACCGAATTCTCCTCCGAAAAGCGGCGGTTCCCGGCCGGATCCGGCCCTATAGGGGTTGTTTTTATTACCCGTGGGTAGCATCATTACCGACTGGTAAGTGATAAAGCTGCGAGGACCGCGCACCCTCCCGCCGTCCGACCGATCCCGACGGAGCCGTCGCCATGGGCCACTACAAGTCAAACCTTCGCGACATCGAGTTCAACCTCTTCGAGGTCCTCGGACGCGACAAGCTGTACGGGACCGGCCCGTTCGCCGAGATGGACGCCGAGACCGCCAAGGCCATCCTGGGCGAGATCGCGCGCCTGGCGGAGAACGAGCTCGCCGCCTCCTTCGCCGACGCCGACCGCAACCCGCCGGTCTTCGACCCGGTGACCGGCACCGCCCCGGTGCCCGACTCCTTCAAGGAGAGCTACAAGGCCTACATGGCCTCCGAGTACTGGCGCCTCGGCCTGCCCGAGGGCATCGGCGGCACCACCGCCCCGCCGTCCCTGATCTGGTCGTACGCGGAGCTGGTCCTCGGCGCCAACCCCGCCCTGTGGATGTACTCCTCCGGCCCGGCCTTCGCCCGCATCCTCTTCGAGGAGGGCAACGAGGTCCAGAAGAAGATCGCCGAGATCGCGGTCGAGAAGACCTGGGGCTCCACCATGGTCCTCACCGAGCCGGACGCCGGCTCGGACGTGGGCGCCGGCCGCACCAGGGCCGTCGAGCAGGAGGACGGCTCATGGCACATCGAGGGCGTGAAGCGCTTCATCACCTCCGGCGAGCACGACCTGGAGGAGAACATCCTCCACTACGTCCTCGCCCGCCCCGAGGGCGCCGGCCCCGGCACCAAGGGCCTGTCGCTCTTCCTCGTCCCCAAGTACCTCTTCGACTTCGAGACCGGCGAGCTGGGCGAGCGCAACGGCGTCTACGCCACCAACGTCGAGCACAAGATGGGCCTGAAGGCCTCCAACACCTGCGAGATGACCTTCGGCGACCGGCACCCCGCCAAGGGCTGGCTCGTCGGCGACAAGCACGACGGCATCCGCCAGATGTTCCGGATCATCGAGTTCGCCCGCATGATGGTCGGCACGAAGGCGATCTCCACCCTCTCCACCGGCTACCTCAACGCGCTGGAGTACGCCAAGGAGCGCGTGCAGGGGCCGGACCTCGCGCAGTTCACGGACAAGTCGGCGCCCAAGGTCACCATCACCCACCACCCCGACGTGCGCCGCTCCCTGCTGACGCAGAAGGCCTACGCCGAGGGCATGCGCGCCCTGGTCCTCTACACCGCCTCCGTCCAGGACGCGATCGCCGCCGCCGAGGCGGCCGGCGAGGACACCGCGCGCCTGCAGGCGCTCAACGACCTGCTTCTGCCGATCGTCAAGGGCTACGGCTCCGAGAAGGGCTACGAGCAGCTCGCCCAGTCCCTGCAGATCCTCGGCGGCTCCGGCTTCCTGCAGGAGTACCCCATCGAGCAGTACATCCGCGACGCCAAGATCGACACCCTCTACGAGGGCACCACCGCGATCCAGGGCCAGGACTACTTCTTCCGGAAGATCGTCCGCAACCAGGGCGCCGCGCTCACCGCCCTCTCCGAGGAGATCAGGGCCTTCCTCGCCGAGGCCACCGGCGGCGAGGAGCTCTCCGGGGCGCGCGAGCAGCTCGCCAAGGCCGCCGTGGACCTCGAGGCCATCGTCGGCAGGATGCTGACCGACCTGGCCGCCACCGAGCAGGACGTCAGGAACATCTACAAGGTGGGCCTGAACACCACGCGGCTGCTGCTCGCCTCCGGTGACGTCGTCGTCGGCTACCTGCTGCTCAAGGGCGCCGCCGTCGCCGCCGCGAAGCTGGCCGCCGGCGCCGGCGCCAAGGACACCGCCTTCTACACCGGCAAGATCGCCGCCGCGAAGCACTTCGCCGCCGAGATACTGCCCCAGGTCTCCGTCGCGCGCTCCATCGCCGACGGCGTCGCCCTCGACATCATGGACCTTCCCGAAGAGGCGTTCTGACCGCACCCTGACCAGGTCGCAACCTGGCCTTGACCGGTCCTGACCAGGTCCGCCCGAGGCGACGACGGCCCGCTCCTCCCGCGAGGAGCGGGCCGTCGCGCGTCCCTATGCTTGAAGCATGAACCCTCAGCCCCACTTCGACCGCGGCCACACCGACGACCTCGCAGCCTTCCTCGCCTCCAGCCCGTCGCAGTACCACGCGGTGGCGAGCGCCGCCGAGCGCCTGGAGAAGGCCGGATTCCGGCAGGTCGCCGAGACCGACGAGTGGGGCGCCGAGGCGGGCGGCAGGTACGTGCTGCGGGGTGGCGCGATCATCGCCTGGTACGTGCCCGAGGGAGCCGGACCCGCCACCCCGTTCCGGGTCGTCGGCGCGCACACCGACTCCACCAACCTGCGCGTCAAGCCGCGTCCCGACTCCGGCGCCTTCGGGTGGCGCCAGATCGCCGTGGAGATCTACGGCGGCGCCCTCCTCAACACCTGGCTCGACCGCGACCTGGGACTCTCCGGCCGGCTGGTGCTGCGCGACGGCAGCACGACGCTGGTCCACGTCGACCGGCCGCTGCTGCGGGTGCCGCAGCTCGCCGTCCACCTCGACCGCGGCGTCAACGAAAACGGCCTCAAGCTCGACAAGCAGCGCCACATGCAGCCCGTCTGGGGCCTCGGCGAGGTCGAGGAGGGCGCCCTGATCGCGTTCCTCGCGCAGGAGAGCGGCGTGGCCGCCGCCGACGTCGTCGGCTGGGACCTGATGACGCACGACGTCCAGCTGCCCGCCTACCTCGGCCGCGACCAAGAGTTCCTGGCCGCCGGCCGGCTCGACAACCTGCTCTCCGTGCACGCCGGCACCGCCGCCCTGGCCGCCGTCGCCGGCGCCGACCTGCCCTGCATCCCCGTCCTGGCCGCCTTCGACCACGAGGAGACCGGAAGCGAGTCCGACACCGGCGCCGCCGGACCGCTGCTCGGCAACGTCCTGGAGCGCTCCGTCTTCGCGCGCGGCGGCGGCTACGAGGACCGCGCCCGCGCCTTCGCCGGCACCGTCTGCGTCTCCGCCGACACCGGACACGCCGTCCACCCCAACTTCGCGGAGAAGCACGACCCGACGCACCGCCCGGTGCCCAACGGCGGCCCGATCCTCAAGGTCAACGTCAGCCAGCGCTACTCCACCGACGGCGCCGGCCGCGGCGTCTTCGCCGCCGCCTGCGAACGGGCCGGCGTGCCCTGGCAGTCCTTCGTCTCCAACAACGCCATGCCCTGCGGCACCACCATCGGCCCCATCACCGCCGCCCGGCACGGCATCACGACCGTGGACATCGGCGTGCCGATCCTCTCGATGCACTCCGCGCGCGAACTGTGCGGCGCCGACGACCCGTTCCTGCTGGCCAGCGCCCTGAAGGCGTTCCTGGAGGGCTGACCTTCGCGCCCCCACCGGTGAAGTCCGCCGCCAAGCAGCGGACTTCACCGGCATCCGACGGCCATGAGACGCCCGCCCCCGGGTACACGGGTCCTACGAGTCCGTGGAGACAACCACGTTCGGAGGCGGACATCATGGGAATCGGCGGTTGCATCGGCCTGATCGCGGTGGGGGCCATCCTCACCTTCGCGACCGACTGGCACATGGCCGGGGTCAATCTGGACCTGGTCGGCCTGATCATGATGGCGGTCGGCGCCATCGGCCTGGCCGCGTACATCAGCATCTTCAAGAAGCGCCGGGTCGTGGAGCCGATGCCGGTGATGGACGAACGCGCCCGCAACTACCCGCACGTGTGACGCACGTGCGGGGGCGTCAGACGTCCATCCCGGCGGGTCAGCCGTCCATCCCGGCGAGCACCAGGGCGAGGCGGGTGTCCCCGTCGGCCGTCAGGCGGACGGGGACACCCCAGTCCTGCTGGTGCACATGGCAGGCGGGGAACTCGTTGCCCGGGTCGTCGTCGCACGACGCGGCCATCGCCGACACGTGCAGCACCCCCTCGCCGACGTCGCCGTTCAGGACGACGTCACGGAAGAGGTCCGTACCCTTGCCGGCCCCTTCGCTCAGCAGCTCCGGCGGCGTCGCGCTGACCAGCAGCCGCGTCGAGGGCCCGTAGCGCTCGTCGAGCTTCTGGCCGACCGGGGCGGAGAACACCACATCGAGCCGGAACGGCCCGGGCGCCACATCCGTCGTGGGCCGCCGTGTACGGTGCGCGGCGCCCTCGACCCGCACGGCCTCCTCCGGCAGGCGCAGTCGCGTCAGCCGGTGGCGGGCGGACTCCACCACCACGATCTCCGCGCCGTCCAGCACCGCGCCCGACGGCTCCCGCAGGTCCGTGGCGAGCGTGCTGACCTCAGCGGTCGCCGGGTCGAAGCGGCGCAGCGCGTGGTTGTAGGTGTCGCTGACCGCGACCGACCCGTCCGGCAGGGCGGTCACCCCCAGCGGATGCTGCAGCAGCGCCTGCTCCGCGGCACCGTCACGGTGACCGAAGTCGAACAGCCCCGTGCCGACGGCCGTGCGCACCACGTACCCCGCGCCGTCCGCGGCCCGCTCCACCCAGCGCAGCGCGCTGGTCTCGGAGTCCGCGACCCACAGCCGCTCACCGGCCGCCGCGAGCCCCGACGGCTGCGCGAACCACGCCTGCTCCGCCGGGCCGTCGACCAGCCCCTCGTTGGTCGTCCCGGCGGCCACGGCGACCGATCCGTCCGACGGGTCGTACGTCCACAGCTGGTGGACGCCCGCCATGGCGATCCACACCCTGCCGTCCCACCACGCCACGTCCCAGGGCGAGGACAGGTCGGTGCCCAGCGCCGGGCCCGAGGTCGCCGAGCCCTGCCACCACTGCTTCCCGGTGCCGGCCACCGTCTCCAAAGCCCCGCTCACCGGATCGAACACCCGCAGGCGGTGGTTCACGGTGTCGGCGACGACCACCGTGCCGTCCGGCAGGAGCGCCAGCCCCTGCGGCTCGTTGAAGTCCTCCGGGCCGCCGATCCGCCGCACGACGCTCTCGCCGTCCGGCGCCATCTCCACCAGCTGGTGCCGGGTCGAGTCCGACACCAGCAGGTTCCCCGAGGGGAGCAGCAGGGGCTTGCCCGGGAACCGCAGGTCGGTGGCGACCGGCTCCGGCGGCACATACGGCCCGTCCCCGCGGCGCAGCGTCCCCTTGGCCTCGTGCTCCGCCTCCAGCTCGGTGACCAGCGCCTCCAGCGCGTGTGCGTGCCCCTCGCCGGAGTGCTGGGCGACGACGTACCCCTCCGGGTCGATCACGGTCAGCGTGGGCCACGCCCGCACGGCGTACTGCTTCCAGGTCGTGAGCTCGGGGTCGTCGAGCACCGGGTGGTGCACCCCGTACCGCTCCACGGCGTCCACGACCGACCGGTGCTCCGCCTCGTGCACGAACTTCGGCGAGTGCACCCCGACGATCACCACGGTGTCGCGGTGCTTCTCCTCCAGCTCGCGCAGCTCGTCGAGGACGTGCAGGCAGTTGACGCAGCAGAAAGTCCAAAAATCAACAATTGTGACTTTCCCTCGCAGGTCGGCCAGGGTGAGGGCCTTGCCTCCGGTGTTGATCCATCCGCCCCTGCCGACCAGCTCGGGGGCGCGGACACGGACACGCTTGCGGGGTGCGGGCGCGGGGGTGGGCGCCGGGGCGGCATCGTTCATCCCTCAAGCTTGCCATCCTGGTATGAACGTCGGATCGCACGTGTACGGCGGGGGGAGCGACGAATGGCTGCGGACGGGAACGAGACGACTGCCGGTGAGACGGAGCGGACGGAACAGAGCTTCATGGCGCTGCCGGACGCCACCGAGGACACGTGGGAGCCATTCGCCACGCGTCTTGTGGAGGTCGTCCGGATCCTCGGGCTCGACGTCGTTCCAGAGCCTCAGCCGGGTGGACCCCTGACCTGGGAGCACCGCGCTCGGGCGGCGCTGCGTGAGGCGTGCCGCCAAGGCATGGGCCTGTCCGAGGCAGCGTTCGACGCACTCGTCAAGGCAGCGGTCCACGATCCCAACCCGAGTCTCAACCGTGGTTTCATCGAGCCGGCTCTGAACGCGTTCGGACGCGGCCGCGTCCGATCCGCGCTGCTCGGGTACCTGCGGACCGGCTCGGACCTTGAGCGAGCGGGCGCTGCGCGGGCCTGGTACTGGTCAGCCCTACCCCTACGGATGACCCTCGTACGGGCCAAGAGCCCCGGATTCACCGGTCAGGCTGAGCCCGATGACGGCTCGGCCGGCGCCGGGCCCTCCGCCGCCGGGGCGCCGGTCGCCCAGACGATCCGGCAGCGCTCGTCACCGTTGAACCTCACGCCCACCCTGCCTCGCCGGACTTCCATTCGATCGATCGCGAGGCCAAGACGTTCACGTCTTCCGGTCGCCGACACCGGCCGCGTCGTCGGTTACCCGAGTCTCACGTAGCAGGCCGGCGTCCAGGAGCGGAGGGATGTCCACAGGACGGGTCGGCATCCGCAGTCGGTCCGCACGCAGCCCCTCCATCCGCGTACGAGGTCGCCCGGCGAGCCGTTTGTAGCGGTCGATCGCGTCTGCGCCGGTCGAGCGATCACCAACCAGGGCAGATCGAACTCAACGACCTCTCAGGACTTCCAGTCCAGGACGCTGCGGATGGTGCGGCCGAGCATCCATTCCTTCTCGGCGGCGGAGAACTCGTTCGAGTCCAGCAGGTAGTGCAGGCTGTGTGAATAGGGTGCCGGATGCGGGGACAGCCCGGGCTTGACGGCCTGAGTGTGGTCGCTGGCCCACAAGATCCGCTCGGCACCGTAGGCGTCGACGACCTTGCGGAAGTGTGGAATGAGGTCGGGGTAGGGGTAGGGCTCTCCCGCGAGGCGCTCGATGTGCGCCCACTTCACGTGGAGGTTGCCGTACTCGGCCAGAGACCGGATCTTGTCCAGTCGGCTGTAACGCTCGGTCGGCGCCGTCTCGGCCGTCGGCCAAGCGATGCCTATGTGATCGATGACAAACTTCAACCCCGGGAATCGCTGCAGGTACGGCTCAAGGGTCTCCGCCCGAGGGGTGACCATGATGAACACCGGCACTTGCTCGGCCTCACATGCTGCGAACAGCCTGCTGTAGCCGCCCTGCTCGAACTCCGGGTCGCGCCAGGTGTTGCCGTCGAATCCCGCATGGACCCGGATGCCGACGCACCCCGGCTTCTGGCGCAGACCGGCAACCACGTCCTCGAGTTCGGGGTCCTTGTAGTCCACCCGGCTCAGCCACACGAACCGATCCGGATACCTGGCGGCCGCCAGTTCCGAGAAGGGGCGCTCGGGACGCCACGCCCCGTTGGCATGGTAGCCGCCGGGAAGCATGTGGAACTGGTCGTCGAGGCCGGTGAACTCGTCGATCACGGCGCCGTGCACGCCCACAGCGTCCATGGCCACAATCGTCGCGTTGAGTGTGGTTTCGAGGTCGACCTCCTGCCAGTGGGGGCCTATCTGGTTGGCGTGGAGCTGACCGTCGATGATTTCCATGCTGGGTTCCTTCGTATGGATTCGTTGGATGACCGGGGTAGGCGTCTGCGGCCCCGGCATGCTGACGTCGGCTGCGCGGTGTCCGGCGCGTCGGTCAGGAATCCTGACTGCGGGAAAGGCCGGGCATGTGGGCGGTGATGCCGCCGTCGACCACCAGGACCTGGCCGTTGATGTAGGAGCCGGCGTCACTGGAGAGGAACGCGACAGTTTCCGCGATGTCCGCCGGCACTCCGGTGCGCTCGACCAGCCCGCCGGTTGCCCTCTGGAAAGCCTCCTGGCTCGCAGAGTCGTCGCCGACCATGATGACTCCCGGAGCGACCGCGTTGCAGCGCACTCCCCGCACGCCGTAGGTCGCCGCGATGGTGCGGGTGAGGCCGATCATGCCCGCTTTCGCCGAGGAGTAGGCGGTCGCGAAGTCGCTGATGCCGTACAGCGCCGCCGTCGAGGTCATCATGGTGATCGAACCGGTTCCCGCGGCCAGCATGTCCGGAAGTACGCGCCGCGCCCCAAGCATGGGGCCGCGGAGATTGGTGGCGAGCACCCGGTCCCACACCTCGAGGGAGCTGTCGAGCAGGCCGCGGTCGCCGGCTACCGACGCTTTGAGAGCCGCGTTGTTGACCAGCACGGTGACGGCACCGTGACGCTCCCGTACGGTCGCCAGAACCGACTCCCACGCGGAGTCCTCGGCTACGTCCAGCGGAAGTGCGTCCGAGACTCCCCCCGCCGCGCGGATCTGCTCGCACGTCTCCTCCGCAGTGGCGAGATCGATGTCGGTCGCGATCACCGTCGCGCCCTTGGCCGCGAGAGCCAGGGCGCATCCACGGCCGATGCCGGAGCCCGCGCCGGTCACCAGCGCCTGGCGGCCGTGAAGCGAGGTGTCCATGGTCTTCTCCTGAGGTTGCTCGCGTACTGGGACACGCGCCAGGCGGTTGGCGCTCCGGAGCGCTAACCATAGGGCCCCTCCGGAAGGGTAGCGTAGGACCCCTACGCTACCAAGAGCCGTAGGGGCCCTACATTTAAGGGGCAGCCATGTCGATTCCACAGGGAGCCGGGTCCATGCCCCAGGTCACACATCCGGCCGCTCCGCGCGTGCGACGCATGCGTGCCGATGCGCAGCGCAACTACGACAGGCTCCTCGAGGCCGCCGCGCTGGTCTTCGAGGAGCGCGGGGCAGCCGCGGCGCTGGAAGACATCGCCCGGCGGGCGGAGGTCAGTATCGCCACCCTGTACCGCCACTTCCCCACCAGGCAGGACCTACTGGAAGCCGTCTTCCTCCGCATTGCCGACACCCTTCGCGATCAAGCGTTGGAGTTGCTGGACAGCCCTGACCCGTTCCAGGGGTTCGTCCAGTGGCTGCGCCTGCACCTGGAGAGCGGGGCCACGGGCCGCGGCCTGGCCGCGAGCGTCATGACCGCCAAACTGCAGGACGGGACAGCGGTCAACACGAGCTGCAACGAGATGAAGGCGGCCGGTGAACAACTCCTGGCTCGGGCCCAAGCCACCGCGAGCGCACGGAACGGCGTCGACCTCGGGGATTTGCTCCTCGTCGTCCACGGGATCGTGCTCATCAACGAGCAACTCCCGACATCCCCGGACCGGCCGGAACGGATGCTCAACGTGATCGTCGACGGGCTGCGTGCTACACCCTGACCACCGACGAGTCGTGGAAACATGCCGGCGAGCTTCGCCACGGCGTGTACCGTCACCCGACCCGGCCTCATGGTGCGTCAAGCGGTACGAGTGAGACGGGAACGGGCTCTGCGCTCGTCGGCGATCATGACGCGCCGCACCTGCACTGCCGGCTGGTTGACCGTGCGGACCCGCCTGGCCAGGTTCACGCGCCGCTCGCACGGGAGAGCCGGCGCAGTGCTTTCTCGGGCTCGACGTCGATGAACGTGTGGTCGACCACCGGCTCGGCGGCAGCGATAGTGCGCGCCCTCAGCGGAGGCCGGTGAGCGAAGCCGCGCACGGAGCGGGCCGACGGTCCACGGGCATCCCGCATGCGGGCCTCGCCCGAACACCTCATGGCTGTCGGTCCGGTGTGGTTCGCTGACGGGGTGACCGACCATGAGGAGACCATCGCGTTCGCATCCGCCGAGGCGTTCCGGGCATGGCTCGACGTGAACCACGCCCTCTCGTCCGGGATCTGGCTCAAGCTGCGCAAGAAGGGCCCCGGAGTCGTCGCGCTGGACTACGCCCAGGCGCTCGACGAGGCGCTCTGCTACGGCTGGATCGACGGCCGGAAGGCCGCGTTCGACGACCAGTGGTGGCTTCAGCGCTTCACTCCACGCAGGCCCCGCAGCAAGTGGTCCAAAATCAACCGCGACAAGGCGGCCGCCCTGATCGAGCAGGGCCGGATGCATCCGGCGGGGCAGGCCGAGATCGACCGCGCGAAGGCGGACGGCCGCTGGGAGGCGGCCTACGACGGCGCGAGGACCGCCACAGTGCCGGACGACCTCACGGCGGCCCTGACCGCCGACCCGGCCGCGGCGGCGTTCTTCGAGACACTGGACGGGCAGAACCGCTACGCGATCCTTTACCGGATCCAGGACGCCAAGAAGGCCGAGACCCGGGCGCGCCGGATCGAGAAGTACGTGGCGATGCTGGCGCGGGGCGAGAAACCGCACCCGTGACCGAGGGGCGCCCCCCGGATCTCGCGTAGCTGCCGTGCCCGGCTGCGCCGCGCCGGGCGCCACAGGGGCACAAAACGACGACCCGGCGAACGGCCGTGAGGCGAACGTTGCCGTGAGGCGCTGGGCCGCGCCACCGCACACCAGCGGAACGCGGCGCTCAGGGGCTCAACTCGCTCACCGCGTCCGTGGTGGCGACCAGGCCGGAGTGGATCGTGGGGGCCAGGCTGGAGCTGGCGAGGCAGAAGCCGAGGAGGACGCACAGGATCGCGTGGGAGGGCTTCAGCGACTTCGCCCGGAGCAGGATGAGCGTGATCACGATCAGGAGCAGGACCACGGAAACGGATACCGCCATGGCGGTATGACGTCACATATCGCCGCCGGGGTGGGGGCGACACGCGCGGGAAGGGCCCGGACGTACACATGTCCGGGCCCTGCGCGTCGTCTGTCCGGGGGATCAGGCCCAGGTGATCAGACGCTTGGGGTACTCCAGGACCGCCGCGACGTCGGCGAGGAACTTGGAGCCGAGCTCGCCGTCGACCAGGCGGTGGTCGAAGGAGAGCGCGAGCGTGGTGACCTGGCGGGGCTTGACCTTGCCCTTGTGGACCCAGGGCAGTTCCTTGACCGCGCCGAAGGCGAGGATCGCGGACTCCCCGGGGTTGAGGATGGGCGTGCCGGTGTCGACGCCGAAGACGCCGACGTTGGTGATGGTGATCGTGCCGCCCTGCATGTCGGCCGGCGAGGTCTTGCCCTCACGGGCCGTCGCGACCAGCTGACCGAGCGCGGCGGCCAGTTCGGGCAGGGTCTTGGCCTGGGCGTCCTTGATGTTGGGAACGATCAGGCCGCGCGGGGTGGCGGCCGCGATGCCCAGGTTGACGTAGCCCTTGTGGACGATCTCCTGGTTGGCCTCGTCCCAGGCGGCGTTGATCTCCGGATTGCGGCGGATCGCGACCAGCAGGGCCTTGGCGACCAGCAGCAGCGGGCTGACCTTGAGCCCGGCGAAGGCCGGATCGGTCTTCAGCTCCTGGACGAGCCGCATGGTCCGGGTGATGTCGAAGGTGACGAACTCGGTCACGTGCGGCGCGGTGAAGGCGCTGGCGACCATGGCCGCGGCCGTGGCCTTGCGGACGCCCTTGATCGGGACGCGGGTCTCCAGCCCGCCCGCGGCGGGGGCCTGGGCGGCGGGCGCCGCTGCCGTCCCGGCGGCGGTGGACTGCGCGGGGGCGGCCGGCGCGGCGGCGGGGGCCGCCGCCCTCTGGACGTCCTCGCGGGTGATCGTGCCCTGCGGCCCGGTCGGGGTGACCGTGGCCAGGTCCACTCCCAGGTCCTTGGCGAGCTTGCGCACCGGCGGCTTGGCCAGCGGGCGCACCTCGGCGGGCGCGAACGCGGCGGACGCGGCCGGGGCGGGCGCGGCCGGGGGCTGGGCGACCGGGGCCGCCGGTGCCGGGGCCTGCCCGCTCAGCTCGTTCTGGATCGCCTGGAGATGGCCGGTCTGGGCCGGCACGGCGGGCTGCTTGCGGGGCCGGCGCTTGGTCGAGGAGGCGGCGACGCCGTAGCCGACCAGCACGGGTTGCCGCTTCTGCTCCGGCTCCGCGGCGGCCGGCTGCGGGGCGGCCTCGGCCGCCGCTCCGGCGCCGCCCTCACCGGTGTCGACGGTGATGATCACCGTGCCGACGTCGACCGTCTCGCCCTCGGGGAAGCGCAGTTCGTGCACCACCCCGTCGAAGGGGATCGGAAGCTCGACCGCGGCCTTGGCGGTTTCCACCTCGCAGACCACCTGGCCGTCGGCGACGGTGTCGCCGGGCTTGACGAACCACTTGAGGATCTCGGCCTCGGTGAGTCCCTCGCCGACGTCCGGCATCTTGAACTCACGGAAGCGCTGCGGTGCTGCCACTGTCGTCACAACCCTCTCCTCAGAACGCCAGCGAGCGGTCGACGGCGTCCAGCACCCGGTCCAGGCCGGGCAGGTACTCCTCCTCCACCCGCGCCGGCGGGTAGGGGGCGTGGAAGCCGCCGACCCGCAGCACGGGGGCCTCGAGGTGGTAGAAGCACCGCTCGGTGATGCGGGCCGCGATCTCCGACCCCATGCCGAGCTGCACCGGCGCCTCGTGCACGACGACCAGGCGGCGGGTCTTCTCCACCGACGCCTGGACGGCGTCGAAGTCCAGCGGGGACAGCGACCGCAGGTCCACGACCTCCAGGCTGCGGCCCTCCTCGGCGGCCGCGGCGGCCGCCTCCAGGCAGACCTTCACCATCGGGCCGTAGGCGGCCAGGGTGAGGTCGGTGCCCTCCAGGACCGTGCGGGCCTTGTGCAGCGGGGCGGGGATGCCGTCGGTGTCGACCTCGCCCTTGTCCCAGTAGCGGCGCTTGGGCTCGAAGAAGATCACCGGGTCGTCGGAGTCGATGGCCTGCTGCAGCATCCAGTAGGCGTCCTGCGGGGTCGACGGGGAGACGACCTTGAGTCCGGCGGTGTGCGCGAAGTACGCCTCGGGCGACTCGCTGTGGTGCTCGACGGCGCCGATGCCGCCGCCGTAGGGGATGCGGATGACGACCGGCAGCTTGATCTTGCCCAGGGCGCGCGCGTGCATCTTCGCGAGCTGGGTGACGATCTGGTCGTACGCGGGGAAGACGAAGCCGTCGAACTGGATCTCCACGACGGGGCGGTAGCCGCGCAGGGCCAGGCCGATCGCGGTGCCGACGATGCCGGACTCCGCGAGCGGGGTGTCGATCACCCGCTGCTCGCCGAAGTCCTTGTGCAGGCCGTCGGTGATCCGGAAGACACCGCCGAGCTTGCCGATGTCCTCACCCATGAGGACGACCTTGGGGTCGGTCTCGAGGGACTTGCGCAGCGCCTCGTTGAGGGCCTTGGCGATGGTCATCGTTGCCATGGTCAGTGACCCTCCGTGCTGTCCGCGAACGAGGCCTGGTACGCGGCGAACTGGGCGCGCTCCTCGTCGACGAGGGAGTGCCCGTCGGCGTAGATGTTCTCGAAGATCGACATGGGGTCGGGGTCGGGCATGGCGCGCACGGCCTCGCGGACGCGCTTGCCGAGCGCCTCGCTCTCCGCCTCGACGCCGGCGAAGAAGGCCTCGTCGGCGATGCCGTCCTTCTCCAGGTAGGTGCGCAGCCGCAGGATCGGGTCCTTGTGCTCCCACTGCTCGCGCTCCTCGTCGAGGCGGTAGCGGGTGGGGTCGTCGGACGTGGTGTGGGCGCCCATGCGGTACGTGAAGGCCTCGACGAGCATCGGGCCCTGGCCGGAGCGGGCGTGGTCCATGGCGGCGCGGGTGACCGCGAGGACCGCGAGGACGTCGTTGCCGTCCACCCGCACGCCGGGGAAGCCGAAGCCGGCGGCGCGCTGGTAGATCGGGACGCGGCTCTGCTTCTCGGTGGGCTCGGAGATCGCCCACTGGTTGTTCTGGCAGAAGAAGACGACGGGGGCGTTGTAGACGGCGGCGAAGGTGAAGGCCTCCGCGACGTCGCCCTGGCTGGAGGCGCCGTCGCCGAAGTAGGCGATGACGGCGGAGTCCGCGCCGTCCTTGGCGACGCCCATGGCGTAGCCGGTCGCGTGCAGCGTCTGGGAGCCGATCACGATCGTGTACAGGTGGAAGTTGTTCTCGTTGGGGTCCCAGCCTCCGTGGTTCACCCCGCGGAACATCCCGAGCAGGTTGACCGGGTCCACTCCGCGGCACCAGGCGACGCCGTGCTCGCGGTAGGTGGGGAAGACGTAGTCGTCCGGCCTGGTCGCCCGGCCCGAGCCGATCTGTGCGGCCTCCTGGCCCAGCAGCGACGCCCACAGACCCAGCTCGCCCTGCCGCTGCAAGGACGTGGCCTCCGCGTCGAACCGGCGGGTCAGCACCATGTCCCGGTACAGACCGCGCAGCTCGTCGGGGCTCAGGTCGATGGAGTACTCACTGTGTTGGACGCGCTCGCCCTCGGGGGTGAGGAGCTGTACCAGCTCCGGCTCTCCCTCACGGCGCTTCGCTCCACCGCGCGTGCCCGTACGGGGCGTACGGGGCTTCGCGGCAGTGCTTTTCACGCTCACGCTTGCTCCTCCGTCTGTCCGGCCCCCGGGATCCGCCGGCGGCCAGTGCGGCTCCTGCCCGACTCGTCGCGGCGCACGGGGTGTGTGCGGCACGGCCGAGCCGGGAGTGTTGGTCGACCCGGCGGGAGGCCCTGCGAAGTGAACGTTACCCACACCTTCCACTTTCGCGCGAAGGGTGTCCTACCTGCGGTTTTGTTTGGATTTCCTAGTAAATGGACGTTCTCGCAGGCCACCGGGACAACGGCACGGTATCCCGAGGATCGATTCTTCGTAAGAGGTCGGCGCGGGTCGCGTGTGCAACGCTGAACTTGTGACCGAAAAGTCGGGTATCAGGGTTTTCCTCCTGGACGACCACGAAGTCGTCCGGCGCGGGGTGCACGAACTCCTCGCCGCCGAGGACGGGATCGAGGTCGTCGGCGAGGCCGGCACGGCCGCCGAGGCACTGACGCGGATCCCGGCGGTGCGCCCCGACGTGGCGGTGCTGGACGTACGGCTGCCGGACGGCAGCGGGGTCGAGGTGTGCCGGGAGATCCGCTCCTCCCAGCCCGGGATCGCATGCCTGATGCTCACCTCCTACGCCGACGACGAGGCCCTCTTCGACGCGATCATGGCGGGCGCGTCGGGCTATGTGCTCAAGGACATCCGGGCCAGCGACCTGGTGGGTGCCGTGCGGGACGTCGCCGAAGGGCGGTCGCTGCTGGACCCGGTCGCCACCGCGCGCGTGCTGGAGCGGCTGCGCGGCGGCGCGGGACGCCAGGAGGACCGCCTCGCGGACCTGACCGACCAGGAGAAGCGGATCCTCGACCTCATCGGCGAGGGCCTCACCAACCGGCAGATCGGCGACCGGCTGCACCTGGCGGAGAAGACGGTCAAGAACTACGTCTCCTCCCTGCTCGCCAAGCTCGGAATGCAGCGGCGCACCCAGGCCGCCGCCTACGTCGCACGGCTGCGCGGCGGCGGCTCCGCGGGCACGGATCCGCAAGCGGGCCCGGGGCGGTGAGAGGCTCGAGGCAGTGAGGGACCCGGGGCGCTGAGGGACCCGAGGGCGGAGGCGGTGAGCGGCGCGCCGGGCGCCGAGGTCGCCACCCCGGCCACCCCGGCCACCCCGGCCACCCCGGCCACCCCGGCCACCAAGGGCCGAGCGCCGACACGTACCAGTCCGTATGCCCTGTACCAGTCCGTATGCCGGACTGATCCCCTGGCGCATACGTCTTGTATCTATGATGTGCGCATCATGACTCGAAGCCCCGCGGCCGCCGCCTCCGTCGCCAGCCCCGAGCCGGCCTCCAAGCAGCCGCCCGCCGCCGAGCGGGTCTATGCGCACGTCAAGCAGGCAGTGCTCGACCGCCGCTACGAGGGCGGCACCCTCCTGAGCGAGGGCGAGCTGGCCGAGGCCGTGGGCGTCTCGCGCACCCCCGTCCGCGAGGCCCTGCTCCGCCTGGAGGCCGAGGGCCTGCTGAAGCTCTACCCGAAGAAGGGCGCCCTGGTGCTGCCGGTCTCCGCGCAGGAGATCGCGGACGTCGTGGAGACCCGGCTGCTCGTGGAGCGCCACGCGGTGACGAGGGCGGTGCCCGCCCCGGAGCGGCTGCTGACCCGCCTGGAGGAGCTGCTGGACGAGCAGCGCGGCCACGCCGCGACCGGCGACCTCGCCGCCTTCGCGGCGGCCGACCGCAGCTTCCACGCCGAGATCGTCCGCGCCGCGGGCAACCGCATCCTGTCCCACCTGTACGACCAGTTGAGGGACCGTCAACTTCGCATGGGCGTGGCGACGATGAACGCCGATCCGGGGCGCATCGCCAAGAACGTCGCCGAACACACCGAGATCCTCGCGGCGTTGTGTGCGGGAGACTCCACCACCGCGGCCGCCCTGGTCGAGCGGCACGTCAGCTGGGTGAGCCACCTGGCCCGAGGGAAGTGATGACCACGAGCGGCACCAGTACCGGGGAACCGCCCGGCGGCGCCAGAGCCGTCGCCGTGTGGAGCATCGGCACCCTCGTCTACACCGTCGCGGTCGTGCACCGCACCAGCCTCGGCGTCGCCGGCATCGACGCCGCGGAGCGCTTCCACATCGGCGCCTCGGCGCTGTCCACCTTCTCGATCCTGCAGGTGCTGGTCTACGCGGGCATGCAGATACCCGTGGGCCTGCTGGTCGACCGCCTCGGCACCAAGAAGGTGCTGACCATCGGCATCGTACTGTTCACCGCGGGCCAGCTCGGCTTCGCCCTCTCCCACGCGTACGGACCGGCCCTCGCCGCCCGCGCGGTGCTGGGCTGCGGCGACGCCATGACCTTTGTGAGCGTGCTGCGCCTGGGCTCGCGCTGGTTCCCGGCCCGCCGCGGTCCGGTGGTCGCGCAGGGCGCCGCGCTCTTCGGCGTGGCGGGCAACCTGCTGAGCACCGTGCTGCTGGCGCGGCTGCTGCACTCCGCGGGGTGGACCCCCACCTTCGTCGGCACGGCGCTGGGCGGCGCGCTCGTCCTCGTCCTCGTGCTGGCCTTCATGAAGGACCACCCCGAGGGCTTCGAACCGGCGCCCGCCGAGCGCCCCGGGCGCGGCTACGTCAAGCGGCAGATCGCCGCCGCCTGGCGGGAGCCCGGCACCCGGCTCGGTATGTGGACGCACTTCACCACCCAGTTCTCCGGGATGGTCTTCCTGCTGCTGTGGGGGCTGCCGTACCTGGTCGAGGCCCAGGGGCTGTCCCGCGAGACCGCGGGCACCCTGCTGACCCTGGTCGTGATCGCCAACATGGTCTTCGGCATGCTCTTCGGGCAGATCATCGGCCGCCACCACGGCGCCCGGATGCCGCTCACCCTGGGCGTCGTCGCAGTGACGGCGGCGATGTGGGCGGTGGTCCTGGGGTGGCCCGCGGACCACGCCCCGCTGTGGCTGCTCGTCCTGCTCTGCGTCGTGCTGGGCACCTGCGGCCCGGCGTCGATGATCGGCTTCGACTTCGCCCGGCCGGCGAACCCGCCCGAGCGCTTCGGCACCGCCTCCGGCATCGTCAACATCGGCGGCTTCACCGCCTCGATGGCCACGCTGCTCGCCATCGGCGTCCTACTGGACGCCGCCGGCGGCGACTACCGGGTGGCCTGGAGCAGCGTCTTCGTCATCCAGGCGCTCGGCCTGGTCCAGATCCTGCGGCTGCGCGGCCGGGCCGCTCGGCTGGAGCGGCAGCGCATCGCCGCCAGCCGCGTCGAGAGCGTCCACGTCCCCGCCGGGACATGAACGCTCCCGCCGGCGTCACTGCGTGACGGCGATATTCGCCAGGATGGCGTCGGCCAGGGACTCGTCGCCCTCGATCTTCAGGCGGTCGGCCACCGCGTGCGCCCGCGTGCGGCCGCAGGTGAGCCGGAGGAAGGTCTCCCAGTCCATGGTCAGCGTGACCGCCGGGCCGAGCGAGACACTGCCGTCGATCGAGCCGTGCCCGTCGGCGTCGACCCGGACCGTCCGCATGAACTCCAGCTCCCCGTGGACGTCGAAGACCACGGCCGAGCCCGCGGGAGCGCCCGCACGCTCGGCGACCACCTTCGGCAGCTCGGAGAGGATGTGGTCACGGGCGACGGACGCGCCCGGCGAGTCGAGGTTGCCGGGCTCGCCGAGGGCCCGGCGCAGGTCCTGCTCGTGCACCCACACGTCGAAGACCCGCCACCGCAGCAGCTCCTCGAGGGTCGTCTCCCGGCCCATGGGGCCCCGCACGACGTCCTGCGCACCCCGGGTCTCGTTCCGCAGCTGCCGCGACCGGCGGATGATGGTGTAGTCGAGCTCCCCGACCACCTCGGGCGGAGTGTGGTGCCTCCGCTTGTCGACCGGCACCTCCACATAACGGGCGTGCTCCGTGGTCATGTGCCGAAGGTCGCTGGGGAGCGTGTGGATCGGCCGGGGATCACCCAGCATCTCGCACTCGTAGCCGATCACATGCGACACGACGTCGCGCACGGACCAGTACGGGCATTCGGTCGGCCGGTTCCAGGCGCCCGCCGGAACGGGACGGACCAATTCGGCTATCGCTTCTATGGAGTGGGTCCAGGCGTCGATGTACGGCTGGATCTGACTGTGGACGGTGCCGGTCACGGGACCCCTCGACGGTCGGAGCGCGGTCGTGGTGTGCGCCATAAATTACGCTGCGCAGTGACACCACGGGAGTGCTTTCGTGTGACGATCGTAGGCCCGCAAGAACGTGCCGAACTCATGGGCGGTGGTACTGTGCGCGTTTCCCTGCTCCAGATCGACGTCGCTCGCGGCGAAGCGGTGGACGCCCGGCGGGAACGGGTGGCGTCGCTCGTCCGCGAGCAGGCCGGCTCGGACCTTGTCGTCCTGCCCGAGCTGTGGCCCGTGGGCGCCTTCGCCGCCGATCTCTTCCGGCCGGAGGCCGAGCCGCTGCACGGTCCCACCGCCGAGGCCATGAGCGCCGCCGCGCTGGACGCGGGTGTCTGGCTGCACGCCGGGTCGATCGTCGAGTGCGCCGCCGACGGCGCGCTGTACAACACCTCCCTGCTCTTCTCCCCCGACGGCGAGCTGCGCGCGACCTACCGCAAGATCCACCGCTTCGGCTTCGACCAGGGCGAGGCGGTGCTGATGAGCGCCGGCGACCGCATCGTCACCGGCCTCGTTCAGGGCGTGTGCGTGGGTCTGGCCACCTGCTACGACCTGCGGTTCCCCGAGCAGTTCCGGCTGCTCGTCGACGCGGGCGCCACCGTCCTGGCCGTACCGGCCGGCTGGCCCGCACGGCGCCGCGAGCACTGGACGCTGCTCGCCCGGGCCCGTGCCGTCGAGTCGCAGGCCTACGTGGTGGCCTGCGGCACCGCGGGAACCCACGCCGGGGTGGAGCTGGCCGGGCACAGCGTCGTGGTGGACCCGTGGGGCGCGGTCGTCGCCGAGGCCGGACCGGGGGAGGAGGTCCTCACCGCCGACCTCGACCCGGGCCTGGTGGCGAGGACCCGGGCGGACTTCCCGGTGCTGCGCGACCGCGTACTGGGCCTGCCGGTGCCGGATTCGGCCGGTTGAGACGGTATGGCCCCATCAGGGACCATCGGCCTCGCAGGTGGGGGCGGAGTCCTCTGCGTCCGAGCGGGGCGGCCGGGCAGGGTGGTTCCCATGGAACTCGAGGGGCGCGCTGCGCTGGCGCTACTGGGAAAGGTCCGGTACGGGCGGCTGGCGCTGACGCGGGGGGCCCTGCCGTACATCGCCGTGGCACGGCACGTCGTCGCCGACGACTCCGTGCTGATCCGCACCGACCGCTCCTGGGGCGTGGACGGCACGGTCGTGGCCTACCAGGCGGACGACCTCGATGCGGGCTGGGCGGTGCAGTTCCTGGGGACGGCACGGGCCTTCCACCCGTCGCCGTCGCTGCGGGCGCTGTTCGGCACAGATCACGAAAACGATACAAGCCGGAAACCGGGCCATGTGTACGTACGACTCGACCCACGAGTCCACCACCGAAATGATCTAGCATCTGCCTGGTGATCGGGAGCTCGGCGACGGCGCCGCCCTCCGCCGGGACTCTGGACGTCCTGCTGCGCCGGTACACGCACGCCGGCACCCCGCTGTGCTGCGAACCCGTTGCCCAAGGGTTACTGAACCGGGGCTTCCGGCTGGCCACCACCAGCGGCCGCTACTTCCTCAAGCTGTACGTCGACAGCGCCACCTCCGACTCCGACGTGATCGCCCGCCAGCACCGGGCGACCCAGCGGCTGAACGAGGTCGGCCTGCCCGTCGCCCCGCCGGTCCCCGACGCCGACGGCCGCACCGTCGCCGTGGTCGGCGGCCGCCCCTACGCGCTCTACCCGTGGGTGGAGGGCCGGCACCGCGAGGGCGGCGAGCTCACCACCGCCGACTCCCGCCGCCTGGGCGCGCTGCTCGGTCTCGTCCACACCGCCCTGGCCCGGGTGCAGCCGGCCCCCGAACCGGGCCTGCACGCGAGCGCGGACCCCGAGGTGACCTCTGCGCTGATCGCCGCGCTGCTGCGCAGGGTGCGCGCCCGCGCCCCGCGCGAGACCTTCGACGAACTGGCCGAGCACCGGTTGCTGGAGCGCCGCGCCCTGCTGGAACGGCACGCCCACCGTCGGCCGCCCGACGCCGCAGGCCCGGTGTCCGGCTGGGTGCACGGCGACTTCCACCCGCTCAACCTGCTCTACCGCGACGACGAGCCCGTCGCCATCGTCGACTGGGACCGGCTCGGCGTGCAGCCGCGCGCCGAGGAGGCGGTACGGGCCGCCGTGATCTTCTTCGTGCAGCGCGGTGGCGCCCTGGACCTCGACAAGATCCGCGCGTACGCCCGGGCCTACCGAGGCGCCGCGGGCGTGGCCGAGGACGAACTGGCGGCGGCCGTGCACCGGGTGTGGTGGGAGCGGCTCAACGACTTCTGGATGCTGCGCTGGCGCTACGTCCTCGACGACCGCAGGGCCGACCCCCTCTTCCCCGACTCGTCCGCCCTGGTCGTCTGGTGGACCGCCGCGTACGAGCCGGTGCTGGAGTCCTTCACCGGCTGAGTCCGGGGCCTCGGCCCGAGCTCGCCGGGCCCACCCGGGTGGTGGGCCCCGCCGACCGTCCGGCGCCCGGTCAGCCTCCCGTGACGGCGCCCTGGACGGCGCCCTCGACGGTACCGGTCGGGCCTCCGGTCTCCTCGCCCGAGGTGCCGCCCTCGCTGCCGCCGCCCGCATCGGTGCCGCCGTCGTCGGCGCCGCCGTCGGTGCTGCCGCCGGTCTCGGACACGGACGGGCTCGCGGACGCGGGCGCGGAGCCGGTCGGGGTGCTCGGCTCCTTCGTCGGCTGCGCCGGGGTCGAGGGGACCTCTGTGGTCGGTTCGGTCGAGGGCGGGGGCTTCGTGTACGTCGGCTTCTCCGGGAAGCCGCCGGTGCCGTCCTGGGTGGTGTCGTCCCTGAACTCCTCCTCGGTCTCCCGCGGCGTCGTCGGCTTCTCCTGCTGCGACTGCGTGGGCTTCACCTCCGGCGCCGGAGGCTTCTTGTCCCCCGTGTGGGAGACGGCGAAGTAGACGCCGAGAGCGACCGCGAGCACCGCCGCGACCACGAACAGCACCGGCTTGGCCCAGCGCCCGCCCCCCTGCGGCGGCTTTCCACCGTCGTAGCCGCCCGCGCCGCCGTCGCCGCCGGGCGGGCCGAGCAGCAGGGGCGGCTGCAACTGCGCGGTGTGGTGCGCGTCGTGCTGCCCGAACTGCGGGGGGAGGCCGATCGGCGCGGTCGCCACGGCGTTCGGCGCGGGCACGTAGCCGGTGTTCCAGGTGCCGGTGTGGCCGCCGCGCTCGTTCAGCATGCTCAGCGCGTACTGGACGACGCCGCGCATCTCCTCGGCCGTCTGGAAGCGGTCGTCCGGGTGCTTGGCGAGCGCGTGCAGCACCAGCCCGTCCAGCTCCGGGGGGACCCGGTCGCTGGTCTCGGAGGGCGGGCGCGGCTCGTCCTGCACATGCTGGTAGACCACCGACAGCGGCGTCTCTCCGGTGAACGGCGGCCGCAACGCGAGGAGTTCGTAGAGCAGGCAGCCTGTCGCATACAGGTCGGAGCGGGTGTCGACGGTCTTGCCGAGGGCCTGCTCCGGCGACAGGTACTGCGGGGTGCCCATGACCATGCCGGTCTGCGTCATCGTGGTCGAGGCGCCGTGCAGGGCCCGGGCGATGCCGAAGTCCATCACCTTCACCGCGCCGGTGTCGGTGATGATCACGTTCGCCGGCTTGATGTCCCGGTGGACGATGTCGTGCGCGTGGCTGTAGGCCAGCGCCTCCAACACGCCGGAGACGATGATGAGCGCCTGGTCGATCGGCGGCGGCTGCTCGGAGCCCAGGAGCAGGTCGCGGATCGTACGGCCCTCGACGAGCTCCATCACGATGTACGGCACGGTGCCGCCCGGTGTGACATCCTCACCCGAGTCGTAGACCGCCACCACCGCATGGTGGTTGAGCCCGGCGACCGACTGCGCCTCGCGCGTGAAACGGGCCTTGGAGACCGGGTCCTCGGCGAGGTCGGAGCGGAGCAGCTTCACGGCCACCGTCCGCCCCAGGCGCATGTCCTCGGCGGCGAACACCTCGGCCATGCCGCCGCGTCCGAGACGCCGGGTCAGCCGGTAGCGGCCGTCGCCGACCCTGCCTCCGGCACCCCACTGCTCGGGCGAGTCAGGCACGCCCCGGCCGTCGGCAGAGGGCTCCTCAGCGCCCCCGGCGGCTGTCGTCTGTGCCATCAGTCCTCGCCGTCGATCGTCGCCGAACAGGGTCCTCCGGCGCACCACGCTACCGCGTTCCGCCAGCGACGCGCTCCCCTCCCGTTCCCGCCGGAACTCTTGTGCGTCTGGTGACGAACAGGTCAACGAACTTGACCTGTCCAGGCCGTCGGGCAGACTGGGCGGTCAGGATGGGGGCGACTGTCGTGCGCGCACGCGGGTGCGCCCAGGGGGAACGTCAAGGGGACGGTTTCGGATGAGCGGGGACGGCACGCGGGGCACTCGTTCGGGGCGCTCGGTCGGCAACGGCCGCTACGTCCTCCGGGACCTGCTGGGGCAGGGCGGCATGGCCGCCGTGCATCTGGCACACGACACAGTGCTGGACCGGCCGGTGGCCGTCAAGACGCTGCACACCGACCTCGGGCGCGAGCCGTCGTTCCGCGAGCGGTTCCGGCGCGAGGCGCAGGCCGTCGCCAAGCTCAACCACACGAACATCGTCTCGGTCTTCGACTCCGGCGAGGACACCGTCGACGGCGCGCTCGTGCCGTACATCGTCATGGAGTACGTCGAGGGCAAGCCGCTGCGGGAGGTACTCGACGAGGACATCGCGCGGTTCGGCGCGATGCCCACCGAGAAGGCCCTGAAGATCACCGCCCACGTGCTCGCGGCGCTCTCCGAGAGTCACAGCGTGGGCCTGGTCCACCGGGACATCAAGCCGGGCAACGTGATGCTCACCAAGCGCGGCGCGGTGAAGGTGATGGACTTCGGCATCGCGCGCGCGATGCAGTCCGGCGTCTCCTCGATGACGCAGACCGGCATGGTGGTCGGCACCCCGCAGTACCTCTCGCCGGAACAGGCGCTGGGGCGGGGCGTGGACGAGCGCTCCGACCTGTACTCGGTGGGCTGCATGCTCTTCGAACTGCTCACCGGACGGCTGCCGTTCGACGGGGACTCCCCGCTGGCCATCGCCTACCAGCACGTCCAGGAGGCGCCGCCGGCCCCGTCGGCGCTCAACCGGGCGGTACAGCCGGGGGTGGACGCGCTCGTCGCGCGGGCCCTGAGGAAGAACCCCGCCGAGCGCTTCCCGACCGCCGACGCCATGCGCGAGGAAGCCCGGCGGGTCGCCGCGCCGGGCCACGGCGGCGGCGCCACACCGCTGATCATCAGTGGCGGTCCGCGCCCGCGCGGCCGCGGCGAGGACGTCTCCTCCGCGGTCTTCCCTCCGGTGCAGGGAGAGCTGGGCACCCCTGCGCCGCAGCTGCGAGCGCCGTACCAGCCCCCGGCGCCGGCTCCGTTCCCGCAGCAGCACCAGCCGCAGCCCCAGCCGCACTGGGGCGGCGGCCCCGGCGGCGGCGCGCACACCCCGCCGCCGGGTCCCGCCTACGGTTATCCGGCCGGCGCCTCGCACTCCCCCCACCAGCCGCACCCGCGGGCCGCGGGCCAGCACTCCCCCCCGCCCTACACGATGCGCGCCGGCGCGGCAGCGGGCGGCGGCCGGTCGGGCGGGGGCGCCTCGACGGCGGTCGTCGCCATCGGCGCCACGGTCGCCGTCATCGCGGTGATCGTGGTCATCGCCATCGCGATGTCGATGACCGGGAACGGCGGCGAGGGCGACACCGGCGGCACCGGCGGCACACCCGGCTACGAAGCGCGGCCCGGGAACTCCGCCACCGCCCGCCGGCAGGAGCCTTCGGAGCCCGCCGACGACAAGCCCGCGCCCGGCGTCAGCCAGGCCGACCAGACCCGCACCATCGACGCCTCGCGCTGCGCCGAGGCCACCAGGAGCTACCTGGGCGGCGACCCGGACTCGGTGGTGATGCCGGACTTCTTCACCAAGTACGTGGACTCGGTCGCATCCTGCATGAAGGCGGCGGGTTGGGACTACGAGGTCAAGTACCGCGACGAGCAGATCTACGGGAAGGGCGCGGTCGTCGACCAGAGGCCCAAGGCCTACGGCTCGCTCAAGCCGGGCAACGACAAGATCACCATCTGGGTGTCCACCGGTCAGGGCGGCTGACGCCCCGGCGTCCCCTGAACGCTCCGACACTCCCGGGACCGCGCCGGGGTGGCTCCCGCGACCGCTCCGGGGGGGCACTCGCGTGACGGCGCACGAGAACGCATGCGGTCGGCGTCAGAGAGCACCGGCGGACGGCGGGTGACCCGAGGGTCCCCGCCGTCTGTACCTACGCGTACGCACCGACCCGCTGTCGCCGCGGCCGCCGGCTCACAGGTAGGGGCCGCTGCGCGCCCCGCCCGGGATGTGGCCTTCCTCGTCGCCTTCCTGCGCCACACCGGGCGGCAGCGCGCGGCGCATCTGCTCCAGCTGGGCCCGGGCGGCCATCTGCTGGGCGAACAGCGCGGTCTGGATGCCGTGGAAGAGGCCCTCCAGCCAACCCACCAGCTGCGCCTGGGCGATCCGCAGTTCGGCGTCGCTCGGCACACCATCCTCGGTGAAGGGCAGCGAGAGCCGCTCGAGTTCCTCGACGAGCTCGGGGGCGAGCCCTGCCTCCAGCTCCTTCACGGAGCTGTGATGGATCTCCTTCAACCGCACCCGGCTCGCCTCGTCCAGGGGCGCGGCCTTGACCTCTTCCAGGAGCTGCTTGATCATGCTGCCGATCCGCATGACCTTCGCGGGCTGTTCGACCATCTCCGTCACGGGGACCTCGCGCTGCTCGTCGCCATCTCCGGCGCGGCCGGCGGGTCCGCCGCCGAGGGCCATCCCGTCCGGGCCGACGACCAGGACCTGCGGGCTCTCCTGCGACCGTTCGTTCATCGGCATCTCCATGCCGTCATTGTCGCGCACCGTCGCCTTACCGGGATGTGTGCCCCCCAGAGCCCCGCGCTACGCCTCCCGGCGCTCCCCGTACGCCGCCAACAGGGCCCGGTGCGGGGCGCGCAGAGGTCAGCGGGCACGGCGCAGCCGCAGGCCGAGGAAGCCCAGACCGAGCCCGATCAGCACCAGCCCGGCGCCGAGCGGCAGGACCTCGAGCACCCGCCCCACGGGTGCCGGGACGGCGGCCGGGCCCTGGTTCTGCGGCTCCTCGGCGTGCACGGGGACGGGCACGGAGGGCCGGCTTCCGGCGTCGCCGTCCGGGGTCGGCGGCGGCTCCGCCCGTCCGGGGTGCCTGCGCCCCTCCCCGGCTTCGCTGCCCGCGAGCCCGGAGGACGCCGCCGGATGGGGCGGAGGCGGTGCGGCGGCGCCGGTGACCAGGAGAGCGACCCCGGTCACCGTCGATACCACGACCACCTTCCGCAACTCCATGCTTCCAGCGTCACATGGTGCGTCACGGGCGGCCAGTCGTCCCAGCGGGCCGTATCGGCCGTCCGCCGGTGGTCACAGGGTGAGCAGCACCTTGCCGACGTGGGTGCTCGCCTCGACCAGTCGGTGCGCCTCGGCCGCCTCGCGCATGGGGAGGGCGCGGTCCACCACCGGACGCACCACCCCGGACTCCAGCAGCGGCCAGACGTGCTCCCGCACCGCCGCCACGATGGCCGCCTTCTCCTCCAGCGGCCGTCCGCGCAGCGAGGTCGCGGTGATCGCGGCCCGCTTCGCCAGCATCCGCCCGAGGTCGAGCTCGCCCTTGGCGCCGCCCTGCAGCCCGATGACGGCCAGCCTGCCGTTGACCGCGAGGGCGTCGATGTTCCGGCCCAGGTACTTCGCGCCCATGATGTCGAGGATGACGTCGGCGCCGCCGAAGGCCTCACGGACCTCGGCCGTGAAGTCCTGCTCGCGGTAGTTGATCCCGAGGTCGGCGCCGAGCTCACGGCACTTCGCCAGCTTGTCCGCGCTGCCCGCGGTGACCGCGACCTTGGCGCCCACCGCCTTGGCCAGCTGGATCGCCATCGTGCCGATGCCACTGGAACCGCCGTGGACCAGCAGCGTCTCGCCAGGACGCAGGTGAGCGATCATGAAGACGTTGGACCAGACGGTGCAGACCACCTCGGGCAGGGCCGCCGCCTCGACGAGGCCCACGCCCTTGGGCACCGGCAGCAGCTGCCCGGCCGGGACGGCGACCTTCCCGGCATAGCCGCCGCCCGCGAGCAGCGCGCACACCTCGTCGCCCACGGACCAGCCGCTCACCCCCGGGCCGACGGCGGCGACACGGCCCGAGCACTCCAGGCCCGGGTAGGGGGACGCGCCGGGCGGCGGGTCGTAGAAGCCCTGCCGCTGCAGCAGGTCGGCACGGTTGACGGCGGTCGCGGCGACGTCGACCAGCACCTCGCCCTCGGCGGGTACCGGATCGGGGACCTCGGCCCAGACGAGCGCGTCGGGGCCGCCGGGTTCGGGGATGGTGATCGCATGCATGCTCCGACGCTACCCCTGCGGAACGTGCGACGGGTCCCCCTGGCTCGTCCTGTGGACGACGATGAGCCGATCGGTCAACTGCAGCGGGCTCGCCTCGGGGTTGTCGTGGTCGAGCAGCCGGTGGCCGCGCTTGACGACCACCACCAGGTCGCCGACCTCGCGCGGGTTCAGCCCGGCCTCCGCCTTGGTGACGGGGCGCTCGATCAGGTCCAGCCCGCTGCCGTAGGAGATCAGCTCCTCCATCACCTCGCCGGCGCTCGGGCTGAGCATCGACATCCCGAGCAGCCGGCCCGCCGCGCCGGAACTGGTGACGACGGCGTTGGCCCCGGACTGGCGCAGCAGTGGGGCGTTCTCCTCCTCGCGCACGGACGCGACGATGTTGATCCGCTTGCTCAGCTGGCGGGCCGTGAGCGCCACCAGGACGGCGGTGTCGTCGCGCTGCGTGGCGATGATGAGCTCCTTGGCCCGCTGGATCTCCGCACGCAGCATGACGTCGTTGCGGGTCGCGTCGCCTGTGACGCCGGCGAAGCCCGCGGAGACCGCGGCCTCCACCGCCTTGGGGTCGGGGTCGACGACCACGATCCGCTGCGGCGGCACGCCGTGGCCGGTGAGTGTCTTGGCCGCGGAACGGCCCTTGGTGCCGAATCCGACGATGACGGTGTGATCGCGCACGGTGGACCTCCAGCGCTGCTGCCGGTACTGCTCGCGGGTACGTTCGGTGAGCACCTCGAGAGTGGTGCCGACGAGGATGATCAGGAAGAGCACGCGCAGGGGCGTCACCAGGAGGACATTGGTCAGCCGGGCGCTCGGGCTGTAGGGGACGATGTCGCCGTAACCCGTGGTGGAGAGGGTGACCGTCGCGTAGTAGACGCAGTCCAGCAGCGACATCGGGCTGTCGGAGTTGTCGTGGTAGCCCTCGCGGTCGGCGTACACGATCAGCACGGTCAGCACCATGACCAGCAGGGCCATCAGGAGCCGTCGGACGACCTGGACGAGCGGCCCGACGGGCTTCTTGGTGGGCAGGTGGATGGTGCCGCCGCCTGTCCGCGCGGCCTTCTGGCCGCGGCCCGCATCTCTCACCACCGCCCCCAGCCCGTCTCCAGGACGGCCACGCGGTCGCCCTTCACGGCCCCGCCGGGTGGGACGACGGCCATGCCGTCGGCCGCAGCGATGCCGCGCAGCATGGCCGGACCGCTGAAGTGCAGCGGGGACACCTGCGACTCCTCGTCGAGAACCACCGGCACCAGGCGGGTGTCGGTGGGGTGGCCGTGCACGTCCCCGGTGAGCCGCGCCCCGTACGCCTCCGGTGCCGGGCGCCCGGCGAGCGCGCGCAGCAGGGGCACCGCGAGGGTCAGCACACCGGAGACCGCCGCCAGCGGGTTGCCCGGCAGGCCCACCAGCCGCCTGCCGCCGGGCAGTTCGGCCAGCAGCATGGGGTGACCGGGGCGGACGGCGACGCCGTCGACGAGCAGCCGCGCGCCGATGCGCTCCAGTACGGGATGGACGAAGTCCACCGGGCCGCTCGCCGTGCCGCCGGTGGTGACGACGACATCGGCGGTGGACGCGGTGACGGCGTCCTGCAGCAGGTCGGCGTCGTCCTTCAGCCGCCGCGCGCGGACCGTGCCGGCCCCGAGCGCGGCGAGCCAACCGGGAAGCAGGGGGCCGAGCGCGTCCCGGACCCGGCCGCCGCCGGGCGCGCCGGAGTCCAGCAGCTCGTCGCCGAGGACGAGGATCTCGACCGAGGGCCGCGCGACCACGGTCAGCGCGTCGTAACCCGCCGCCGCGGCCAGGCCGAGCACCGCGGGCGTGACCAGCACACCTGGCGCCAGCAGCGTGTCGCCGCCGCGGCACTCCTGGCCGCGGGGCCGCACGTCCTGGCCGGGCTCGGGGCCGCCCCGCGTGGCGTGCAGCAGTCCGTCGGCCGTCACCCGCCCGTACTCCCGGCGCAGCACCGCCGTCGCGCCGGGGGGCAGCGCGGCCCCGGTGGCGATGGCGGTGGCCTGGCCGTCGAGCAGCGGCTGCGCGGCCCGCTGCCCGGCCAGGACGCGGCCTTCCGCGCGCCATGGGCCGGGGCCGGCGACGGCCCAGCCGTCCATCGCGGAGGTGTCGAAGGACGGCAGGTCCGTGAGGGCGGTCAGCGGTTCGGCGAGGGCGTGTCCCAGTGCCTCGCCGAGCGGCAGGTCCAGGCGTCCCAGCGGGCCGGCGGCGGCGCCGGCGATGCGGCGGGCCCGGGGCCACGGCAGGTCGTGGCGGTCGCGGTGGCCTGCGGGGCCGCCGTGGTGCCGGCCGCCGCCGTGGCCCTGGCGGCCGTGGTGGCCCGGCTGGCCGCCGTGGCCGCCCGGGGAGCCCTGGGGGGACGCGCCGTGCGGCCCGGCCCCGGCCTCGCCGGGGTCGCCACCGGAAGGCGGCTGTACGGGACCGTGCCGGCCGGCGGCCCGCCCGTTCGCCAGGGCCAGCGCCGCGTCGAACTCGTCATCGGCGGCGTCCCCGGCACCGGTGTCGCGGGCACCGCCCGCCGCACCCGGCAGGTTCATGCGTCCGGGTCCCCGCTCCCCGTTTCCTTCGCCCACCGCTCGGCCAGCACAAAGGCGCGCCTGGCGGCCTCCGCGACAGCCTGCTCGCCGCCGCCCGCCGAGGCCGCCGCGTAGCCCACCAGGAAGGTGGTCAGCGGCGCGGCGGGACGGTCGACGCCGTGGGCGGCGTCCCGGGCGAGATCGAGGAGCATGCGCATGTCCACGTCGAGTTCGATGCCGAGTTCGGCCTTGGCTGCGGTGATCCATTCTTCCAACACGTCCCCATGCTCCCTGATCCTGGCCCGGGCTGTGGAGAGATCGTCCCAGGTGTCGCAGTCGAAGGAGGCCTGCCCGGTGGGGTCGGGCAGCCGCAGCAGGGCCAGTTCACCGGTGAGCAGCCGCAACGGCAGCCCGGTGAGGGTCCCGTGCTCGGCGGCGATCAGCGCGAGGTGCTGGCGCAGCGCGTCCGTGCGGTAGGCGGCCGCCAGCGTCTGGTCGCGGCCGTCGGGGTCGGTCAGCACGACCCCGTCGCCGCCCTGCGCACCGCGCAGGGCGGCGAGGAGGGCGTCCACCGCCGTACGGGACAGGAACGGCAGGTCGGCGGCGAGCACCAGCACCACGTCCGCGGTGACCTGGCGCAGCCCGGCTGCGAGCGCCGGCAGCGGGCCCCCGCCCGGAGGTTCCTCCCGGGCCCAGGCCACCGGACGGACGGTGGGGCGACGCGGGCCGACGACCACGGTGGTGGCCGCGCCCCCGCACGCGTCCAGGACGCGGTCGATCAGCGCCCGCCCGGCGACCGGCAGGCCCGGCTTGTCGGCCCCGCCGAGGCGCCTGGCGGCGCCGCCTGCGAGGACGACCGCGTCGTGGTGCGGCTGCTCGTCCGCCGAAGGGGGCGATGGGTGGTCGCGCGGCTCGCGTGGCTCGGGAGTCATGCCCGGAGTATCGCCCACCGTGACGACTTCACACCGCCCGGAGCAGCACTGCCGGTTGTTCCACGCAGTCCGCGACGAAGCGGAGGAAGCCGCCCGCCGTGCCGCCGTCGCACACCCGGTGGTCGAAGGTGAACGACAGCTGCACGACCTGGCGCACGGCCAGCTCGCCCTGGTGGACCCAGGGCTTGGGGGTGATCCGGCCGACGCCGAGCATCGCGGCCTCGGGGTGGTTGATGATCGGCGTGGAGCCGTCGACACCGAACACGCCGTAGTTGTTGAGCGTGAAGGTGCCGCCGGTCAGCTGGGCCGGGGTCAACCCGCCGGAGCGGGCCGCCTCAGTGAGCCGTCCGATCTCCTCCGACAACTCCTGCGTGCTGCGCCGGTGGGCGTCCTGAACGACGGGGACGACCAGTCCGCGGTCGGTCTGCGCCGCGAAGCCGATGTGCACCTGCGGCAGCACCACGATCTCGCCCCGCTCGGCGTCCACCCTGGAGTTGAGCTCCGGATAGCGGGCCAGGGCCGCCACACAGATCCGCGCGAACAGCGCGAGGACGGAGACCTTGGGACCGCCCGCGGCGTTCATCGCCGCCCGTGCCGCGAGCAGTTCCGTCGCGTCGGCGTCCACCCAGCAGGTGGCGTCGGGGATCTCCCGACGGCTGCGGGCGAGCTTGTCGGCCACGGCGCCGCGAATGCCGCGCAGCGGGATACGGGTGCCTCCGGCGTCCGGAGCGGCCGCCGCCGGCGTGGGCGCGGTGACGGGCGGCGCGGAAGCGGCCGAGATGGCCCGTTCCACGTCGGAGCGCAGGATCAGCCCGTCGGGGCCGGAACCCTTCAGCGCACGAAGGTCGAGGCCGTGCTCACGGGCCCGACGCCGCACGAGCGGGGAGATGACGGCGACGGGACCCTCGTGCCGGACCGGCACGGCGCGCGCGGGCGCCGGAGCGGGGGCGGACGCCGGAGCGGGGGCGGACGCCGGAGCGGGGGCGGACGCCGGAGCGGGGGCGGGTGCCGGAGCGGGGGCGGACGCGCCGGCACCGGGCGCCGGACGCACCCGGCGGCGCCGGGCCGCGGGGCCGCTGGTGCCGTAGCCGACGAGCACATTGCCGGAGCCCGATTCCTCCCCGGCAGCGGCCCGGGTGGCGGGGGCGGCAGGATCGGCCGACGCCGGCTGTCCGTCGGGGGAGTCGACCGCGACGGTGAGCAGCGGCCGCCCCACGTCGAGGGTCTGCCCCTCCTCGCCGAAGCGCGCGGTGACCACCCCGCCATAGGGGCAGGGCACCTCGACCACGGCTTTGGCCGTCTCGACCTCCACGACGGGCTGGTCGACGGCGACGACATCGCCGACCTGCACCATCCAGCGCACGATCTCGGCCTCGGTCAGCCCCTCGCCCAGGTCGGGGAGGGCGAACTCGCGGACGGCGGCCATCACTCCTCCTCCCACTGCAGGCGCCCCACCGCGTCGAGGATGCGGTCGACACCGGGCAGGTGGTGCCGCTCCAGCATCGGCGGCGGATAGGGGATGTCGAAACCGGCGACCCGCAGGACCGGGGCCTCCAGGTGGTGGAAGCAGCGCTCGGTGACCCGGGCGGCTATCTCGGCGCCCACGCCGCCGAAGCCGGAGGACTCGTGGACGACGACCGCACGGCCGGTGCGGCGCACCGACGCGGTGACCGTCTCGTCGTCGAAGGGCACCAGGCTGCGCAGGTCGACGACCTCCAGATCCCAGCCCTCCTGCACCGCGGCCTCGGCCGCCTCCAGGCAGACCGGCAGCGACGGGCCGTAGGTGATCAGGGTGGCGGAGCGGCCGCTGCGGCGGACGACGGCCCGTCCTATCGGGGCCACCTCCTCCGGGGCGTCCGCCGACCAGTCGGCCTTGGACCAGTAGAGCCGCTTGGGCTCGAGGAAGATCACCGGGTCGTCGGAGGCGATCGACGCCCTCAGCAGCCCGTAGGCGTCCGCCACCGTGGCCGGGGTGACGACGTGCAGGCCCGGGGTGTGGACGTAGTACGCCTCGGAGGCGTCGCTGTGGTGCTCGACGCCGCCGATGCCGCCGCCGTAGGGCACCCGGATGGTCAGGGGCAGCGGCATGGCGCCGCGCGTGCGGTTGCGCATCTTCGCGACGTGGCTGACGAGCTGCTCGAATGCCGGGTAGGCGAAGGCGTCGAACTGCATCTCGACGACGGGGCGCATGCCGTACATCGCCATGCCCACGGCCGTGCCGAGGATGCCGGCCTCGGCGAGCGGGGTGTCGGTGCAGCGGCTGTCGCCGAACTCCTCGGCGAGGCCGTCGGTGATGCGGAAGACGCCGCCGAGGGTGCCGATGTCCTCGCCGAAGAGGTGGACCGAGGGGTCCTCGGCGAGACAGTCGCGCAGCGCGCGGTTGAGCGCCTGGGCCATGGTGGCCGGCTTGCGTGCGGCGGCCACGGGGGTCGCGGTGGTGGCGGTGCTCATGACTGTGCCTCGGCCTCCAGCTCGGCCCTCAGCATCGCGGCCTGCTCACGCAGCTGCGGGGTGGGCTCGGCATAGACGTGTGCGAACATCTCCATCGGGTCGAGGACCGGGTCCTCGTTCATCCGCTCGCGCAGCGCGGCGGCCATCCGCTCCGCCTCCTCCGCGGTGTCGCGGACCAGCGCCTCGTCGAGCAGGTCGCGCTCGCGCAGGGCGCGCTCGAGCACCGCGATCGGGTCGTGCTCGCGCCAGGCCTCGACCTCGGAGTCCTCCCGGTAGCGGGTGGCGTCGTCGGCGTTGGTGTGCGCGTCCAGACGGTAGGTGATCGCCTCCACCAGGGTCGGGCCGCCGCCCTCGCGGGCACGGGCGACGGCCTCGGTGAGCACGCGGTGGACGGCCGCGATGTCGTTGCCGTCGACGAGCCGCCCGGGCATCCCGTAGCCCACGGCCTTGTGGGCCAGCGACGGGGCGGCGGTCTGCTTGGCGAGCGGCACCGAGATGGCGAAGCCGTTGTTCTGTACGAAAAAGACAACGGGGGAGCGCCACACGGCGGCGAAGTTCAGTGCCTCGTGGAAGTCGCCCTCGCTGGTGCCCCCGTCGCCCACCATGGCGAGCGCCACGACGTCGTCGCCCTTGAGCCTGGCCGCGTGCGCGAGGCCCACGGCGTGCGGCAACTGGGTGGCCAGCGGTGTGCTGAGCGGGGCGACGCGGTGCTCGCGCGGGTCGTAGCCGGTGTGCCAGTCGCCGCGCAGCAGCGTCAGCGCCTCCACGGGGTCCACGCCCCGCGCGACGGCGGCCAGGGTGTCGCGATAACTGGGGAACAGCCAGTCCTGGGGCTCGAGGGCGAGCGCCGCGGCGACCTCGCACGCCTCCTGGCCGGTGCTGGAGGGGTAGACGGCGAGCCTGCCCTGCTTGGTCAGCGCGGTGGCCTGGCGGTTGTAGCGGCGGCCGCGCACCAGCTGTCCGTACATCGCGGTCAGCGTTCCGGCGTCGAGCGCGCCTGCCTCGGGGGTGCCGAGCAGTCGGTACGGCTCAGGGTCGGGCAGCAGCGGCGCCGGGTCGGTGCGGGGTTGCCAGACGTGCTGGTCCAGGACGGTCATCGCGAGCACCTCCTCGTGGGCGTGTTCGATCGGGGGAGCGGGTATCGCTTCCCCTACCGATTGTTCGGTCGCCGGAGGCATTTTGGCTACAGGTGCGTCCCGCCTGTGGACAAACGGTTCTCCACAACCTGAGATGGAGCCAGTACGTCCATGCTAGGGAGGCTCGGGGGCGTGACGGATTCCCAAATATCTCGAGGCGGCCCCCCGGGACCGCAGGCGCCGCCGCCGGACACCGGCCCGGCGCCGCGTCCGCTGGACGCCATCGACCGCGCGATCCTGCGCTACCTCCAGGAGGACGGGCGGGCGTCCATACGGTCGGTCGCGGAGCAGGTCCACGTCTCCCGCGCCAACGCCTACGCCCGGATCAACCGGCTCCTGGAGGACGGGGTCATCCGCGGTTTCACGGCCCGGGTCGACCACGAACGCGCAGGTCAAGGCGCATCCGCGTACATCACCTTGAAGATCGTGCAGAACTCCTGGCGCACGGTGCGGGAGAAGCTGCTCGATCTGCCCGGGGTGGCGCACATCGCCCTGGTGAGCGGGGACTTCGACGTCCTGATGCTGGTCCACACCCCCGACAACCGCAGCCTGCGCGAACTGGTGCTGACCCGCATCCAGGCGGTGCCCGAGGTGCTCAGCAGCCGCACGCTGATCGTCTTCGAGGAGACCGACCGGGTGCTGACCGACTGACCCGCCCGCCCGCTCCGCGTTCGTCCGCCACGGCGTGCTCGTCCCTGCCGGACCGGCTCGGCCGGGGTCAGGAGTCGCGCAACCCGTCGAAGGCCAGCCGCACGACGGCGTCCACGACCGCGGCGTCGTCGTGCTCACGGGTACCGGCCGGGTGCGGCTGGTACCACTCGACTATGGAATTGATCATGCCGAAGAGCAGCCTGGTCGCGAGCCGCGGCTCCACGTCGCCACGCAGATCGCCCTCCGCCACGGCCGACTTCAGCAGGTCGGCGACCCGGTGGTCGAACTCCCTGCGGCGCTCCATGGCAGCGCGCTCGGTCGTGGTGTTGCCCCGCACCCGCAGCAGCAGCGTGACGTAGGGCAGCTCCGCCATCAGCACCTCGGTGGTGCGGCGCGTGACGTACTCCAGCCGCTCCACGGCGCGCCCACCGCTCGCCCCGGGCTCCTCCAGGATGCCGAACAGGCCGTCCAGGGCGCGGCCGACGGCGCGCTCCAACAGCTCTTCCTTGCCCCGCACATGGTGGTAGATCGAGGACTTGGAGATGCCGGCGGCCCGCGACAGGTGCTCCATGGAGGTGCCGTCGTAACCGCGCTCGATGAAGACCGCCACGGCCACGGCCAGCAGCGAGTCCGGGGTGTAGGTGTCCCTCTTGGGGGCGGAGGTGTCGCGGTGTGCCATGGTCACGATGAAAGCAGGCTCCTCTCGGCCGCCGCGCGGCGGTTCAGCGGACGAGACGGCGCATAGCGCCCGCCCGGGTACGCCTGGTGCAGGTTGCGCAGCACCTCGTGGACCCACCTGGGACCCAGTTCGTCGCCCCAGGCCAGCGGACCGCGCGGATAGTTCACGCCCAGCCGCATCGCGGTGTCGACGTCCTGCGGCGAGGCCACCTGGCGCGCGACGGCGTCGGCGGCGAAGTCCACCAGCATCGCCACGGTACGGGCGACGATCATGCCCGGGACGTCCTCGATGACGCTGACCTGCTTGCCCAGCGCCTGGAACAGCCCGATCGCCGCCTGGAGCGTCTCCGGGCGCGCCGAGTCGGACGGGGCGAGGGCGATCCGGGTCGCCGCCCGGTAGTCCAGCGCCAGGTCGAACTGGACGTAGTCGACGTCCGGGCCGGTGGTGGCCGGGGCGCCGTCCGCGAGGTAGAGCCGGCCGCCGCCTGGCAGCTCGATGTACCCGTCGTCGGGGTCGGCGACCTCGCCGTCCAGCACCTCGATACCCGCCTCGGCGATCATCCGGGGCAGCTCGGCGGCCGGTCCGCGGCCGCCCATGCAGACGGTGACCTCGGCGGGCGGCTTCTCCGGCCCCGCCGTGCGGGCGACCGGGGCGGCCGCGCCCTCGGTGTGGTCGTACCAGCCCCGCCCGCTCTTGCGGCCCAGCCGCCCGGACTCCACCAGCCGCCGCTGGGCGAGCGAGGGGGTGAACTTGGGGTCCTGGTAGAAGGAGTCCCACACCGAGCGGGTGACGGCTTCGTTGACGTCCTGGCCGATGAGGTCGGTGAGCTCGAACGGGCCCATCCGGAAGCCGCCGCTCTCCCGGAGCACCGCGTCGATGGTGGCGGGGTCGGCGACCCGCTCCTCGTGCAGCCGGAAGGCCTCGGCGTAGAAGGGCCGCGCGACGCGGTTGACGATGAAGCCCGGAGTGTCGGCGCAGCGCACCGGTGTCTTGCCCCAGGTGGCGGCGGTGTCGTGGGCGGTCCTGGCGGCGGCCTCGTCGGTCGCGGCGCCCGAGACCACCTCGACCAGCGGAAGCAGGGGGGCGGGGTTGAAGAAGTGCAGCCCGACGAGGCGGCCCGGACGGCGCAGCGCGCCGCCCACGGCGGTCACCGACAGGGAGGAGGTGTTGGTGGCCAGCAGGCAGTCCTCGGAGACGACCGACTCCAGGGCGGTGAAGAGCTGCTGCTTGGCGCCCAGGTCCTCCAGGATCGCCTCGACGACCAGCGACACGCCCGCCAGCTCCTCGATCCCCCGGACGGCCGCGAGCCGCCCACGGGCCGCGTCGCGCTCGGCGGGCGTCAGCCGGCCCTTCTCCACCAGGCGGTCCAGCCGTTCCCCCAGGGCCCGCTCGGCCTGCTCGGCCCGCCCCGGGCCCGCGTCGTAGAGCCGTACGGGATGCCCCGCCACCAGGGCGACCTGGGCGATCCCCTGGCCCATCGTCCCCGTGCCCACCACCGCGACCGTGCTGGATCGGTCAAGAGCGCTCATCGCCGCCACTGCTCCTCGCCGGTTGTCCACAGCTTGGGTCGGCCCCCTTGTCCCGACCGAACATTCGGTTAATCTAGCGGTGAAGCCAGCACCCTGCCCACCCCATCCAGCTCGACGAGGAGTTGGCCCCATGGCTGCCGAACCCACCGCTGTCCCGTCGGTCGAGAAGCACCGCGAGACGCTCGACAAGGCGCTCGAGGCGATCCGTACCCGCGAGTACTGGTCCCCGTACCCCGAGCACCCGAAGGCATACGCGGACGGCGAGACCGCCCAGGCCGCGTTCGACGCCCTGCGCGGCACCCGCTTCGACCTGGACCAGCCCGGCACCGACGGCTGGACGGGCGGCGAGGTCTCCCCCTACGGCATCGAGCTGGGCGTGGAGTATCCGCACCCGGACGTCGACGCGCTGCTCCCGGCGATGAAGGCGGCGATGCCCGCCTGGCGCGAGGCCGGTCCGCAGAACCGGGCCCTGGTCTGCCTGGAGATCCTCGCGCGGCTCAACGCGCGCACCACGGAGCTGGCCCACACGGTCATGCACACCTCCGGCCAGGCCTTCATGATGGCCTTCCAGGCCGGCGGCCCGCACGCACAGGACCGCGGCCTCGAGGCCGTCGCCTACGCCTACGCGGAGCAGACGCGCACCCCCCGCACCGCCGAGTGGGTCAAGCCGCAGGGCAAGCGCGACCCGCTCGCGCTGAGCAAGGACTTCACGGCGGTGCCGCGCGGCATCGCGCTGGTGATCGGCTGCAACACCTTCCCCACGTGGAACGGCTACCCGGGCCTGTTCGCCTCCCTGGCCACCGGCAACGCGGTCGTGGTCAAGCCGCACCCGCGCGCGGTGCTCCCCCTGGCGCTGACGGTCGGGATCGCCCGCGAGGTGCTCGCCGACAGCGGCTTCGACCCGAACCTGGTCTGCCTGGCCGCCGAGCGGCCCGGTGAGGGCCTGGCAAAGACCCTGGCGCTGCGCCCCGAGGTCCGCATCATCGACTACACGGGCTCCACCGCCTTCGGCGACTGGCTGGAGGAGAACGCCCGCCAGGCCCAGGTCTTCACCGAGAAGGCCGGCGTCAACACCGTGGTCGTCGACTCCACGGACGACTACAAGGGCATGCTGTCCAACCTGGCGTTCTCGCTGTCCCTGTACAGCGGCCAGATGTGCACCACCCCGCAGAACCTGCTGATCCCGCGCGACGGCATCGCCACCGACGACGGCCACAAGGGCTTCGACGAGGTGGTCGGCGATCTGTCGGCCGCCGTCGGCGGGCTGCTCGGCGACGACGCCCGGGCCAACGCCCTGCTGGGCGCCCTGGTCAACCCCGAGGTGAAGGCCCGCCTCGAGGCGGCCGCCTCTCTCGGCGAGGTCGCGCTGCCCTCCCGGGAGGTGCCGAACCCCGACTTCCCGGACGCCGTGGTCCGCACCCCGGTCATCGTGAAGCTGGACGGCGCCAAGCCGGACGACGAGGCCGCCTACATGTCGGAGTGCTTCGGCCCGGTGGCCTTCGCGGTCGCCATGGACTCCACCGAGGACTCGGTCGACCTGCTGCGCCGCACCGTGCGCGACAAGGGCGCGATGACGGTCGGCGCCTACACCACCTCCGAGGAGGTGGAGCGGCAGATCGAGGAGGTCTGCCTGGAGGAGGCCGCCCAGCTCTCCCTCAACCTGACCGGCGGGGTGTACGTCAACCAGACGGCCGCCTTCTCCGACTTCCACGGCTCCGGCGGCAACCCGGCCGCCAATGCGGCGCTGTGCGACGGCGCCTTCGTCGCGAGCCGCTTCCGCGTCATCGAGGTCCGCCGCCCGGTCTGACCGGGCCGCGAGACGCGCGGGCCCGAGCGGCTCGCGGGCCCGCCGACCCCGACAGCCCGTACGGAGCAGCCCCGTCACTCGCGGACGGGGCTGCTCCGTTCCCGCCCGCCGTACGCCCGCCCGCTCAGGGCCCGGCAGCTGTGCGGCCGACTGCTACCGGGTCTCTTCGCAGGGCATCGGGCCTCGGCCCGGTGGTGAAGCGGATCTGAGAACCGCTTTGGCTTAGAGGTCGCGCGGATCCGCACTGTTCACCTCAGCCCGGGTCACAGCGGTCGGATTCGCTGTTCGATGTACTGCTTCACGGTGCTGAGCGGGGAGCCGCCGACGCCGACCGATCCGGCGACGTACGAGCCGGACCACAGGCGCTGTGCCCGCCGGTCCTTCAGGGCGGCGAGGATGTCAAGAGCCCACCCGTGCGTAGCGCTGGATCCAGGCGTGCATCGCGATGGCGGCCGCCGCGCCCGCGTTGATCGACCGCGTGGAGCCGAACTGGGCGATCGAGCAGACCGCCGCGGCGTGCTTCCACGCCTCGTCCGTCAGACCGGGCCCCTCCTGCCCGAAGAGCAGCACACAGCGCCGGGGCAGCTCGGTGGTCTCCAGCGGCACGGCGCCGGGAAGGTTGTCGATCCCGATGATCGGCAGGTCCTGCGCGGCCGCCCACGCCGCCAGCGCCGCGACGTCCAGGTGGTGGCGTACATGCTGGTAGCGGTCGGTCACCATGGCGCCCCGCCGGTTCCAGCGGCGCCGCCCCACGATGTGCACCTCCTTGGCCAGGAAGGCGTTGGCGGTGCGCACCACGGAACCGATGTTGAAGTCGTGCTGCCAGTTCTCGACGGCGACATGGAAGTCGTGGCGCCGGGTGTCGAGATCGGCGACGATCGCCTCGCGCGTCCAGTAGCGGTACTCGTCCACCACGTTGCGGCGGTCGCCGTGCGCGAGCAGTTCGGGGTCGTAGCGCGGGTCCTGCGGCCACGGCCGCGGGTGCGGCCCGACCCCGATCTCGGGGCCGAAGCCGTCGTCGTACTGCAGCGGCTCGGCCGCGTCGTCCTGGCTGGTGCTCACACCACGAGGTTAGAGGGGGCGGGCTCACCGGCCGGTCCCGGCCTCCGCGGCCCCACGACGCCCCGTGCCCGCGCGTCCTCCGCCGCCTCGGCGGCCTCCACGTCCCCGGGATGCTCCGCGTCCCACGGCCGGGAGTCCTGCGGGCCTCCGGGGCCGCCCGCTCCCCCGCCGCGCCGCACCAGGCGCCCCAGCCGGTCGCCCGCCCAGCGCAGGAAGCCGGTGGGCAGGAACACCGCGTCGGCGGCGATCATCGCCAGCGAGAAGAACGGCAGCCCGAGGACGACCGCGATCGAGGCGTGCTCCACCATCATCAGCGCGAGCAGCACGTTCTTCACCCGGCGGTTGATGAGCGTGAACGGGAAGGCGACCTGGACGATCACCGTGCCGTAGGTGATCACCATCACGATCAGGCCGCTGGTGGCCATCGCGTGGGAGAGCCCCGGCCAGGGGGTGAAATCGTCCAGATGCAGCGGGTAGTACAGCGCGGTGCCGTCCTGCCAGCGCGAGCCCTGGACCTTGTACCAGCCCGCCGTGGAGTAGATCAGGCACACCTCGACCACGATCACCAGCAGAGCGGCGGCGTGCAGGATGTTGCCGAGGATGTCGAGCACCGTGCGCGGCTCGCCCGGCGCGTACCGCCGCACCGCCCACCACACGGCCTGGAGCAGCAGGAAACCCCACAGGAACGGCGTCCAGCCCAGCCAGGGGAGCAGACCTTCGGTCCAGGTCAGGCCCATCCGCCCGAGCAGCTGCGCCACGGCGAGCGCGAGCCCGAGGACGATCCACAGCGCGATACCCGCGCCGTCGCCGTCCCGTCCCCTCGCCCTGCGGCGGGCGTCCAGGGACCAGACCTGCCCGCACCGGGCGAAGACGAGATAGATCGCCATCAGGTGGATCACGTTGTCGCCGCCGTCCCCGACGAACACGCTGCGGTTCTGCAGGGACAGGACGCCGATCATGAACAGGAGCGAGGCCGTGCGGGTCCGCCAGCCGAGCAGCAGCATCGCGCTCGCCACGATCGCGCCCGCGTAGACGATCTCGAACCAGGCGTCGGCCCGGCCCCACAGCAGCATGGTGAAGGCGTGGTTGTCGCTGACGAGCCGGTGCGCCAGGTCCCAGCTCCAGGGCCCGTCCGGTCCGTAGAGCTTCTGGCGGTGCGGCCACTCGCGCAGCAGGAACAGCAGCCAGGTCAGCGAGGTGCCGATCCGTACGACGGCGGCCTGGTAGGGGGCGACGGTGCCGCCGGTGACCAGGGACAACCCGCGCGACAGCCCGCCCATGACCGAGTCGAGCAGGCCGGAAAAGGGGGACGGGACGGGGGCGGCCGGACGGCCGGCGGCCGGCACGGACCCGTGACCGGCCCGGTCCTGGCCCCCCTCGACAGCCCCGCTGCCGGGCCCGCCGTTTCCGGCCTCGCCGTACCCGGCCCCGCGCCCGCCCCCGTCGTACTCGGGCCCGCTGTCGGCCTCGCCGTACCCGGCCCCGCGCCCGACCGCGTCCGCGTTCACCGCTTCGCTCACGACGCGTCCTCCCCGCCCTCGTCCCCGGCCGCCCGGGCCGCCACGTCCGAGCTCCACCAGGGCAGCACCCGGAAGGTCGTGCGCGTGTCGATCTTCTCGGGGCTCCAGGTCGGGGGCGCGACCGGCGTGGTGCCGACGCGCACCTGCAGGCGGACGACGTAGCCGCCGTTGAGCCGGGGTCCGAAGCGGTCCTCCACGATGCGCTGCAGATACTGCCTACTCAGCTCGCCCCGCGTGCCGACGGGCTTGTCCTGCGCGCCGTGGGAGGACGCGTAGAAGGTCCACGCCCGGCGCAGCTGGTTCTGCTCGGTGTGGCTGGGCACGACGTTGTGCCTGATGGCGGCGATGTCCATCGCCGTGAGGTCGACCCATCCGGTCACCTCGTTGCTGCCGTCGTCCTTGTGCACCTCGGCGCGCGCCCAGACATGGATGTTCTGCTGGAGCGGGTTGGGCGCGAAGAGCTTCCAGTTCTGCTCGAGCTCGGGGTAGATGTAGCTGCCGATTAGGTCGCCGTGCTTCTTGGTGGCGGTGTTCGACGGCGCGACGTGCAGGAAGACCAAGAGCAGGTGCACCGCGACGCCGACCACCGCCGCGGCCAGCGCCAGCGCGACCACGGTCCGCGCGGGCGCTGACAGCGTGGCTATCCCGGCCGGTCCCCCGGACTCCTCGGGTGGCTCCATCGTGGTCTCCGCTCCTGTACCCGCGTTCCGCTCAGCAGGGAACGGTACTCATGCCCCAGGCGCGCGGTACAGCCCTCCCGGTCAGCAGGCCTGCCACACGTCTCGCGGAAAGGCAGCGGAACCTCCACGGCCCGCGTCCACCGCCGCCCGGGCCCGGAACCCGGAGCCCGGAACCCGGAGCCCGAAGCCCGGAACCCGGAACCCGGAGCCCGGAGCCAGAGCCGCAGCCCCCACGCCTCGGACTCCTCTGCGCGCGGTCAGGCCCCACGTCCCGGCCCCCATGGCGCGCGAGCCCCCGGGACCCGCTCAGATCAGAGCACGTGCGCCGGCCCCGTTCCGTCCGTCACCAGCGGGCGGCCCGAGGCCTCCCAGCCGAGCATGCCGCCGTCGACGTTCACCGCGTCGAGGCCCTGGGCGATCAGGTACTGCGCCACCTGCGCCGAGCGGCCGCCGACCCGGCACACGACGTGCACCCGGCGGTCCGCCGGGACCTCCTCGAGACGGGCGACGACCTCGCCCATCGGGATGTGCACCGCGCCCTCAGCGTGCCCGGCGTCCCACTCGTCGTGCTCCCGCACGTCGAGCAGGTAGCCGTCGGCGGGGACCTGCGCGGCGTCCACCGCGGGCAGCTGGGCGTAGAACATGGAACGGACTCCTTCTGTCGGGGCGTGCAGGTCGAACGTACCCGACCCGCTACTCGGACCCCTTCGTGGAGCGCACCAGCTCCGCCAGCCGGGCCTCGCGGTTGGCGACCTGGTTGAGGAGGTTCTCCGCGATCTCGTTGAGCAAACCGTCCGGGTCGTCCGGAGCCAGCTTCATCATCTGCGCGATCGCGCTGTTCTCCAGCTCGGCGGCGAGCAGGGCCAGCTGCTCCTTGCGCTGCGCCAGCCACTCCAGCCGCGCGTACAGCACCTCGGCCTCGCTGGGCTGCGCCTCCTGCGGGACCGGCCCGGCCTCCCACTCCTGCGCCAGCTCGCGCAGCCGCTGCTCGTCGGCGTAGGTGTAGGCCTCGTTGACCTGCGCGATGAAGGCGCTGCGGCGCTCGACCTCGGCCTCGTCCTGTGCCAGGTCCGGGTGGGCCTTGCGCACCAGCTCGCGGTAGAGCCGCTGCGCCTCCTTGCCCGGCCGCACACGGCGCGGCGGGTTGGGGTCCTCCAGGGGCCGGACACCGTCCGAGCCGAGCAGCCCGTCGAAGAGCTCCTCCACCCCCGGCATCGGCATCACGAGGGCCCGCGCCTCCCAGGCGCGCTTGATGTCCTCGCGGGCACCGCTCTTGGCCGCGACCGCCTCCGCGATCAGCGCGTCGAGCTCGTCGAGCCGGGCGTACATCGGGCCGAGCTTCTGGTGGTGCAGCCGGGAGAAGTTCTCGACCTCCACCCTGAAGGTCTCCACCGCGATCTCGAACTCGATCAGGGCCCGCTCGGCGGCACTCACCGCCTGGGCCAGCCGGTCCTGAGGTTCGGATGATGCGGCGGCCGACTGCGTGTCGGGGGCCGACTCGGTGCCGGGGGAATTCGTCACCCGTCCAGCCTACGAGCAGACGACGGCGCCGGTCACAGCGTACGGTCTCCCACCGGCCCCCGAAAGACCCGCGTCCGAGCCCTCACACGCCCCTCTCCGCCGCGATCCGCCCGGCCCGCACCTCTGCCACCAGCTCCGCGTGGTCCGCCTCGGTCCGGTCGGCGTACGCCACCGCGAACGCCGCGAAGGCCTCGTCGAGTTGCTCGCCCTTGCCGCAGTAGCCGGCGATCAGCCGCGGGTCCGCGGAGTGCGCGTGCGCCCTGGCCAGCAGCGCGCCCGTCATCCGCGCGTAGTCGTCGATCAGGCCGGCCTCCAGCTCCGCGGGGTCCACGCTGCCCTTGCGGTTGCGGAACTGCCGTACCTGGTAGGGCCGTCCGTCCACCCGGGCCCAGCCGAGCAGGGAGTCGCTGACGACCTGCATGCGCTTCTGACCCAGCACCACCCGCCGCCCCTCGTGCTCCGCCACGGGCGCGTCGAAGCCGCCCTTCCCCAGGTACGGCAGCAGCGCGGAGGGCCGGGCCTCCTTCACCTGGAGCACCAGCGGCTGCCCGAGGTGGTCCAGGAGCAGAGCGACGTACGAGCGGGTGCCCACGCTGCCCGTCCCGACCACCCGGAACGCCACGTCGTGCACCGCGTACCGGGCCAGCAGCGGCCGCCGATCCTCGCCGATCGTCGCCAGGTAGCCGGACTCCGACAGGGCCCCGGCGACCGCCGCCGCCTCCCTGTCCGGCACCCGGCGCAGCACCGGCGGCGCGTCGACGAAGCGGCGGCCGCCGCCCTCGGCCTCCTCCGTCGCCCGCGCCGCGAACCGCGCCCCGGTGTTGCGGCGCGCCTTGCGTGCCACCAGGCGCAACGTGCCGGCCAGATCCCGGGCGTCGGCGTGCGCGACCAGTTCCTCGTCGGCGATGGCGTGCCAGGCGTCCAGCACCGGCATCCTCGCCAGCAGCCGCATGGTGCGCCGGTACGCGCCCACCGCGTCGAAGGCGGTGCCGCGGCAGGCGTCCTCGTCCGCCCCGGCCTCGCGCCCGGCCAGCACCAGGGAGGCGGCGAGCCGCTTGACGTCCCACTCCCAGGGGCCGTGGACGGTCTCGTCGAAATCGTTGATGTCCATCACGAGCCGGCCCGAATGGTCGCCGTACAGACCGAAGTTGGCGGCGTGCGCGTCACCGCAGATCTGGGCGCCGATCCCGGTGACCGGGCAGGCCGCGAGGTCGGCGGCCATCAGCCCGGCGGAACCGCGCAGGAAGGCGAAGGGGCTCGCAGCCATCCTCCCCACCCGCAGCGGGACGAGTTCCGGGACGCGGCCTCGGCCGGACTCCCGCACCGCCTCCACCGCGCCCGGCCGGTCGGGACCGGGGGCGAACGCCGCGTGCGCCTCGCGCGGCACCGTCTCCCGCAGCGCCCTGCCCTCCTGTCTGGGCGCGCCGTCGTGCGGCCACCTGCGGAACCCCGCGATGTGCGGGAGCCTGTGCGCCATGTGCCCTCCTCCCCATGGGCCATGCCCGGTTGGTCACTCGTGGGGGCAATCTCGCCATTTACCGGACCGCGTCCGATGTTTCATGCTTGCCTGGACGGTGACGATCCAACCCTGATGCTCCTTCAGTTCTTCCGCGTCAACCACAGCCGAACCTCAGGTGCCCGACGTTGGACGAGATGACCAGGATTCCCACGACCACGGCCCCGTACGCGGCCACCGGCGTCTCCGCGCTCGTGCGCCTCGCCGTGCTCTGCGTCGGCCCCGACGGCGACGTCTCGTACTGGAACCGCGGTGCCGAGGAGCTCTTCGGCCACCGCTGGGAGGGCGTGTTCGGCCGCCCCGCGGCCGGACTGCTGCCGCACACCGCGGGCCGGCGCCCCGGCGAGCGGGACGCCCTGGAGGTGCTGGCCGGCCTCACCCGGTCCGCCTGGGCCGGCGCGCTGCCCACGGCGGACCGCGACGGCGGTCTCAAGGACGTCCTGTGGTGGGCCTACCGCATCACGGAGCCGGCCGGCCCGAGCCTGCTGGTGATCGCCGCCGACGCCCGTCCGCTGCGCGACAACGGGCCGCGGCTCGCGCTCGGCGACCGCCTGCTGCCCTACTCCGCCGACGGCACCACCGCCCGCGGCGCCGTCAGCGTCGCCCCGCGCCTCGCCCCGGCCGCCGACCCCGCGCACGCCGGGCACCTGGGGGCCCGGCTGGGCTCGGTGCTGCCCCGGGTCAGCCCGGGGCGGCTGGACCGGATCGTCCGCCAGATCGTGTCGCTGGGCTACCCGGCGGTGGAGATCGACGGCTCCTTACTGCTCCCCGTGCTCCCCGAGGAGTACGGCACGACCGTGGGCCCGCCTCCCGCACGCCCCGCCGCCGGCCGCTCCGCCCGGGCCGGCCGGCCTCCCCGGACCGCCCCGCACCCGGAGCTGCTGCCCGGTCCGCGCGCCGACACCACGGCGCCGGAGCCCGCACCCGCCGCCGCTTCCGGTCCCTCGCTCGCCCCGGGCAACCTGCTGGACGAGCAACTGGCCCTGCTGCGGGAGACCGGGGCCAAGGTGGGCACCACCCTCGACCTGGGGGCGACCGCCCGCGAGCTGTGCGCCGTCACCGTGCCGCGCTTCGCCGACTTCGCCGCCGTCCTCGTCGTCGACCAGCTGTTCTCCGACGCCGAGCCGCCGAAGGAGGACCTGTACGGGGACACGGTCGTCGCCCGCCGGGTCGCCGTGGCCCACACCGACACCACCCCCGGCCCGTGGGCGGCCGCCCTGCCGGAGGGCGAGCTGATCCCGCTGCCCGCCGACTCCACCCCGCGGCTGGGCGAGCCGCTGCTCGTACCGGTGATCGACGCCGCGCTCGCCCACGACGTCGCGCTCGACCTGGGCGTGCCGGGGCTCGGACCGCTGCTCCCCGAGCGCTCGCTGATCGTCGTGCCGCTCACCGCGCGCGGCACGGTGCTGGGCCGGATGTGCTTCCTGCGCCACCCCGGCCGCCGTCCCTTCGACGCCAAGGACGCCGCGACCGCCGCCGAGGTCGCCGCCCGGGGTGCCGTGCACCTGGACAACGCCCGGCTGCACCGGCTGGAGTCGCGCGCCGCGGCGACCCTGCAGCGCAGCATGATGCCGACCAGCCCGCCCCGCATCCCCGGTGTGCGGATCGCCCACCACTACATGCCCGGTGACCGCCAGGCCCAGGTCGGCGGCGACTGGTTCGACGCCATCCAGCTGCCCGGCGGGCGCGTGGCGCTGATCGTCGGCGACGTCATGGGCCACGGCCTGCTGTCGGCGGCCGTGATGGGCCAGTTCCGGACGTCCGTGATCACGATGGCCGCCCTGGACCTGCCGCCCGCGCAGCTGCTGCGGCACCTGGACAACCTCGCCCACCGCCTCGGCGCCGAGCACCTGGCGACGTGCGTGTACGCGGTCTACGACCCGATCCACCGCACCCTGACCCTCGCCAACGCCGGCCACATCCCTCCCGTGCTGGCCCGCCACGACGGCCGCAGCGAGCTGCTGCAGATCCCCGAGGGCGCCCCGATCGGGGTCGGCGGCGTCCCCTTCGAGACGGTCGAGGTCCCCGTGCCGGACGGCAGCTGGCTGGTGCTGTGCACCGACGGCCTGGTGGAGGTGCGCGGCCAGGGGATAGACGCCGGTCTGGCGGCGCTGTGCTCCAACGTCATCGAGCCGCAGCAGACCCCCGAGGACGTGTGCGAACAGATCCTCAACCGTGTCCACTCCGACGACCGCCGCGATGACGTGGCGCTGCTGGTCGCCAACTTCCAGGGCATCCCGCCCGAGGACGTCGTGGAGTGGCGGCTGGCGATGGACGGCTCCGAGGTCCGGCGGGCGCGGGCGCTCACCCGCGAGCAGCTGGCGCTGTGGGGCCTCCAGGCGCTCAGCGACCTGGCCGAGCTGCTGGTCAGCGAGCTGGTGACGAACGCGCTGCGGGTCGCCTCGCACGAGGTGTCGCTGCGGCTGATGCGCGTCGGCAAGCTGCTGGTCGAGGTCAGCGACGACGACCACAACCTGCCTCAGCTGCGCCGCGCGGACGCCGATGACGAGAAGGGCCGGGGCCTGGCCCTGGTCAGCAACCTCTCCCGGCGCTGGGGCACCAGCCGCAAGGCGGTCGGCAAGGTCGTCTGGTTCGAGCTGCCGCTGCCCGTCTGACCTCGCCCGGAGACGGTCCCCGCCGGTTTCTTGCCGGTAGTGCGGCCTCGAACCGCACCTTCGCGAAGCAGCCGGTGTGGGTAGGTGCCGGCGACTGCTCCGGAACGCGAGTCAGCGGGGAGCCTGACGGCTCGTGACAGCGGGGCAGGAGTGCCCCTCGACCTCGCCGGCGTCGGACGCCAGTGCGGTTCGAGGCGCCGACATGGCCCGGATGCCGTCACCACATCTCCCAGAGCGTCGCGACCGGCTTGTGAGCGGAGGCCAGTCGTGACGGTGAATCCGGCGTCCGAGCCGCTTCGTCGACGTTGTGATAGTGCACGGCAAGCGGCCCCGGATCTCGTGCTCTCTACATGTAGCCTGCGGCTTATGGCACATTTGATCGACTCCGCTGCTACTGACGCCGCGGTGAACGGGTTCTACCAGGCGACGACCCAGCTCGTGGATCTCGTCCCCGGTATGTACCACCGGCAGAGCGCCACCGGCACGAGGCTGGTGTTCACAGGTCTGCCCATGCCCAGCCTCAACGTGGTCTCCGTAGGAACGGAACCGGATCTGGAGGAGGTGGATGCCTTCGCCAAGGAGCTTTCCACAAAGGATGTCCCGTGGAGCATCCAGCTGCGCGGAGATGCCGATCCCGCACTACTCGAGCTGGCTGCCCGCTACGGCAGGACTTCATCCAGCACGATCCCCCTGCTCGTGTGGGACGCGGACCTGCTGCCGTCGCTTCCCACGTCCCTCCCACACGGCGCTACGGTGCGTGAGGTCCCGGGAAACGAGTACGAGGTCTACGCCTCCGCTCTTGCGAGCGGGTTCGACATGCCGAAGGAAATAGCGGATATCTTCGCCCTGCCTGCTCTGCTGGACGCCCCCGACATGACGGCGTTCATACTGGAGCTCAACGGCGAGGCCGTCGCCACCGGCTTCAACGTCGTGGCTGGTGACCAGGTGGGGCTGTACAACGGTTCGGTCCCGCCGCCGCATCGGCGCAACGGCTACTACCGCGCTCTCGTCGCCGCGAGACTGAGGCACGCGGTGGCCTCCGGAGCCCGCCATGCCTTCACCCAGAACACTCCGATGTCGCGACCGCTCTACGAATCGCTCGGGTTCCGTCATGCTGAGACGTGGACCTACCTCACCGGCGCCGCCTGATCGAGGCCCGCGGTGCGCATCGCCGGCCCGCCCCCGCGAGCCACCCCGCCCGGAAGCACAAAGGGGCCGCGTGGCGTGCGCCACGCGGCCCCCGCGTCGTATCCGCCCGTACACCGGGCGTACGGCTACCTCACAGGTTGACGCCGAAGTCCTGCGCGATGCCGCGCAGGCCCGAGGCGTAGCCCTGGCCGACGGCGCGGAACTTCCACTCGGCGCCGTTGCGGTACAGCTCGCCGAAGACCATCGCCGTCTCCGTCGAGGCGTCCTCGGACAGGTCGTAGCGGGCGAGCTCGTTGTTGTCGGCCTGGTTCATCACGCGGATGAAGGCGTTGCGCACCTGGCCGAACGACTGCTGGCGGCTCTCGGCGTCGTAGATCGACACCGGGAAGACGATCTTCTCGACCTCGGGCGGCACGGTGGCCAGGTTCACCTTGACCTGCTCGTCGTCCCCCTCGCCCTCGCCGGTGAGGTTGTCGCCGGTGTGCTCCACCGCCCCCTCCGGGCTCTTCAGGTTGTTGAAGAACACGAAGTGCTTGTCCGAGACGACCTTGTTGTCGGCGTTGACCAGCAGCGCGCTCGCGTCGAGGTCGAAGTCGGTGCCGGTGGTCGTACGGACGTCCCAGCCCAGACCGACGGTGACCGCGGTCAGTCCCGGGGCCTCCTTCGTCAGCGAGACATTGCCGCCCTTGGAGAGGCTGACACCCATGGGATCTCCCTGCTCATTCCGGCGCGGGCCGCGCCCCTTGACGATTCCTTTGCCCAATCGTCCAACGCCTGCCCCGGCCCGCGGGTTCCCGGCGCCGCGTCCGTTCACCTGAGTGCCGTACAGGACCGCACGGCGGCCGCGGGGCGGTAGAAAGGACCCATGGCCACCGGCTCGCGCGCTCCTTCCGACAGTTCCTGCGGCACCGACGACCCCGTGAGCACCGCCGAGGAGATGGTGGCCGCCCTGCTGACCGCGTCCCGGCTCCTCGTCGCGGTCTCCGCCCGCTCGCTGGCGGCGGTGGAGGAGGCACTGACCCTTCCCCAACTGCGCATGCTGGTCGCCCTCGAGGCCCACGGGCCGCTGAACCTCTCGCAGCTCGCCGCGGAACTCGGCGTCCAGCCCTCCACCGCGCTGCGCATGCTGGACCGCCTCGTGACGATCGGCATGGTCGCGCGCGACGCCTCCCCCAGCGACCGCCGCACAACGGTCATCTCGCTGACGGCGGCCGGGCGGCGCACCGTGAACGACGTCATGGAGCGCCGCCGGTCCGAGATCGCCCGCATCGTCGCCGCCATGCCCGCGGGGCAGCGCCGCCACCTCATCCAGGCACTCCAGGCCTTCGCCGAGGCCGGCGGCGAACCCCCGGTGGGCGGCTACGACGCCCGGCACGTCGGCTGGTGACACCGCCTCCGATGCGCGGGCGCGGGGGAACGGGGCGCCGCAACAGGGTCGGGGCGAGGCCGGGCGGGGCCGTTCCCGCCCTCCCACGGGTGAGTGGGCCACATCTGCCCCTGCCGTCCACGCACTCGTCCGGGTGACTGCGGCTCGGCGCCGCCGGCGGTCCGTTCGCTCCCGCCGCGGGTGACCGCGGCTCAGCCGCAAGGCCGGGGGATCGCCAGAGCCTGGTGTGAGGCCGCAGACGGTCCGAAGGCGGCGGTACCGGACCCCCGGAGACATCGCTACGCTCTCCGCCCCCGGGGCCGACGCATCGATGCTGCCCTCATGCACGCACCTGACCTGCTGCTATGTCGCCATGCACGCGATGTGGAAGGCCCCATTTTCCGCACGACGACGGGGAGAGAAACCTCTATGGCGCAGGAGCGGTGCGACCAGAACCAGCAGAACGCGGGTGTGCGGCTGGCCAGGCTGCTGCGCCGCTGGTGGGAGGAGGCGGGGAGCCCGAACGGCGGCACCCGGCCGACGCAGCAGGCACTGGCCGCACGGCTGGGGGTCGACCAGACGACGCTCTCGCGCTACCTGAACCCCAAACACCTGTCGACCGCTCCCTTGCGGGTGGTGGAGGCCCTGCACGCCCAGTTGAGCGCCCCGGCGGCGGAACTCGAACAGGCTCGGACGCTGTGCCGGACCGCGCTGCGGGAGAACGCCCGCCCACGGGGCGCTGACAACGGCGAGGAGCACACCGCACCGACCGACGACGCGGGCGGATCGGACGCGGCCCCCGGAGTCGACGACCTCGTCCCGGGGACGCACGAGGCCGCCGGGCGGGGCGCCGTCGGCCTGCGCCGTGCCCGGTGGTTGCGGCCGGTCCTGGTCGCAGCGGCCGTGGTCGTGACGTTCAGCGCCGGAGCGGTCTTCCACGAACGGCTCTCGGGCCGGGGCACCGCGGCCACGGCCGACGGGGCGGCCGCGGCCGGCTCCGTGAACAAGGCCCGGTACCGGTGGCCCCTGCTGTACCTGCGCGAGGGCGATCAGTTCACCCGAGCCCGCGCGCTGCAGTACCTGCTGAACGCGCACGGCTACGAAGTGCGCCCGGACGGCTTCTTCAGGGAGGACACCCGCGACGCCGTCATGGACTTCCAGAGACGCGAGGAACTGCCGGCCGACGGCAAGGTCGGCGATCTCACCTGGCCGGCACTGGTCAAAGGGCAGGTCGGCCCCGGTTCCGACGCCTCCGCGGTGCGGGCCGCGCAGGAACTCCTGAACAACGTGGGGCAGGGCGGCACCCCCGTGACGGGGCGGTTCACCGCGGCGACCGCCGCGGACGTGAGCTACTTCCAGCGCACGCACGGCTTGCCGGGCACCGGTCGGGTCGACGAGAGCACCTGGCTGGTGCTGCTGGTGAAGCAGCGCCGACCCGTCGACACACCCGCGTACCAGCAGATCCCGAGCCCGCCGCCCCCGGCTTCCGGGTGACCAGCACAGCCTTCCCGCTCCCCGCATGGCGTCCCGCTGGCGCGCCTCCTCTGCGCGCCGGCACATAACAGCAGCTCAGAGGCCCGGCATACAGGGTGCATCGATGTGCCTCGGCAAGCGACCGGAATCGCGTCCGCCCACCCTGTCGTGGCGGCGATGCTGGTTCCGCGGCCGGCACTCCCGGACGTCTCCGCCCCGGCGCCGGGGCGGAGACGTCCCCGTCTCCTCCGGTCCGCTTCCTGTCAGCACGCTGCCCGAAGGGGGCACTCATGTCCGCTATCCACAAGATCATCACGTCCGTCGCCTCGGCCGCCGTCCTCGCCAGTGGCCTGGCCGTCGCCACCGCCGGCCCGGCGAGCGCGGCCACCTGCCCGTCCGAAGCGGCTCCGTTGATCGACGGCGCCACGGCCGAGTGGAAGCTGCGCTGCTCCGGCAACAACGTCACGGTGCAGGGCTGGCTCCAGGACACGCGTACGGACGGCAAGTGCGCCGTGGTCCGCATCAACGCCGGCAACGGCGACTACAAGACAAAGTCCGCATGCTCCTCCGGGGTCCGCGAGCAGTTCTCCTTCACCTTCGCCGGCACCCGGTCCGCCCAGGTCCGCCTGGCCGTCGCCTGACCGCGGGCCGGGGCGGGCGGCAGCGCCCGTCCGCCCCGGCCCGCGGACGCGCTCGCACCCAGCCACGGCGGTGGGGGCGCCCGCGAGCACAACGGACACCGCATCTCCGCGGCCGGAGCCCCCAGGCGCCGTGGAGCCGCACGCGAGAACGAGGGAAGACATGAACAGCAACGGACGTCACCTGCGCGCCGCCCTGATCGCCGGAGCCGCGGCGGCCGCCCTGACCCTGAACCTGGCACCGGCACTCGCCGCGCAGGAGCACGGCACGGCGCCATCGGCGGCCACGGCAGTCACAGCGACCACGGCGACCGCCCTGGTCTACGACAAGAACCAGAAGAACCCCGCCGACTCCCGTCTCTCCGTGTACCAGGGCACGCGGCTCATGGCCCGCTACCGGGCCGGATCGGGCACCGGCAGCAAGGACGACTGCGCGCTCACGAGGGGCTGGATCCCCAACGGCAACTGGAGGATCAAGCTCAAGTCCCGGGCCTACAACGGCAGGCTCATCAAGGGCTACGCCGTCTACCTCGAGGACATGCGGTGCTCCAAGGGCACCGCGAAGCGCACGGAGATGTTCATCCACTCCGAGATGAACCGCGACGGCAGCCCGGGCGGCAGAGAGAACCGCCGTTGGGACGGTGTCGGCGACTACGCGTCCTGGGGCTGCGTGAAGCTGCGGCCGGCCGACATCAAGGAGATGTTCCGGCTCCTCGATCGCATCGGCTGGCCGACCCATCTGCGCGTCGTGTCCTGAGACGGCGAGGCCCCGGGGCCCGCCGCACATGTGATCCGCCTCACCAAGGAACGGCGTTCCCGCGCGAGAGCCCCCTCCCCGGTCGGGAACGGCCGGGGAGGGGGCTCCAGCACGCGAAGTGCCGCCCGGTCGCCGGGGCTCGGCCGGCCCGCCTCCTGACCGGCGCGGCACATCGTCCCGGGACGTCGACCCGGGACATCGACCCAGGACATGGAAAAGGGCCCCCGGTCGTGATTCTTGTCACGACCGGAGGCCCTTCTCCGCTGTGCGCGAGGGGGGAGTTGAACCCCCACGCCCTTTCGGGCACTGGAACCTGAATCCAGCGCGTCTGCCTATTCCGCCACCCGCGCATGGGTGCTGTCTTCTGTGGTCCGCCACACCCTGGGGTTCTCCCCGTCCGGTGCGTCATCCCCTTCCGACATCGAGAACACTAGCACGCTGCTCAGGGTGGAATCACATCCGTTTCCCGGCACCCCCGAGCGAGGGCAACCGTCCTCTGTTGCGGGACACTGGCAGGGGCCGCCTCTACCATCCCTGTGAAGAGCGGCCCCGGACCGTGGCACTGTTGACACCGGTCCAGTGGGACCAACCGGGGAACCAGCGGTTTTCCCGGCGCGTGGATACGATCAGTAAGCAGTACCGGAAGGATCGGACCGGAAGATCACGGCAGACCGCCGTGCGCGACCGCAGGACCTCGAGGAGGGAGGTGCACCGTGGGAGTACTCAAGAAGTTCGAGCAGCGTCTCGAGGGCTTCGTGAACGGCACCTTCGCCAAGGTGTTCAAGTCCGAGGTCCAGCCCGTGGAGATCGCGGGCGCACTGCAGCGTGAGTGCGACAACAACGCGACGATCTGGAACCGGGACCGCACCGTGGTCCCCAACGACTTCATCGTCGAACTCAGCACCTCCGACTACGAGCGCCTGAGCCCGTACGCGCTCCAGCTCGGCGAGGAGCTCGCCGGCATGGTGCGGGACTACGCCAAGCAGCAGCGCTACACCTTCATGGGCACCATCAAGGTGCACCTGGAGAAGGCGGACGACCTCGACACGGGCCTGTACCGGGTGCGCAGCCGCACCCTCGCCTCCAGCGAGTCGCAGCAGCCGCAGCAGCAGTACCAACAGCCGTACCAGCAGCAGCCCCCCGCCGGCCGCGGCGGCTACGGCTACCCGCCGCAGGCCCCGCAGCGCCCCGCGAGCCCGCCGCCGATGCCGGCCGGTCCGCCGCCGGGCGCCGCGCCCGTCACCCGGCTCCCGGGAGGCGGCCCCACGGTCGCCGGCGGCGCCGGCACGCATGTGCGCCGCTGGATCGAGATCAACGGCACGCGCCACCAGATCTCCCGTCCGACCCTGGTGCTCGGCCGCAGCACCGAGGCCGACGTCCGGGTCGACGACCCCGGTGTGTCCCGCCGCCACTGCGAGATCAGGGCGGGCTCGCCCTCGACGATCGTCGACCTCGGGTCGACGAACGGCATCGTGGTGGACGGACAGCACACCCAACGCGCTACGCTCCGCGACGGTTCACGGATCGTCGTGGGCAGTACCACCATCGTGTACCGGCAAGCCGAAGGGTGAAGCGGGGGCAATGTCAGAGCTGACCCTGACGGTCATGCGGTTGGGTTTCCTCGCCGTACTGTGGCTGTTCGTCATCGTGGCCGTGCAGGTCATCCGCAGCGACCTGTTCGGGACGCGGGTGACCCAGCGCACGGCCGGGCGCCGCGAGGCCCAGACGCGTCCCCCGCAGCAGCGCCAGCAGGCGCCGGCCGGGCAGGGCCGTCAGCAGCAGAACAACAGCCGGGCCCGGCGCGGAGCCCCCACCAAACTGGTGGTCTCCGAGGGCTCGCTCGCGGGAACCACGGTGGCGCTCCAGGGCCAGACGATCACCTTGGGCCGGGCGCACGACTCCACGATCGTGCTCGACGACGACTACGCGTCCAGCCGCCATGCCAGGATCTACCCGGACCGCGACGGCAACTGGATCGTCGAGGACCTGGGATCCACCAACGGCACGTACCTGGACCGGAACCGGCTCACGACGCCGACCCCGATCCCGCTCGGTGCGCCGATCCGCATCGGCAAGACCGTCATCGAGTTGCGGAAGTAGTCGCACAATGGGCGAGCACAGCCAGCGAGCGCGAGCGAGAGGGTGGGCAGCGTGCGGATGTACCCGGAGCCGACGGGCGAGGTGCGCATGACTCTGTCGCTGCGCTTCGCCGCCGGCTCGCACAAGGGAATGATCCGGGAGGGCAACGAGGACTCCGGCTACGCCGGTCCGCGACTGCTCGCCATCGCCGACGGCATGGGCGGCCAGGCCGCCGGTGAGGTCGCCTCGTCCGAGGTGATCTCCACCCTCGTCCCCCTCGACGACGACATCCCCGGCTCGGACATCCTCACCTCCCTCGCCACCGCCGTGCAGCGCGCCAACGACCAGCTGCGCGTCATGGTCGAGGAGGACCCGCAGCTGGAGGGCATGGGCACCACGCTCACCGCCCTGCTCTGGACCGGCCAGCGGCTCGGTCTGGTGCACGTCGGCGACTCCCGGGCGTACCTGCTCCGCGACGGTGTGCTGACCCAGATCACCCAGGACCACACCTGGGTGCAGCGGCTCGTCGACGAGGGCCGGATCACCGAGGAGGAGGCCGGCACGCACCCGCAGCGTTCGCTGCTGATGCGCGCCCTGGACGGCCGCGGCCAGGTCGAGCCCGACCTGTCGGTCCGCGAGGTCCGGGCCGGCGACCGCTACCTGATCTGCTCCGACGGCCTGTCCGGCGTCGTCAGCCACCAGACCCTCGAGGACACCCTCGCCGGGTACCAGGCACCCGCCCAGACCGTGCAGGAACTGATCCAGCTCGCCCTGCGCGGCGGCGGCCCCGACAACATCACCTGCATCGTCGCCGACGTCCTGGACATCGACGCCGGCGACACCCTGGCCGCGCAGCTGCACGACACGCCCGTCGTCGTGGGCGCCGTCGCCGACAGCCGGCACCACTTGCCGCTGTCCGACCCGCGGCACCTGCAGACCCCGGCCGGCCGGGCCTCCGAGCTCGGCCGCAACCCCTCTGCCGAGGGCTCATTCGGCCCGCCGGGCAGCGGTGACCCGCAGGCGGGGGCGCCCGCGGGCGACTTCGACGCGTTCGAGGACGCGCAGCCGGACAAGCCCGGCAAGAGCGGCCGCTGGCTCAAGCGCTCTCTGCTCCTGCTGGTCGTCCTCGGGGTCGTCGGCGGCGGCGTGTACGGCGCGTACCGCTGGACGCAGACGCAGTACTACGTGGGCGTCAAGGGCGACCACGCGGCGATCTACCAGGGCATCGAGCAGAAACTGGCCTGGATCGACCTGTCGAAGGTCCACGAGGACCGCCCCGGTATCGAACTCAAGTACCTGCCGCAGAACCAGCGCAAGTACGTGACGGCGACGATCGCCACCAGCGGCCTCAGCGACGCGCGCAGGACCGCGGACGAGCTCGAGCACCAGGCCGAGGTCTGCCAGACCAAGGAAGCCATCGCCAAGTCCGCCGCCGCGGCCGCGGACAAGGCCAAGAAGGACGAGCAGCAGGGCGCCGACACCGCCGTCGGCAAGACCGCGGGCAGCCCGTCCCCGGACGCGTCCGAGTCCGCCAAGCCCGACACGAGCCCCTCCACCAGCCCGTCGACCGGTCCCACCCTCTCCGACGAGGACCAGGCGCTGGCCGAACAGTGCCCGACCGGCAGCTAAGCAGTGAGCAGGAGGGCCTTCAGTCCAGCATGAGCGTTGTCACCAACACCACGACCATCACGTCGGTCGGCGCACCGAGCCGCCGCAACACGGAGCTCGCGCTCCTCGCCTTCGCCGTAGCGATCCCGGTCTTCGCGTACGCGAACGTCGGGCTGGCGAAGAACGGCTCGCTGCCCGCCGGGATGCTCGCCTACGGCCTCGGCCTCGGCGCCATCGCGCTGGTGGCCCACCTGGTCGTCCGCAAGTTCGCGCGGTACGCGGACCCGCTGATGCTGCCGATCGCCACCCTGCTGAACGGCATGGGCCTGGTGTTCATCTGGCGCCTCGATCAGGAACCCACACTCCCCGGCGGTTCCTCGGCGCCGACCCAGCTCGTGTGGTCGACGCTGGGTGTCGCGCTTTTCCTCGGCGTGCTGGTCTTCCTCAAGGACCACCGCATCCTGCAGCGCTACACCTATATCTCGATGGTCGTGGCGCTGGTCCTGCTGATCCTCCCGGTGTTCTTCCCACCGGTCTACGGCGCCCGGATCTGGATCACCATCGCCGGCATGTCCATCCAGCCCGGCGAGTTCGTGAAGATCATCATCGCGGTCTTCTTCGCGGGCTACCTCATGGTCAAGCGGGACGCGCTCGCGCTCGCCAGCCGCCGCTTCATGGGGATGTACCTGCCCCGCGGCCGTGACCTCGGTCCGATTCTGGTGATCTGGGCCCTCAGCATCCTGATCCTGGTCTTCGAGACCGACCTGGGCACCTCGCTGCTCTTCTTCGGCCTCTTCGTGATCATGCTCTACGTCGCCACCGAACGCACCAGCTGGATCGTCTTCGGCCTGCTGCTGTCGGTCGGCGGCGCCGTGGTGGTGGGCAGCTTCGAACCCCACGTCCACAGCCGCGTCGAGGACTGGCTCGACCCCTTCCGCACGGTCGTCGAGACCGGCCAGGCCAACCAGCCCGCCCAGGCCATGTGGGCCTTCGGCTCCGGCGGCATCTTCGGCTCCGGACTCGGCCAGGGCTACTCCCGGCTCATCGGCTTCGCGGCCAAGAGCGACTACATCTTCGCCACCGTGGGCGAGGAGTTGGGCCTCGCCGGACTGATGGCCGTCCTCCTGCTCTACGCACTCCTCGTGGAGCGCGGCGTGCGCACCGCGCTGGCCGCCCGCGACCCCTTCGGCAAGCTGCTGGCCATCGGCCTGTCCGGAGCCTTCGCGCTGCAGGTGTTCGTCGTGGCCGGCGGTGTGACCGGCCTCATCCCGCTCACCGGTATGACCATGCCGTTCCTCGCCCAGGGTGGCTCCTCCGTGATCGCCAACTGGGCCCTGGTCGCCATCCTGCTGAGAATCAGCGACACCGCGCGCCGCCCGGCGCCGGCCCCCGCCCCGTCCCCCGATGCCGAGCCGACCCAGGTGGTGCGCGCCCAGTGAACAAGCCCCTGCGCCGTGTCGCCATCTTCTGCGGACTCCTCGTGCTCGCCCTGCTGGTCAGGGTGAACTACATCCAGTTCGTCCAGGCCGACGAGCTCAAGAACGACCCGCACAACCGCCGCGTCGCGATCAACCAGTACGCCACCCCGCGCGGCGACATCATCGTCGACGGCAAGGCGATCACCGGCCACGCCGAGACCAACGGCAGCGACTTCAAGTACAAGGCCACCTTCAAGGACGGCCCGCTGTGGGCGCCGGTCACCGGCTACGCGTCCCAGGCCTTCGGCTCGAACCAGCTCGAGAACATCTACGACTCCATCCTCACCGGCGACGACGACCGGCTCTTCTTCAAGCGCACCGTCGACATCCTCTCCGGCAAGCAGAAGCAGGGCGGCGACGTCGTCACGACGCTCAACGGCGCGGCGCAGCGCGCCGCCTTCAAGGGCCTGGGCAACAAGAAGGGCGCGGTCGCCGCGATCGACCCGCGGACCGGCGCCATCCTGGCGCTGGCCAGCACGCCCTCGTACGACCCCTCCTCCTTCGCGGGCAACTCCCAGAAGGACAGCAAGGCCTGGAACGCCCTGCAGAAGGAGAACGACCCCGACGAGCCGATGCTCAACCGGGCGCTGCGCCAGACCTACCCGCCGGGCTCGACCTTCAAGGTCGTCACGGCCGCCGCGGCGCTGGAGGACGGGCTGTACAACAGCATCGACGAGAAGACCGACTCGCCGGTGCCCTACATGCTGCCCTTCACCACCACGCCGCTGGAGAACGAGGGGAACATCCCCTGCAAGAACGCCACCTTGCGCGTGGCGCTCCAGTACTCCTGCAACACGGTCTTCGGCAAGATCGGCGCGGACCTCGGCCGCGACAAGATGGTCGCGGAGGCCGAGAAGTTCGGCTTCAACCAGGAGATCTTCACCCCGGTCCGCGCCGCGGCGAGCAACATCTCCAAGACCATGGACAAGCCGCAGACGGCCCTGTCGTCCATCGGCCAGTTCGAGACCGCCGCGACCCCGCTGCAGATGGCGATGGTGGCCTCGGCGATCGCCAACGACGGCAAGCTGATGCAGCCGTACATGGTCGACCAGTTGCGCGCCCCCAACAACGCCGTGGTCGAGCAGACCAAGCCGAAGGAGTTCTCGCAGCCGCTCAGCGCCGAGAACGCCAAGAAGCTGCAGGAGATGATGGAGACCGTCGTCAACGACGGCACGGGCAAGAACGCCCGCATCCCCGGCGTCACCGTCGGCGGCAAGACCGGTACGGCCCAGCACGGTGTCGACAACAGCGAGAAGCCCTACGCCTGGTTCATCTCCTACGCGAAGACCGACCAGGGCTCCCCGGTCGCGGTCGCCGTCGTCGTCGAGGACGCGAGCGCCAACCGCGGCGACATCTCCGGTGGCGGCTTCGCCGCCCCGATCGCCAAGAGCGTCATGGAGGCCGTGCTGCACCAGTGACGCCGGTCACGCCGTATCCCACGAATGTGCGCGAAATCGCACGTTGCGATACCGGTCGTATATCGGCTACCGGCCAGGGCCGGGATCGGCACGCGGCGGCGGGTACGGTATGCCCGAGCAGCCACACGGACGGTTTAGGAAGGGCAAGCGCTATGGAAGAGCCGCGTCGCCTCGGCGGCCGGTACGAGCTGGGCTCGGTGCTCGGCCGCGGTGGCATGGCCGAGGTGTACATCGCCCATGACACCCGGCTCGGCCGCACCGTCGCCGTGAAGACGCTCCGGGTGGACCTCGCCCGCGATCCGTCCTTCCAGGCCCGGTTCCGCCGTGAGGCCCAGTCGGCCGCCTCGCTGAACCACCCGTCGATCGTCGCGGTGTACGACACCGGCGAGGACTACGTCGACGGGGTCTCCATCCCGTACATCGTCATGGAGTACGTGGACGGGTCCACGCTGCGCGAGCTGCTCCACTCCGGCCGCAAGCTGCTGCCCGAGCGGGCCCTGGAGATGACCACCGGCATCCTCCAGGCCCTGGAGTACAGCCACCGCGCCGGCATCGTGCACCGCGACATCAAGCCCGCGAACGTGATGCTGACCCGGAACGGCCAGGTCAAGGTCATGGACTTCGGCATCGCCCGCGCCATGGGCGACTCCGGCATGACGATGACGCAGACCGCGGCCGTGATCGGCACCGCCCAGTACCTCTCCCCGGAGCAGGCCAAGGGCGAGACCGTCGACGCGCGCTCCGACCTGTACTCCACCGGCTGCCTGCTCTACGAGCTGCTCACCGTGCGGCCCCCCTTCGTCGGCGACTCGCCGGTCGCGGTCGCGTACCAGCACGTGCGCGAGGAACCGCAGCCGCCGAGCGTCTACGACCCCGAGGTCTCGCCCGCGATGGACGCCATCGTGCTCAAGGCGCTGACCAAGGACCCGAACTACCGCTACCAGTCCGCGGACGAGATGCGTGCCGACATCGAGGCCTGCCTCGACGGCCAGCCCGTGGCCGCCACGGTCGCCCTGGGCTCCGTCGGCTACAACGGCGGCGGTTACGGCGGCTACGGCAACGACGCGCCCACCACCGCCCTGCCGCCCCAGCAGGACCCCGGCACCTCGATGCTGCCACCGATGCGCGAGGACGACGGCGGCTTCGGCTACGACCAGCCCCAGGGCGGCGGCCGGCGCAAGCCCAAGAAGAACAACACCTCCACGATCCTGCTGGTCGTCGCGGCCGTCCTGGTCCTGATCGGCGCGATCTTCATGGGCAAGGCGCTGTTCTCCCCGAAGGACACCGGTGACGGCACCATCTCCGTCCCGCAGTTCGTGGGCGACACGAAGTCCGAGGCCGAGGAGCGGGCGACGAACGGCGGGGTCACCATCGCGTTCGGCGACTCGATCTTCTGCGCCGACCAGCCCAAGGACCACGTCTGCAAGCAGTCGGCCGAGGTCAACACCAACATCCCTAAGGACCAGACCGTCACCCTGCAGCTCTCCAAGGGCACCGAGAAGGTCGAGGTGCCCGATGTCACCGGCGACGACTTCGACGAGGCCGAGAGCGAGCTGAAGGACGCGGGCTTCGAGGTCGACAAGCAGTCCCAGACCTCCAACGAGCAGGAGGGCACCGTCCTCAAGCAGGACCCCGAGGGCGGCGCGAAGCGGGCCAAGGGCACGACGATCACCCTCACGGTGGCCGTGGCGCCCGAAGAGGTCACGATCAAGGACGTCAGCAACAAGTCCAAGGACGAGGCCACTGAGATCCTCAAGGCGGACGGTCTGAGCGTGACCACCACCGAGGAGGAGAGCGCCGACCACATGGCGGGCACGGTCATCAGGACCGACCCGACGGCCGGCAGCACGGTCAAGGCGGGCCAGACGGTCACCCTGGTCATCGCGAAGCCGCCGTCCACCAACGCGATCCCCCCGCTGAAGGGCAAGACGGTCGCGGACGTCAACGGCATCGCGCAGGAGTTCGGCGTGCAGCTGCAGTTCGCGCCCAACTCGTCGCAGGCCCCGAACGCCGTCGTCCAGATGCAGAACCCGGTGGAGGGCACCCAGATGAAGCCGGGCGACACGCTCACGATCTTCGCCACGGACCCGAACACGGGTCCCGGAGGCCCCGGAGGCCCCGGGGGCTTCGTCAACGGCGGCAACGGCGGCTGACGCAGCCGCTCACCACGCCTGACGACGCGGGGAGGCGGTCACCACGGTGACCGCCTCCCCGCGGCTTTCTGCCTGGCGGGCCAGGCCTGGCCGAAGCCCTCGCGCGGCACCCGTCGGCGGTGGCCTCCGGCCTCGGGGGACATCGGTACAACCGCTGGCGCCTCGCGTCGCGTCGGCGTGGGGACATGCCACCACCGGCGATGGCGACGGCACCGGCCTGACCGCGCCGGAACGGTCCGCCGAAGCGATCCGGCTGACCCGGATGCTGCACCGCCTGGTGCCCGACGACACCGAGACAGCGGGCCTCCTCGCTGCTGCTCACCGACGCGCGCAGCCCCGCGCGCACCGGCCCCGCCGGCGGACTGGTGCCGCCGGCGGAACAGAACCGCGCCCGATGGGACCGCCGTGCCATCGCCGAGGGGGCGACCTGTTCACGGGGCCGCGGCGGCCTCCCACCGCGACGCCTCCCACCGCCCGCCGCACCACCTGCGCCCCCGAGCGCCGCCGTCTCAGCGCCCGTACCCATCGCCTGGCGTCGCGCGTGTGACGCGCCGTGGCGCACCACCGAGCTGGAGCCCGCACAGCGTGCCGCGCAAGGGCGGAGGGGGCCGCGGACCCGGTGTCCGCGACCCCCTCCGTGTGCTTCCCGCCGGTCCGCCCGGACGGGCCGGCCCCGCGTCAGCGCAGCTCCGCCGGGGGCGTCCGCCGGGCGTCCACCTTCTGGGTGCGGACGAGTTCCGCCCACACGATGTAGCGGTCGCGCGAGGTGTACACCGGGGTGCAGGTGGTGAGCGTGAGGTAGCGGCCGGCCTTCTTCTTGCCGCTCTCCTCGGGGATCTGGTCGATGACGTCGACGTTGTACTTCGAGGTCTCGGGAAGGATCTCGTAGACCTTGTAGACGTACCAGGTGTCGCGGTCCTCGAAGACGACCGGGTCACCGTTCTTGATCTTGTGGATGTTGTGGAACTTCGCGCCGTGGCCGTCGCGGTGGGCGGCGAGGCTGAAGTTGCCCTTCTTGTCCCAGGGCATGGCCGCCTCGACGGGCTCGGTGTAGTAGCCGGCGACGCCCTCGTTGAGCACCTTCGAGGAGGTGCCCTTCTTCACCAGGACCTCGAAGTCCTTGCCCATGGCGGGGACGTGGAGGAAGCCGATGCCGCCCTTGGTGTCGAGCTTGCCCGGGCCGGGGTCGACGGCCCACTGGCGCCGCACGGCGTCGCTGTCGCGTTCGGCGGCGCGGTCGGCCAGGACGTTGGTCCACCACAGGGAGTAGGCGACGAAGAGTCCCAGGATCACGCCCGCGGTGATGAGGAGTTCACCGATGACGCTGATGGTGGCGGCGAGCCAGGAGAGGGAGCGCCGCCTCGGCACGGCCTCCTGGGCGCGGTCATGCTGGGTGGTCGTCACCACTTGCCCCGATCTGTGTGCGTCCGTTCCCGGCCTACCCGACCAGGGCGTCCGGCTTGCCCTTGCTGCGCGGCCGTTCCTCGACCATCTTGCCCCAGACGATCAACCGGTACGTGCTGGTGAACTCCGGTGTGCACGTGGTCAGTGTGATGTAGCGGCCCGGCTTGGTGAAGCCCGATCCGACGGGGACCGGCTTGATCACCGAGATGTTGGAGGGCGGGGTGGAGGGCAGCATGCTCGTGATCTCGTACGTGTAGAACGTGCTCTCCGTCTCGACCACGACCTTGTCCCCCGCCACCAGCTTGTTGACGTAGCGGAACGGCTCGCCGTGGGTGTTGCGGTGGGCGGCGAGCGCGAAGTTGCCCTTCTTGTCCCACGGCATGGCTGTCTCCAGCGCACCCGAGTAGTGGCCGATCATGCCCTTGTCGAGCACCTTGTGCTTGTCGACGCCCTCGGCGATGGGCGCCTTCACGTCCAGCTTGGGGATGTACATGATCGCGAAGCCCTGCCCGGGCGTGAAGGCGCCGGGATCACGGTTCGGGTCCTTCTCCACGTCCCACTGCTTCTGCAGGGTGCTGGCGGCGCCGCCGGCCTGCTGGTGGGCGAGGACGTTGGTCCACCACAGCTGGTAGGTGACGAAGAGCAGCATCAGCACGCCCATGGTGATGAACAGCTCGCCCGCCACCCGGCTGGCGATCACCGCGGGGCTCTCCTTGGCCGCGCGTGCGGCGCGTCGGGCCTCCACACGGGACCTGGGCGCGGCCGGGGACGCCGGGGTCGCGGCCAGGGGGCCCGTCGCCGCCTCTGTGGCGTCCGGGGACGGCACTTGGGCACCGGAACGCCGCCGTCCCCTGCCGCCGCGCCGTGCGGCCTCCTGGGCGGCTCTGCGCCGGGCGGCTCGGCCGCCGACCCCGGGCGTCGGGGCGTCGGGGGCGGGCGGTGGCGCCCCCCGGGCCGGGTCCACGTCCTCCTCCCCGTCCCCACCCAGGTCCGGGGCCAGGTCACGGTCACGGTCCTGATCCCGTCCGGGCTCCGGCACGGTCACCGCGGGCATCGCCACCGTGTCGCCGGGGGCTCCCGCGACCCGGCGGCGCACGGCGGCTCGCTCCTCCTCGCTGAGGTGCCGCCGGACGGCCCCGGCCGGCGCGGAGTACGGCTGCTCGGCGGCTCCTCCGTGCCAGGGACCCGGCTCGGGCGGCTCCCCGGGAGCCGGTACGGGCATCGGCCCCGGCGCGGTCGGCGCGGGTTCGGCCTCCGGCACCGGGCGGGGGGGCCACGGGCCGGTCGGCGGCTGCCCGTAGCCCGACCGCACGGCCCCCTGGAAACCCTCCTCGTAGGCCGGCCGCCCAGGGACCTCGCCCTGGGGCGCGACCGGCGCAGAGGTCAGCGGCGCGGTGGAGGGCTGTGCGGCGGGTTCCGCGGCCCGGGGCAGCGGATCGTTGAGCGGGTCGGCCAACTGCTCCACCGCGGCGGCGAATTCGGCGGTGTCACCGAAGTGCCGATGCGCGGTCACGCACTCACGCCCTGGTTCCGACCACAGGCGCGAGGCCCGCGGAACGCTCGACGGCGTCCTTGTCGCCGCATTCCACCAGCCAGTTGGCGAGCATCCGGTGCCCCCATTCGGTGAGCACCGACTCGGGGTGGAACTGGACGCCCTCCACCCGGGCGCTGCGGTGCCGCAGTCCCATGACGATGCCGTTCTCCGTCCAGGCGGTGATCTCCAACTCCTCCGGGACCGTGTCCCGTTCGACCGCCAGCGAGTGGTAGCGGGTCGCGGTGAACGGGGTCGGCAGCCCGGCGAAGACCCCGCGGCCCTCGTGGGTCACCAAGGAGGTCTTTCCGTGCAGCAGCTCCGGCGCCCGGTCCACCACCCCGCCGTACGCGACCGCCATGGACTGCAGTCCGAGGCAGACTCCGAAGACCGGCACGTCGGTGGCGGCGCAATGGCGCACCATGTCGACGCAGACGCCGGCCTCCTCGGGGGTGCCGGGCCCGGGCGAGAGCAGGACGCCGTCGAAACCGTCCTGGGCGTGCGCCGGCTCCACCTGGTCGTTGCGGAGCACCTCGCACTCGGCGCCCAGTTGGTAGAGGTACTGGACGAGGTTGAAGACAAAGCTGTCGTAGTTGTCCACGACGAGGATGCGCGCGCTCATCGGACGGCTGCCATCCCCTCGTCGACGGTCACGTCCCCGAACGGCAGCAGTGGCTCCGCCCAGGGGAAGACGTACTGGAACAACACGTAGACGGCAGCGAGGACCAGCACCAGCGAGATGAGCGCTTTGACCCACACGTTGCCCGGCAGATGCCGCCAGATCCAGCCGTACATGCGCCGCCTTCCTGCCTTCCGTGCCGTGCCTCGCCCAAGATTAGCCGGACAAGCCCCCCGGCATACCGTCGTCCACAGGCTGTGTGGAATCCGGGCCTCCCCAGCCGGTCCGCCGGGGGCCGCGGCCTGCCCCGGCAGGCTCGGGCGGTCGGTCTCCGACGGTCGGTCGGTCGGACGCGGAGGGTAGGTCGGTCGGTCGGTCGCGGACGGTAGGTCGGTCGGACGCGGACGGCGGCCCGAGGCGGTGCGCACAGGTCCGTACGGGACGGAGGCCGGGCGCTCCGCGGAGCCGCCGGGGACCGTGCCGTGCGGCGTCTGCCGCGGCGCACCCGCCGGACCCCCGGTCGTCACGTCCGCGCGGACGCTCGCCCCACGGGTCATCCCACGGGCTTGGCGTACCGCAGGTCCACGGTTCCCGAGTAGCCGGGAAGAGTCACCCGCCGTTCGTCCTCGACCTTCCAGCCCAGTCCGTAGGCCTGGACGTACTGCAGGTAGTTCTGGATCGCGGGGCTGGCGTCGAGCGCCTGGTGCAGCTTCTCCCGGTCGCCGACGGCCGTGATGGTGTAGGGCGGCGAGTAGACGCGGCCCTGCAGGATCAGGGTGTTGCCGACGCAGCGCACCGCGCTGGTCGAGATGAGCCGCTGGTCCATCACCTTGATGCCGGAGGCGCCGCCCGCCCACAGGGCGTTGACCACGGCCTGCAGGTCCTGCTGGTGGATCACGAGGTCGTTGGGCTGGGGGTCGGGCACGCCGGGAACGAGCGGGGTCGCGTCGGGCGGCGCGTCGTCGAGGGTGACGGAGACGGCGGGGCCGGTGAGGGCGACGGTGCCGGCCTCCGCGCCGAGCCGGGCCAGACGCTTGCGGGCCGCGTCGCTGACGCCGCTGTCGGTGTGGGCGAGCGCGTCGACGTCGCCGCGTACCCCGGCGAGCTCCTTCTCCAGTTGCTCGTTCTGCCGGCTCTTCTCCTGGACCCGGTCCGACAGGCGCAGCAACGGGTCGTCGGTACGGATGTCCAGACCCTTGGCGGTGTCGAAACTCATCCAGAACAGCAGGCCGGCCATGGCGAAAACCCCGGCGCTGAGCACGCGAAGCACCACAGACCGGGCGGATCGGCGGGCTGGGGAGGCGTGGACCGGATTGCTCACCGTAGCCTTATCTCCTTCCAACCCGAGGAAGCACTACGCTAACGGACGCCCGGAGGCATGGACCCACCAGCCGCCCGGCCGCTCATACACGACGTCACACGCGCGGTTACGCAGCGCATCGACAGGAGAGTCCCTCGTGCCGAAGTCACGGATCCGCAAGAAGGCCGACTTCACTCCGCCCCCGGAGAAGACCACCCCCGTCAAGCTGAAGTCGGGCCGCGGCTGGGTGGCTCCCCTCATGCTGGCGTTGTTCCTCGTCGGCCTGGCGTGGATCGTCGTCTTCTATGTGACCCAGGGCAGCTTCCCGATCGAGCAGCTGGGCAACTGGAACATCGCCGTCGGCTTCGGCTTCATCGCGGGCGGGTTCGTCGTGTCCACGCAGTGGAAGTAGCGGCTCACGCAGTTATCCACAGGCGTCATCCACAGTGTTGAAAAGGTCGCATGATCTGTGGATAACCACCAGCCGACTGTCACCCCTGTGACCGGTGGTCCGAAGTGCGGACCACCGGTCGTTTGTTGATCGCGCAGGTCAGGCGGGGTGTGGACGGGCAGGCGCACGGCTTGCCCACAGGATGCACAGGAGGCCTCCGCCTCTCTGTGGATAACGTCGCGGCAACGGTGAGCGTTACGGCCTAGGCGGAGATATTCGCGACGCCGGCCCACACCGTCACCGCCACCGCGAGCAGCATCGCCGCGCACGTCCCCCACTGGATCAGCGCCCGGCGCGAGCGCGGGGCGTACGCCATGGCGGCGGCGATGATCGCCCCGGTGACGAGGCCGCCGATGTGCGCCTGCCAGCTGATGTTCGCCCAGGTGAAGGTGAACAGCAGGTTGAGTGCGAGCAGGATCAGCACCGGCCGCATGTCCATCCGCAGCCGCTTCAGGAAGACGGCCATCGCGCCGAAGAGCCCGTAGATCGCGCCCGAGGCGCCCAGCGTCAGCGTGTCCGGGGCCAGCAGCACCACCAGCGCGCCGCCGCCCAGCCCCGCGATCAGATAGAGCGCGGTGTAGCGGGCCCGGCCGAGCAGGCTCTCCAGCGGGCCGCCGATCCACCACAGCGAGAGCATGTTGAAGGCGAAGTGCGCGAGCTGCTCGTGCAGGAACATCGAGCTCACCAGCCGGTACCACTCGCCGGGTCCGCCCGCCACGCCGCACTGCACGCTGTCCGGGACGTAGCACGGGGTGAAGAGCCCCAGTGCGGTGACGAACGGTCCGCCTTCGGCCCGCGCGAGCAGGAAGACGAGAAGGTTCAGCCCGATCAGGATCTTGGTGACCAGCCGGGGGTCGCCGCCGACCGCGCCGCCCACCACCGTACGGGGCTCGGCGGCCTGGGCGGCACCCCGGCCCTCCCGGACACACTCAGGGCAGTGGAAGCCGACCGCGGCGTTGATCATGCACTCCGGGCAGATCGGCCGCTCGCAGCGGGTGCAGCGGATGCCGGTCTCCCGGTCCGGATGCCGGTAGCAGTGCACGGCCTGGTCGGTCATGTCTCAGCCCTTCGCAACGGAATCGCCCCGCCCGTGATACGCACGGGCGGGGCGCCAGGGTTCCCGGAACTCAGCGGTCCGTGCCGGACTGGCGGCGCTCGATCACCACGGAGCGGATCACCACGTCCTCCAGCGGGCGCTGGGTGCGCGGATCGGTCACGGTGGCCGCGATGGAGTCCACGACCTTCTGGCTGGCGGGGTCGGTCACCTCGCCGAAGATGGTGTGCTTGCGGGTGAGCCACGCGGTCGGGGCGACCGTGATGAAGAACTGGGAGCCGTTGGTGCCCGGGCCGGCGTTCGCCATCGCCATCAGATAGGGCTTGGTGAAGGCGAGGTCCGGGTGGAACTCGTCGGGGAACTGGTAGCCGGGTCCGCCGGTGCCGTTGCCCAGCGGGTCACCGCCCTGGATCATGAAGCCGGAAAGGACCCGGTGGAAGACCGTGCCGTCGTACAGGGGCTCATGGGAGGTGGCACCGGTGTGGGGGTCCGTCCACTCGCGGGTGCCCTCGGCGAGTTCCACGAAGTTCCTGACCGTCTTCGGCGCGTGGAACGGCAGCAGCCGGACGGTGATGTCCCCGTGGCTGGTCCTCAAAGTGGCGTAGAGCTGCTCGGCCACGGTCGTACCTTCCATAGTCCTCGATGGCAGGGACAAATCCTCGCATGCCCCGGACCCGCCGCACGCGTCCGTCCCATCGCGGACCGTCCGGCGGACCGCCGCCCTTGACCCGGATGCCCGTACGCACATGCCGTACCCAGCGGTGGCGGGCATGATTTCAAACCGGGTGGAAAGGCGAAAACCGAACGCCACCGAGGAGGAGGTTCTCGTGACCCGCATCGACAGCGTGCGCGACGCAGCCGAGAGGACGAGGGACAGCGTGCGGCACGCCGCGGACGTGGTGGCGCCGTATGCCGACACAGCGAGGGTCAACGCAGTGCACTACGCGGACGAGGCCAGGCTCTACCTGGCGCCGCGGGTGTCCGCGGCCGGGCGGCAGGCCCGCACGGCGGCCCGGACGCAGTACGACGCGTATCTCGCGCCACGCGTCGACCAGGCCCTGGCGGCGGTGCCGCCCGGGGTCCAGCGGAAGGTGGGGACCGCCGCCCGGCGCACCCGAGCCACCGCACGTCAGGCGGCGGAGTACACCGGCCCGCGGGTGGGCCAAGCCGTGACCACTGTGCGCAGCGTCGCGGTCCCGGCAGCGGAGGAGGCGGCCACCCGCAGCGCCGCGGCCGTCGCCGCGCTGCGCAGCCATGTGACGGCGGACGACATCCGCAGGCTGGAGCGCAGCCGGGAACGCCGGGCCCGCACCGGACGGGTCGCCACATGTTTCCTGCTTGCGGGCCTGGTCGCCGGGGCGGGTTTCGCCGCCTGGAAGTGGTGGAGCAGCCAGACCAGCCCCGACTGGCTGGTGGAGCCCGCACCGGCCACCGAGGTCGCCGACCGCGCCTCCCTCGACGGCGGCATCGAGGCGGATGCCTCGTTCGGCAAGGTCGACGGCTCGCCCATGGACGCCCTCGACCCCGAGGTGCAGGCCAAACAGGCGGAGGCGGACTCCGACGACCGCCGCGGGCGCGGTGACACACCGTGAGGTGACGACCGGGCGCCGGCGGCGGCCGGACCCGTAGGACAGGGGGGCGGCGGACCCGGCAAAGGGTCCGCCGCCCTCGCGCGTACGGCCCGGTCGGCCGCCGCTCACCGTCCCGAGGACGCGGGCACGGGATCGTCCCCGGCCGGGTCGGGGATCCGCGCCGGCACCCCGCGCAGGGTGCACAGCGCCACGACGGCACCCACGGCGAGCAGCACCGCGCCCACCCCGGCGGTGACCTGGACGCCCGCCGAGCGCCTCCCGGCTCGTCGCGAGGACCCGCACTCGGGGGCACGCGGCCAGCAGCTCCGCCACCATCTGGGCGACGTCGGCGACCAGATGCTCGCAGTTGTCCAGCACGAGCAACAGCTCCCGGCCGGTCAGGGCGGCCGTGAGACGGGCGAGCGGTAGGCCCTCCGGGCCCGGGACCTGGCGCCCGGCGGCTCCGGCCAGCGGGCCCGCCTCCCGCAGGCCCACGGCGCCCGCGATCGCCTGCGGCACCTCGGAACCGTGGGTCAGCCCCGACAGGTCCACGAAGCAGACCTCCCCCGGGTGGCGCCCGGCCGCCTCCACGGCGATACGGGTCTTGCCCGCACCGCCGGGGCCGATCAGGGTGACCAGCCGGGCTCCGGCGAGCCGCGCGCCGATCCGCGCCAGCTCCTCCTCACGGCCGATGATGCCGGTCAGTTGGGCGGGCAGGCCGTGCCGGACGAAAGGCCCGATCCGGTCGCCGTCGGGCGCTGTTTCACGTGAAACAGCCGAGAACCCGGCATCGGGCACACCCCCGCCGACCCGGGAGACGGCACGTGACACCGCGGCCGGCGTGGGACGGGAGGGGCGGGGCCGACCGCGCAGCACCGCCAGATGCGCCTCCGCCAACTCCGGGCCGGGATCCGCGCCGAGCGACTCGGCGAGTTCACGCCGCGCCTCGTCGTACACCCGCAGCGCCTCCGACTGGCGTCCGCTGATGTGCAACGCCTCCATCAGCCGGGCGCGCAGCCGTTCCCGCAGCGGGTGGCTCGCGACCAGTTCCCGCAGCTCGGCGACGAGTTCCCGGCGGTCCCGGGCGTCCAGCGCCAGCTCGGCGCTGATGCGGTCCTCCACCGCCGCGATCCGCAGTTCCTCCAGCCGCGTCACCTGCGCCCGCGCGAAGGGCGGGTCGCCCACATCCGCGAGGGCGGAGCCCCGCCACAGGTCCAGCGCACCGCGCAGCAGAACCTCGGCCCGCTGCGGCTCACCGGCGCCCAACGCCTCCCTGCCCGCGGCCGCGAGGCGTTCAAAGCGGTGCACGTCCACCTCGTCCCGGGCGACCACCAGCCGGTAACCCCCGGGAGAGCGCTCGACGGGCACCCCGAGGGCCGCGCGCAGCCGGGATACCTGGGACTGCAACGCGCTGCCGACCCCGGCCGGCGGCTCGTCCCCGTACAGCCCGTCGATCAGCCGCTCGGTGCTGACGATCCGGCCCGCCTCCAGCAGCAGCATCGCCAGCAGCGCCCGCCGTCCCGGGCCCCCGACGGCAGCGGTGGCGCCGTCGTCCCGCAGCGCCCTCGTCTCCCCCAGAATGCCGAAACGCACGCCGCCGATTCTGCCGCACGGGCCGGTCGGCGCCACGGGGGAGGACGGTGCGGGCGCGGAGAACACCCTCGGCCCGGGCCTGCACGCACCCCCGGCCCCGGACACGGGCCGGGCCGGGCCGGGACCTCGATGAGGTTCCCGGCCCGGCCGATCACTGTGGAGCCTAGGGGAGTCGAACCCCTGACATCCGCCATGCAAAGACGGCGCTCTACCAACTGAGCTAAGGCCCCGTGCCGCAGACCAGCGTACCGGCTGCGGAGAGGATCACCGACCGAGTATCGGCGGTCCGTAGGATGACCGGCAAGTTCGCGGCCGCAAAGGTCCCCCGTCAGGAGCCCGCAATGGACACCTCGCAGCCGGACGCCGCTCTCCGCGTCCAGGACATGCAGCGCACCTGGTACGGCGAGCCGCTGGGCGTGCTGTGCCGCCGGCTCATGGAGATCCTGGGGCTGAACCAGGCGCGCCTGGCAGGGGTGCTGGGGCTGTCGGCGCCGATGCTGTCCCAGTTGATGAGCGGGCAGCGGGCGAAGATCGGCAACCCCGCGGTCGTGCAGCGGCTCCAGGCACTCGAGGAGCTGGCCGCGGAAGTCTCCGGCGGAGCCGTGGCCGCTGCGGACGCCGTGCCGCGGATGGAGGAGATCCGCGGCTCCGAGGGCTCCCCCCTGCTGGCCACCACCCAGAGCCCGACCGCCGCGCCGCCGCCCGCGCGCAGGATCGTCCACGAGCTCCGCGCGCTGCTCCACGACGCGGCATCCCCCGCCGAGATCGCCGAGGCGGCCGAATCCCTCGCCGACCGCCACCCCCGGCTGGCAGAGTTCCTCCGGGTGTACGGCGCTGGTCCGTCCGACGCGGCGGTCCGGGACTACGAGGCGCGGGGGCAGGGGGCGGACGCACATCATGGGTGAGGTGTTCGCGGGCCGGTACGAACTGGTCGACCCGATCGGGCGAGGCGGCGCGGGAGAGGTGTGGCGCGCCTGGGACCGGCGGCGCGGCCGCTACGTGGCGGCCAAGGTGCTGCTGCAGGGCGATGCCCACTCCCTGCTGCGCTTCGTCCGGGAGCAGGCGCTGCGCATCGACCACCCGCACGTCCTCGCCCCCACGAGCTGGGCGGCCGACGACGACAAGGTGCTGTTCACCATGGACCTGGTGCGCGGCGGCTCGCTGGCGCACCTCATCGGCGACTACGGTCCCCTCCCGGCGCACTATGTCAGCGTCCTGCTCGACCAGTTGCTCTCCGGCCTGACGGCGGTGCACGCCGAGAACGTGGTGCACCGGGACATCAAGCCCGCCAACCTCCTGCTGGAAGCGACGGGGACCGGACGTCCGCACCTGCGGCTGTCGGACTTCGGCATCGCCATGCGCATGGGGGAGCCCCGCCTCACCGCGACCCACCACGTGGTGGGCACGCCGGGATACTTCGCCCCGGAGCAACTGCTCGGCGCCGAGCCGGACTTCCCGTCCGACCTGTACGCGACCGGGTTGGTCGCCCTCTACCTGCTCAGCGGCGCCAAACCCGACGCCGAGGCGATCGTCACCCAGTACGTCCACGGCATGCCCCGGGCCCCGCACGGCGTCCCCGGCCCTCTGTGGGAGGTGATCGGCACCCTGCTGCAGCCGGACCCGGAGGCCCGCTTCCGCACCGCCTCAGGTGCCCGCGCGGCCCTGGCGGCGGCGGTCGAGCTGCTGCCGGACCGGGAGCCGGACGAGGAGGCGATCGAGGTCTTCGACCAGATCGGGCCGCTGCCCGCGGGGTTCTTCGCGGACGGCCCGGTCGCGCCGGCGCCGTCCGCGGAGGGGACCGGAAGCATGACCGGAAGCTTCCGCCTGCAGCCGCCCCCGGCATCCGCCCCACGGCCACCCGCGGGTGCCCAGGAACCGGTCACCCCGGCGCCGTCTCCGCCGTCTCCGCCGTCTCCGCCGACACGTCCCTACACGGACACCGTCACGGGCGCCGCCGCCCCGGTCGCCGCTCCCGCGGCACCGCTCGCTCCGCCGGTGCTCCCGCCCCCGTCCGTCACACCGCCGGCCCAGGTCGCACCGCCGGCGCCCTTCACGCAGGCCGCCGCACCCGCGCCCGCGCGCCGCCCGGGCCCTCCCGCCAAGGCCGTCGTGCCGATGCTCCTCGTCGCGGCCCTCTGCCTCGCCTTCGGCTTCTGGGCGCTGTCAGCGACCTCCTGAGGCCGCGGCAGGCGCGCGCCGCGCGATCACCGTCCAGACTCCCAGCGAGAGCAGCAGCACGACGCCCGCGCCCAGGGCCGCGAAGCCAAGGGCGTGCAGCAGCGGGTTCCCCGAGCCGGGCCCGCCCGGCAGCCCCAGGCCCTCGTCCGGGTCGCCGTCGTACGACGGCCCGGCCTGCTCGGCGCCCTCGAGGACGACGCGCAAGGTGACCGGGACGGCGCCGGCGACAAAGTCCGCGACCTCCGGATGCACCGACACCGCCAGGTAGTACCAGCCGTCGAAACGGGCCGCCGACACGGCGTCGCCGCTCTCGTAGCGGTTGGCGTAGGCGACCCTCCCGGTCGTGGCGGTGACGGAGGCCTGCTCGCCCCGGTAGGAGGCGGTGCCGGTGCCGACGAAGGCCCAGCGCGGGTTGTAGACCTCCACGCGCACACCGGAGCCGCTGAAGCCGCCCGGCCTCGTCCCCTCGGCGTTGGCGAAGTCCACTTCGGCGAAGGCCTGTTGCCCCCAGCCGACCGGCACGCGGTAGAAGCGTGTCTGACCGGGCAGCACCTCGTCCTTCCAGACCCCGGCGCCGAGGATCCCCGCGCGGCCGAGGTCCGCACCGCCGGTGACGTCGCGGGCGGGGCCGGTCGCGGGCACCGGCGTCCGCGTGGCGGGGCTGAGGGCGGGACCCGGCGCGGCTCCGGCGGTGAGCGCGGGCTCGTCGGTGAGGCGGATCTGCAGCGGCCAGGGCGCGGCGTCCGAGGTGCCCCGGGACACGCGGGTCACCTCCAGGACGTAGGCATGGGCTTCCTGGCACGGCCCGTCACCGCCGACGGTGCGCTTGACCCAGGTGCCGATCGGACGCGCCGCCCCGTCGGCGGAGAACGTCCGGCGGCCGCTGTCGCAGCGGGTGCCGTCGGTGCTGGCCAGCGCCAGCTCGATGCCGTCCCCGTACGCCACCGCGGCGCCCGGGCGGGGCAGCACGAAGACCGCGAGGTAGGACGAGTGCACGGCGTCCAGGTCGAGGGCGTAGTACATGGCGCCCTCGTCCGCCGCCAGGGTGTCCTGGTACAGGACGCCCGGCTCGAGGCGCGGGGCGTCCGCGGTGCTCGCCCGGCCCCGTATCCGCTCGCCCTGCGGCTGCCAGGAGGCGACGGCCGGGCCGGCGGACGCGGCAGCCGCCGATGCCGGCGTCCCCGCCGCTGCCACCACGGCTGGAGCCGTCACTCCCGCAAGCAGCGTGAGCGCCGCCGCAACCGAGGTGAGCGCCCTGCGGATCATGCCCCGTCCCTCCGTCCGCGACGGCCCACGAGAGCCGCCACCGTCCCTGCCGCGGCGAGCGCCGAAGCCCCGCCCGCCGCCGCCGCGACCACGTCGCCCGCCGTCATGAAACCCCCGTCCGCGGGGGCGCCGACCGCCGTGGTGCCCGTGCCGCCGGTGGCCGCCCGTTCCGCCTCGTCCCCGTCCAAGGCCCCACCGCCGCCGCGCGCTGGTGCGCCGTACTCCGGCCCGGCCGACTCCCTGCCTGTCACGTCCACACGCAGCACGACCCGCACCGCCACCTTCCGCGCCAACCCCGCCGCACCCGGCCCGAGCGACACGGCGACATAGTGGTCTCCCGCCGTGCGGGCGCCCTGGGCGACGCCGCCGGCGACCCAGCGATTGCTCCACGTCACGGGCACCGTGCCGAGCCCCACGGACACCGGCTGCCCGCGATAGCCGCGGCGCTGCACGGTCCCGGACGCGTCGCCCAGCGGCTGCCGTCCCGGTCCGTAGGCGGCCGTCGCCACGAAGGAGGAGGCCGTGGAACCTTCCTCCACGCCGGGTTCGTTGGCGAAGTCGGCGAAATACGCCAGCCGCTGCCCCCAGCCGACCCGCACCTTGTAGAAGCGCGTCTGCCCGGGCAGCAGCGTGTCCCGCCAGATGCCCCTGCCGAGTCCGCGCGCGTCGTTGACCCGGTACCGCCCTCGACGTCCCGCGGTGGGCCCGTCAGGGCCGCCGGAGGGTCCCCGTAGCGGGTGGCGGCCGGCGCCGGAGTGGCGCCGGCCGCGAACGGCCGCTCGATGCCGTACCGCAGTTCCAGGGGCCAGCGGGCCAGGTCGGAGCCGGCGGCGCTGGTGCGGTGCACGGACAGCACGTAGCGCCCCGCCTCGTCGCAGGCGCCGCCCCGGTCGTCGCTGGGGATCCGGCTGACGGCGCCCACGACGACCATCGCCCCTTCGTCCTGACCGAAATGCGCGGAATCCGCGCCGCAGGTGAGGGGGTACCTGCCGGTGCCGGCCAGCCGCAGCTCGACGCCGTCCCCGTAGGCCGCCCTCGCCCCCGGCCGCGGCACCGCCGTCACCGCCAGATCGGCCGTGGAGGCCGCGTCCAGGTCCACCGCGTACCAACGGGTCTCGCCGGGCCCGATGTCATCGACGTACTGGCCGGGGGACAGGGCCGGAGCGCCGGCGGCCCGCCTCCCGCCGGTCACCCGCCGGCCCTGGAGTCCGTACGCGTCCGCGTTCAGCCGCGAGGCCCGCGTCGGCTGCCGGGCGAACGAGGCGACATCGGCGGCCTTCCTGGCCGGCGTCACGCGGCCCGCCCCGGAGCCGGAGGCGTCCAGCGCCATGGCCGGCACGCCGCCGACGCCGGTGGCGGCTGTCCACACCGCCCGGACCGTCCACGCCGGGCCCGGCAGAGCGCCCAGCACGGCGCCCAGCACGGCGAGACCGCACACGGCCGCCCGCAGTGGTCCCCCAACCCCGCGGGCCAGCGCCTTCCCTCGTGGCATGTGCCGTTCCCCCTCGCACATCGTCGGCCGCAGCGAAGCTAATGATTTGCGACAGCAAACACAAGGGGATCACGTCACGGTCGGGCAACAGGAAGGCGGACATGACGGGGCCCCGACCACATCGTGATCGGGGCCCCGGAAAATCCGTTGTACGGCTGCGTCGCCGCCTCAGACGCTCGCGCCGGAACCCGCCGGAACGGAATCCGTGGCCTCCGTCCACAGGTCCTGCTCGGCGCGGTCCGCCTGAATCTGGCGGTACACGAGGAGACCGCCGATGGCGGCCAGTGCGACCAGGAGAAACTTCTTCACCGCGCGACCTCGTCCTTCTTGCGTTGGGGGTCCTCCGACGGGCCCGACTATACACACCGGTCGATATCGAACGGTGACCTGCCACCGCAACCGACGCCGGCCGCGTGCACACGAAAACGGCCCGTACGGATCAACCGTACGGGCCGTTCACGCGGTGGGGCTAACAGGACTTGAACCTGTGGCCTCTTCCTTATCAGGGAAGCGCTCTAACCGTCTGAGCTATAGCCCCGCGCTGTGTTGCGTTGAAAGATTAGCGCACACGGGGCCGTGGCCCAAAATCGGTTACTCGTCCTCCGCCAGCGTCAGCTCGATACCGCCCACCATGCCGGCCGACATGTTGTAGATGAAGGCGCCGAGCGTGGCCAGCGCCGTGGCGAGCACGACGTCGATGACCGCGATGATCGCCGTGAAGGTCAGCACGCGCGACAGCGACAGGAAGGACACCAGGTCGAAGCCGCCGTCCGAGCCGGACGAGGTGGCCTCGCTGAGGGTGCCGCCGACCGTGGTGAAGACGCCGATGCCGTCCATCACCATCCACAGCACCGCGACCGCGATGACCGTGCAGATGCCCAGCGCGATGGAGAGCAGGAAGCTGACCTTCATCACCGACCACGGGTCGGCCTTCGCCACCCGCAGCCGGGCCTTGCGCGTGCGCGGGACGGTACGGGCCGCCGGACGCGGCTGGCGGACGCCGGTGGTCGCGGGCACCTCTGCGGCCGGCGACGCGTACGCCTGCGGCGGCTGGTGCGGGCCCTGCGCCTGCGGCTGGGCGACCGCGCCGGGGGCGCCCCCGTAGGTCTGCTGGTGCACGGCGTGCTGGTGCTCCTGCTGCGATGGACGGGTGTCGGTCACGATTCCCCCCTGGTGCGGGCCGTTGTCCGTACGTGGGCCGGGGGCACCGCCGATCGCGTCCGGAAGGGCCGCCGGCATCGGCTGCCCCCCGTCCGCGCCCGTCCGACCCGCGGCGCCCTCGGCTCCACTCACGGCTTCTACTCCTCCGAATCGACGGCCAGGGGCGCTTCACCCTCGGCCTCTTCAGCGGCGACGACCTCCTCGGCCTCCGCCCCCGCCTCGGCATTGCGGGCGACGCCCACGACGGCGTCCTTCTTACCGAGGTTGATCAGTTGGACGCCCATGGTGTCACGCCCGGTTTCCCTGATCTCGTTGACACGGGTGCGGATCACACCGCCACCAAGGGTGATGGCGAGGATCTCGTCGCTCTCCTCGACCACCAGGGCCCCGACCAGGGAGCCCCGGTCCTCGACGATCTTGGCCGCCTTGATGCCGAGTCCGCCGCGCCCCTGGACCCGGTACTCGTCCACACTGGTGCGCTTGGCGTACCCGCCGTCGGTGGCGGTGAAGACGAACGTACCCGGTCGCACGACATTCATCGAGAGCAGTTCGTCCCCTTCGCGGAAGCTCATGCCCTTCACGCCCGAGGTCGCACGGCCCATCGGGCGCAGCGACTCGTCCGTCGCGGTGAACCGGATGGACTGCGCCTTGCGGCTGACCAGCAGCAGGTCGTCGGCCGGGCCGACCAGCTCGGCGCCGATCAGCAGGTCTTCGACGCCGTCCTCGGTCTCCCGCAGGTTGATCGCGATCACACCGCCGGAGCGGGGAGAGTCGTAGTCCTTCAGCGGGGTCTTCTTCACCAGGCCCGAACGGGTGGCCAGCACCAGGTAGGGCGCCGCGTTGTAGTCGCGGATGGCCAGCACCTGGGCGATCTTCTCGTCCGGCTGGAAGGCCAGCAGGTTCGCCACATGCTGCCCGCGGGCGTCACGGCCGGCGTCCGGCAGCTCGTACGCCTTGGCGCGGTAGACCCGGCCCTTGTTGGTGAAGAACAGCAGCCAGTGGTGGGTGGTGGTGACGAAGAAGTGGTCGACGATGTCGTCTTCCCGCAGCTTCGTGCCGCGCACGCCCTTGCCGCCGCGCTTCTGCGACCGGTAGTCGTCGGTCTTCGTGCGCTTGACGTAGCCGCCGCGGGTGATCGTGACGACGATGTCCTCCTCGGCGATCAGGTCCTCGATGGACATGTCGCCGTCGAAGGGCACCAGGGCCGAGCGCCGGTCGTCGCCGAACTTCTCGACGATCGCCGTGAGCTCCTGGCTGATGATGCCGCGCTGCAGCTCGGGCGAGGCCAGGATGCGGTTGTACTCGTTGATCTTCGCCTGGAGCTCGTCGTGCTCCTGGACGATCTTCTGCCGCTCCAGGGCCGCCAGGCGGCGGAGCTGCATCTCCAGGATCGCGTTGGCCTGGATCTCGTCGATCTCCAGCAGGCCCATCAGGCCCTCGCGTGCCACATCCACCGTCGCACTGCGCCGGATCAGGGCGATGACCTCGTCGATCGCGTCCAAGGCCTTCAGCAGGCCGCGCAGGATGTGCGCCCGCTCCTCGGCCTTGCGCAGCCGGAAGCGGGTCCGGCGGACGATGACCTCGATCTGATGGGTCACCCAGTGCTTGATGAACTGGTCGAGGGAGAGCGTGCGCGGCACTCCGTCGACCAGCGCGAGCATGTTGGCGCCGAAGTTCGTCTGCAGGTCGGTGTGCTTGTAGAGGTTGTTCAGCACGACCTTGGCCACGGCGTCGCGCTTGAGCACGATCACCAGGCGCTGACCCGTCCGGGAGGAGGTCTCGTCACGGACGTCGGCGATGCCGCCGATCCGGCCGTCCTTCACCAAGTCGGCGATCTTCTGGGCCAGGTTGTCCGGGTTGACCTGGTACGGCAGCTCGGTGACGACGAGGCACTGCCGGCCCTGGATCTCCTCGACCTCGACCACCGCGCGCATCGTGATCGAACCGCGCCCGGTGCGGTACGCCTCCTCGATGCCCTTACGGCCCACCACCAGGGCGCCGGTCGGGAAGTCGGGGCCCTTGATGCGCTCGATGAGCGCCTCCAGCAACTCCTCGTTGGAGGCCTCGGGGTTGGCCAGGTACCACTGGGCGCCCTCGGCGACCTCGCGCAGGTTGTGCGGCGGGATGTTGGTCGCCATGCCGACCGCGATGCCGGCGGAGCCGTTGATCAGCAGGTTGGGGAAGCGCGACGGCAGCACCGTCGGCTCCTGGTTGCGGCCGTCGTAGTTGTCCTGGAAGTCGACGGTCTCCTCGTCGATGTCCCGGACCATCTCCATCGACAGCGGCGCCATCTTGCACTCGGTGTACCGCATGGCGGCGGCCGGGTCGTTGCCCGGAGAACCGAAGTTGCCGTTGCTGTCCACCAGCGGCATGCGCATCGACCACGGCTGGGCCAGGCGCACCAGCGCGTCGTAGATCGAGGAGTCGCCGTGCGGGTGGTACGTGCCCATGACGTCGCCGACGACGCGGGCGCACTTGTAGAAGCCTCGCTCCGGGCGGTAGCCGCCGTCGTACATCGCGTACAGCACGCGACGGTGGACGGGCTTGAGGCCGTCCCGGACGTCGGGCAGCGCGCGGGACACGATGACGGACATCGCGTAGTCCAGGTAGCTGCGCTGCATCTCCGTCTCGAGGCCCACGGCCTCGATCCGCGTCGCGGTGGCGGCCTCGGTGGCGGCCTCGGGGGCGCCGGGCGTGGCGGGGGTGGGGTTCTCCCCGCCGGCGGCGGGGGAGGTCTCGTCGGCCATTGCTGGTCAAAGTCCTTTCGGGCGGCGGCTGATGGGGGCCGACTCAGATGTCGAGGAAGCGGACATCCTTGGCGTTGCGCTGGATGAAGGAGCGCCGGGCCTCGACGTCCTCACCCATCAGTACCGAGAACAGGTCGTCGGCGAGGGCCGCGTCGTCCAGGGTGACCTGGCCGAGCACGCGGTGGTCGACGTCCATCGTGGTGACCCGCAGCTCCTCCGCGTTCATCTCGCCCAGGCCCTTGAAGCGCTGGATCGAGTCCTCGCGCACGCGCTTGCCGTTCTGGCGGCCCAGCTCGATCAGGGCGTCGCGCTCGGAGTCGGAGTACGCGTACTCGAAGTCGTCCCGGCCCCACTTGATCTTGTAGAGCGGAGGACGGGAGAGGTACACGTGGCCCGCCTCGACCAGCGGCCGCATGAAGCGGAAGAGGAAGGTCAGCAGCAGGGTGTTGATGTGCTGGCCGTCCACGTCGGCGTCCGCCATCAGGATGATCTTGTGATAGCGCAGCTTCGAGATGTCGAAGTCCTCGTGCACACCGGTGCCGAAGGCCGAGATCAGCGCCTGGATCTCGGTGTTCTGCAGGATCTTGTCGATCCGCGCCTTCTCCACGTTCAGGATCTTGCCGCGGATCGGGAGGATCGCCTGGTACTGCGGGTTGCGGCCGGATTTGGCGGAGCCGCCGGCGGAGTCGCCCTCGACGATGAAGATCTCGCACTTGGCGGGGTCGTTGGACTGGCAGTCGCTCAGCTTGCCCGGCAGCGACGCCGTCTCCAGCAGACCCTTGCGGCGCGTCAGGTCGCGCGCCTTGCGGGCCGCGACGCGGGCGGTGGCCGCCTGGATCGACTTGCGGATGATGTCCGCGGCCTCGTTGGGGTTGCGGTCCAGCCAGTCCGTCAGATGCTCGTGGACGACCTTCTGGACGAAGGTCTTCGCCTCGGTGTTGCCGAGCTTGGTCTTGGTCTGGCCCTCGAACTGCGGCTCGCCCAGCTTGACCGAGATGATCGCGGTCAGACCCTCGCGGATGTCCTCGCCGGTGAGGTTGTCGTCCTTCTCGCGGAGCAGCTTCTTCTCGCGCGCGTACTTGTTGACCAGCGTGGTCAGCGCGGCGCGGAAGCCCTCCTCGTGGGTGCCGCCCTCATGGGTGTGGATGGTGTTGGCGAAGCTGTAGACACCCTCGCTGTACTGGGTGTTCCACTGCATCGCGACCTCGACGGAGAGCAGCCGCTCCTTGTCCTCCGCGTCGATGTCGATCACCGACGGGTGGACCGGCTCGCCCTTGCGCGAGTTCAGGTACTTCACGAAGTCGACGATGCCGCCCTCGTAGTGGTACGTGACCGAGCGCGGCTGGCCCTCGTTCTCCACGTCCGCGTGCTCGGGACGCTCGTCGGTCAGCGAGATGGTCAGGCCCTTGTTGAGGAAGGCCATCTCCTGGAAGCGCCGCGAGAGCGTCTCGAAGGAGTACTCGAGGGTCTCGAAGATGTCCCCGTCGGCCCAGAAGGTCACCGAGGTGCCGGTCGCCGACACCTCCTCGTTCTTCTGCAGCGGGGCGGTCGGGACGCCCATCTTGTAGTCCTGGGTCCAGCGGAAGCCCTCCCGCTTGACCTCGACCGCGACCTTCGTCGACAGGGCGTTGACCACGGAGACGCCGACGCCGTGCAGACCGCCCGAGACGGCGTAGCCGCCGCCGCCGAACTTGCCGCCGGCGTGGAGGACGGTCAGCACGACCTCGACGGCGGGCTTGCCCTCCGACGGCACGATGTCCACCGGGATACCGCGGCCGTTGTCGACGACGCGCACGCCGCCGTCCGGGAGGATGGTGACGTTGATGGTGTCCGCGTGACCGGCCAGCGCCTCGTCGACGGAGTTGTCGACGACCTCGTACACCAGGTGGTGCAGGCCGCGCTCGCCCGTCGAGCCGATGTACATGCCCGGGCGCTTGCGAACCGCGTCCAGGCCCTCCAGGACGGTGATCGCGCTGGCGTCGTACGCCGGGCCGGAGGTGGGCGCGGCGGAGCCGTCAGCTGTGGACGTATTGATCTCGTTGGGGTTGCCGGAATCGGCCACGAAGCGCCCTTTCTGGCACAGCATGAGCCGGGTCCCGCACGGCGGAACCGGCTGCATCACTCGACATCTTCGACTGGTCCCGCTGGGGTCCCCCGGTGCCGGAGGCCAGGGGCGGGCGGTACTGCCATCAGTCTACCGGTAGCGCCGACATAGATGGGGCTTTGGCGGTACCTGAGTTCCCGTGTGCACGACGGAAGCACCTCCTGCCGACTCCCCACACGCGGACCGGGTCTCAAAACGGCTCACGCGGGCGCACAGGGCTTCGACCCGATTACGCACCGCACGATTCCGGCCTAACCGTACGTATCGCCCGGCCCACGGCTGCCGGGAGCGCGCAGCCGCCCATAGGAACGCGTCGGTCCGCCCGGCCCCAGAACCTTGATCAACTTCACGGTGCCATGCCCGAGGTCGGCGTTCAGCCTGGCCACCAGCGTCGGGGCGAGCAGCCGCAGCTGCGTCGCCCAGGCCGTGGAGTCGCACTGGACGGTGAGGACCCGGGCCTCCTCGTCGTACCGCTGCGGTTGGCAGTGCAGGGCCACGTCGTCCCCCACCAGTTCCGGCCAGCGGCCCATCACACCGCCCACCGCGGCCGGGGCCTCCCAGCCGCGCTCGGTGATCAGCCGGTTGATCGCGGCGCCCAGCGGCAGCGGGTCCCGTCCGTCCGCCCGAGCACCGCTGCGCAGTCCTCCGCGGCGGGCCTGCTTCTTCTGCTGCGCGGCGGCGCCCCGAGCGCGGGCCTGCTCCTTGGCCGCGCGCAGCGCGACCCTTGCCAGATCGACACCTGACACCGGCTTGTCCTGGGCGCCCGTCTCCTGCCCCCGCTGCTGCGGCGGCCGCTGATCCGTCATGCCCGCTCCACGCGGCCGTCCTCGACCTCGTACCGGGCGCCGACCAGCACGTCCGGCACGTCGTCGTCCACCGCCGCCGTCACCAGCACCTGCTCACCGGGGGCGACAAGCTCCGCGAGCCGGGCGCGGCGCCGGGCGTCGAGCTCGGCGAAGACGTCGTCCAGCACCAGCACCGGCTCGCCGCCGTCGGCGCGCAGCAGTTCGTACGAGGCCAGCCGCAGCGCCAGCGCGTAGGACCAGGACTCGCCGTGGCTCGCGTACCCCTTGGCGGGCAGCTGCCCCAGCTTGAGGGAGAGGTCGTCCCGGTGCGGGCCGACCAGGGTCACCCCGCGCTCGATCTCCTGTCGACGGGCCTCCCCCAGGGCCTCCAGCAGCAGTCCGTAGAGCTGCTCTCGGCCCGACGCCCCGGCGATCCGTTCGCCGATCGAACTGCGGTACTCCAGCACGACCGGGCCGCCGCCCGGGGCCAGCTGCTCGTACGCCTTGTCCGCCAGCGGCTGCAGCGCGTGGGTGAGGTCCAGGCGCTGGGCCAGCAGCTCCGCACCGGCCCTGGCCAGGTGCTGGTCCCAGATGTCGAGCGTGGACAGATCGGCGCCGCGGCCGCCGTGGCGGCGGGCCATCGCGGCGGACTTCAGCAGGGTGTTGCGCTGCTTGAGGACCCGCTCGTAGTCGCTGCGCACGCCCGCCAGCCGGGGCGTCCGCGCGGTGAGCAGCTCGTCGAGGAAGCGCCGGCGCTCCCCGGGGTCGCCCTTGACCAGGGCCAGGTCCTCGGGGGCGAAGAGCACCGTCCTGACGATCCCCAGCAGGTCGCGCGGGCGGACCTGCGAGGAGCGGTTGAGCCGGGCCCGGTTGGCGCGGCCGGGGTTGATCTCCAGCTCGACCAGCTGCTGCCGCTCGCCCTGCACCACGGAGGCCCGGACGATCGCCCGGTCAGCGCCCATCCGCACCAGGGGGGCGTCGCTCGCGACGCGGTGGCTGCCCAGGGTCGCCAGGTAGCCGACCGCCTCGACCAGATTGGTCTTGCCCTGGCCGTTGGGGCCGACGAAGGCGGTGACGCCCGGGTCGAGCGGGACCTCGACCCGGGCGTAGCAGCGGAAGTCGGCGAGCGACAGATGCGCGACGTGCATGGCTGCGCGCCGCCTCCTTCCCTGGTGTGACTAGTGCTTCTCTACGGCGTGGCCGCCGAACTGGTTGCGCAGCGCGGCGATCATCTTCATCTGCGGGGAGTCGTCCTGGCGGGACGCGAAGCGGGCGAAGAGGGAGGCGGTGATCGCGGGGAGCGGCACGGCGTTGTCGATGGCGGCCTCGACCGTCCAGCGGCCCTCGCCGGAGTCCTCCGCGTAGCCCCGGAGCTTGTCGAGGTGCTCGTCCTCGTCGAGGGCGTTGACGGCCAGGTCCAGCAGCCAGGAGCGGATGACCGTGCCCTCCTGCCAGGAGCGGAACACCTCGCGCACGTCGGTGACCGAGTCGACCTTCTCCAGCAGCTCCCAGCCCTCGGCGTAGGCCTGCATCATGGCGTACTCGATGCCGTTGTGGACCATCTTCGCGAAGTGGCCGGCGCCGACCTTGCCCGCGTGGACGGATCCGAAGTTCCCCACCGGCTTGAGGGCGTTGAAGATCGGCTGCACCTTCTCGACGTGCTCCGGCTCGCCGCCGTACATCAGCGCGTAGCCGTTCTCCAGGCCCCAGACGCCGCCGGAGACACCGCAGTCGACGAAGCCGATGCCCTTGTCGGCCAGCTCCCGGGCGTGCTTCTCGTCGTCCGTCCAACGGGAGTTGCCGCCGTCGACGACGACGTCGCCGGGAGAGAGCAGTTCACCGAGCTCGTCGATCGTCGACTGCGTCGCGGCCCCGGCCGGCACCATCACCCACACCACACGCGGGGCCTCGAGCTTGTCCACAAGTTCCTGCAGGCTGTGGACATCGGCGAGATCCGGGTTGCGGTCGTAGCCGATGACAGTGTGACCGGCCTGGCGGATGCGCGTGCGCATGTTCCCGCCCATCTTGCCGAGACCGATGAGACCGAGCTCCATCGTTGATCCTTCGTTCGAAGCCTGCCTGACCTACGTCGAGCCTACGTCGGCCCCCGCAGGGCGACGCGAGCGGACAGGCCTCGCGTCAGCCGGACAGCCGGACGGGCATGATCAGGTACTTGTAGGCGTCGTCGGCCTCGACGTCGACCGCGGGGCGGCCGCTGAGCAGCGCGGGCTTCGTCGACGTGGTGAACGACAACTGGGCCACCGGGGAGTCGATCGCGCTCAGACCGTCCAGCAGGAAGGTGGGGTTGAAGGCGATCGAGATGTCGTCGCCGTCCAGCTTGGCGTCCACACGCTCCACAGCCTGTGCGTCGTCGCTGGACCCCGCCTCCAGGGTCAGTACACCCTGCTCGAAGCTCAGCCGGACCGGGGTGTTGCGCTCCGCCACCAGGGCGACGCGCTTGACGGCCTCGACGAACGGGGCGGTCTCGATCACCGCGACGGAGTTGAACTCGGTCGGGAAGAGCGTCCGGTACTTCGGCAGGTCGCCCTCGAGCAGGCGGGTGGTGGTGCGGCGGCCCGCACCCTCGAAACCGATCAGGCCCTCGCCCGCGCCGGAGCCGGCCAGGGCGATGGCGACCGAGTCGCCGTTGGTCAGCGACTTGGCGGTGTCCAGCAGGGTCTTGGCGGGCACCAGGGCGACCGCGGAGATGTCCGGGGTCTCCGGCTTCCACAGGAACTCGCGGACCGCGAAGCGGTAGCGGTCGGTGGCGGCCAGGGTGACGGTGTCGCCCTCGATCTCGATCCGCACACCGGTCAGCACCGGCAGGGTGTCGTCGCGGCCGGCGGCGATGGCCACCTGGGCGGCGGCGGCCGCGAAGACCTCGCCGGGGACGGTGCCGGAGGCCGTGGGCATCGCAGGCAGTGCCGGGTACTCCTCCACAGGCAGGGTGTGGAGTGTGAAGCGCGAGCTGCCGCAGACGACGCTCACCCGCACGCCGTCGGTGGAGATCTCCACAGGCCTGTTGGGAAGGGCGCGCGAGATGTCGGCGAGCAGCCGGCCGGAGACGAGGACGGTGCCCTCCTCCTCCACGTCGGCCTCGACGGAGACCCGGGCGGAGACCTCGTAGTCGAAGCCGGACAGGCTCAGCTGGCCCTCCTCGGCCTTCAGCAGCAGGCCCGCCAGGACCGGCACCGGGGGACGGGCCGGGAGACTGCGGGCCGCCCAGGCCACTGCCTCCGCGAGTACATCGCGCTCCACCCGGATCTTCACCGGAACCGCCTCCTGCTGTTGCTGGCTGTCTGTGGCCGACTCTCTTGGCCCTGCTGGCCCTCTTGCCGGGAACAGTCTGACAGCCGCCACCGACATGCGGTGCGGGTCGGGGTCAAGTCGGCGGCCGGTGGAGCGGACGGCTCGCGGCTCGGTTGTGCACAGGTGCCACTTCGATCCGGATTCCCCGGTAACTATCCCTGGTCGTAGTAATAGGGGGTGTGGATACCGTGGATAAGTGGTTCCTGCGCAGGTCAGGCCCTGTTTTTTATCCACCGCGCCTGTGGGTGGAGCCCGTGGACAACCGGGGCCGGCTGTGGACAGCCGAAAGTTGTGCACACTCCGTGCACAGGAGATGCCCGTTTGTCCCCAGCGATGTCCCCAGGAATACCCAGGTTCTCCCCAGCCCAATCCACCACGCCGGTGTGATGCGGTTCACTCCGACCGGTGAGCGCCCGTGTTTCGTTGTCGAACAGTGGACAGGACTGTGGAGAAGTGGCCCCGTGCTGGGGACAACTCGCCCCAGCCTGTGGGCGAGCGGTGGACAACCGGTGCGGCGGTCCTGTGGGCGGATGGGACATCCACAGTCTGTGGATTCGGGTTGCCCACAAATCCACAGGCCTCCGAACAGCCCTGATGAGTATCCCGCAGCCGGACCTGTGGACACGTTCGGGACAACCCGGGCATCCCCAGGCTGTGGACGGGGGACAACCGCCCCGTCCTGTGGAGAGACGTTCCTGTCCCCAGTCAGCGGCCGGTGCGATCGAACAACGAAAAGCGCCCCGGGAGTTGGCCCGGGGCGCTGCGGAGGGACGAAAAGGGGTGCCGGAAGGCTGCCGGACGGCCCTGTGTCAGCTCTTGATGCGGTTGGTGAGCTCGGTGACCTGGTTGTAGATGGAGCGCCGTTCGGCCATCAGCGAGCGGATCTTGCGGTCCGCGTGCATGACGGTCGTGTGGTCGCGGCCGCCGAACAGAGCCCCGATCTTGGGCAGTGACAGGTCCGTGAGTTCACGGCACAGGTACATGGCGATCTGCCGGGCCGTGACGAGCACCCGGCTGCGGGAGGAGCCGGAGAGGTCCTCCACGTCCAGCCCGAAGTACGAGGCCGTCTCCGCCATGATCGCCTGTCCGCTGATCTCGGGGACGGAGTCCTCCCCGCCCGGGATCAGGTCCTTCAGCACGATCTCGGTGAGCTGCAGATCCACCGGCTGCCGGTTGAGGCTGGCGAAGGCCGTCACCCGGATCAGTGCGCCCTCCAGCTCGCGGATGTTCCGCGAGATCCGGGAGGCGATGAACTCCAGCACCTCCGGCGGGGCGTTGAGCTGCTCCTGCACCGCCTTCTTGCGGAGGATCGCGATCCGGGTCTCCAGCTCGGGCGGCTGGACGTCGGTGATCAGACCCCACTCGAAGCGGTTGCGCAGCCGGTCCTCCAGGGTCACCAGCTGCTTGGGCGGCCGGTCCGAGGAGAGCACGATCTGCTTGTTGGCGTTGTGCAGGGTGTTGAAGGTGTGGAAGAACTCCTCCTGCGTCGACTCCTTGCTCGCCAGGAACTGGATGTCGTCGACCAGCAGGATGTCCATGTCGCGGTAGCGCTTGCGGAAGGCGTCCGCCTTGCCGTCGCGGATGGAGTTGATGAACTCGTTGGTGAACTCCTCGGAGCTCACGTAGCGCACCCGCGTGCCCGGGTAGAGGCTGCGAGCGTAGTGCCCGATCGCGTGCAGCAGGTGCGTCTTGCCGAGTCCGGACTCCCCGTAGATGAACAGCGGGTTGTACGCCTTGGCCGGGGCCTCCGCGACGGCGACGGCCGCGGCGTGCGCGAAGCGGTTGGAGGCGCCGATGACGAAGGTGTCGAAGAGGTACTTGGGGTTCAGCCGGGCGGTGGGCTCGGCGGGTCCTCCCGCTCCACCGGAACCGCCGGAACCGCTCGTACCGGCGCCGCCGCTCCCCCCGCCGGTGCGCGGCGGGGGCATGGTCGGCAGTTGCGGCACCGGCTCCGGCCGCGCCGAAGGCCGGTGGGGCGAGGGGATCTCGTAGCGGGAGGCGGGCGGCTGGTACTGCTCGCGCTCCTGGTAGTCGCCGAAGCGCTGCTGTTGCCAGCGGTCCTCGGGCTCGCGGGGCGGCCAGCCGGCGGCGCCCGCACCACCGGTCGGCCCGACCGCCTGGTCGGGGTAGGCCGGACGCATGCGCGGGACGTCCCCGTAGCCGGGCGGCTGCTCCTCGTACCGGCCGGGCTCCGCGGCGTATCCGGGATGCTGCGGCTGCGGCTGCGGCTGCGGCTGCGGGTGCGGGTGCGGCTGGGGCTGGGGCTGGGGCTGGGGGGCCGCCGGCGCGGGCGCCGCCTCCGGCTCGCCGCCCGAGGCGACGGCGATGGCGATGCCCACGGGGTGACCGAACTCACGGCTGAGCACGTCGGTGATCAGCGGGAGAAGCCGTCCCTCCAGCACGCTCTTGGCGAACTCGTTGGGCGCGGACAGCACGGCCGTGCCGGCGACGAGCGCCAGCGGCTGGGTCCGCTGCAGCCAGTCCGCGTCCTTCGGCTTGAGGTCGTCGCTCTCGACGAGCAGTTTCTGCAGGACCCTCGGCCACACTGAGGCAAGATCGGCAGTTACGTCAGCCACAGTGCACGCTCTCTCGGTCGCTGGATGGTGCCGATGAGTCCCGCGAAGGTGTGGTTCTCGGGACGGACGGGAAGATTTCAGGGTTCGGCCACGGTAGTCAGCGCGGCCTGCCTGGTTCAAGTCGTTGTCCACAGGGTGTGCAAAACCACCTCCGGCCCGACGGAGCGCGCGGCCGTCGCCGAGGCTGGTTTGACCTGATGCCGCGGCCCCGCGTACCGTAGCGAGGTCGAGTTGTCGATGGCTGCTGCCGCCTGCCTACCGATGGGCGAGGATCACCAAGGTGATCGTCAAGCGGTGCACACCTGGATGTTCCGCGAGGTTCCTCGTGGGCGCACGGTGACAGCCAGGCGACGCCCCGCCAACACACGATTCATCCTGGAGCCCCCGAGTGAGCAAGCGCACCTTCCAGCCGAACAACCGTCGTCGCGCCAAGACCCACGGCTTCCGGCTGCGTATGCGTACGCGTGCCGGCCGCGCCATTCTCGCGTCCCGCCGCAGCAAGGGCCGCGCCCGCCTGTCCGCCTGATCGCACCGAAGCGCGAGGTGTAGTCGTGCTGCCCACCGAGCATCGGCTGAGGCGGCGCCAGGACTTCGCGACCGCGGTACGTCGAGGACGCCGGGCCGGACGGCCGCTCCTGGTCGTCCACCTGCGCACCGACAGTGACACCAGGGACCCGCACGCAGCGGGGGGGAGTGCCCCTCCGGCGCGTGCGGGTTTCGTCGTGAGCAAGGCCGTCGGCGGTGCGGTGACCCGGAACCTGGTCAAGCGTCGGCTTCGTCACCTGGTCCGCGAACGTCTGTCCGTGCTGCCCCCCGGTAGCCTGGTAGTCGTACGAGCGCTGCCCGGTGCGGGTGACGCAGACCATTCACAGCTGGCCCGAGACCTGGATGCCGCCCTCGGGAGGCTCCTGGGGGTAGCGCTATGAAGTACCCGTTGCTGGCCTTGATCAAGATCTACCAGTGGACCATCAGCCCGTTGCTCGGTCCGGTCTGCAAGTACTACCCCTCGTGCTCGCACTACGGGTATACGGCGATCGATCGGCACGGCGCGATCAAGGGCACTGCCCTGACCGCGTGGCGGATCCTGCGTTGCAACCCGTGGTCGCTGGGCGGTGTGGACCATGTCCCGCCGCGGAAGCGACCCCCGTGGCACGCTCGCCTGCGCGAAGCCCTCAGGGGTGACGCGCCGGGCGGGTCCGTTACTCCCGAGCCCGTCGAGACGCCTCATGCCCAAGGAGCCTGACCGTGGGGATCTTGAACCCCCTCTACGATGCCGTTTCGTGGATCATTGTCCAGTTCCACTCGCTGTACAGCCTTGTCTTTGACAAGGACGGCGGCCTGGCCTGGGGCCTGTCGATCGTCTCCCTGGTGGTCCTGATCCGGATCTGCCTGATCCCGCTCTTCGTGAAGCAGATCAAGTCGACCCGGAACATGCAGGCGCTCCAGCCCAAGATGAAGGCGATCCAGGAGCGCTACAAGAACGACCGGCAGCGCCAGTCCGAAGAGATGATGAAGCTGTACAAGGAGACGGGCACCAACCCGCTCTCCTCGTGCCTTCCGATCCTGGCGCAGTCCCCCTTCTTCTTCTCGCTGTACCACGTGCTGAGCTACATCGCGCAGGGCAAGCAGGTCGGCGTGATGGGGCAGGACCTGGTCAACAGCGCGCAGAAGGCCCACATCTTCGGTGCCCCGCTCGCCGCGAAGTTCACCGACAGCGCCGCGAAGCTCACCGAGCTCGGTGCCTCCGTCACCGACGTCCGCGTGGTCACCGTCATCATGATCGTCCTGATGTCGGCCTCGCAGTTCTACACGCAGCGCCAGCTGATGACGAAGAACGTCGACATGACGGTGAAGACGCCCTTCATGCAGCAGCAGAAGATGCTGATGTACGTCTTCCCGATCATGTTCGCCGTCTTCGGCATCAACTTCCCCGTCGGTGTCCTCGTCTACTGGCTGACCACCAACGTGTGGACCATGGGTCAGCAGATGTTCGTGATCCGCCGGAACCCGACTCCCGGCAGCCTTGCCTTCAAGCAGCGCCAGGAGCGCCTGAAGGCCAAGGGCAAGCTGAAGGACGAGCCCGCCGCCGGCAAGGAGCCGCAGGACATGGCGCCGGTGAAGCGCACCCAGCCCAAGCGCCAGTCCAAGTCGCAGCGCCAGACGGGCGGTCCGGCGGCGACGTCGGCCGGCGCCGGCGCCACCAGGACGAAGCCGGGCAGCACGGCGGCCGCGGGAACGAAGGCCAAGCCGAGCAGTACGGCGGCCGCGGGAACGAAGGCCAAGCCGAGCAGCGGCGCGGACAAGCCGAACCTGTCGAAGAAGAAGTAGTAGAGGAGTCCTGCCGTGACGGACGGCAACACCACCGACGCGCTCACCCGCCTCGAGCAGGAGGGCGAGATCGCGGCCGACTACCTCGAGGGGCTGCTGGACATCGCCGACCTCGACGGTGACATCGACATGGACGTCGAGGGCGACCGTGCTTCGGTCTCCATCGTGGGCGACTCGTCCAGCCGTGACCTGAGCAAGCTCGTCGGCCGGGACGGCGAGGTGCTGGAGGCGCTCCAGGAGCTGACCCGGCTCGCGGTCCACCGGGAGACCGGCGACCGCAGCCGGCTGATGCTGGACATCGCCGGCTTCCGGGCCCGCAAGCGGGCCGAGCTGACCGAACTGGGCGAGAAGGCCGCCGAGGAGGTCAGGGGCACCGGCCAGCCGGTCAAGCTGAAGCCGATGACGCCCTTCGAGCGCAAGGTCGTGCACGACGCCGTGGCCGCAGCGGGTCTGCGCAGCGAGTCCGAGGGCGAGGAACCCGAGCGCCGGGTGGTCGTCCTTCCGGCTTCCTGACCTCCCGGTCGCAGCGGTACTCACTCGGCCCCGTCTGTTCGCAGGCGGGGCCGACCCTTGTCAGCCTGGTGAAGGCCCGTAACAACGGAAGGATGGTTCTCTCGTGACGGAGGCAGCGGCGGAGCTTCCCCCGGCGCCGGAAGCGGCACGTGAGGTGTTCGGAGAGCGCTTCGCGGACGCGGTGCGGTACGCGGAACTGCTGGCCGACGCGGGTGTACGCCGAGGGCTGATCGGTCCGCGGGAGGTGCCCCGGCTGTGGGAGCGCCATCTGCTGAACTGCGCCGTGCTCGCCGAGGTGATCCCCCAGGGCGTCTCGGTGTGCGATGTGGGCTCGGGCGCGGGGCTCCCGGGCATCCCGTTGGCGTTGACCCGGCCGGACCTCGAGATCACCTTGCTGGAACCTCTGCTGCGCAGGACCACGTTCCTCGAGGAGGCCGTGCGGTTGCTGGGGCTGTCCAACGTCTCAGTGGTGCGTGGCCGGGCCGAGGAGATGGTCGGCAAGGTGCCGCCGGTGGACGTGGTGACCGCGCGAGCCGTGGCCCCGCTGGACCGCCTCGCCGGCTGGGGGCTTCCCCTGCTGCGCCCGCACGGTGAGATGGCCGTCCTCAAGGGCGACACCGCCGAGGAGGAGATCAAGGCTGCGCGTGCCGCTCTGAGCCGCCTCGGTGCCGTGGAGACCTCCGTGGTCCAGGTCGGCGAGGGGATTGTGGATCCGCTCTCGACCGTGGTCCGGGTACTCGCGGGGGAGAGCCCCGGCGGCGTGCGTGCGGCCACCCGGAGGGCCAAGGCGGCCCGTGCGAGTCGCCGGCGCCAGCACTGACCATGCCGAGGCCGTGTGCTCCATACCAACGGCCATGCACCCATGACCCGGAGTGTCGGATAGGAAACGGTCGCGGCGCTGCGCATCGTGTTTCACGTGAAACGGCGCTCTCTGCTCCCAGGAATCCTCGGTCGCGCCCGTGCCGCGGCCGAATCGCTCTCTCATCGGGCCGACGAGATGACCCCATCCATGACTCAACCGGTGGATTCATCCACAGAAGAACGGCCCTCACTGGTTCGCGACCCCGAAAGCATGGCAGGCTCTGTCCATTGCGAGCTTGTAGTCGAGGAGAGTGAATCCTTGCGGTCCGACGCCAACATCGCGGGACCGATGGCCGATCCGGTCCCCGGTCCCCGTACCGAGCCGTTCGGGAATGATGTTTCACGTGAAACACCACCCCCGATGGACGACACCCCTATCGGCCGTGCTGCCCAACTGGCCGTGCAGGCACTGGGGCGGGCCGGTGAAGGACTCCCCCGGCCACCTCAGACCCGTGTGATCGTGGTCGCCAACCAGAAGGGCGGGGTGGGCAAGACCACCACCACGGTCAACATGGCCGCCTCCCTGGCGCTGCACGGGGCCCGGGTGCTGGTGGTCGACCTCGACCCTCAGGGCAACGCCTCCACGGCCCTCGGTATCGACCACCACGCCGAGGTCCCCTCCATCTACGACGTGCTGGTGGAGAGCAAGCCGCTCTCCGACGTCGTCCAGCCGGTGCCGGATGTGGAGGGCCTCTTCTGTGCTCCGGCCACCATCGACCTGGCCGGCGCCGAGATCGAGCTGGTCTCGCTGGTGGCCCGGGAGAGCCGGCTGCAGCGGGCCATCGAGTCCTATGAGCAGCCACTGGACTACATCCTCATCGACTGCCCGCCCTCGCTCGGTCTGCTGACCGTCAACGCCCTGGTGGCCGGTGCCGAGGTCCTCATCCCCATCCAGTGCGAGTACTACGCCCTGGAGGGCCTGGGTCAGTTGCTTCGCAACGTGGAGCTGGTGCGGGGTCATCTGAATCCCAAGCTCCATGTCTCCACCATCCTGCTGACCATGTACGACGGCCGGACCCGGCTCGCCTCACAGGTCGCCGAGGAAGTCCGCACCCACTTCGGCAAGGAGGTGCTGCGCACGAGCATCCCGCGCTCGGTCCGCATCTCCGAGGCCCCCAGCTACGGCCAGACCGTACTGACCTACGATCCGGGTTCGAGCGGAGCGCTGTCCTATCTCGAGGCAGCACGTGAGATGGCCCTGCGCGGCCTGGGACGCGCCCAAGAGTTCACCGAGCAGAACACGTCGGAGGGGATCCAGTGAGTGAGCGACGCAGAGGACTCGGCCGTGGTCTCGGCGCGCTGATTCCCGCCGCACCGAACGGTGCGGACGCGGCAGCCGCGACCGCGGTGGCGACGGCGGCGACCGCCGCGCCTGTCCTGGCGCCGGAACGGGGGGTGGCCGCCGCCAAGGTGACGGCCCTCGCGGAGCAGGGACGCGAGGGGACCGCCGCGATCCCGGTTTCACGTGAAACACCGGAAGCCATCGGGGCCCAGGAACCCGCCCTGGTCTCCGGGGCGTACTTCGCGGAGCTGCCGCTGGACGCGATCGTTCCCAACCCCCGCCAGCCGCGTGACGTCTTCGACGAGGACGCCCTGGCCGAACTGATCACCTCCATCAAGGAGGTCGGTCTTCTGCAGCCGGTCGTCGTCCGCCAGGTCGCCTCGGAGCGCTATGAGCTCATCATGGGCGAGCGGCGCTGGCGGGCGAGCCGGGAGGCAGGCCTGACGGCCATCCCCGCGATCGTCCGGGCCACCGAGGACGAGAAGCTCCTGCTGGACGCGCTGCTGGAGAACCTCCACCGTGCCCAGTTGAACCCGCTGGAAGAGGCGGCCGCCTACGACCAGCTCCTCAAGGATTTCGACTGCACCCACGAGCAGCTGGCCGACCGGATCGGCCGCTCCCGCTCCCAGGTCTCCAACACCCTGCGCCTGCTGAAGCTTTCCGCGCCCGTACAGCGGCGTGTGGCGGCCGGTGTGCTCTCCGCCGGGCACGCCCGGTCCCTGCTCGCCCTGGAGGATGTGGAGGACCAGGACCGGCTCGCCAGCCGGATCGTGGCCGAAGGGCTCTCGGTGCGCGCGGTCGAGGAGATCGTGCATGTGATGAACTCCGAGTCCCAGCCGGTGCGGAAGGCGTCCGCACCCCGGGCCGGCAAGCGGACGTCCCCGGCCCTGACCGACCTCGCGCTGCGGCTCTCGGACCGCTTCGAGACCCGGGTGAAGGTGGATCTGGGGCAGAAGCGCGGGAAGATCGTCGTGGAGTTCGCCTCGATAGAGGATCTGGAGCGCATCCTGGGCTCGATGGCGCCGGGTGAGGGGCAGGTCCTCCAGCGCTCCCTCACGGAGGGGACCGACGACGAGGAGGAGTGAGCCCAGGCTCCCTCACCGCCCGGTGAGGGACCGCGTGGTTCGGCGGGTCGCATCCCTTGCGGGGTGTGACCCGCTTTTTTTGCTGGGCCGTTGGAGTTGCTCCGGTGTCGGACTTGTCCGCTCGCGGATACGATGCGTACGGGATGGAGCACTACCTCCGGGGAGGCGCTCATGCGATCGGTGCGGCGCGGTGGAGTGAAGCACGATGGGCAGACGGCCGCCTTCCTCGTAGCGGGGCTCGGACTGGGCGCGGTGGGTGGCTTCGTCGGCAGTTGGGTCCACGACAGAAACGAGGGTCAGACCTCATGGGGCGTCGGCTCGTTCCGCTCACGCTGGACAACCTCCCGGATCTCCCCAACCGCTGCCGCGCGTGCGTCTTCTGGGAGCTCGACCCGGTGAGCGGGGAGGCCGCCGTCCAGGCCGGCAAGCCGGAGTTGGAGAAGGAGGCATGGATCTCCGCGGTCCTGCTGGAATGGGGATCCTGCGGCCGGGTCGTCTATGTGGATGAGGTCCCCGCGGGCTTCGTGCTCTACGCCCCGCCTGCCTATGTGCCCCGCTCGACGGCTTTCCCCACGAGCCCCGTCTCCCCCGACGCCGTCCAGCTGATGACCGCCCGGATCCTCCCCGGCTTCCAGGGCCAGGGACTGGGCCGGGTACTGGTGCAGACAGTGGCCAAGGACCTGGTGCGGCGTGGGTTCCGGGCGATCGAGGCCTTCGGCGACGCGCGGTGGGAGGAGCCCGCCTGCGTCCTTCCTGCCGAACACCTGCTGGCCGTCGGTTTCAAGACCGTGCGGCCGCACCCGCGGTTTCCTCGGCTGAGGCTGGAACTGCGGTCGACGATCTCCTGGAAGGAGGACGTCGAGATGGCGATCGACCGACTGCTCGGCGCCGTCCAGAAGGAACCGGCGCTGAGGCCCCTGTGAACGCATGAAGGGCCCGCCCCGACCGGGGCGGGCCCTTCGTCCGTCGAGCGGTGCTCAGCCGATGAAGTCGGCCAGGTCGCGCACGAGGGCGGCCTTGGGCTTGGCACCGACGATGGTCTTCACGACCTCACCGCCCTTGTAGACGTTGAGCATCGGGATCGACATGACGCCGTACTTGGCGGCGGTGACCGGGTTCTCGTCGATGTTCAGCTTGACGATGGTGATCTGGTCGCCGTGCTCCGCGGCGATCGCCTCGAGAGAGGGGGCGATCTGCCGGCACGGACCGCACCACTCGGCCCAGAAGTCGACGAGAACGGGCTTGTCGCTGGCGAGGACCTCCTCGTCGAAGGTCGTATCGGTCACGATCTTGGTGTTGCCGGCCACGGCTGTCTCCTCGGAATATAGGACGGATACTCGGTTGTGCGGGCCGCGGTCTCAGACGACCGCGGCGGCGCTCTGCTCGGGCTCGCGGGTGTGCTCGCTGTCCATGTCGCTCAGCGCGGCGAGGTAGCGCTCGGCGTCCAGGGCAGCAGAGCAACCGGTGCCCGCGGCGGTGATCGCCTGGCGGTAGGTGTGGTCCACGACGTCACCCGCGGCGAAGACACCGGGGATCTTCGTACGGGTGCTGGGCGACTCGACCTTCAGGTAGCCCTCCTCGTCCAGGTCGAGGACGCCCTTGAACAGCTCGGTCCGGGGGTCGTGGCCGATCGCGATGAACAGTCCGGTGACCGGCAGCTCGGAGGTGTCGCCGGTCTTGGTGTTCCGCAGGATCAGACCCGAGAGCTTTCCGTCGCCGTTGATCTCCGCGACCTCGCTGTCCCAGACGAACGAGATCTTCGGGTCGGCGAAGGCCCGCTCCTGCATGGCCTTGGAGGCGCGCAGGGTGTCGCGGCGGTGGACCACCTTCACGCTCTTGGCGAAGCGCGAGAGGAAGGTCGCCTCCTCCAGAGCGGTGTCACCACCGCCGATGACGGCGATGTCGTGGTCCTTGAAGAAGAAGCCGTCGCAGGTGGCGCACCACGAGACGCCGCGGCCGGAGAGCTGGTCCTCGTTGGGGAGGCCGAGCTTGCGGTGCTGGGAACCCGTGGCGATGATGACGGCCTTCGCCCGGTGGACGGTTCCCGCGGAGTCGGTGACGGTCTTGATGTCACCCTCGAGGCTGACCTCGACGATGTCGTCCGGGATGAGCTCGGCACCGAAGCGCTCGGCCTGGGCCCGCATGTTCTCCATGAGATCGGGGCCCATGATGCCGTCCCGGAAACCGGGGAAGTTCTCCACCTCGGTCGTGTTCATGAGGGCACCGCCGGCCGTGACCGCACCTTCGAAGACCAGGGGCTTGAGGGAGGCGCGGGCGGTGTAGAGCGCGGCTGTGTATCCCGCCGGCCCGGAACCGATGATGATCACGTTTCGGACGTCGCTCACGGGTGTCTTCCTCGTCTCTGTGTGCCGACTCGCCGGGTGCCTCGGCGGCGGGACCATTGTCATCCCGCCTAACGGATCCTACGGGCCGGGCATTCCCGCCGACGCGGCCTAGCGAGGGTATGTCTCCTCGCGCAGCAGGGTGCCCGTGGCGTAGGGCCGGACACCGGTGCACGAGGCGTCCACGACGTAGGCGTCGACCAGCGCGGAGTCGCCCGTGTGCGGCAACACGACCAGATAGGAGTCCAGGCCCTCGTACCTGCCCCGGTGTACAGCGATCGGGGGCTCCCGGCGATCGACGGCCCTCAGGACACAGGAGGGCACGGCGCTGTCCATGTCGGCCATCGGGGACTGGGCCGAGGGCTTGCTCTCCGATCGCCGGGCCATGGCGGCTGTCAGCAGTTCGTGTACCTGCATGCCGAGCGTGTCGGTGTCAGTCCTGGGAACCTTCTCCGAGGCCGCCGACGACTGGGTGGTGTCGGCGCTGTCGCCGGTGGTCCAGCCGGACTGGGCGAGGAAGCTTCCCAGGCCGATCACGGCGGCGAGGGAGGCGGTGACAAGAAGCCCCTTTCCCCAGCGCCGGCGGGAGAGGACGGTGGGGCGGCCGGGCCCGCTGGAGGCCGCCCCACGGCCGGAGGGCCGTGCGGTCGCCGTCGGCGCTGTTTCACGTGAAACAGGAAGGCGTGAAACAGGAAGCGGTTCGGTGGTCCGTGTTTCACGTGAAACATCGGCACCGCTGGAGGCGAGCAGCGCCTCGGCGGCGAGCGCGGCGTCGATCCGGCCGGCGATGTCGGCAGGCATCCGGGAAGGGCCCGGGAGTGTGCCCAGCAGCCCGCGGATCTCGTCCAGCGAGGCGTGGACGTCCGCGCAGAGCGAGCAGGCCGCGATGTGACCGCGGACGCCGGCCGAGCGCTCGGGCGGAAGGATGCCCTCGGCGAGTGCAGAGAGCTCGGCGACCTCAGGGTGCCCGTCCGTACCCGTGGTCGGCGTCATGGGTGTCCACCTCCGCCCGGTGTGAAGTCGTGGCCCGGCCGGGCCTCCGTCTCTGGGACGGAGGCGTTCTCCGTCCGGTTCCTTCCCCCTGCGCGATCACCACTACCCCCCGGCGCGTCGCGCAGATGGGAGAGGAGTGGCAGCAGTCGCGCTCTGCCCCGGGCGCATCTGCTCTTGACCGTCCCCGTCGGCACATCGAGAACCGCGGCGGCCTCGGCGATGGGATAGCCCTGCATGTCGACCAGGACCAGAGCGGCCCGCTGCTCCACGGGAAGCATCGCGAGCGCCCGTAGCAGTTCCCGGTGGAGCTCGCTCCGCTCAGCGGGGGCCGCCGCGGACTCATGGGGTTCGAGCAGGTCCTCGAACTGCCTCTCGTCCAGCACCGCGGCGGTACGGCGTGACGCCGCCTTGCGCGCCCGGTCCAGGCACGCGTTCACGGTGATGCGGTGCAGCCAGGTGGTGACGGCCGACTGTCCGCGGAAGGTGTGGGCGGAGCGGAAGGCCGAGACCAGGGCGTCCTGTACGGCGTCCGCGGCCTCCTCGCGGTCCCCCAGGGTCCGCAGGGCGACCGCCCAGAGCCGGTCGCGGTGCCGGCGGACGAGTTCCCCGAAGGCGTGCGGGTCCCCGGCGACATGACGGGCGAGGAGGTCGCCGTCGCTGACCTCCCCGCCCGCACCTGGCGTGGCCACCATCCCCCTCCCCGTGGGGCTACTGCCCCTCGAACCTCACATTGGTGATGGCTTGCTTGTAGCCGGCCCTCGAGTACCCGTCGGCCTGTGAATAGGGAAGGGCGGTCAGCCAGACCACGACATACCGCGTCTCCACGGGAGTCTTCAGCGAGAGCTTCGCCGCCTTGCCGTCGGTCGTGAGGGTGGCCAGCTTCTTCAGACGGCTCGGCTCGGCCGTGGTGTTCAGCGCATCGGCGGCGTAGAGCGTGACCGTCGTGTGGTTGCCGCCGTAGTAAAGGTCTATCGACGCCTGCGCGAGCTTCTTCGCCGCTCCGAGGTCGTAGGCGATGCCGACGCCCTTCTTCACGGAGGGGGCGAAATCGGGGCCGTCGGTGAAGCTGTTCGTGCGCCAGTACGTGGACGTCTTGTCGTCGTAGGTGGCGCCGACGTCCTCGGGGTGCTGGGCCCCGCCGTACGGCGCGTACTCGACCGCGCCCTGGACGGGCAGCGGCGTGAGGGTCATCTGGTTCGCGCCCCCGTTGTCGCTGCCGCCGTCGCCGCCCGTGGTGTGGGTGGTCGAGGTGCCTTGCGACTTCGCCTGGTTCTCGTGGTCCATCAGCGTTTCCGCGAGCTGCCAGCTGCCGAGGCCGAGAGCGACGAGGAGCAGGGCCGAGACGGACCACTTGAGGGCCTTGCCGGTGCGGCCGGGCAGAGCCGGCGGCGGAGTGGCGGGGAGGGCCGACGCGGCGCCGGCCGACGCGGGCCCCGGCTGGTTCTGACGGTAGGAGCCCTGCTGGTAGGTGGTGTGGGAGTAGGGCGTGATCGACGGCTCGGGCGGCCGGATCTTGGGCAGGGCGGTGACGGCCCTCGCCAGCTCCTCGGGGGTGGCGCAGGGCTCCGGCTCGCGGGAGGCTGTTGCTCCGTCGTTGACCAGGGCGCGCATGGCGAGCTCCGCCAGCCCGCGGTGGACGCCCGCGCGCACCTGGTCCGGCGAGACGAGGCCGACGTCCTTGGGGAGACCGGTGAGGCCGTGCTCGTCTCTCGGGTACGGCCAGCGCTGGGTGAGCGAGGCGTACAGCAGGGCCCCGATGGCCTCGGTGTCCTCGCGCTGCGGGCGCTCGGAGGAGATGCCGCGCAGCGCGGCGGCGACCGCCAGACCGCGGATGCGGTACTGACCCGCCTCGGTGCGCAGGACGGCGTCCGGTCCGAGGCTCAGATGGGCCAGGCCCTCGCGGTGCGCCGCGGCCATGGCCTGGGAGATCTGGGTGACCATCTGGTATGCCTCGTGCGGCTCCAGCGGGTCGGCGGTGATCAGGGTGGTGAGTTCCGTCGCGTCCGGGAGCCACTCGTGGATCACATAGACGAGGTCGTCCTCCTCGACCGCGTCGAGGACCTGCACGAAGCGGGGATCGCCGAGGAGGGCCGCCGAGCGGGCCGCCGCCAGCACGGAACGGGCCCGGCCGTTGGCGGCGGGCAGGATGTGGATGCCCACCGCCCGGCGCAGCTTCTCGTCGACGGCCCTCCAGCTGCTGAAGCCGTCGGCACGGGTGAGGCACTCCTCGAGGCGGTAGCGCCCGGCGAGCTTGTGGCCGCTGTGGAGCTCGGGCGGCTCGGACTTGGTCGGTGCTGTCTCCTCGGGGATGGTCTGCTGTGGCGTGTCCTGCTCTTCGCTCGGGTCCGTCGCCTCGTCGGCCGTGGCACTGTCCGCATCGGCGGCGAGCTGCTTGTCGCCACCCTCGTTGGCCACTCCGACGGCAGCCGTGCTCCGTTCCGCCACCGTCGTTCCTGCCTCCCCATCCGTTGCAAGATCTGACAACACAGCCGAGCACAATTGTGCCAACAGTCCACCGCTATGCACGACCAACGAGGGCCCACGAAGGTTGCGCGGTGGGCGCTGTCAGCGGCCCAGCCGGCCCCTCACCATGCCGACCATGGCCGTCAGCTCCTCGACGCGCATGCGCTTGGCGGCGATGAAGAAGATCCCGCCCAGCACAGTGGCGCCGAGCACCAGCGACAGCAACGATGCGGCAGCGCCGTGACCCAGCGAGTGCGAGACACCGTAGACGACGGCGCCGGCGCCCGCCGCGGCGGGGATGCACGCCCCGAAGAGCCTGGCGTAGGTGCGGACCACGCGCTTGCCGTCGAGGTCGCCGCCGAGGCGCGTGCGCAGTCGTTTGACGGCTACCCCGACGCCGATGGCGTAGGCCAGGCCGTACCCGGCCGCCATGCCGACCACGGCCCAGCGGGCGGGCAGCACGAAGTAGCAGACGGCGGCGGCGACGGCGTTGCAGGCGGCGACGATCACCGTGTTGTAGAAGGGGGTGCGGGTGTCCTCGTAGGCGTAGAAGCCGCGCAGGACGATGTACTGCACCGAGAACGGGATCAGTCCGAGGCCGAAGGCCATCAGGATGTAGCCGATGTTCAGCGCGCCCGAACCGGAGCTGCTGTAGAGCAGGGTGGCCATGGGGAGGCCGAGGGCGAGGAAGGCGAACGCGGCGGGCACGATGGCCACACCCGAGGTCCGCAGGCCGTAGGAGAGGTCGTCACGGACGGCGGCGGCGTCCCCGTCGGCCGCGGCGCGGGAGATCCGCGGCAGCACGGCGGTCATCACGGAGACGGTGATGATGGCCTGCGGCATCTGCCACAGGAGCAGGGCGTAGTTGAAGCCGGTGATGCCGGCGCCCTCGTGGTGGGCCTTCTCGGCCGCCGCACCCGCCGCCGTGGCGAACTGGGTGAGGACGATCATGCCGACCTGGTTGGCGAGGACGAAGAAGAACGTCCACTTGGCCAGCTTCGCCGCGTGGCCGAGCCCGTGGCCGCGCCAGTCGAAGCGCGGGCGGATCCGGAAGCCCGCGTCGCGCAGGTAAGGGAGCATGGCCAGGGCCTGCACCGTCAGGCCCAGCAGGGTGCCCAGGCCCAGCAGCCGGACGCCGTCGGGCGTGATGGTCCCGGAGGAGACATGGGTGTCGGTGAAGGAGCCGAAGGCCCAGATGAAGGCGCCGAAGGTGGCGATGATGACGATGTTGTTGAGCACCGGGGTCCACATCATCGCGCCGAAGCGGCCGCGGGCGTTGAGGATCTGCCCGAGCACGACGTGCACACCCATGAAGAACATGGTGGGGATGCAGTAGCGGGCGAAGGCGACCGCGACCTCGAATCTGACCGGGTCGGAGGCCATGCTCGGTGACATCACCCGGATGAAGACCGGTGCGGCGACCACACAGACGGCGGTGACGGCCGCCAGGCCGACGACGACCAGGGTGAGCAGGCGGTTGGCGTACGCCTCGCCCCCGTCCTCGTCGTTCTTCATGGCACGGACGAGCTGCGGGATGAAGACCGCGTTGAGGGCGCCGCCGCCGACCAGGATGTAGATCATCGTGGGCAGGGTGTTGGCGACCTGGTAGCCGTCGTTCAGCGTGCCGACGCCGATCGCGGCGGCCATGACCAGAGTGCGCAGGAAGCCGGTGACCCGGGACACGAGGGTGCCGGCCGCCATGAGGGCGCTGGACTTGAGGATGCCGCCGGCCCGCCCGCCGGACTTCCCGGCCACGGGCACCGCCGGGGGCTCGGGCTCCGCGGTGACCGTCTGCGCCGGTTCGTCGCGGAAGAGGTGGGCGTACTCGTCCGGCCGCGCCGGCGTCCCGTCATCGTTCGGCGCGTGGGAGACCAGCTCGTCGACGCCGACGTACCGGGTGCCGGCGTCGTCGGCGTACGGCATGCGGTACGGCTCCTGGTGGGCGTACGGCGGACCGTAGGCATGCGGCTGGGCCGGCGGCTGCGGCGGGTGCGCGGTGCGGTCGTAGAGCGCCTCGCCCACCGGGTCCTGCATGGTCGGATCCTGCCGCTGGTACGGATCGCGGGCGTAGGTGTCCTGCAGGTACGGGTCGGGCGCGGCAGCCTGCTGCCCGGGCTGGCCGGGGAACCGCTCCCCGGCGTCCCGTTCGCGCTCGCCGTCGTACGGTGCGTTCATCTCTGCCCCACCTCATCGGCCACTGGCTCGCTGGCTATCGGTCCACCTTCTCACCCGTCCCGGACGGGTCCGTACTTTCGGGGGAGGTGTCCGGCGCCAGGTCACCCGCCTGCTCGTCCCGGACCTCGTCCTGGTCACCCATGGTGCCCTCGGCGGCGTCGTCCCCGTCCGCGCCGTCGTCCCCGTCGCCGGAGGGTTCCGCACCGTCCTCGGACGGCTCGGCGTCGCCGTCCTCCTCCACGGCGGCCGCGCGGCGCTTGCGCTGGTGGTACATGCGGACGCCCGCCAGCACGAGCAGGAGGAGCCCGGCGGCGATCACCAGCATGACGGTGGACGTGATGGAGGTGACATCCACCTGGAAGGTGATGGGCATGCCGTAGGCGGCGCCGTCCGGCGTGTAGAGCTGGGCCGTGATCGTGTTCAGGCCGTTGCGGGCCGCGGTGCCCTCGAACTTCAGGGAGCGGGTGTGGCCGCCCTCCACGGTCACGGGCTGCGGGAGTCCCGGGTTGAGGCTGTTGCCCTGGCTGGAGATGAGGCGCAGCTCGAGGCCCTGCACGGTCTGGCCGAGCTCGTTCTTCACGGTGACCGGGATGGTGCCGCTGCGGCCGGAGAGGGTGAGCGTCCCGGTCTTGGGGAGCAGGTAGACCAGGCTCATCAGGTCGGAGAGGTAGTCGGAGATGGCCATACGGAAGACGGCCGAGCCCCGCGGGGAGCCGCGCCACTGCGTGGACATCGAGCGCATCAGCGCGTTGCCGAAGGGGATGCGCACGCGGTCCGGCTGGCTCAGCAGGGCCATGAAGTCGTCGAGCCGCTCCTGGGTCGACTGGAGCTGGCGGAAGTCCGCGGTGCTCAGCTCCTGCTTGCGCAGGTGCTTGGGGTAGGAGGCGGCGCGGGGCACGGTGCGGTTGGCCTTGGGATCGGGAGTGGCCTTCGCCGCCGCGGCGAAGTCCGCGGTCTCGGCCCAGCCGCTGCCGGTGACCTCCGTGATCGCCTGGGCCATGGCCTGGGCCTGTGACGTCTTGGGCAGGCGCTGCGGGGCGACGACGATGCTGCGCTGCCGGTCGGGCCTCTCCATCGTGATCATCAGGGTCTGCGCCAGATACTTCTGGACCGCGAGGGCCGCGGACCCGGCGCGTGTCATGTCGCCCTGGAAGGCCTTGGAGAGCCCGGCATCGGCGACGACCGCCGTGGTGCCCCCGCCGATGGGCCGCGCGGCGGTGGGGGTGTAGAGGAGGCCGCGGGACTCGCCGAGGCTGTCGCTGCGGGCGATGACCTTGTCGGCTCCCGCCGAGGTCGCCACGTCCACGATGGAGCGGTCGACGGCGCCCTCCACGGGCCAGGAGGCATCCGTGTCGGGGGTCACGCCGAGGATGGGTTCGACCGTGGCGGTGGCGAGTTCCGTGGCGGTCTTGAGGTGGTTCAGGGTGCCGGGGACGTTCTTCCCGTGGTGCGCGATGGAGGCGATGTCCGGGTCGGCGAAGGGCAGCGCGACGACCTCCTTGCCGACCACGGCCTCCTTGAGGCTGTTCAGCCAGCGCTTGGCGTTCTCGGTGCCGGTGCCGGCCGTGGTGTGTTCGAGATCACGGCCGGGTCCCGCGACCTGGTAGCGGCGCGTCATCGCGTCGACGGTGGCGAGCAGGTCCGGGTCGATGACCCAGGTGACGGGCAGATCGCGGCCGAGGGCCACCATCTGCTGCAGTCGGCCACCGGGCGCCAGGTCCGCGGCGAGGTCGTCGTCGAGGAAGATGGGGCTCTGCTGGTCGTCGCTCTCGCTGTGCACGGTGAGGTGCGGGCGGTCGATCAGCGGCCACAGGAAGGTGAAGCGGGTCGGCTTGGCGTCCTTGTCCGGATACCAGGGCAGGAAGGTCCGCTTGATGCCGAGGTACTCGTCGTAGCCGCGGTTCATGGTCTGGCCGGTCAGGGAGACGCCGAGCTGGTAGACGCCGTCCCGGCCCAGGTGGAGGTCCTTGACCGGCACCTTCAGGGTGAAACTTCGGCTGATGCCGGCCGGCAGGTCGTCGACCGGCACCGTGTGCCCGGAGATCTCGGCGCCGTCGGCCAGGGTGTGGGGCGCGGCGGCCGACACGCCGCTCACGGCGCTGCGGTGGTCCAGCGGGCCCTCGGGGGCGATCTCGACGCCGACGTGGGCCCCGCTGACGGTGTGCTTGCTGGTGTTGGTGACGGTACCGGTCACCGTGAGGGTGTCGCCCTTGTCCGGGGCGGCGGGGGACAGCGAGTGCACCGACACGTCCACGGTCCGGCCGTCGGAGGTGGCCGCGTAGGCCGCGGGAGCCGTTCGGGCCTGGGCCAGTCCGGCGAACAAGGCGGCGCCCATGAGCAGCGCCGTGGCTCGGCGCAGCCTCGAACGGGCCGGAGTTCCTCCGGGGTGCTGTGCCGCCTCGCCCACGCGCTGGCCGTCCCTCGTCGTCATCGGATCTGCGTCCTGGAATGGTAACGATGCTCGATGACCCAAAGTGCGGCGAGTGGGCCACAAGATCGATACAGTCCGGGGTGCGGAGGCGTCGACGTGATCGTGAGGGCCGGTAAACCGGTCCGCCGCGGGGCGCATGGGCACGTACCCTTTTCTGTTGTGCCGAATGCCAACAACGCCCACCAGACCCTGAAGACCGCGCCCGTGATCGCGCCGGTGGCCGAGGAGCTCGGTCGCCGCTTCAAGGACGCCGGATTCCGGCTTGCCCTCGTCGGCGGCTCGGTCCGCGACACCCTGCTCGGCAGGCTCGGCAACGACCTCGACTTCACCACCGACGCCCGTCCCGACCAGGTCCTGAAGATCATTCGCGGGTGGGCGGATGCCGTCTGGGAGGTGGGCATCGCCTTCGGGACGGTCGGATGCCGCAGGGACGGCTACCAGATCGAGGTGACCACCTACCGCTCCGAGGCCTACGACCGGACCTCGCGCAAGCCGGAGGTCTCCTACGGGGAGACGATCGAGGAGGACCTGGTCCGCCGGGACTTCACCGTCAACGCGATGGCCGTCGCGCTGCCGGAGGTGGAGTTCGTCGACCCCTACAGCGGGCTCGGTGACCTCGCCCAGCGGATCCTGCGCACCCCCGGCACCCCCGAGGAGTCCTTTTCCGACGATCCGCTGCGCATGATGCGTGCCGCGCGCTTCGCCGCCCAGCTGGACTTCGAGGTGGCTCCCGAGGTCGTGACGGCGATGACGGAGATGGCCGACCGCATCGAGATCGTCTCCGCGGAGCGTGTCCGGGACGAGCTCAACAAGCTGATCCTCTCCGACCACCCCCGCAAGGGCCTGCAGTTGCTCGTGGAGACCGGCCTGGCCGCACGGGTGCTGCCGGAACTGCCGGCGCTGCGCCTGGAGCGTGACGAGCACCACCGCCACAAGGACGTCTACGACCACACGCTGACCGTCCTGGACCAGGCGATGGCGTTGGAGACCGAGGGGCCGGACCTGGTGCTGCGGCTCGCGGCCCTGCTGCACGACATCGGCAAGCCGCGCACCAGGCGCTTCGAGTCGGACGGGCGCGTCTCCTTCCACCACCACGAGGTGGTCGGCGCCAAGATGGCCAAGGGGCGACTGACCAAGCTGAAGTACCCCAACGACATCGTCAAGGACGTCGCGCGGCTGGTCGAGCTGCACCTGCGCTTCCACGGCTACGGTTCCGGGGAGTGGACCGACTCCGCCGTCCGCCGCTATGTGCGCGATGCCGGACCGCTGCTCGACCGGCTGCACAAGCTGACCCGCTCCGACTGCACGACCCGCAACAAGCGCAAGGCGGCCGCCCTGGCGCGCACCTACGACGGACTCGAGGAGCGGATCGCGCAGCTGAAGGAGCAGGAGGAGCTGGACGCGATCCGTCCGGACCTGGACGGCAACCGGATCATGGAGATCCTGGGCATCCCTCCGGGGCCCGAGGTCGGCAAGGCGTACAACCACCTGCTGGAGCTGCGTCTGGAGAACGGCCCGCTGGGTGAGGAGGCCGCCGTGGCCGCACTCAAGGAGTGGTGGGCCGCGCAGGGCTGAGCGCCACCCGCCCGGCTCCCGGGATCGGGGGGGGGGGGGGGGGGGGGGGGGGGGAGGGGGGGGGGGGGGGGGGG
>NZ_CBDRBL010000005.1:0-144009 GCF_965342175.1 Actinacidiphila sp. bgisy167
ATCGGCCCACCCGACATGTGACCACCGCCTCAGGAGCGAGGTGGGGCGACTGTGGCTCTGACCTGCGAAGCAGGCAGGTGGGCGGAAAGGGATATCAGACACCTGCCGGTCCCGCCGTTCCCCGCGGTTCCCCGCTGGATCTGGCACGGATGTGGGACGGGGAGGCCTCTGATCTTCCTCAACTGACGGGGGCGGCACGGCTGTACAACTGACGGGGCCGTCCCTCAACGGGATGCCGCTCTCTCCTGCTTGTCTATCGCGGCGGCAAGTGCAAGGAGCGCCTCAACCTGGGCCATCCGTACGCGAGTCTCGACGGAGAGCCGCCCCCTCTCTCGCTCAGCTGCTTCAAGCAACTCCTGAGCCTTGTGCGCATGCGTGGCATAGTCAGCCACGAGAGACCCCCTGCTCGTCGAGACGTCCACCGTAGCGATCACTCCGGGGCGATGGGGCCCCGTTGCCCGAGTCGAGCCAAGCGGTCTCTTCGACGAGGAGGGGCCTACCGGCCTGGCCTCGGGATTTGAACACCCTCGATGGTCAACGGTCGTGATCGGGATCGCTGATCGACTCGGCTCGATGATCCGTGGGGCGCGAGGCGACGTGGACTCAAGTGGCACGGAAGTGGCACGGCCGTGGTCACGAGAAAGGGCCAGTTCGAGGGCATCAAGCCCCTGAACTGGCCCTTCACTATGTGCCCCAGGCAGGATTCGAACCTGCGACACCCGCTTTAGGAGAGCGGTGCTCTATCCCCTGAGCTACTGAGGCGAGGCTTGATCGTTACCTCGTCATGCGGTGGGGCCGCACCTTGCGAGGTCCTCTGTCAAGCTCTGAGCGTTCCCAGGCTGACGGCTGCCAAGCGAGTGGGGGACATGATCCGGACACCGCACGGCAGCGCCCGCCGGGGCGCTCGATCCACAGGGTACCGGATCGTTGCTCGGGCAGGCGCTGCCATGCGGTGGGTCGGTGACAGCGCGGTCGGGTATCGGGGGGTACCGGAGGCGGTGCCTTGGTGAACGGCTCGACGGGCGAGGTCATGGGGTCGAGCCGAGCCCATGCCTGCTCGACGCGGCGCCTGCGGGGCCCTTGAACTTCTGACGGCTGCATCCGACGACCTGCCGGTGTGCGGCGTCGGCGCGCCGCGTACGGTGCCGCACCGGAGGGGGCCAGCTGCCGTGTTGAGCGCAGTCACCACCGGCTCGGCGTCGTGCCCGCCCCGTTGTTCAGCCCTGCGGCCCTCCAGCCGATGTGCGCCCGCGCGGGCGAGCTGCGGATCGGACGGCCGACCCGCCCGGCCGGGTACCGGGACGGGCGGTTCCACGGCAGGGGCGTCAGTCGCCGGGCAGCCGCGCGTGGGTGTGCCGGACCAGGTCGGCGAAGGCATCCGGATCCTGGAGTGGGAAGAGGTGGTCGCCGGGGGCGTGCGAGAGGTGGGCGGTTGTACCGCCGCCGCGCACGGCCCTGACGTACGTCTGCTCCTCCAGGCGGAAGAGGAGGTCACGGCGCCCGTTGACGAACCGGGTCGGAGTCCGCAGCCGGGCGGCCAGGTCCAGGAAGTCCACGCGGCGCAGCTCCCGGACGGCCTCACCGAAGGCGTGCCGGGCGAAGCCGCCGGCGATGACCGCCTCGGCGCACTCGGGCGTGGCGTGGCGCCGGAAGAGGCGGGCGTTCACCTCGGTGCTGCGCTCCTCGCTCCGGAGCTCGTCGATGCGCGCGGCAGCGGTGTAGGCGAGCGCCTTCCAGCCGCGCGGCCGCGCGGTCGACCCGCACACCAGCAGCCCGTGCACGTGCTCGGGACAGAGCGCCGCGTGGGCCATGGCCACGAAGCCGCCCAGGGACATGCCCACGACCAGCGGCCGTCGGCCGGTCACCGCATGCGCCTCTGCGACGACCGGGTCGAGTGCCTCGACGGCCGCCGCGAGGGTGAACGTCCGACCGCGCAATGCGCCGTGGCCGGGCAGGTCGGGGGTGCTTACCCGGAAGGCGGGTGCGAGCCGCCGGGCATGGGGGAGCCACATGGACGAGGAAACGCGGATGCCGTGCAACATCACCACAGCGGAGTCTGTCCTGTCGCCGCCGAACACGCGCGAGGTGGGCTCGGTCATGCCGCGCGCCCCCCGTCGCCGGTCGTCTTCCGGGGGCGCCGGGCCGTGGCGGGACCCCGTCTCGCGTCTCCCCCGCCGAGGGGCTTGCGGGCGCCGGTGTGCCGGGGAGCGTTCGGTGGCCGCGCGGTCCGTCCGGTCAGGAAGCAGCCTGGCGCGGTGGTGGCCGCCCCGGTACAGCGGAGCACTGCGCGCAGTGAGTGGGGCGCCGTGCCGTTCATGGCCGAGCGCCCGGTCGCCGGTGGACGGACGGCCCGGCCCGCGAGGTCACGTCGGTGCGGAACGTCGGGGCAGGGATTGAGCAGGCCGGCGTACGCGGTCCTGGGCCGGTGAACACCAGGCCGAGCAGCTCCGTCACGCGGGCGCCGGGTCCGCTCCGCAGGTCGTGCCAGTACTCGGTGACACGGGTCCCTTCGCCCGCCGGCTCGACTTCCCCTGTGTGAACCCAGGGGGATGCGTGAACAAGATCGCGAATGGTGTTGCCCGCGCTCGTCTCGGACGCCGCCGCGGACCCCGAACTCGGCCAGCGTCTGCGCGAGGAACTCATAGAGCAGCGCAAGAAGCAGTCGGTCGCGGTTCTCGACCGGGCGGTCGAACGCGGGGCCCTCCCCCAGGACGCCGACGTTTCCACGGTGCTGGACATGTGGGCCCGGCTGATGCTGTTCCGCAGCCTGTTCTACGGCGTCAGGCTCGACGAACAGTCCATACGCGGCCTGGTGAGTGCGACCCTGGCGTCCCCGCCGCGCACCGTCTTTGTGGACCAGCCTTCCGCGGCCTGAAGCGGCCCCCGTCAGCGGCCGGCTGACGATCGGCTGTCCCCGCGGGATCGCTGTCGCGTTCGGGCCGCTGCGCCGTACGGGCGCAGCGGCCCGAAGAACCCGGCGACAGCAGGACGACACGGTCGACGCCTCCCCGCGGGCGCGTCGGCGGGAGCGCCGGGGCGGCGGCCGTTCCCCCGTGCTTCGCGGCGCGCCGTCTCGCAGTGCGGGGAACGGTCCCGCCGGCGTGTCCCGGTAAGGACGCAGAGCAGCATCGGGCGCGTCAGGTGCGGGGCTGCCCGTCGTCGAGGCCGGCCGCGGTGAGGGCAGCGGTGAGGCGGTCGACGCGGGCGCGCAGGTCGTTGATCTCGTCCAGGTCGAGGCCGGTGGCCGCGGAGATGCGGGGCGGTATCCGCAGGGCCTTCTCGTGGAGCGCCGTGCCGGCGTCGGTGAGGTGGACCGTGACGGAGCGCTCGTCGTCCGTGGAGCGCTCGCGACGGACGAGGCCGGCGGCCTCGAGGCGCTTGAGGAGTGGGGAGAGGGTGCCGGAGTCCAGGCGCAGGTGCTCGCCGATCTTCTTGACCGGCAGGGCGCCGTGCTCCCAGAGCACGAGCATCACCAGGTACTGGGGGTAGGTGAGGCCGAGGTCCTTGAGGACGACGCGGTAGACGCTGCCGAAGGCGCGCGATGCCGCGTGCAGGGAGAAGCAGATCTGGTTCCCGAGCCGGAGATGGTCCTCGGCGCGGGCGGGCGCGGTGGCGGTCATGGGTCGATGGTAACTCGACCGTCCACATTTTAGTTGTGCACAACTGAATTGTGTGCTTTACTTGTCGTCGTCGAGATCGCAACCGATCGAAAGAGGACGTTCCATGGACCCGCTGTACACCGCCGTCGCCACCGCCAACGGCCGTGACGGCCGCGCCGTCAGCTCCGATGGTCAGCTCGACCTGGCGCTCGCCATGCCGCCGGCGCTCGGTGGCAACGGTCAGGGCACCAACCCCGAGCAGCTTTTCGCCGCCGGTTACGCCGCGTGCTTCGCCAGCGCCCTCGCCCTGGTCGGGCGGCAGGCGAAGGTGGACACCAGTGAGATCTCCGTGACCGCCGAGGTGACCATCGGCAAGGACGAGACGAGCTTCGCCCTGGCCGTCGTGCTCCGTGCCGAACTTCCGGCGGAACTGGAGAACGAGACCGGCCGCAGCCTGCTTGAGCAGGCCCACCAGGTGTGCCCGTACTCCAAGGCGACGCGGGGCAACATCCCGGTCGAGCTCGTCGTGGAGTGAGCGGAGCAAGGATGTGCGGAAGGGCCCCGGGCGCGGCAGCGTCCGGGGCCCTTCCGCTGTGCGCGGGGGCCGCGACGCCCTGCCTCCCGGGCGCCACCCCGCTCGGCCGCGTGCGTGTGACCCAGTTCACGAAGGACGCCGAAATATCCGGGGAACGGTTCCCCGTTTATCCCTACGCCGCACAAACGGGGACTCGCTCCCCGGAACCGAACGGAACGAGAGGAGTGCCCCGTCATGACGGCGAACGCCGCTGTGAAGCTTCGCGCGGACGCCACGCGCAACCGCGAGCGGATCATCGTCGCCGCCCGTGAGGCGCTCCTCGAGCACGGTGTCGACGCCCCGCTCGACGAGATCGCCAAGCGAGCCGGAGTGGGCAACGCCACTGTCTACCGTCACTTCGCCGACCGCCAGGAGCTCGCGCTCCAGGTGGCCCTGTCGGTGATGGACCGGCTCACCCGTCGGGCCGAGGAGGCGCTGGCGCAGGAGCCGGACGCCTTCGACGCACTGCGCCGCTTCGTGCACGAGGCGGCCGACGAGCGCGTGGGCGCGCTGTGCCCGATGCTCTCCACCGGATTCGGCAAGGGGGATCCGCGGCTCGAGGAGAGCCGCATACGCTTGGAGCACGCGATCGAGGAGCTGCTGGCCGCCGGGCGGCGGATCGGACGGCTCCGTTCCGACATCGACGTCGGCGACGTGATGGTGGCCGTCAGCCAGCTGACGCGGCCACTGCCCGGTATGCACTGCGGCAGCATGGATCGCTTCGTCCGTCGTCATCTGCAGTTGTTCGTCGACGGCCTGCAGGCGTCGGCGAGCTCCGAACTCCCCGGCCAGTCCGTCACTTTCGACGATCTGCGGCAATGTCGCTGAGGTCCGCCTGCCGAGCGGGTGCCCCCGCGTAATTCATTCGCCCACAACATCTGCGTTACATACCGTAAGTCCTCTTCGTCTTCAATGTCGTCATCTCCTCGTACCGTTAGTGAGTTCACCCATGCCTGATACGGCACATTCCCAACGCTGGAAGGCGTTGGCCTTCATCGCGATAGCTCAGCTGATGGTCGTCCTCGACGGCACCATCGTGAACATCGCCCTTCCGTCCGCCCAGACCGACCTGGGCATCTCCGACGCCAACAAGCAGTGGGTCATCACGGCCTACGCGCTCGTCTTCGGTGGGCTGCTGCTCTTCGGCGGACGCATCGCCGACCTCTGGGGCCGCCGCCGTACCTTCGTCACGGGCCTGATCGGTTTCGCCGCCGCCTCCGCCATCGGCGGCGCGGCTGCCAACGAGGCGGTGCTCTTCGGAGCCCGTGCGCTGCAGGGCGCCTTCGGTGCGCTCCTCGCGCCGGCCGCGCTGTCGCTCCTCGCGGTGATGTTCACCGAGGCCAAGGAACGCGCCAAGGCGTTCGGCATCTACGGCGCCATCGCCGGTGGTGGCGGTGCCGTCGGTCTGATCCTCGGCGGTGTGCTCACCGAGTACCTGGACTGGCGCTGGACCTTCTTCGTCAACATCCCCTTCGCCGCCGTCGCCGCCTTCGGCGCCATGCGCTTCGTCCGCGAGCCGGCCGGCAGCCGCAACAGCAGCGCTCTGGACATCCCCGGCGTCGTGCTGGCCACCGCGGGCCTGGTCTCCCTGGTCTACGGCTTCACCCGCGCCGAGACCCACGGCTGGAGCGAGGGGACGACGATCGGCCTGTTCGTGGCCTCGGTGGTGCTGCTCGTCGCGTTCGTGGCCGTGGAGGCCCGCGTGAAGGCCCCGCTGCTGCCGCTGCGCGTGGTGACCGACCGCAACCGCGGCGGTGTCTACCTCTCGTTGGGCCTGGCCATCATCGCCATGTTCGGCCTGTTCCTCTTCCTCACCTACTACCTGCAGGTCGTCCAGGGCTACTCCGCGCTGAAGACCGGCTTCGCCTTCCTCCCGATGATCGCGGGTATGATCACCGGCTCGACGCAGATCGGCGCGCGCCTGATGACCCGCGTCCCTCCGCGCCTGCTGATGACCCCCGGCTTCCTGGTGGCGGGCCTGGGCATGCTCGTGCTGACCCAGCTGTCGGTCGACAGCTCGTACGCGGGCCTGGTGCTGCCGGCCGAGATCCTGCTCGGCCTCGGCATGGGTACGGCCTTCATGCCGGCCATGAGTCTGGCCACGTACGGGGTTCAGCCGCGTGACGCGGGTGTCGCCTCCGCCATGGTCAACACCTCGCAGCAGGTCGGCGGCGCCATCGGTACGGCGCTGCTGAACACCATCGCGGCCAGCGCGACCACCTCGTGGGTCGCGGCGCACGCGGCCGAGGCCCGCACCCTCGGCAAGCAGGGCTTCACCAACGCCGCGGCCGTGCACGGCTACTCCACGGCGATCTGGTGGGCGGTCGGGATCCTGGCCCTGTCCGCGATCATCGCCTTCACCTTCATCAACACCGGCGGTGGCGGTGGAGTGGTGGCCGGCTCCGGCGGCAAGGACGCCGATGGCGCGGAAGACGTCGCCGTCCCGGTGATCGCTCACTGACGCACGCGTCGACGACGACGGCACGCCGGACGAACGGCGAGCACACGGAAGGGCCCCGCTTCATGGGAGGAAGCGGGGCCCTTCCTGTCGCGTCGCGGAGACTACCTGCCGAACTGCACGGAGCGCTTGGCCGGACCGGTCCAGAAGCTGTCGATGACGCTTGCGCTGCTCGCCGAGCGCGTCCTCGCGGCGCCCGTGTCAGGTAGAGCGCGGCGAAGTGCTCCGCGGATGGGTGAGCCGTCCGGCGGGGGGATGTGTGCTCGAAGTCCAGCGGTACGGCCGGGGCGGCACTCTCGGGGAAGGTTGGCGGTCTCTTGAAGTTTCAAGCGGAAGGGAGGGGTTGGGTTCGCGATTGCTTGAAACTTCAAGGTCGAGTTCGTAGAGTGGAGCCATGAGCACGAGAGCCACCGAACCCCGCTGGTTGAGCCAGGAGGAGCAGCGCACCTGGCGTGCTTACCTGGCGTCCACACAGTTGGTCTCGGACGCGCTCGACCGGCAGCTCCAGCGTGACGCACGGATGCCACACGCGTACTACTCGTTGCTGGTGTGGCTCTCGGAGACCCCCGACCGCCGGATGCGCATGACGGAACTGGCCGAACGCTCGAAGATTACGCGCAGCCGGCTCTCCCACGCCATATCCCGTCTGGAGGGGAACGGCTGGGTCCGGCGCGAGAACTGTCCCTCCGACCGGCGCGGGCAGCTGGCGGTGCTCACCGACGAGGGGTTCGCCGCGCTCGCCGCGGCCGCCCCCGGCCATGTCGAGGCAGTGCGCGGGGCGATCTTCGACCCGCTCTCGGCAGAGCAGGTGCGCCAACTCGGCGAGATCTGCCGGGCCATCGCCGAGGGGCTCCAGCCGCGCGACGGCGGGGCGGAAGACCTCCCCTGGCTGCGCTGAGCCCTTCGGTTCAGGCCAGCTCCTTCTCGTACCAGGCGACGTCCCAGTAGCGGCCGAACTTCCGGCCGACCTCCCGGTGGACGCCCAGCGGGCGGAATCCGAAACGGGTGTGCAGGCGGACGGACGCCTCGTTGGGTTGCGTGATGCCGGCGTACGCGCGGTGCAGGTCCTCGCCTCGCAGGGCTTCGAAGAGCGCGGCGTAGAGAAGAGTGCCGACGCCGCGGCCGCCTGCGTCCGGGGCGCAATACACGGAGGTCTCCACGGAGGTGGAGTACGCGGCCTTCGGGCGGAACGGGCTGCTTGTGGCGTATCCGAGCAGTCCGTTCGAGCCGTCCGGTTTTTTTCCGCAGGCAACCAAAAGGCGATGCGGCCCGTCTTCCGGGTGGGACAGGAGCCAAGGACGGCGCTGTTCCGGTGACAACGGCTCGAGATCGAAGGTGGTCGCCGTCTCCCGGATGTAGTGGTTGCACAGGTCGGTGAGGGCCTGCAAATCCCCCTCCACCCCCGTCCTGACCTGCACTTCTGTGGACTCTGACAATGATCCACCTCCGGCTTTGGGCCCTACAGGGTACTGCAAGATCGTAAAAAACGGGGTCGCGCTTGGGAATTGTGTCCGGATTCCAGTCGTTATCTCTTTTCGAGTGGGCAGCCGAAAGGCACGCGCGAAGCTGCTGGAGGGGCAGCTCATTCGACCAGACACCCGACCGAACCTTCGCAAGGGAGCACGCATGGCAACCCGTGCCGTCGCCCGCAGCACCACAGGCGGGAACAGCAGCGCTCGCGCAGGCCACGGTGAGATGGCCGACCGTGACCTCGTCGGCATGTACCTCGACGAGATCGCGCGCACGCCGCTGCTCGACGCCGCGCAGGAAGTCGAGCTTTCCAGGGCGATCGAGGCCGGCGTCTACGCCGAGCAGCTCCTCGCGGGCGAGGAGCTGGGTCAGGGAGCGGGCGCAGGCCGAGAGGAACTGGAGGCGATAGCCGCCGCGGGAGCGCGGGCCAAGGACGTCTTCATCCGTTCCAACCTGCGCCTGGTCGTCGCCGTCGCGCGACGCTATCCGCGCAGCGGCCTGCCGCTGCTCGACCTGATCCAGGAAGGCAACGCAGGCCTGGTGCGCGCCGTCGAGAAGTTCGACTACACCAAGGGCTTCAAGTTCTCCACGTACGCGACGTGGTGGATCCGTCAGGCGATCACCCGGTCCATCGCGGACCAGTCGCGCACCATCCGGCTTCCCGTCCACCTGGTGGAGGAGCTGGGGCGGGTGCGCCGGGTGCAGCGCGAGTTCAACCGCGAGCACGGGCGCGACCCTGAGCCCGCGGAGATCGCGGACGAGCTCGGCTCCACCCCGGAAAGGGTCTCCGACGTACTGGACTGGGCGCGCGACCCTGTGAGCCTGAACATGTCGGTGGACGACGAGGGCGAGACGCAGTTCGGCGATCTCGTCGAGGACACCTCCGCGACCTCGCCGGAGGACTCCGTACTCGTCATGCTGCGGCGTGAGGAACTGGAGGACCTGATCGACCGGCTCGACGACCGGACAGCGTCCATCATCCGGGCGCGCTACGGCATCGTGGACGGCCGCGAGCGCACGCTGACCGAGGTCGGCAAGCAGCACGGGCTGACGCGTGAGCGGATCCGGCAGATCGAGAAGCACGCGCTGGCGGACCTCAAGCGCATGGCGCGCGCGACCGGGCTGTCCATCGAAGCGGCCTGACCCTGGGCGGCCACCGCGCGCGGTGCCCGCGCTGACTCCACAGACTCGAGCCCCGGTGCCACCCCCCTGTGCCGGGGCTCGACCCTTGGCGCCGCCGGACCGGTCCCCGTGTCGGCCCGGTGTCGGCTTGGCCCGGTGTCGGCTTGGCCCGGTGTCGGCCCGGACTTGGGTCGGCCCGGACCTGGGTCGGCCCGGTGCGTGCGGCCTGGTCGTTGTGGTCGGGCCGTCTGGTCGAGCGGGAGCCGTCGAGCCGCCCCGTACCCTGGGTGGCATGAGCAGTACCCCCTACTCCGCCACGAACCACACCGAGGCCCCTGTTCCGCGAGCACCGCGCGACGACCCCGCGGCGGCGCTGGTCTTCGACGACCCGCTGGACCGACAGTCGTCCGACGACACCGACACCGGATGGGGCGAGCGCCCCGGCCAGGGCGGTGCGGGGGATCTCGCGCGCTTTCTCGACGAGAAGCCCCCGCACCACATCTGAGGCGGCCCGTCTTACGGACGCGTCCGGTTGCTGCTGCCGTGGCTGTAGGGAGAGGGAATGGTGGGGGCGTCGCCGTGGCCCTGCTGCTGGCGGGCGAGCAGGTCGCGTATCTCGGTCAGCAGTTCCAGCTCCGTGGGAGCGGCCACTGCCTCCTCCTTGCCCGCCCTGCGCCGCTCGTTGAGTTTGTTCATCGGCAGGATCAGCAGGAAGTACACGACGGCGGCCGTGATGAGGAAGGTCAGCGCCGCGCCGGCGACGGCGCCCCACAGCAGGCCCACACCCTTGGTGAGCTCGCCGTTGACGACGGTGCAGGGCGCCTCGATGCACAGGGTGTAGCCGTCGAGGTTCTTGGTGCCGATGGCACCGATCACCGGATTGATGAGGCCCTTCACGAACGCGTCGACGATCTTGCTGAACGCGGCGCCGACCACGACCGCGACAGCGAGCTCGACGACGTTGCCACGCAGCAGGAAGGCTTTGAAGCCCTTCAAGGGACGAATTCCTTTCGAGGAACGACCGTGCAGTGCGGCCCGGGGAGCCGTGGGTACCCAGTGGTGTCCCGCGGGGCGCCGCCGGAGCGAGGGCCGGCGGTCACGGAGGTAGGTGAGCGGTTCGGCCTTTGAGGGTAGGGGGTGCGCGCGGGGGCTCACCCACTGGTTGCTGCCCTTCTCATGGAATACGGCTAACGCAGGGCGACCGCCAGGGGCGAGGAGGCCGCGGCGCCGGACAACGCGGCAGCCGTCCCCCGTGGTACCGACAGCACGATCAGTGCTCCGCCGCCGAATCCGCCCCCGTCCACGCCTGCCGCGGCGAGGCCCTGGGCGCCGGCGGGGGGAGAGGGGACCGCCACCACAGGCGCTCCGCGGGCCACCACGCGCGCCGCGGCGAGGACGTCCACCCGGTCGCCGGGCCGGACCAGCGAGGCGGCAGCCGCGTCCGCGATGCGCACCGGCGCCCGGACCATGTCCTGTGCGGCGGCAGCGGCAGCCGGGGCGTCCCGTCCCGGTCGGCGGGGCTGCTGATCCGTCCGGGGCGCCGCCGCGGCCAGTGCGGCAGCGGTCATCGCCAGGCCCGCGGCCATCATCCGCCGCCGTCGGCGCAGCGCACGGCGCAGGCGATGCCTCCCGCCGCCCGCCCTGATCGGCGCGAACATCGGGACCACGCCAGGTGTGGGCGCGTCCGTGCCCATACCCGCCGGCGGTACCGGGCCGCCGCCTGCCCACCATGTGGCGCCACCGCTGTCCACCATCTCGACCACCCCCGTCATCGGGCCTTGCCCGCCGGTGCTTCCGGCCGGGCACGACCACCATGACGCATCGCGCCGCGGCGCCTCGGCGCCCTGTGGAGTACTGGCCGGTTGTGGATAACTCGGCCACCCGTTCGAGGGGATGAGCTTGACGGGCCTGGCGGTGCGGCGCCGGTGGTGGTGTGCTTGCTGGTAACGAACCGAAGCGCGGAGCTCGAGAGCGGGAGGTGGTCGACATGACCAGTCAGCCATTGCGCGACGGCCCGTCCGAAAGGTCCAGAGCTCATCCGGGGGACGTCAGCCGTCGCGTCGCGCAGCGGCGGGAACAGTTGGGGCTCAGCCGCGAGGAAGTGGCCGCCAGGGCCGGAATGACGTCCAGCTACGTGCGGTATGTGGAGGAGCAGTGCCACCACACCATCGGCACCAACGCCCTGCTCCGGCTTGCAGGCGCCTTGCGCACCACTGCGAGCCATCTGCTGGGCGGTGATGCCGAGCACGTGCCCGGTGAGGAGGCCGTCGGTCCACCGGTGATGGAGGAGATGCGGCCGGAGGAGTGCTGGAACCGGCTGTCCGGCCAGGACGTCGGCAGGATCGCGCTGACAACCGGCGGGGGCCACCCCGCGGTCGTTCCTGTGAACTACGCGGTCGTCGACGGCACCATCATCTACCGCACGGCTGCGGACGCGCCTCCGTCCCTGGCCAAGGGCAATGAGGTCGCCTTCGAGGTCGACCAACTCGACGCCTGTCTCAGCGCGGGATGGAGTGTGCTGGTTCTCGGGGCCGCCGAGCGCGTCGTCGATCCCGAGGACTCTCGGGTGCTGGAGGCCCATCCTGGCCCTTGGTCCGGAGGTGAGGACGACCTGTGGATACGCATCGTCCCCTCCCGTATCTCCGGCAGCCTCATACGCAGCGTGTAGCAGGCAAGAGCCGCGAAGGAGAGAGACGGGCACAGTCGGATGTGATCGCGCGTCCGATCGGACGCATTCGGTTCGGCCGGCCGGTCAGGCGTGGCGAAACACCGCCACGGGGCAGTGAGCGTGGTGTAGCAGGGCATGGGTCACATGTGGCAGTCGGCCGCGGGAACGTCGATGCCGTTGGGCGCCTGCGACGAGTAGGTCGGCATGGGCCGAGGCATCCACCAGGGCGCCGCTCGCTGAGGAGGCGTTGACCAGGTCCACAGTCACGGTGAGGTCCGGGTACTCCTCGCGAATCCTGTCGGCGACCTGCTGTTGCGCGGCCGCCTCCCGGTCACCGACCGACCTGGCGTCGTCCAGCCCGGGCACCATCTCGCCCACAGCCCCGAGCAGGCTCCATGCCGTCAGGAGGCGCAAGGTGGCCTTCCGTAGCCGGGCCTCGTCGGCGGCGAAGCGCACGGTGGCCAGGTCGGTCTCGTCGCGGAGCCCGGCCAGGACGACACCGGTGGACGGATGCTCGCTGCCTCGCACGATGACCACGGGCCCGCACGCGTGGGCCGCCACACGCAGCCCGACCGAGCCCAGCAACAGCGCTTGGAAGCCACCCAGCCCACGGCTGCCGACCACGACGAGGCTCTCGGGCCCGGAGTGGTCCACCAAGGTGTCGGCGGGCTTCCCTTTACCGAGAGAGGTGGTGATCGTCAGGTCCGCGTAGCGGGTTGTGGCGGCGGCCGCCGCCTCGTCCAGCACCGCGTGGCCGTTGTCGATGACGAGTTGTGCGGTCTCGGGCGTCAGGTTGCGGCCCGAACGGGTCTCCAGGCCGGCAGCGTGGAGGATGTGCAGCGGGCGATCGCGTAGCACGGCCTCGCCTGCGGCCCACATCACCGCGGCGATGGCGCGGGGCGAGCCGTCCGTGCCGACCACGACCGATCCGTGGCTGGTGTCCATGGCGGTGTCTCCTTGTCGCTGTCGCTCCGCTCGGACTCGTCCCCCCTGCGTTCCGTCCCGCCCTCGTCCCGTCTCGGCGATGCCCACGCCGCACTGCAGCTGCCCGGACAGCCCTTGCCCGCCTCGTCCCCCGTCCCCTCGTCCACATCTCAGCGCGGCAGCAGCACCGCGGCGCCGTTGACACCGTCGGCGGCCAGGTCGGACAGCGCCCGGTCCGCGTGGTCCAAGGAATAGGGGGTGACAGTCACCCGGATGCCGATTCGGGCGGCCAAGGCCAGGAATTCCTTTCCGTCCTGTCGTGTGTTGGAGGTGACGCTGCGCAGATTGCGTTCCTGGAACAGATGGCGCTGGTAGTTCAGTGCCGGGATGTCGGTGAGGTGGATCCCGGCGATTGCCAGGGTTCCGCCCCGGTCCAGGGCTTCCAGGGCCGGCGGCACCAGGTCGCCGACCGGGGCGAAGAGGATGGCCGCGTCCAACGGTTCCGGCGGGCGGTCCGCCGCCGCCCCGGCAGAGGCGGCGCCGAGTTCCCGCGCGAGTTCCCGCGCTCGTTCCGACCGCGTCAGTACATGCACGGTGGCCCCCTCGGCCAGGGCGACCTGGGCAGCGATATGCGCGGAGGCGCCGAAGCCGTAGATGCCGAGCCGCCCGCCGGGCGGCAGGTCGCTGCGGCGCAGCGCGCGGAAGCCGATGATGCCCGCGCACAGCAGGGGCGCCAGGTGCATGGCGTCACGGCCGTCGGCGTCTTCGGGCAGGGCGTAGGCGTAGTCCTCGGGCACGGAGGTGAAGTCGGCGAAGCCGCCGTCTGCGTCCCAGCCGGTGTAGAGCGAGTACGGGCACAGGTTCTCGCGGCCGCTCAGACAGTAGATGCAGTTCCCGCACGTGCCGCGTAGCCAGGCGACCCCCACCCGGTCGCCCTCGGTGAAGCGGCTGACGAGCTCACCCGTGCCGACGACGCGCCCCACCACCTCATGCCCGGGGATGGTCTCGCGGCGGTGGGGTGGCAGGTCGCCCTCCGCCAGGTGCAGGTCGGTACGGCACACGCCGCACGCCTCCACGCGCAGCAGCAGTTCCCGCGGTCCTGGCACAGGCTTGGGGCGTCCGACGCGTACCAGTGGCTCCGTGATCATGGGTCCGGGCCGATCGACGACCCAACCGCTCAGCATGTCTCCAGTCTGCGACCGGAGGCCTCGGCGCTGCAGCCCGAAGCCCGTCACGCGGGCATGGCGAAGACCCCCGTCGCACGGGACGGGGGCCTTCGCCAGGGCAGGGCGCCGTGGGCTCCGCTCAGGCGGCCGACGTGCTCGCCGAGCTGGTGGAGCCGCTGGTGGTGCTGCTGGAGGAGCCGGCGGAGCCGCTGCTCTTGGAGTCCGAAGAGGCCTTCGACTCCGAGCTGCCGCTCTTGGAGGCCGGCGTGCTGCTGGACGACGAGCCGCGGCTGTCCGTCCGGTAGAAGCCGGATCCCTTGAAGACGACGCCGACCGCGGAAAAGACCTTGCGAAGCCGGCCGTTGCAGGCCGGGCACTCGGTCAGCGGGTCGTCTGTGAACTTCTGCACCGCCTCGAGGCCCTCGCCGCAGGTGGTGCACTGGTACTGGTAGGTCGGCACTTGCTCCTCCTGGCACTCTGACTCAGTGAGTGCTAACGACGGTCAATAGTGCAGCATTCCGCGGCATCAGTCCACCGCGACCGGCTCTCGGTGACCGATGCCACTGCTGTGGCCGGTCCCGCCGCCGCGCGCCGCGACCACGTCCCCCGGCCTCGGCACCAGCCGTCCGCGCAGTGCCAGCAGCGTGACGAGCGCCAGTCCGGTGCCCACCAGCGGTACGGTGAACCCCGCGCTCGCCCCGAGCCCGTCGGCCAGTCGTCCCGCCGCCGTGGCGGCCGCCGCCTGGCCCAACGCCACCGCGCCGGTCAGCCAGGTGAACGCCTCCGTGCGGACCCCGGCGGGAACGAGCGACTCGACCAGGGTGTAGCCGGTGATCAGGGCGGGCGCGATGGTGAGCCCGACCAGGAGCCCGAGCCCGCCCAGCAGCGGCACTGCGTGTGCCGCCCACAGCATGGAGGTGGCCAGGGTCAGCGCCGTGTAGCCGACGACCAGGCGCCGCTTGGGCCCCGACTTCCACGCGACGGCGCCGCACGCGATGCCCGCGAGCATGTTGCCGGCCGCGAAGACCCCGTAGAGCAGGCCGTTGGTGCCCGGCCGCCCGATCTCCTCCGTGAAGGCCGTCATGGACACCTGCATGCCGCCGAAGACCGTGCCGATCCCGAGGAAGGCCACCGCCAGCACCCGCACCCCCGGCACGCGCAGCGCCGAGGCTCCCCGCTCGCGGCCCCCCGGGACGGTCCGGGACGAGGCGGGCGCGGTCCGCCGCTGCGCGGCGAAGAGCAGCCCGCCGGCCAGCGTCAGCACGGCCTCGGACAGCAACCCCGCCGCCGGGTGCACCCCCGTGGCCAGCGCCGTGGCCAGCACCGGCCCGATGACGAAGGTGAACTCGTCGGTGACGGACTCGAACGCCGCCGCCGTCTGCAGCAGCGGCGACCCGGTCGGCAGCGTGGCCGCCCAGCGGGCCCGCACCATGGGCCCGACCTGCGGCACCGAGGCGCCGGTGGGCACCGCCACCGCCAGCAGCGCCCACAAAGGCGCGTGCGCCAGCGCGAGCAGCGCCAGCAGCACCCCGGAAGCCGAGTGGACGATCACCCCCGGCAGCAGCACGGCACTCTGGCCGAAGCGGTCGGAGAGCTTGCCGCTCTGCGGGGCGAACAGCGCCATGGAGACGCCGGTGACGGCCGAGACGGCGCCGGCGGTGCCGTAGGAGCCGGTGGTGTGCTGCACCAGCAGGACGATGCCGATCGTCAGCATCGCGAACGGCTGGCGCGCGGCGAACCCGGGCAGCAGGAAGGCCCACGCTCCCGGCGTGCGCAGCAGTTGCCCGTACCCCGGCCGCGCCGGCGTACGGGAACCCCCACCGGACACGGGCGCACGCGACGTGGACGTATGTGACGTCGGCGTACGCGGCATGGACCTACGAGATGTACGACTGACCGTGGATCCCACGGCCGGGCCTTTCCGCCGCCTGGTAGCGCACCCTGGACGCCTGGTCGCGTTCCTGTGCGCCGAGAGCTGTCCTCTCGCGCATGACCGAGGTAGATACCGGGTCTGTCCGGCCGCCGGGCGGTCGCGCCAGCCCTGCATCAGGCAGAGTTGGTGATGACTGTCGTCAGCCATGCTAACGGCCGGCCGCACCGCCCGATTCCAGCCATCCGGCCAACTTGCCGCCGCGTCCCACCGCCCGCAGCCGGGCCTCGGCCTTGTCCCGCACCGGGTCGGTGGCCACGACGAGAAGTTCGTCACCGTGCCGCAGCACCGTCGTCGGCAGCGGGACGAAGCTCTTGCCCTCGCGGACGACCAGGGTGACTGCGGCACCCGGCGGCAGCCGCAGTTCGCCGACCTCCACACCGTGCATGCGCGAGCGGGGTGGGATCCGCACCGACAGCAGGTGCCCCCGCAGCCGTTCCAGGGGCGCCGACTCGATCCCCAGGTCCTCCGCGCCCCCGAGGTCCGCGAGGCGCAGTCTGCGGGCGACCCAGGGCAGCGTCGGACCCTGCACCAGGGTGTAGACGATCACCAGGACGAAGACGATGTTGAAGATGCGCTCGCTCTGCGGGACGCCCGCCACCATCGGGATCGTGGCGAGCACGATGGGCACCGCCCCGCGGAGCCCGGCCCAGGACAGCAGCGCCTGGTCGCGGAACGGCCTGCGGAACGGCAGCAGGCTCGCCATCACCGAAAGCGGCCGCGCCACCATCGTCAGCACCAGGCCGACCAGGAGCGCGGGCACGATGTCGTCGCCGAGTTCATGCGGGGTCACCTGCAGACCCAGCAGCACGAACAGGCCGATCTGCGCCAGCCAGGCCAGGCCCTCGGCGAAGCCCCGGGTCGCCGGGCGGTGCGGGAGCCGGGCGTTGCCCAGGACGACGGACGCGACGTACACGGCGAGGAATCCCGAGCCGTGGGCGAGCGCCCCGCCCGCGTACGCGAGGACGGCGATCGCCAGCACCGCGATCGGATAGAGGCCCGAGGCGGGCAGCGCGACACGGCGCATCGCGAACGCGCCGATCATGCCGATGGCCAGGCCGACCACGGCGCCGATGGACAGCTCCAGCAGGATCTCGCCCAGCAGCACGCCCCAGCTGTGCACCGGCCAGTGCTCGGAGAAGGCGACGACCAGGATGACGACCGGGGCGTCGTTGAATCCGGACTCCGCCTCGAGCACACCGGTCAGCCGGCTCGGCAGCGGCACCCTGCGCAGCACGGAGAAGACGGCCGCCGCGTCGGTGGAGGAGACCACTGCGCCGATCAGCAGCGCCACCCGCCAGTCCAGACCGACGAGGAAGTGTCCGGCCGCGGCGGTGACGCCGACGCTGACCGCGACGCCCAGGGTCGCGAGGACCGCCGCCGCCGGGACCGCCGGTTTGATCTCCCGCCACTGGGTGCCAAGTCCACCCTCGGCCAGAATCACCACAAGTGCGGCATATCCCAACACTTGTGTCAATTCGGCATTGTCGAAGGCGATTCCCAGCCCGTCCTGTCCCATGGCGACGCCGATGCCCAGGTAGAGGAGCAGGCTCGGCAGGCCGCTGCGTGAGGAGAGGCGCACGGCGACCACCGCCATGAGCAGCACGAGGGCGCACACGAGCAGGAGTTCATTGAGGCGTTCGACGGTCAGGAGCCGGTCCTTCCAGCGAAGTTCGTTGCTCTGCCTAAGATTTTACCGGTGCTTGAGGTTGCGCGATCTCTGTCCACAGGTCCGACACCGCTTGGGGAGCTACGTCTCGGTACGCCTAAGGTGGCCCCTAGCAATCGGTCCACCCTGCCCCTCGAAGGACATCGATGCCCGCCAAGAAGAAGTCCCGCCGCACGCGCCTCATCGTGATCGGGGTCGTGCTCGTGCTCGTGGCGGGCATCGTCTACGGGTCGTACTGGAGTGTCGCCACCGTTCGCGCCTCCCTCCCGCAGACCACCGGAACCCTGCAGCTCAAGGGCCTGACCGGGGCCGTCCAAGTGAAGCGCGACGGCAACGGCATCCCGCAGATCTACGCCGACACCCCCGAGGACCTGTTCCGCGCGCAGGGCTACGTCCAGGCCCAGGACCGCTTCTACGAGATGGACGTGCGCCGGCACCTGACCGCCGGCCGGCTGTCGGAGATGTTCGGCAGCGGCCAGGTCGAGACCGACGCCTTCCTGCGGACGCTCGGCTGGCGCCGGGTCGCCCAGCAGGAGTACGACACCAAGCTGTCGGCCACCACGAAGAAGTACCTCCAGGCCTACTCCGACGGGGTCAACGCCTACTTGGACGGCCACTCGGGCGCCGATCTGTCCGTCGAGTACGCGGCGCTGAAGTTCAGCAACGACTATGTGCCGGAGAAGTGGACCCCGGTCGACTCGGTCGCCTGGCTCAAGGCGATGGCCTGGGACCTGCGCGGCAACATGCAGGACGAGATCGACCGCGCCCTGCTGTCGAGCCGGCTGAGCCGCGCGCAGATCGCCCAGCTCTACCCCGCCTACCCGTACGCCCGGAACAAGCCGATCGTCGAGGGCGGCAGGGTGGACGACCTCACCGATGAGTACGAACCGGCAGGAAGCGGCACGGAAGCGGGCATAGATCCCGCAGTCGGTGTGAACGAGGGCGGCGGCACGGAGACCGGCACGGGACTCGGCGCCGACGCGGAAACCGGCACGGAACTCGGCACGGCGACCGACGCGGCATCCCTCACGGCAACCGGCACCGGTACGGCCACCGCCACCGGCGCCGGCCCGGGCGCCGCCACCGACACCTCCGGCGCGGCGCAGAACGTCCAGTCGCAGCTGGCCTCGCTCTCCGACACCCTCGACCAGATCCCGGCGCTGCTCGGCCCCAACGGCAACGGCATCGGCTCCAACTCGTGGGTGGTCTCGGGCGACCACACCACCACCGGCAAGCCGCTGCTGGCCAACGACCCGCATCTGGCTCCGCAGATGCCCTCGCTCTGGTACCAGATGGGCCTGCACTGCAACACCGTCGGCAAGGACTGCCCCTTCGACGTGGCGGGTTACACCTTCTCGGGCATGCCAGGTGTGATAATCGGGCACAACTCGTCGATCGCCTGGGGCATGACGAACCTCGGTGCCGACGTGACCGACCTCTACCTGGAGAAGGTCACCACCGACACGTACCTCTACGACGGCAAGCAGAAGGCCTTCGAGACCCGCAAGGAGACCATCAAGGTCGCCGGCGGCGCCGACCGCACGATCACGGTGCGCAGCACCGGAAACGGCCCGGTGATCTCCGATCGCAGCGCCGAACTGCGCACCGTCGGCGACCGCGCACCGGTGCCCAACTCCGCGCCCGACCGTGCCGAGGGCTACGCGGTCTCCCTGCGCTGGACTGCGCTGACCCCGTCCAACACCATGGACGCGGTCTTCAAGCTCGATTCCGCGACCGGCTGGGAGGAGTTCCGGGCAGCCGCCCGCGACTTCGCCGTCCCGTCCCAGAACCTGATCTACGCCGACAACAAGGGGCCGAAGGGCCACATCGGCTACCAGGCGCCCGGCCGGATCCCGATCCGCGCCGGCGGTTACGACGGCACCTACCCGGCCCCCGGCTGGGACTCGCGGTACCAGTGGAAGGGGTACATCCCCTTCTCCGAGATGCCGTACGACTTCGACCCGCAGCGCGGCTACATCGTCACCGCCAACCAGGCCGTGGTCGACCAGGACAAGTACCCCTACCTGCTCACCCAGGACTGGGGCTACGGCACCCGCAGCCAGCGGATCAGCGACCTGATCCAGTCCAAGATCAAGGACGGCGGCCTGGTCTCCATGGACGACATGCAGGAGATGCAGGGCGACAACAGCAGCGAGATCGCCAAACTCCTGGTGCCGTACCTGCTGAAGATCGACATAAGGAACGATAAGGACGACTACGTCCGCAACGCCCAGAAGCTCCTGGAGGGCTGGGACTACAACCAGGACGCCGACTCGGCGCCGGCGGCCTACTTCAACGCCGTCTGGCGCAACATCCTCAAGCTGGCCTTCGGCAACAAGCTGCCCAAGGAGCTGCGCCCGGTGGGCCAGTGCCTGACCGTCCCGGCCGCCGACAGGTCCGGCCCGGTCGACGACCTCGACGGCAAGCCCGAGCTGGTGCGCGAGTGCGGCCTGCGCGCCGCCGACCAGGCGCAGCCCGACGGCGGCGACCGCTGGTTCGAGGTCGTCCGCTCGATCGTGAAGGACGAGGACAACCCGTGGTGGACGGACTCCCCCTCGGCCTTCTACGACAAGGACAGCGACCGGGCGCACACCACCCGCGACGAGCTGTTCGCCCGGGCCATGAAGGACGCCCGCTACGAGCTGACCGCGAAGCTCGGCAAGAACATCGACACCTGGAGCTGGGGCCGCCTCCACACCCTGGAGCTGCGCAACCAGACCCTGGGCACCGGTGGCCCGGCCGTCGTCCGCTGGCTGCTCAACCGCGGCCCGTGGCAGCTCGGCGGCGGCGAGGCCGCGGTCAACGCGACCGGCTGGAACGCGGCCGGCGGCTACGAGGTCGTCTGGGTGCCGTCGATGCGGATGGTCGTCTCGCTCGCCGACTTCGACAAGTCCCGGTGGATCAACCTGACGGGCGCCTCCGGCCACGCCTACAGCGCCCACTACACCGACCAGACCGCCAAGTGGGCCGCGGGCGAGCTGCTGCCGTGGATGTTCAGCAAGCCGCGGGTCGACACGGCGACGCAGGAAACCCTCGAGCTGACGCCGTGACCGTGACGGGCGGAACGTGACACGAAGGGGCGGGCCGTCAGGCCCGCCCCCTTCGTTCGTCCCCGAGGCGCTGACCCGCTGCTGGGCGTTCTCCGTCCCCCTCGCCTCCGTCCCCCTCGCCTCCGCCCCCCTCGCCTCTGGTGCCGCCCGCCCCTCGAGCCCCCGCCCTCAGGGGCCGCCGAAGCGCCGTACGCCCTGCGGCGTCACCACCGCGTCGACCGGCCGGTCGTGCGGCTCGCAGGGCACCCGGTCCAGCACCTCGTGCGCGTACAGCAGCACCACCAGCGCCGGCGTCGCGCCCGCCGCGTCCAGCCGGGCCAGGACCCGGTCGTACGAGCCGCCGCCGCGGCCCAGCCGCCGGCCCCGGCCGTCGACGGCCAGTCCGGGGAGCAGCACCGCGTCCGCCTCGGTGACCGCGTCCGGGCCGAGACGGGGGCCGGTGGGCTCGTACAGGCCCCGGGCGGCCGGCCGCAGGGTGCCGGGCCCCTCGTAGAGCGCCCAGTCCAGGTCGTTGTCGGGCAGCAGGACGGGCAGAAGCACCCGTTCCCCGCGTTCGCGCAGCACCTCGAGCAGTGCGCGGGTGCCGGGTTCGGCGCCCACCGACACGTACGCCGCCACGGTCCGGGCCCGCGAGAACGCGGACAGGGCCAGGGCGTGTTGCGCGATCGCCCGTTCGGCCTCCGCCCGGTCATCGGCAGTCAACCCGCGTCTCACCTGGAGGAGGCGTTCTCGCAATTCCCTTTTGATAATCTCGCCATCACTCATTTGACGTGCAAGCGCCGCCTTTCGTCATCAAGCAACCGGAACTTCATCTTCACCTCATAGCCAGCGGTTATCGTTGCCCCATGACTCACGCGCGTACCCGGATCAGCAAGGCGGTCATCCCTGCCGCCGGGCTTGGCACCCGTTTCCTGCCCGCCACAAAGGCGACGCCCAAGGAAATGCTGCCGGTGGTCGACAAGCCCGCAATCCAGTACGTCGTCGAGGAGGCCGTCGCCGCGCACCTTTCCGACGTCCTCATGATCACAGGCCGGAACAAGCGGCCGCTCGAGGACCACTTCGACCGCAACTACGAGCTCGAGTCGGCGCTGACCGCCAAGGGCGACGAGGCGCGCCTGGCGCGGGTCCAGGAGTCCAGTGACCTCGCCACCATGCACTACGTGCGCCAGGGCGACCCGCGCGGCCTCGGCCACGCCGTTCTCTGCGCCGAGCCGCACGTCGGGGACCAGCCCTTCGCTGTGCTGCTCGGCGACGACCTGATCGATCCCCGCGACCCGCTGCTCGGCCGCATGATCGAGGTGCAGGAGCGACACGGCGGCAGCGTCGTGGCGCTGATGGAGGTCGACCCGAGCCAGATCCACCTCTACGGCTGCGCCGCCATAGTCCCCACCGGCGACGACGACGTGGTCCGCGTGACCGACCTCGTCGAGAAGCCCGCGCGGGAGGAGGCGCCCTCCGCGTACGCGGTCATCGGGCGCTATGTGCTGGACCCGTCGATCTTCGCGGTGCTCAGCAAGACCCGGCCCGGCCGCGGCGGCGAGATCCAGTTGACCGACGCGTTGCGCGAACTGGCCCAGGAGGGCGGCCCGGACGGTCCGGTGCACGGCGTCATCTTCACCGGCCGGCGCTACGACACCGGAGACCGGGGCGACTACCTGCGTGCGATTGTCCGACTGGCGTGCGAACGTGATGACCTGGGGCCGGACTTCCGGTCCTGGCTGCGCACGTTTGTCAGCGAGGAGATGCAAGATTGAGCAGTGGCACGGCCGACCGCGTCTGGTCCGTCTCGGAGCACCTCGACAACATCCTTCGGCAACTGAAGCCGCTGGAGCCCATCGAGCTCCAACTGCTCGACGCCCAGGGGTGCGTCCTCGTGGAGGACGTCATGGTGCCCGTTCCGCTGCCGCCCTTCGAGAACAGCTCGATGGACGGCTACGCGGTCCGCACCACCGACACCCTGGGCGCCGACGCCTCACATCCGGCCGTGCTCACCGTCGTCGGTGACGTGGCGGCCGGCAGCGGCGAACTGCCCACCGTGGGACCGGGTCAGACGGCCCGCATCATGACCGGCGCCCCGCTGCCGCCCGGCGCCGAGGCCGTGGTGCCCGTCGAGTGGACCGACGGCGGCACGGGCGGCGACCCGGTCATCGGCATGCCGGCCGCGAGCCGGAGCCCCGACGCCGTGGGCGGCGAGGTCCGCGTCTACCGACCCGTGGAGCGGGGCGACCACGTCCGGGCGCGCGGCAGCGACGTCGCGGCGGGCGAGCTGGCGCTCAGCGCCGGCACGGTGCTGGGCCCGCCGCAGATCGCCCTGCTCGCCGCCGTCGGCCGCGCCACCGTACGGGTGCGGCCCCGGCCGAGGGTGGTCGTGGTCTCCACCGGCAGCGAACTCGTCCCGCCCGGCGAGGAGCTGGGCCCCGGCCGCATCCACGACTCCAACAGCTACATGCTCACCGCCGCAGCCCGCGAGGCCGGCGCCCAGTCCTACCGGGTGGGCGCGGTCGTGGACGACGCCGAGACCTTCCGGGCCACCGTCGAGGACCAGTTGATCCGGGCGGACCTCGTGGTCACCACGGGCGGCGTCAGCGTCGGCGCGTACGACGTGGTGAAGGAGGCGCTCGGCGAGGAGATCGAGTTCCGCAAGCTGGCGATGCAGCCCGGCAAGCCGCAGGGCTTCGGCTTCATCGACGCCGGAGCACGCGCCGAGGCGGGGGGCGACGGGGAGGACGCGCAGGCCGCGCCGCCGGAGCCGGAGCGCACCCCGCTGCTCGCGCTGCCCGGCAACCCGGTCAGCGCCTACGTCTCCTTCGAGCTGTTCGTCCGGCCCGCCATCCGCACCCTCATGGGCGTGGAGCCGGTGTTCCGCACGACGGTGCGGGCCGTGTGCGACAGCGATCTGACCTCCTCGCCCAAGGGCCGGCGGCAGTTCCTGCGCGGCCGCCACGACCCCGCCACCGGCCGGGTCACCCCTGTGGGCGGCGCCGGCTCGCACCTGGTCAAAGCACTCGCCCACGCGAACGCGCTGATCGTGGTGCCCGAGGACACGACGCAGGTCGCGGCGGGCTCGGAGGTCGACGTCGTGCTGCTCGACTGAGCGGGTACCGTTACTGCCCACGCGAGCACGCGGCGAGCAGTGGGAGTGCCGGACCGATGACAGAACAGCAGCATCTGACGCACATCGACGACGCGGGGGCGGCCCGCATGGTGGACGTCTCGGAGAAGGACGTCACCACCCGCGTCGCCCGGGCGACCGGCCGGGTCCTGGTGTCGCCGCGTGTCATCGAACTGCTGCGGGGTGAGGGCGTGCCGAAGGGCGACGCCCTCGCCACCGCGCGCATCGCCGGGATCATGGGCGCCAAGCGCACCCCCGACCTCATCCCGCTGTGCCACCCGCTGGCCGTCTCCGGGGTGAAGGTCGACCTCTCGGTGGGCGACTCGTCCGTGGACATCACCGCCACCGTGAAGACCACCGACCGCACGGGCGTGGAGATGGAGGCCCTCACGGCGGTGAGCGTCGCCGCGCTCACCGTCGTCGACATGGTCAAGGCCGTCGACAAGGCCGCCGTCATCACGGACGTGCGGGTGGAGGAGAAGACCGGCGGCAAGTCCGGCGACTGGAGCCGCACCCGATGAGGGCACTGGCGATCACCGCGTCCAACCGCGCCGCCGCCGGCGTCTACGAGGACCGGGGCGGCCCGCTGATCGTCGCCGGACTGCGCGAGATGGGCTTCACCGTCGACGGCCCGCGTGTCGTCCCCGACGGCGAGCCCGTCGGCGACGCGCTGCGGGAGGCCGTGGCCGGGGGGTACGACGTCGTGGTCACCACCGGCGGCACCGGCATCTCGCCCACCGACCGCACCCCGGAGGTCACCCGCGGGGTCCTCGACTACGAGGTCCCCGGAGTCGCGGAGGCGATCAGGGCCGCGGGCCGCGAGAAGGTGCCGACGGCCGCGCTGTCGCGTGGCGTCTGCGGTGTCGCCGGGCGCACCCTGGTGGTGAACCTCCCCGGATCGACCGGCGGCGTCAAGGACGGCCTGGCCGTCCTGGCCCCGATCCTCGTCCATGCCGTCGAGCAGATCCACGGCGGCGACCACCCTACGTCTGGGAGACCGAGCTGAACGGGTCCTGGCCGGCCGAACTGGCGGACGGGGACGTCCTCCTCCGCCCGATAAGGATGCGCGACCAGCGGGCCTGGCGCGAGGTGAACCGGCGCAACCGGCAGTGGCTGCGGCCCTGGGAGGCCACGGTGCCGCCGGCGCCGCCGGGCCACCTCACCCAGCGGCCCACCTACCGCCAGATGGTCCGGCATCTGCGCCACGAGGCCGCCGCGGGCCGCATGATGCCGTTCGTCGTCGAGTACCAGGGGCGGCTCGCCGGTCAGCTCACGGTCGCCGGGATCACGTGGGGCTCCATGTGCAGCGCCCACATCGGCTACTGGGTCGACGAGGCCGTCGCCGGGCGCGGGGTCATGCCCACCGCGGTCGCGCTCGCCGTGGACCACAGCTTCCGTGCGGTGGGACTGCACCGCATCGAGGTCTGCATCCGGCCGGAGAACACCCCGAGCCGCCGGGTGGTGGAGAAACTCGGCTTCCGTGAGGAAGGACTGCGCCCCCGCTATCTCCACATCGACGGGGCGTGGCGCGACCACCTGGTCTTCGCGCTGACGGCGGAGGAGGTGCCGGAGGGAATGCTCCGGCGCTGGCACCGGACGCGACCGGGAACGGCTCACAAATAAAATCTTTGTTCGAAAGTGGCCGCCGATTCGACTCCGATGTGGGCACGATCAGAAAAAAATTTCGGAGTATCAGCCAGATCGTGCGACACACCGCGCCGAATTGCGTATCCCGTGTGGCCGACCCCCCTACCGTGTGATGCGTGAGCAGCAGCGGCCTCATCTACGCAGTCATCGTCGGGGCCTGGGCTGCCTACTTGGTGCCGATGTGGCTCCGTAGGCAGGACGAGCTCAACGAAGCGCGCCCGACGGAGCGCTTCAGTACCGCCATCCGGCTGCTGTCCGGACGTGCGGCGCTGGAGCGCAGGTACGCCAAGACGGCGGACCCGGAATCGGAGACCGAGGCGGAGCCCGCGGTCGACGTCCGGGCCCTTGCCGTACCCGCGACAGAGGTGAAGCCGAAGTCCCGGCAGAGCGGGAAGCCGGGCAAGCCCGGCAAGCAGGGCGGTCAGGCGCACCCCCGGACGGTGAGGAAGCCCGATCCGCGCGCCAAGGTGCTCGCCGCCCGACGCCGCACCATCACGCTGCTCTTCCTCGCCTTCACCGCCGGCATGATCGTCGCCGCGGTCGGCGGTGTCGCCTTCCTCTGGGCCCCGGCCGCGCCCGCCGTGCTGCTCACGTTCTACATCGCCTATCTGCGCACGCAGGAACGCCGCCGCTTCGAGGTCAAGCTCGACCAGCGCCGTGCCGCCGACGCCGCCAAACGCCTGCGTGAGGCCCGTACGACCCGCGAGCCCGGCCTGGACGCGCCCGACGCGGCAGAGCCCGCACAGCCCGCCGAGGAGCCTGCGACGGCCGACCGGCGCGCCCTGGTGGAGCAGACCGACCACGCCGAGTGGGTCGACCAGCAGCGCGTCCCCGCCGAGGACACCTGGGAGGTCCCGGCCCCCCGGCCCACCTTCTCCACGGCCCCGGTCACCCCGCGCCGCTCCCGCGACCGCTCCCGCACCCCTCTGTTCGACCAGCACGCCGACCGCGGCCGGCCCCGAGCGGCCAACGAGTGACCTCCCAGCGCGGGGGGCGCGCCGAGCACCCTCGGCGGGATGCTAGAGTTTTCCTCGTTGCAAGGGCCTGTGGCGCAGTCCGGTAGCGCACCTCGTTCGCATCGAGGGGGTCAGGGGTTCGAATCCCCTCAGGTCCACAGCAGCTCAAAGCCCCTGTCGGAGAGATCCGGCAGGGGCTTTGTCATGCCGTACAGCAGCGAAGTACAGCAACTACGGTCGATCTTGCTTGTCGAGATGCTTGCCGAGCCTGCGCAGAGCCTTGCGCGTCGCCTCGGACGGGACATGCGTGTAGATCTCCATCGTCACCGCGAATGCACCGGATTGCAGCCGCCGCAGGGAAGCGCCACTCGGGACGAGCTCGCGGGCAAGCTCCAGAGATGGGAGCCGATCCGGCGCATGACGTCGAGGAGTTCGTCGGGCTCGTCGGCGCCCCAGCGGTCCTTCTGGAACTTGGGGTCGATGCACAGTCGCAGGGCCTGGTCCTCCGCCCAGAGGAACGTGCCGACGCCCGTCGACGGTCGAGTCGAGGGCACCGTCGGAGACGGCGTAGACCGACGCGTAGATGCCGCGGGCCACTGCCTCGGCCGGATGGACCTCCGCCCATGTCCGCCATGGCGGTCCCCGGGGCTCCGGATCCTCAGCGAACGTGCCTGCCTCCATGAGCACCGGGAGCCGCAGCCCGTTCCCGTACTTCTGGTAAGCGTGTGCCGGCAGGGCGACCGGGACAGCGGGGCGGTCAGTTCGGCGCCGCATCCCGCGCACGCGAAAACGAACACATGCCCTCCGCTGGAGAATCGGGGGACATCGTCGCAGTTTTCCCCGGGGCTATCGCGTAGAAGACGGGTGCGATGTCGCGGACGGTCGGTCGCAGGCGGCTGATCTCGGGCGGGCGCCGGCGCGCTCCCGACCCGCCCGGTGGCCACGGCGGTATCGGAATCGCCATGCGCCCGCGCCTGTGTGCGCGGCCGAACGGATCGGCCCGCCAGGGCTGTCGACGTCGCCACGCACTGTGTCCTCCGTCACGTTCTCCAACCTCATCGCGGCTCGGACGTCTCTGGGCATGGACAGGTAGTCGAATCCCTCTGACAGCACGTCCAACAGTCGCGCCTTCGCACTCTCAGGAGGAACTCCTTGCCCTGGAAACGCCGCGCCGGTCACCGCGCCGCAGCACTGTCCCTGGCCGCCGCCGCCGTGGTTCTCGGCGGTTGCGCCGCGCCCGCCCCGGTAGCGGTGAAGGCGCTGGACAACAGCCCGTCTCCTGTGAAGTCCGCGGTCGTCCACCCCTCGCAGGGAACGCAGGGAACGCAGGGAACGCAGGGAACGCAGGAACCCGAGGACGCTGTCACCGAGAAGCCGGTGTCGTACCGGCCGGCGGACCCCGAGGACACCGTGCGGACGCCGTCCGGGTACCTCGTCAACAAGTGCGTGCCCCGACGGCTGTATGAGCACGTCACGACACTGACCACACAGGACGGCAAGCACCTCTCCACACTGATCCTGGGCAAGGGGCCGGACGCCGTCTACTTCGGGCATCAGTACGGAGGCCAGATCTGCAACTTCCTCGACCTCGCCGAGGAGTTCGCCAAACGCGGCTACCGGGTGATGCTTCCGGAGTTCCGCAACCACGTCGCCTCTGAGAAGTCCGACTCCTCCAGCGCCCTGGACGCGAAGGCCGCCTTCGACAAGCTCAAGGACCTCGGGACGAAGCGGGTCTTCCTCGCGGGGGCCTCCTGCGGCGGAACCACCGCGGCCACGCAGGGCGTGGCGAGCGGCATACCCCTCGCGGGCCTGGCTCTGCTCTCCTCGCCGGCGCGGTGTGACGGCGACGCGGTGGCGGCGGTCAAGAAGATCAAGGCGCCTTCGATGTTCTTGGTCGAGCACGACGACATGCAGGGAGGGCACGAGCGGCAGATCCGCGAGCTCTACGAGGCGTCCGCGGCGTCGGACAAGCGCCTCGTCGCGGTCGACGGCGAGGAGCACGGGACATTGATGCTGTACGGATCCAAGGAGGACGACGAGCGACGCGCCATGGTCGTCAGCTTCATCGCGAACGCGTTCACCGCGGGCGACGAGGCAGGCGGCGGCTCGCGGTAGGCCGCGACCGTCACCCACCCGAAGCGACCCACACGGCTTGTGTGGGAGCAGGCGGGAATCCCGGGCCTTTAAGCCCGGGAGGATGTCAAGCCTGCTGCCCGCTCCTCGTCCGCGACCGGGGACCCCGGCACACGGGTCGCCGCCGCATAGCGGCCTGCCCTGCCGCGCGGTCCCGGACGCGTGAAATGGGCTGGCGCCGTGCGGGGCGCGGGGAGGAGCATGCGGCGGTGGAGATTCTGATGTCGGGGCCGCCGGACGGCGAGGTGGAGGTGCCGGCGCGGATCAGCGCGCTGGCGGGGGAGCGGGCGCCGCTGCCCGTGTGGCGCAACGAGGCGGGCGGGGTGACGTTCCGGCTGGGCGCGGGCGAGGACCGGCTGTTCGCCAAGTGGGCGCCGGCCGGCTCGGGGCTCGACCTGGGAGCCGAGGCCGAGCGCCTGGAGTGGGCGAGCCGCTTCACGCCCGTGCCGCCCGTCCTGGAGTACGGGACGGACGAGGCGGGCGCCTGGCTGGTGACGCGCGGGCTGCCCGGGGAAAGCGCCGTCAGCCCGCGCTGGACGGCGGACCCCGGCACGGCGGTACGCGCGCTGGGCGCCGGGCTGCGCGCGCTGCACGACCGGCTGCCCGTGGACCGCTGCCCGTACGACTGGTCCGTCGGCACCCGCCTGGAACGCGCCCGGAGGGCCGGCAGGCGCGTGCCGGGGGACCTGCCGCCCGCGCCCCCGGTCGACCGGCTCGTGGTGTGCCACGGAGACCCCTGCGCGCCCAACACGCTGCTGGGCGAGGACGGTTCCTGGTCGGGCCACGTCGACATGGGCGCCCTCGGTGTCGCCGACCGCTGGGCCGATCTGGCCGTCGCCACATGGAGCACCGAGTGGAACTACGGGCCGGGCTGGGAGGACGCGCTCCTGGAGGCGTACGGCACAGTCCCCGACCCGGAGCGGACAGCCTATTACCGGCGCCTGTGGAGCGTCACCTGACGGGCGCCCCGACGGGACGGCCCGGCCGCGGGAAACCCCGCGTCAGAGCAGGGGGTTGGGCAGTCCCGTCCACTGGTCGCCGTGCGCGGCGGTCTCCAGCCGCATCGACGTCAGGGCCTTGACGGCGAGTTCGGGGGCGCGGAGCAGGGCCGCCCGGTCCGCGAGGGCGTCCGCCGTGGTGGGGTGGGCGTCGAAGGCGCGGACGGCCTCCGTGCGCACCGCGTCCCACAGCCGGGCCTCGGTGGGGCGGTGGCCCTCCCCGAGGGCGGAGACGAGGCTGCCGAACGTGGTGGCGACCAGGGAGCCGTAGAGCTTGGAATGCAGGACCGCCGGGTCGTCGCTGAGGCCGCGGCCCATCGGGGGCACGCGGACGCCGTGCCGGGCGAGGCGGGCCGGGCTGATCCGGACGTCGGCGAGGTCGCGGTAGACCAGCCGCAGCGGCCGGGCGTGCCGGTCGAGGACGACCAGCAGGTTCTGGCCGTGCGCCTCCAGGGCGACGCCCCAGGACAGCAGCCGCAGCAGGGCCGGGAGCGCGAGCCCGGCGAAGGCGGTGAGCCACGCGGCGCCGTCCGGGGGCGGGCCCGGTGCCGCGGCCGCGAGCAGGGAGCGCAGCAGCGGCGGTCCGCCGGCGGCGGGGCGCCCGGTGAGGGCGGCGACGGGCAGCACGCTCTCGCCGGCCGCGGGGTCCGCGAAGCCGGCCGGGGACTCCCGCAGGATCGCGGCGAGGTCGGGGACGGCCTCACCGCCGACGACGGCGCAGGCCGCCCCGAGGTTGCGGGTGATGTGCAGCGTGCCGGGGCCGAGCCGCCGGGCCAGTTCGTCCAGCAGCCCGGACAACGGGGCGCTGTCGGTCACCGAGCGGGCGGAGATGTCGCGGACGGACGAGGTCATCCGCATGCTCAGCGCCGTCTTCAGGTGCGGCCCGCCGCCCCGCGGGGCGAGGGTGCGCACCGACATCAGGGGCCGGGCGGGGACCGCGGCCTCGGCATAAGGGCGCACCCCGAGGGCTGGCAGGATGTGCCGGGTCTGCCAGGGATGGACGGGCAGCAGCAGCCGGTCGCCGTCCCGGAACCGGTCCGGCCAGACGCCCGCGACCAGGCACTCGGCGGCGGGGACGGCGACGAGGTCGAGGGCGACGACGGGCCGGTGCTCGGGACCGTAGGCCAGTTGCTCGGCCACGGAGAAGCCGGGGCGGCTGCGGCAGCACGGGTGGTAGGGGTGGCCGTCGACGACACCCTGCTCGTAGGAGGCGAGTGACGGCGGCCGGACGCCGCCGTCCCGCGAGCCGTGCGCCTGCGCGGCGTCCGCGGCTCCCGCGCGGGACAGGGCGAGCGAGGCGACGCTGTGGTCGAGTTCCTCGCGCAGCAGGCCCGACCCCGGCAGGCCGAGGGCCTCCACCAGGGCGGCCGGATGCTCCTGGGGCCGGCCGTCCAACAGGAGAACGGTCTCGTCCGCCGGCGACCCCAGGTCGTGCGGCAGTCGCCGCGGCCCGGTGAGCACCCGGCCGTCGTGCAGGAGTACGCGGCCGGGACCGCGCGAGGCGATCCCCGGCAGGGGCTCCAGGAGCAGGGCGCGCCACAGGCGGCCGAGCACGGCGGCGCGGGCGCCGGGGAGCGCGGCGGCGTACGCGTCGCGCAAATCGGGTCGGAGCGCCGCCAGGTCGCCGGCGAACGCCGTCTCCAAAGGGCGCCGCGTCGCAGCCGCCGAGTGCGGGTACATGTTGGGTGCCTACCCTACGCAGGAGGTCGCCGACCGTGCTTCGACCAGCGCAGTCGCCCGTGGAGACGAGCCGCCGTGGGTGACGCCTGGGAACGCGCCGAGGCGCTGTCCGCGACGGCCCTGCTGAACTGCCTGCTGCGCGAGGTCGCCGAGGCCGCGGGTGAGGACGGCGGCCGTCTCGTCCACCGGCTGCCCGCGACCGGCCGGCTGCTGCGGACGCGGCCGGGGCGGCGCCCCACCGGCCCCGAGCTGCGCACCCGGGACGGCTGGCGGCCGCTCCCGCTGGAGGGCCTGGTCGAGGTCGCCTCGGCGGAGCTCACCGCCCGCACAGGTGTGACCGCCCCCGGGCTGCCCGCGGAGATCGCGGACAGCCGCGACGTGCTCGCCGCCCTGTTGGAAGCCCGCGACCGCACGCCGCCGCCCGCCGATCCCTATCTGCGCTCCGAGCAGGCCCTGGTGGCCGGGCACCGCTACCACCCCGCGCCCAAGAGCCGCGGTGGCGGCCCGCCGGAGAGCTGGCTGCCCTACGCGCCCGAGGCGCACGCGAGCTTTCCGCTCACCCTGCTCGCGGTCCGCGCCGACCTGCTGGCAGGGGAGGGCGACACCGCGGTGCTCGACCGGCTGTACCCGGACGTTCCCGGCGGCTACCGGGTGCTGCCCGCGCACCCCTGGCAGCTGGCCCTGCTGGGGGACCTCCCCGCCTTCCACGACGGGCGCCTGCTGCGCCTGGGCCGCACCGCCGTGCCGGCCGTGCCGACGGCGTCCCTGCGGACGGTGTACCTGCCCGAGGCCGACCTCTTCCTGAAGTTCAGCCTCGACGTGCGGATCACCAACGACATCCGCCGGCTGTGGCGGCACGATCTGCGCTGGCTCGGCCCGGTGGACGAGGTGCTGCGCGGCGTCCCGGAGGCGGACGTCCTGTCCGACCGCGGGTACCGCACCGCCGCCCTGGGCGGCCGGGACCCGTACGAGGCGCTGGCCGTGCTGGTCCGCGAGGGTTTCGGCGGGCACGTGCGGCCCGGGCTGACCCCGCTGCTCGCGGCCGCCGTCGCCGAGGGGTACGAGGGCAGCCCGCTCGCCGCGCCGGGACTCACCGCGCGGGACACGCTGGCCTGGTGGGAGGCGTACCTGCGGCAGGTCGTGCCGCCGGTGCTGCACGCGTATCTGCGGCACGGGGTGGTGCTGGAGTGCCACCTGCAGAACGTGCTCGTCGCCGTGGACGCCGACGGCCTGCCGGGCCAGGCGCTCTTCCGCGACCACGAGGGCGTCAAGCTGGTCGAGGAGCGGCACCGGGAGCTGCTGCGCCGCCGTCGTCGGCCGGACGCCGCCGGGCCCGGTGTGGACGCCGCCCACGGCTGGGAGCGCCTGGTGTACTGCCTCGTCACCAACAACCTGCTGGAGATCGCGGGCGCGGCCGCCGAACGCCACCCCGGCCTCACCCCGGCGCTGTGGGCGCGGGCCCGGCGCTTCCTCCAGGAGTGGGCGGCCGGGCACGGCGACCCGGCACCGCTGCGGGAGCTGCTCGCCGCCCCGCACATCCCCGCGAAGACCAATCTGCTCCTGCGCTGGACGGAGGCGGACGGCGCAGCCGCCCGCTACCAGCCGCTGCCGAACCCGCTGCGGCCCCGGGCCGGCGAGGCGACCGGCTCCGACCCCGGCTCCGGCTCTGACCTCGGCTCCGGCTCCGGCTCCGACCCCGGCGAGCTGCACGCGGCGGCGCCGCCGAACCCCGTGGCGCCGCCCGGGCGCCCTCGTCCTGCTGAGAGCGGCTGAGGCCGGCGTCACGGGGCGGAGGCGTTCCGGGACGGCGGCGGTCAGCGGTGCGACGGCCGACCCGCGGGGCCGCCGGGATCACCTGTCGTCGCCGGCCTGGTCGGGCACGAGTCGTTCGAGGACGTCCTGGAACTCCTCGCCCACGGTGATCAGCAGCCCGTCGCCGTCCTTGTGGCTGAGCTGGGTCAGCACGCCGTCCCGCCACCAGTAGACGTACGGGCTGATCGGACCCACCGCGTCCTCGTGGCCCGCCGCGGCGAAACCCGCCATGCCGTTGAGCGCGGGGATGACGCCGCTGTCGCGGATGGCGTGGAAGGCCAGCTGGTGCCGGAACGGCATGGCGACCAGCGCCCCGTCGGCGGTCAGCGGTTTCCCGGTGACCCGTTCCACCAGCTCGTCCAGGACCAGCACCCGGGCGGCGGTGAAGAAGGAGTCGCCGACCAGGACGTCGAAGCGCACGTCGGCGTGCCGGACGACCTCGTGCCGTTCCACCGGAAGGTCGCGCAGATTGAGCAGGGCGCGGCCGCGCAGCTCGCGGGCGTCGCCGAGCGGGACCAGGGCGTGGTCGGCGAGCGTCATCACGCTCTCCGGGAGGTCCAGGGCGAGCACCTCCAGCAGCCCGGGCGCGGCGACGCGGGCGTAGCGGAAGGTCTCGGGGTCGATCGCGTCAGGGGGGACGAGGCGCGGGTAGAGCCGCTCGCGGATCTCCTCGGCGGGCATGGTCTCCAGCGGTGAGGGCCCGTCGAGCGTGCGCAGCACCGCCCCGATGTGCTCGCGCGCCAGCTGCGGCCACACGCGCGGGCCGCGCCGGTCGTTGTGGCACAGCGCGGCGAGGTTGCCGAGCCCGAAGCGGCGGCCGGAGTCGTCGGTCACCATGTCGGTGAAGACGGTGACCTCCAGCCCGAGCTCGGCGAACGATTCCCGCACGATCGCGCGGAAGCGCGCGCCCTCGTCCACCGAGAAGAAGGCGTACTCGGGGTCGCGGGGTGCGTCCCGCTGGTCACGCTTCGGCCCGCGCCGGAAAATCCCCACCTCAGATGTCCCCTCGACAGACCTGGACTCGACTCCACGAGCAGGGCGCGATCCTATCGGCAGGCGCCCGGGGCCGCCCTGCGCGTTCAGCCCTCGCCGTCCGGTGCGTCCCGGTAGGTCTCCAGCAGCCGCAGCCACACCTCGCTCATGGTGGGGAAGGCCGGTACGGCGTGCCACAGCCGCTCCAGCGGCACCTCGCCGGCGACGGCGATCGTGGCCGCGTGCAGCATCTCCCCGACCGACGGGCCGACGAAGGTGACGCCGACGAGGTGGCCCCGGTCCAGGTCGACCACGGCGCGGGCCTTGCCCTTGTAGTCGTCGGCGTACAGGCCGGCGCCGGAGACGCTGCCGATCTCGTAGTCCACGACCTTCACGCGGCGGCCCGCCTGCCGTGCCTGTTCGGCGGTGAGGCCGACGGCGGCGGCCTCGGGCTCGGTGAAGACGACCTGGGGGACGGCGCTGTGGTCGGCGGTGGCCGTGTGCCGGCCCCAGGGAGCGGTGTCCAGGGGCTCGCCCTTGGCGCGGGCGGCGATGGCGGCCCCGGCGATACGGCCCTGGTACTTGCCCTGGTGGGTGAGGAGGGCGCGGTGGTTGGTGTCGCCCGCGCAGTACAGCCAGCCGCCCTCGACGTCCTCGACCAGGCAGGTGTCGTCGACGGCCAGCCACGAGCCGGGGGTCAGGCCGACCGTCTCCAGGCCCAGGTCGTCGGTGTGCGGGGCGCGTCCGGTGGCGAACAGGACCTCGTCGGCGACGAGTGCGGAGTCGTCGGAGAGCAGCAGGGTGACCGGCCCGGCCGCATCGGCGCGCCGCAGCTCCGTCACCGACACGCCGAAGCGGATCTCCGTCCCGGCGGCGCGCATCCCTTCCGCGACGAGCCCGCCCACGAACGGCTCCCAGCGCGGCAGCAGCGCGGAGCCGCGGACCAGCACCGTCACCTCGGAGCCGAGCGACCGCCACGCGGTCGCCATCTCGACGCCGACGACACCTCCGCCGACCACCACGAGCCGCCCCGGCACCTCGGAGGAGCTGGTGGCCTCGCGGCTGGTCCACACGCGGCCGTCGGCGATGCCGGGCAGCTCGGCGCGGGTGCCCGTGCAGACCGCCACGGCGTGCCGGGCCAGCAGGACGCGCTCGCCGCCGTCCGGGGTCTCGACGACGACCCGGCGCGGGCCGTCGAGCCGTCCGCGCCCCCGGACGAGGTCGATGCCGACCGAGTCCAGCCAGGTCACCGCCCCGTCGTCCTTCCAGTTCCCCGTCCACCAGTCGCGCCGGGCCAGCACCGCGGCGGCGTCCAGTCGCCCGCCCGCGGCCTCCCGGGCCCCCGCGACGGCCCGCGCGGCCTCCAGCGCCGCCTGCGGGCGCAGCAGCGCCTTGCTGGGGATGCACGCCCAGTACGAGCATTCGCCGCCGACCAGCTCCGCCTCGACCACCACGGTGGTCAGTCCGGCCTGCCTGGTCCGGTCGGCGACGTTCTCCCCGGTGGGGCCGGCGCCGATGACGATGACGTCGTAGGTGTCCGTGCGCGTGCTCGTACCGCTGTCAGCCGCCGTTGTCATGGTTCCACCGTAGGCAACGCCGCGTCCGCGCACAGCCGGAGCCCCCGGTCTCACCGCCGCTGTCACCGCACGGTCCCACCGCTCTCACCGGTCCCACCCGGGGCGGCGCCGCCCCGCCCGGGGCGTGCTCCTGGAGGGGCACGTCCGGGCGGCCTCAGGCGGGCAGCTGCTGTTCCGTCCAGATGACCTTGCCCCGTTCGGTGTAACGGGTGCCCCAGCGGCGGCAGAGCTGGGCGACGAGGAAGATGCCCCGGCCGCCCTCGTCGGTGTTGGCCGCGCGGCGCAACCGGGGGGAGGTGCCGCTGGCGTCGGCGACCTCGAAGACCAGGGCCCGGTCGCGCAGCAGCCTGGCCTGCACGGGGCCGGCGCCGTGCCGGATGGCGTTGGTGATCAGCTCGCTGGCGATCAGCTCCGTGGTGAAGGCGAGCTCGTCCAGGCCCCAGTCCCGCAGCCGGTGGGTGATGGCGGAGCGCAGGGCGGAGACGGCCGCGGGGTCGTCGGCCACGTCCCAGCAGGCCACCTGGGCCTCGTCCAGGGAGCGGGTGCGGGCGACGAGCAGGACGACGTCGTCGGCGCAGGGCGCGGGGCGCAGCGCGGCCTCGAGCGCGGCGCAGACCTCCTCCGGCGGGCTGTCGCGCGGGAGGGCGGCGAGGGCGCGGCCCAGGCGGCGCATGCCGGTGTCCGGGTCGAGGTGGCGGCCCTCGATGAGGCCATTGGTGTAGAGGACCAGGCCGCTGCCCTCGGGGACCGGGAACTCCGCGGCCTCGAAGGGGAGTCCGCCCAGGCCCAGGGGCGGTCCGGCGGGCAGGTCGGGGAAGCACACCCCGCCGTCCGGGGCGAGCAGCGCCGGTGGCAGGTGGCCGGCGCGGGCCAGCCGGCAGCGCCGCGTGACCGGGTCGTAGACCGCGTAGAGGCACGTCGCGCCCGCGAGGCCGGGACCGGTGCTGCTCTCCTCGTCGAGGCGGACGACGAGGTCGTCCAGGCGGCCCAGCAGCTCGTCCGGGGGCAGATCGAGGGCGGAGAAGTTGTGCACGGCCGTACGCAGCCGGCCCATGGCGGCGGCGGCGTGGATGCCGTGCCCGACGACGTCGCCGACGACCAGCGCCACCCGCGCCCCGGAGAGCGGGATGACGTCGAACCAGTCGCCGCCCACCCGGCCGCGCGCCGCCGGGAGGTAGCGGTGGGCGACGTCCACGGCGCGCTGCTCCGGCACGCCGTTCGGCAGCAGGCTGCGCTGGAGTTCGAGGGCGAGCTGGTGCTCGCGGGTGAACAACCGGGCGTTGTCGATGCAGACGGCGGCGCGGGCGGCGAGGTCCCCGGCGAGGGTGAGGTCGTCGTCGGCGAAGGGCTCGGCCCGCGCGGCCCGCGCGAAGGTGGCGACGCCCAGCAGCGTGTCGCGGGCGCGCAGCGGGACGGCGATGACGGCGCGCGGTTCGCCGTCCGGGCCCGGGGAGGTGTCACGGACGGCGGAGCTGCCGCACAGGGCTCTGGCCTGGGGGCTGCCGGGGGCGAAGCGGACCGGTTCGCCGCTGGTGTTCGGGGCGTACGCGGCGCCGGGGGCAGCGTCGCTCGCCGCCACCCGGCGCAGCTCGGCCCCGGGGCCGCCGGGGGCCGAGCCGTGCAGGACGGGGCAGAACAGGTCGACGGTCGCCTCGTCGGCGAAGCGGGGCACGGTGACCTCGACGATCTCGCGGGCGGTGCGGGCGACGTCCAGGGTGGTGCCGATCCGCAGGGCGGTCTCGCCGAGCAGTTCCAGGCGGCGGCGCGCGGCGACGGCGAGACGGCCCACCCCCGGCTCGCCGACCAGCAGCGGCTGGCGCCCGGACCCGCCGTGGGAGGCGTCGGGGACACGCGGGGACCCGGCGCCCCCGGGCAGGCTGACCTCCACGACGGCGCCGCCCGCGGCGAGCGGCCTGCACAGAAGGTGCGCCGTGCGGCCCTGCGAGAGGGGGAGTTCGAGCGCGTCCCGCCGTCCGGCGGCGATCAGATCGGCCGCGCTCCCGGCGAGTGCCGACTCGTCGCCGTCGGTGAGTCCGGCCGGAGGCCCGACGCGCCGGACGTGCCCGGTGCCGTCGAGCCGCAGGCAGCCGCCCGCGGAGGCGCGGCCGTGCTCGGCGGTCAGGTAGGTGTGCAGCAGGGCGCGTTCGCGTGCGCCGCACTGCTCGAGGAGCCGCCGCTCGATGGCGAGGGCGCAGCCGAGGGCGAGTTCGGCCATGAGGGGATGCGCGTCACCGTGCAGACTGGTGAGGTCGAGCACACCCTCCACCCGCCCGCTGACGGGGTGGCGGACGGGCACGCCGAAGCAGGTGAAGCCCCGCAGGGCGGCGGAGAAGTGCTCCTCGCCGGAGACGCGGACGGGCTGCCGGGCGGCCAGGGCGGTGCCCATGCCGTTGGTCCCGGCGTCGAGTTCGTGGTAGCTGAAGCCGGGGGCGAGCCGCACCCGGTCCAGAGCGGGCAGCAGCGGGGGCTCGGCGGCACGGCGGTCGACGATCATCCCCCGGTCGTCGGCGAGCAGCACGGCGGTGCGGGTGCCGGAGAGCGTGCCGGCGAGCCGGTCGAGGACGGGACCGGCGGCCCGGACCAGGGCCCCGGTGAAGTCGAGGTCCTCGCGGTACGGGACCTCGAAGCGCTCGGGGTCGAGGCCGGCGGTCTCACAGCGCTCCCACGAGGCGAGGATCGGTACCCGCACGGATTCGACCACCAGGCTCACTCCTCGACTTCCGCGTCCCAGGTCCCGAAAGTAGGACGGCGGAACGGCGGCAGGAGGCGGGTCGGTGAAATAGCCGCGTACAGCCACTCGTGTGGGTGATGGCGGTTTGACAGGGGGCGACCCGGACGCCGACGGGAGGGAGATCGCTTCGCGAAGCGGCGCGCGGTGGTGAACACTTGGACCCGCACGACGTACTCGCACTCGGGAGGATCCACCATGTCCAGCACGCCGCACTCCACCACGCGGATCGCGCACACCGTCTGGGACGGCAGCCTGACGGAGGGCAGCGGGGTCGTGACCCTCGACTCCTCCGGCGTCGGGGAGTACCCGGTGACCTGGGTCGCCCGCTCGCAGGAGCCGGGCGGGAAGACCAGCCCCGAGGAGCTCATCGCCGCCGCCCACTCCAGCTGCTTCTCGATGGCCCTGTCGGCCGGTCTGGGCAAGGCGGGCACCCCGCCGACCCGGCTGCGCACCCAGGCCGACGTCACCCTCACGCCGGGCACCGGCATCACCGGCATCCACCTGACCGTCGAGGGCGAGGTGCCCGGGCTCGACGAGGCGGCGTTCATCAAGGCGGCCGAGGACGCCAAGGCGAACTGCCCGGTGAGCAAGGCGCTGGCCGGCACCGAGATCACGCTCACGGCGTCGCTGGCCTGACCCGCGCCCCGGCGAGGACGCGAAGGCGCCGAGACCGCGGGCACACCGGGACCCGGACCTGCCGCGCGAGATCGGGTTGCCGTCGGCCCTGCGGTTCGTGCCCGTGCGCCGCATGTGTCGGCCGCTTCGTGGGCCGGCGTCCGGCCGGCGCCCGGCAACCGCCCGCGCCGCTGTCGACGGGCCGGATGTTGTCGCTCGCGTGCCGCCAGGGCGGCACGCGGCCCGCACGCGGCCGCTGCGCGACGGCAGCGGTGAACACGCCCCCCGGGCGAGGGCGAAGTCGCGCTGACGCGTCCGGTGGCCACGTCGACCGAAGGCGCGGGAGCCGTAGCGCGCGTCGTGACCGCCGGACTCGCGGGCCGCGCCGGACGGCGCGGCCCGGCGCTAGTCGCTGACCACGCTGCGCGGCTGGTACTGCAGGTCCTCGTACTCGGGGTGGTGTGCGATCCAGCCCGAGATGAACGGGCAGGCCGCCAGTACGCTCTGGCCGTGTTCACGCGCCTCGTCCAGGGCGTGGCGGGCGATCGCGGAGCCCACGCCGCGGCCCTCGAACTGCGGGTCGACCTGGGTGTGCAGGAAGGCGATCATCTCGGGGGTGCGGATGTAGGTGGCGAAGCCCGCCAGCGTGCCGTCGACGCGCGCCTCGTACCGCCGCGCGCCGACGGCGTCCGTCACCTGTGTGTCGCTCTTCTTCGTGTCGCTCTTCACGACTCGTAGCCCTCCACGGTGCGCGAGGGACGCACCCTCGCCTCGTTCGGGTCCTCGCCCGCCTCCGTCTTGGCGCGGCGCTGGCGGAGCAGGTCCCAGCACTGGTCGAGCTCGCGTTCCAGCGCTTCGAGCCGCGCACGTTCGGTGTCGCCGTCCATCCGGCCCTCGCTGAGGAGCTCGCGCAAGGTCCTCTCGTCGGAGACCATCGCGCTGATCCGGTCCAGAATCGCCTTCTCCGGGCGATCGCCCGCGTGCTGCTCGGCCACGGCCCGCACCTCCTCGGTCCTCGGCCTCCACTCTAGGCAGCCCGCCGGTCCCGTGCGATCGGGGCCCTGCGGGCCCGGCAGGGCGGACGCCGGGCTCGGCCCGCGCACGGGAATTCCCGGCGGCGAACAGAATCACAGCTCAAGACGGGAATGCCGGGGCCGTCCCGGTCGTCCACATGTAAGAGGTCGCGCGGACAGGCGGGGTGGAGAAGGGAGCGGGTCGAGGGCCGAGTTCGGCAAGGCGGAGAAGGGAGACGCAGCGGAGCTGCGGCGACCGACGACAACGCCGCCAGGCGAGAGCCATCGACCCGCGACGCCAGCCCGCCTGTCCGCGCGACCTCTAAGGGGAAAGTGAGCTGCGGGGCCGCCCCTGAGCGGTGGGAGGGCCCCGCACGCGCCGACCCGTGGGGACGGGGTGCGGTGCGACGGAGGGCCCGGTGCCGGATTCCGTGTCGTGACACGGAATCCGCGCCGGGCCCTTCTCTTGCGAGGCCCCCGGTGTTCCGGGGGAGTGAGGAACGGATGTGACCGGCTCTGCGTGGGCTGCGCCATAAATGGGAACCAATGGTCAGTTAATGTGCGTTTCCCGGTCACAGGGTGTCGTCGAAAGGCCCTCGGGTGAACCTGCTCGACCTGCTGCTGCTGGTGCTGACCGTCGCCTACGCCGTCGCCGGCTTCCGGCGGGGGCTGGTCGCGGGCTGCATCTCGCTGGCGGGTTTCCTCGGCGGCGCGGTGGTGGGCGTGTGGCTGCTGCCGTACCTGCTGCAGTTCGTCGAGCCCGGCACCCCGCGGGCGAGCCTGGTCGCCCTGCTCACGGTGCTGGTGCCGGCTGCCGGCGGGCACGCGCTCGCCTCCGGGATCGCCTGGAAGGTGCGGACCGGTCTGGACTGGGGCCCGCTGCGCTGGCTCGACGGACTGGGCGGTGCGGTGGTGAACGCCGTGGCCGTGCTGCTGGTCTCCTGGGTGGCGGCGAGCGTGCTGGTGACGTCGTCCTCCAGCGTGCTGGTCCAGTCGATCCGCGGGTCCGGGGTGCTGGGCGCCGTCCAGGACACCATGCCCCGGCAGGCGCCGACCTGGTTCAGCAAGGCGACCGGCGCGCTGGCCGAGGCCGGGTTCCCCAGGGTGTTCAACCCCTTCGAGTCCGAACCCGTCAACGGGGTGCCCGAGCCTTCCGGGGACAACGTCACCGCTGCCGCGGCGGGCGCCGCCGCGCGCAGCACGGTCAAGATCGAGGGCGTCGCCTTCGTGGACGGCCGCCGCCAGGGTCAGGAGGGCACCGGCTTCGTCTACGCCGACGAGCACGTCATGACCAACGCCCACGTGGTGGCCGGAGTGGACGAACCGGCCGTCCAGGTCGGCGGCACCGGGCCGGCCTACCGGGCCACCGTGGTGCTCTTCGACCCGGGCAAGGACATCGCCGTCCTGGACGTCCCCGGGCTGACGGCACCCGCGCTGAGCTTCACCGACGACGCGGTGCGCGGCGACGGCGCCGTGGTGGCGGGCTACCCGCAGGACGGCGGCCTGGACCTGCGCGCGGCGACGGTGGCCGGGCGCATCCGTGCCACCGGTCAGGACATCTACGGGGACGGCACGGTCACCCGCGACATCTACCAGGTGCGGTCCGTGGTGCGCCCCGGCAACTCCGGAGGGCCTCTGCTGGACACCTCCGGACGCGTCTACGGAATGGTCTTCGCGCGCTCGACGACCGATCCCACGACGGGCTACGCGCTGACCGCCGACGAAGTGCGCTCCCAGGCCCAGCGTGCGGCGCACGCGACGCAGCCGGTGGACACCGGCGACCGGGCCGCGCTGTGACCGCGGCCGTCGGTGCGCACGCCCCCGATGGCCAGGGCCGCTCACCAAGGCCGACCGCTAGGGCCGCTCACCAGGGCTGAGGCCATCCCGCCCCGGCCCCGGTGCCCGGGCCCGACCCGTCGCGGCGGCCTCCGCACGTCCGCGACGTTAGACTTTCCCTTTCACCCGCATAACCGAATGAACCGGACGCGGGAGTGGTGCCGTCCTTATGATCTCCATCCTCTTCGCCGTCCTCGCGGCCTGCAGCAACGCCTTCGGAACGGTCCTGCAGCGTCGCGCGGTGCTCGCCGTCCCCGCGGCGAAGTCCCTGCGCCTCGGTCTGATGAAGGACCTGCTGCGCACCCCCGTCTGGCTCGCCGGCATCCTCGGCGTCATCCTCGCCGCGATCTTCCAGGCGCTGGCCCTGGGCACCGGTTCGCTCGCGGCGGTCCAGCCGGTCTTCATCCTGGAACTGCCGCTGGCGCTGGTGATCGGAGGCATGGTCTTCCACGTCGAGCTGTCCCGCAAGGCGTGGGTATGCGTGGTGTGCATCGCCGGCGGCCTCGCGCTGTTCCTCTTCTCCATGGCTCCCAGCGGAGGGCGTGAGCAGGTTCCCGGCATCTGGTGGGTGCCGACACTGCTCATCGTCGGCGGGCTCGGCGCGGTGCTGGTGCTCGCCGGGCTGCGGCGGCCGAACGGTCTGATGCGCGCCGCGTGCCTGGGCGCCGGCGCCGCGGTCGGCAACGCCCTCACGGCCGCGCTGATCAAGTCGTCCATGGACATCCTGGAGCACCAGGGGGTCGCGGTCTGGTTGCTGTCCTGGCAGACCTACGCGTTCGCCGCGGCCGGCGCCTTCTCCCTGCTCCTGCTGGGGACGGCGATGCAGGGCGGACCGCTGATCGCCTCCCAGCCCGCCCTGACGCTCGGCGACGCGGTCGTCGGTTTCTGCCTCGGGGTCACGCTCTACGGTGAGCAGCCGCGTGCCGGCATGTGGCTGCTGCCCGCTCTGATCGGGTTCACGGTGCTGAGCTACGGCGTCTTCGCGATGTCCCGCACCCAGTGCCTGTACAAGTGCGTCCATCCTGAGGAGCACCTGACCGGTCCCGCCGGGGAACCGGCCCCCTCCGCCACCTGAACGCCCGCGGACGCGGACGCCCCCGGGACCGGCAGGTCCCGGGGGCGTCCGCGCGGGGTTCGCCGGAGGTCAGTGGCGCGGGGCGGGGTAGGCCTTGGGCAGGCGCATGCCGCGGTCGGCCATGATCTGCCGGACGTGGTTGGGGTAGTCGGTGATGATGCCGTCGATGCCCATGTCCATCAGCGCCTCGATGGTGGGGTTGTCGTCGCAGGTCCACGGGATGACCTTCAGGCCGCGCTCGTGGGCGTCGGCCACCATCTTCTCGCTCACGTAGAACGTGAAGTTCGGGTCCGCGACGGTGCCGTTCTGCGGCATGCCGTAGACGGGGGAGAGCGCCGTGACGCCGGGGATGGCGGAGGCGGCCTTGACGAAGTCGCCGTCGTAGTCGTCGGCGTCGATGCCGCCGAGCCACGGGGAGGCGCCGGGCTTGCCGACCTGGAGGAAGTCGTAGTTGGTCAGCGCCACCAGGGGGTACTTCGGCGCGAGCTTGTGCATCTCCTTCAGGGCGCCCCAGTCGAAGGACTCGATGGTGACCTGCTTCTCGATGCCCGAGCGGTGGATCTCCTCGAAGACACGGCGCACGAAGAGCTCGCGCGGCGCCGTCTGCTCGGGCGCCCCGGCCTCCACCTTGGTCTCGATGTTGAGCTTGACCTTGTTGGCCTTGTAGCTCTTGACCAGACCCAGGACGTCCTTGAGCTCCACCATGCGGTGGCCCTTGATCTGCTCCTGCTCAGGGAAGCCGGGCAGCTGCTGGTAGCCGCAGTCCATCGTCTTGATCTGGGCCAGGGTCAGGTCCTTGATGTACTTGCCGACGTACGGGTACATCGGGTCGCCCGGCGTCACGGGGCCGGTGTCCTTGCACTTCTGGGCACTGATCTGGCGGTCGTGGTTGACGACGACCTTCTCGTCCTTGGTGATCTGGGTGTCCATCTCCAAGGTGCTCACCCCGAGGCGGAGGGCCTTGCCGAAGCCCTCCAGGGACTCCTCGGTGGTCATGCCGATGCCGCCGCGGTGGGCCTGCAGGTCGAAGTCGACCTGCCGGGAGTGGCCGAGACCGGGGTCGTGGTCCTGGGCGGTGGCCGCCTGGGCGGCGGTGGGCACCACGAGTGCGGGTACGACGGCCAGGGCTGCGAGAGCGTGCCGGAGGGACATGTACACCTCGTCTACATCACGGGCGAATTGGGACCTCGTGACGTTAAGGCGCAGGTGGAGCGGGTATGGAGCCCGTACATGAGAGCACGATGAACGCCCGGGGAACGATCACTCCCCGGGAGTTCCTCTGCGTCATGAAGTCCGGCCGCTCCTCTGTGACGTCTGCGCCCGTCTGACGGGCTTGCGACGGCCGCGCCTTTGTGCGGCTGCGCCACAGTGAGACGGACTAGACCTCGTCGTCCGGGTTCTCGGGCCGCGCCCGTCCGGGCTCTGCCGTCTCGCCCTTTCGCGCCCGGGCGTGCAGCACGTCGCCGATGAACAGGTCGTACACGAGCACGCCGATCGCGGCCCCGATGAGCGGCCCCACGATCGGTATCCAGAAGAAGTTGCTGAAGGCGCCCGGTGAGGTGCCGGGCAGCGCCAGTTCTCCCCAGCCGGCGACCCAGGTGAACAGGCGCGGGCCGAAGTCGCGGGCCGGGTTGATCGCGTAGCCGGCGTTCGCCCCGTAGGACATGCCGATGGCGGCCACGACGAAGCCGATCACCAGCGGCGCGAGATTCGCCTTCACCGCGGTGTTGCGCAGGTCGATCACGGCGACGACCAGCATCCCCAGGAAGGCCGTTCCGACGATCTGGTCGATCAGCGGTCCCCAGATCCCTCCGTGGAAGTAGGGCGCCGGGAACGTGGCGAAGATCGAGAACGAGGCGACGGTGTGCCCGTTGGTCTTGGGCCCCTTGCTGGCCGCGTCGAACGCCGTGATCGCGTCGTGGTAGACGAGGTAGACCAGGGCTGCACCGGCGAACGCGCCCGTCAGCTGTGCGAACCAGTACGGCAGCACCTTGCTCCAGGCGAACTTGCGGCGCAGCGCGAAGGCCAGGGTGATCGCCGGGTTGATGTGCGCTCCGCTGACGCCCCCGGCCACGTAGATGCCCAGCATCACCGCGAAGCCCCAGCCCCAGGTGATCAGCAGCCAGTCGCCGGCGGCCAGGAAGATGGTCGTCGGGGTCTCCGCGCGTCCGGAGCCGGGAAGGGCGGCGACGGCGGTCGCGACGACACCGCAGCCGAAGGCGATGAGGACGAAGGTCCCCAGGAACTCGGCGAGGCATTCACCGAGGAGCCCGCCGCGGCTCTTGAGTCGAGAACCCTTGATGAGAGGGGAAATATCAGCGGCCATGGTGGTGGCCCCCTTAGGTTTTCCGCCTGATTCCGTGATAACCCGGCACATTCGCCACCGCAACCACAAGGCGTGACGCAGGTCACGCCAGGGTCGCCGACGAGTACCCACCGCTCACGCGGTCAACCAGGCATGACTCAGAACGCGAAGGGCCCCGCGAGCTACTTTCCGGCTACGAGAAGAAGTACGGCCGCCCGGTCGCGGAGTGGAAGGAGCTCATCCGCTCCAGTCCGCTGACCCGGCACATGGAGCTCGTCGGCTGGCTGAAGGCCGAGCACGGCCTCGGGCACGGTCACGCCAACGCGCTGGTGGCGCACACCCTCGCGGAAGCGCAGCACGTCTCGTAGCGCCTCGTGGCCAAGCGCCTCGTACGGCCCCGCAGCACCGCTCAGCGCGGCAGCCGCGTCCCCTCGGGGAGCCGGACACCGAAGTCGTCCGCCAGGACCCGCAGCACCTCGTCCGCGTCCGCCAGCTCGCGTTCCCTGCGCGTGCCGTCGGCGGCCGTCTCGGTCACACGGAGTCCGGTGAGGGACCTCGTACGGCCCCGCAGCGCCGCTCAGCGCGGCAGCCGCGTCCCCTCGGGGAGCCGGACACCGAAGTCGTCCGCCAGGACCCGCAGCACCTCGTCCGCGTCCGCCAGCTCGCGTTCCCTGCGCGTGCCGTCGGCGGCCGTCTCGGTCACACGGAGTCCGGTGAGGGAGAGGTGGGCGTCGCCGGTGGTGCGCTGCGCGTAGACGCCACGGGAGAAGGGGGAGCGCGGGTTGGTCGCCACGTGCCAGTTGACGACCTCGTAGTCGGGGGCCAGGAAGGGCTCGACGGTGAAGGCGTACTGGTCCTCCCATCCGCCCCCGCTCGCGCCGTCGGCCGCGGCGCCGGGCAGGTGCGCCTGGAGACGCCACAGGGGCAGCGGGCCGTCGTGCGGGGCGCGGACGAGCCGGTGACGGCGCGGCGCGTCGTGCAGTTCTACGTCCGCCGCCAGGGGCAACGGCTCCAGCAGGCCGCCGATGCTGCCGAAGCCGACGTCGCACACCCACGGCACCGGATCTCCGGGCGCCTCGGCGAGCATGAGCATGTGGGTGCGGGGACGGACCTCGCCGGGCCTGGCGCCGACCAGGACGCGCGCGGTGAGCAGCGTGACCCGGAACCCGAGGGCGCTGAGTGCTGCGGCGAACAAGGTGTTGTGCTCGTAGCAGTAGCCGCCGCGCGCCCCGCGGACGAGCTTGGCCTCCAGGTCGGGCAGCGCGAGGGAGGGCGCGCAGCCCAGGACGGGGTCGAGGTTCTCGAACGGGATGCCCAGCAGGTGGGCGCGGTGCACGGACCGCAGCACGTCCGCCGTCGGGCGGCGCTCCCCGGTCCATCCGATGCGGGCGAGGTAGGCGTCGAGATCCAGCGTCATACGACCACGGTACGGATGCGCGGCACCGCCCTGGGGACGGTCGCGGGGCGGACCCGCGCACGGCACGGACCGGGACGCCGGCCGCCTCCACGAGCTCTGCCATCCGGTGCTCGGGCGGGTGCGTCGCCACGCCGGTCAGCCTGTGCGGTGGGGACGGCGCCGCGCGCGACCGCCCTCTACCCCAGGTAACGCCCCACGGTCTACGCTCCGAAACGCGCCGGTGGGCACTGGCGCGATGCGGCACGGGCGCGGCACCGAGAGGCGGCGGTATGGCCGGACAGGGCGAACACGTGCGGGTGGCGGTGGTCGGATCGGGGTTCGGCGGGCTGGGCGCCGCCGTGCGGCTGCGCCGCGAGGGGATCACCGACTTCGTCGTCCTGGAGCGCGCGGGCTCCGTCGGCGGGACGTGGCGGGACAACAGCTACCCGGGTTGCGCCTGCGACGTGCCCTCCCACCTCTACTCGTTCTCCTTCGCGCCCAACCCGCGGTGGCCGCGCACCTTCTCCGGCCAGCCGCACATCCGCGCCTACCTGGAACAGGTAGCGGACACCTTCGGCCTCCGCCCGCACCTGCGCCTCGGCACGGAGGTCGAAGCGGCCCGATGGGACGCCGGCGCGCGGCACTGGCGCATCACCACCTCGCGCGGCGACCTCACCGCCGATCTCGTGGTCTGCGCCACCGGGCCGCTGTCCGACCCCAGGCTGCCGGATGTCCCGGGCCTCGACACCTTCCCCGGACGGGTCTTCCACTCCTCCCGGTGGGACCATGACGCCGACCTCGGAGGCAAGCGGGTCGCCGTGGTCGGCACCGGCGCCTCCGCGATCCAGATCGTCCCCGCCATCCAGCCCCAGGTGGCGCGCCTGACCGTGGTGCAGCGGACGCCCCCATGGGTGATGCCGCGCGCGGACCGCGGGATCAGCCGGGCCGAGCAGTGGTTGCACGACACGGTGCCGGCCACCGCCAGGGCGCGGCGCGGACTGCTCTGGCTGGTCCGCGAGTTCCAGGTCGGGGCGTTCACCAGGCATCCGGCGCTGCTGCGCGGCGCGCAGGCCCTCGCCGCCTCGCATCTGCGCCGGTCCGTCGAGGACCCGGCGTTGCGGGCCAGGCTGACCCCGGACTACCGGATCGGCTGCAAGCGCATCCTGCTGTCCAACGACTACTATCCGGCGCTCACACGGCCCAACACCGAGGTCGTCGCCTCCGCCTTGAAGGAGGTGCGCGGCTCGACCCTCGTCATGGCCGACGGCACCGAGAGGGAGGCCGACGCCATCGTCTTCGGCACCGGCTTCCACGTCACCGACATGCCCGTGGCGCAGCGGGTGTTCGGCGCCGACGGCCGTTCGCTGGCCGAGCACTGGAAGGGCGGCATGGCAGCGCTGCGCGGCTGCACCGTCGACGGCTTCCCCAACCTGCTGTTCGTCATCGGGCCCAACACCGGCCTCGGGAACAGCTCGATGGTTTTGATGATCGAGTCCTCGCTGAACTACCTCGTCGCGTATCTGCGCGCCCTGGAGGCCACCGGGGCCGCCGCGCTCGACGCCCGTCCGCAGGCCGTGCGGTCCTGGAACGAACTGCTGCAGCGCCGGATGGCGCGCACGGTGTGGAACACCGGGGGCTGTGTGAGCTGGTACCTGGACGACCAGGGCCGCAACACCACCATCTGGCCCGGCACGACCGCGGAGTTCCGGCGTGCCACGCGCCGGCTGGACCTGCGGGAGTACGAGCTCGTACCCGTCGCCGCGGACCGTCCGCAGCGCGCGGGGGCGGCCTCGTGACCGCGTCCGTCTTCGACCTCCCGGCCGCCCGGCGCACCCGCCGTGTGCGGTCCGCGGACGGTACGTGGATCCACGTCGAGGAGTACGGCCCCGAGGCCGGGGCCGCGCCGGCCGTGGTGCTGATCCACGGCTGGACCTGCAGCACCCTCTTCTGGGCCCCGCTCGTCCGCGAACTCGCCGGGGAGTACCGGGTCGTGGCCTACGACCAGCGCGGCCACGGAGGCAGCGGGACTCCGGGGCCCGGCGGATACGGCACCGGCGCGCTCGCCGACGACCTCTGCGCGGTCCTGGAGGCCGTCGTCCGGGGCGACGAGAAAGTGGTGCTGGTCGGGCACTCCATGGGCGGGATGACGGCGATGGCGGCCGGCGGCCGGGCCGTCGTGCGGACCCGGACGGCCGCGGTGCTGCTGGCCAGCACCGGCAGCGGACGGCTGCTCACCGAGGCGATGGTGCTGCCGCCGAGAGTGCGCAGCAGGCGGGTGCGGGACGCCTTCCACCGCTTCCTGCTGGTCAGTTCGGCGCCGCTCGGCCCGCAGTCCGCGGTGACCCGGGCGGCGCTCAAGTACGGGGTCCTGGGCGCGGCGTCGGGCAAGGAGCTGGTGGCCGCCACCGCCCGCATCGTGCATGCCTGCGGTCGGCGCCAACGCGCCGCCTGGGGCCGGGTGCTGGCCGGGCTCGACCTGGACGCGGGCGTCGCCGCGCTGCGTGCGCCCACCGCCGTGCTGGTGGGCGCCGCCGACAAGCTCACCCCGCCGGTGCACGCCCGGGGCCTGGCCGCCCGGCTCCCGCGGTGCGCCGGCCTCACCGAACTGCCGGGCCTGGGACACATGACGCCGCTGGAGGACCCGGTGGCGGTGGCGGGCGTCATACGCACCCTCGTCGAGGAGCATCTGCGGCCCGGCACGGAGGTCGCGCGGGAGGCCCAGGGTGAGGGGGAGCCGGTATGAGCCGGTCGCTGCACGGGCAGGTCGCGGTGGTGACCGGGGCCGCCCGGGGCCTGGGGGCGCTGCTCGCCAAGGAACTCGCCGCACGGGGCTCCCGGTTGGCGCTGCTGGGGCTGGAAGCGGACGAACTGGGGGGCGTCGCCCGGCAGATCGGCCCGGACACCGGGTGCTGGACGGTGGACGTCACCGACGGTGAGGCGGTGCACCGGGCGGCAGGGGAGGTCGTGGAGCGCTACGGCCGCGTCGACGTCGTCGTCGCCAACGCCGGTGTGGCGACCGGCGGTCCGTTCCTCGACGTGGAACCCGCCGCTTCGCCCGGGTCGTGGAGGTGAACCTGCTGGGCAGTGTGGTCACCGCGCGTGCCTTCCTCCCGGCGCTCGTCGCCTCGCGCGGCTACCTGCTGCAGATCGCCTCGCTGGCCGCGATCGCACCGGCGCCGCTGATGACCGCGTACTGCGCGAGCAAGGCGGGCGTCGAGGCCTTCGCGCACTGCCTGCGCGCGGAGGTCGGCATCAAGGGCGTCAAGGTCGGTGTGGGCTACCTGAGCTGGACCGACACCGACATGGTGCGGGGCGCCGACGAGGACGAGGTGCTGCGCGAGGCGCGTTCCCGGCTGCCCTGGCCGGCGGGCCGCACCTATCCGCCGGAACCGGCCGTCAGGCGCCTCGCGGACGGGATAGCGCGCCGCTCGCCGCATGTCTACGCCCAGCGATGGCTGCGCGGAACGCAGCCCCTGCGCGGATGTCTTCCCGCTCTGATCGGCGGCGCGCTGGGGCGGCGGGAGATGCGCCGCCTGCAGCCGCGGCTCGCCGCCGCGGGCGGGGTCCGGCGCGGTCTCGTGGGCCGCGGGGGTGCCGCCGACGAACGCGCCCGGTCGGAAAGGCCTGTCTGACCAGGGCCGTTCACGGTACGCGTTCGTCCGAAATGCGTAGTGTGTTCAGCCGTGTCAGCCTGGTCGAGGCCCATTCCATACATCACGAAGGAGTGATCATGGGCAAGAACGACCCCACGCGAAGCAAGGCCGGGCAGCAGCACCGCCCGCAGGCTCAGCCCCAGGCCCAGGAGCGCATCGGCCAGACCCGCGAGCGCGCCCAGGGCATGGCAGGTGAGCCGATGCGTCAGCAGGGCAAGCAGCCGCAGCGCGAGCCCGGCCGCGAGCCCGGCCGCGAGCCCGGCCACGGCCAGCCGGCCAAGCAGGCCCCGCAGTCGATGCCGAAGGGCGGCGACCGCCAGCGGTCGCCGGAGACCGACGAGCGGCACGGCCGGTCCTGACCCGCGTGGTTCAGGCGTGAACGAGGAGGGGCGCGCGCTTGCGGGCGCGCCCCTTCCCGTGGGCCTCGTGGAAGCTCACGGGCGCGGTGGGAGCGGGGGCCGACGCCGGACGGGGCGGTCGGACAGGTCGGGCGGTGTGGAGGCCGGGTGCTTCTCCAGCAGGTCCAGCGCCGTCTGCACGGCGACCTCGAGGTCGGTGCGGCGGCCCTCCGCCCATTCCAACGGGGTGCGGATGACCGGGATGTCCGGCTCCACGCCGTAGTTCTCCACCCCCCAGCCGTAGGCCTCGAACCAGGCGGCGTTCATCGGCACCGTGATCACCGTTCCGTCGCCCAACCGGTGCCGGCCGGTCATGCCGACCACACCGCCCCAGGTGCGGTGGCCCACCACCGGGCCGATGCCCAGCAGCCGGAACGTGGCGGTGATCATGTCGCCGTCGGAGGCCGTCGCCTCGTCCGCCAGCGCCACGATCGGGCCGCGCGGGGCGTTGCCGGCGTAACTCACGGGCTGCGCGTGGCGTGTGTGGTCCCAGCCGAGGATCTTGCGGGTCAGGCTCTCCACCACCAGGTCGCTGATGTTCCCGCCCGCGTTGCCGCGCACGTCGACGATGAGGGCCGGACGGACGACCTCGATGCGCAGGTCGCGGTTGAACTGCGCCCAGCCCGAACCCCCCAGGTCGGGGATGTGCAGATAGCCGCACTTCCCCTCGCTCAACGCCCTCACGACAGCCCGCCGTTTGGCCACCCAGTCCTGGTAGCGCAACGGGCGCTCGTCCACCAGCGGGACCACCGCGACCCGCCGCGCGGGCCCGCCGTCGGGCGGGGCGAAGGTCAGCTCCACCGTGGTGCCGCCCGCGGCCGACAGCAGCGGGCCGGGCCCGGCGTCCGGGTCGATGGCACGGCCGTCGACGTGGGTCAGCTCGGCGCCCTCCGAGATGCCGGTGCCTGCCAGTGGCGAACGCGCCTTGGGGTCCGAGGACTCGCCGGGAAGGATGCGCCTGACCACCCACCGGCCGTCCGGGGTGCGGACGAAGTTCGCGCCGAGCAGCCCGATCGGCCGCTGGTAGTGCGGCGGCCCCTCGCTGCGGCGGGCCGGCGCGACGTACGCATGCGAGGTGCCCAGTTCGCCGAGGACCTCGCGCTGCAGGTCGGCGAACTCGTCCGGCGTGGCGACCCGTTCGACCAGCGGACGGTACTGGTCGAGGATCGCCGGCCAGTCGATGCCGCACATGTCCGGAGCCCAGAAGTAGTCGCGGATGATGCGCCCGGCCTCGTCGAACGCCTGCCGCCACTCGGTGGGCGGGTTCGCCTCGTGCAGGACCCGCCGCATGTCGATGTAGACGGTGGAGTCCAGGTCGCCCGGCTCGTACGCCGGGACCACCGTCAGGTCGCCCTCGTCGAAGACCACCAGGTGCGTGCCGTCGCCGCTGACCCGGTACCAGTCCATGTGCCGCACCAGCTCGACCCGCTTGGACTTGGCCAGGCCGAAGTACTCCAGCGTGGGACGGGCCGAGGGGTCGGTGGGGTTGGCGAAGGTCTCGCCGAGCGCGCCGGAGATCGGCCAGCGCAGCCAGGTCAGGCCGCCCCGCACCGCCTCCAGCGAGCTGTACTTGGAGGCCGGCACCGGGAAGGGCGTCACCCGCATCGGCAGCCCGGCCGCCTCCACCGCGAGCGGCCCCTCGGTGAAACCGGCCGGATCCAGCCCGCCCCCGGGCGGCCGGCCCTCCACGGGCAGCGCGAAGGGCGAGGGCGTCGCCGAGTGCAGCGGCACGAGATGCGGGCGGCAGCCCAGTGGGAAGGACAGGTCGCCGGTGTGCACGTCGTACACCGGGTCGAAGCCGCGCCAGGACAGGAAGGCCAGATAGCGGCCGTCGCGGGTGAAGACCGGCTGCTCGTCCTCGAAGCGGCCGTTGGTGACGTCGATCAGGGTGTGCTTGCCGGTCTCCGGGTCCGGGCTGAGCCGGGCGATCCGGATCTTGCGCAGCGAACGGCCGATGACGGGGTGGGACCAGGCGATCCAGTCGGAGTCCGGCGAGAAGGACAGGTCGCGGACCGGCCCGTTGGAGGAGCGGATCAGCTCGGCGACCACACCCGACTCCGCGTCGACCATGAGCAGCCGCCCGTCGTGGGAGGCCACGGCGAGGATCTGGCCGTCGGGCGAGGGCACCAGTTCGTGGACGCGGCCCAGCATCCCGCACCCCAGCCGGGTCCCGCCGCTGCTGCACGGGGGCCGTGGCTCGGTCTGCCCCTCGGCCTGCGCGATGTCCTGGGCCTCACCCTCCGCTCCCGCGGAGGACTCCTCCCCGGCCCGCAGCGCCTGCCCGACCGCGTCGTCGGCGTCGGCGATGTCGGCGGCGGCCAGTGCGGCGGGGCGGCCCGGCAGCACGGCGATCTCGATGGCGTCCTCGCCGTCGGCGTCGGTGACGAAGGCGATCCGCCCGGTGTCGCCCAGCATGACCGGCAGCCGCACCCGCGACCCCGGTACGTCGGAGATGGTGCGCGCGGGCCCGTCGCGGTGGGTGAGCCAGTACAGGCTGCCGCGTACGCACACCGCGCTGGCGCGGCCGGTGCGGTCCACGGCCAGCCCGTCCAGGTACGCGCCTGCCGGCACCTGGTAGGGGCGGCGGCCGGCGCGTGGGCCGCCGAGGTCGATCGAGAGGCGGCGCGGTACCGACTGCGGGCCGAGGTCGTCGACCAGCCAGACCTCGCCCCCGCACTGGTAGACCACGCGCGTGCCGTCGGTGGCGGCGCTGCGGGCGTAGAAGTCGGCGTGGTCGGTGTGCCGCCGCAGGTTCGTGCCGTCCGGCAGGCAGGAGTACAGGTTGCCGACGCCCTCGTGGTCGGAGAGGAAGGCGATGCGGCCCGCGACGAACATCGGCGACTCCAGGTGGCCGCCGACGTCCGGCACCAGCCGCCGGCACTGAAGCCACAGCCGCCCGGTGGCCCCGCCCCGGTACCGCTTCCACGAGGCGGGCTCGTGCGGCGCGGTCGCCGTCAGCAGCAGTGTGCGGTGCTCGCCGTCCTCGCCGTCGTCCATGGCGATGTCCGACACCGGGCCCCAGGGCAGACGGCTGCCCGGGCCGCCCTCGACGGGAACGGAGTAGGCCCAGGTGTAGTGCGAGAACGGCTCGCCGTGGGACGACACCGCGAGGATCCGGCCGTCCGGCGTCCAGGAGCGCACGCGGGCGTCCGGGCTTCCCCAGTACGTCAGGCGGCGGGCCGGGCCGCCCTCGACCGGCGTGACGTACACCTCGGGGTCGAGGGAGCGCCAGCTGTTGAAGGCGATCACCGAGCCGTCCGGCGAGAAGCGGGGGTGCCCGACCCGGATCCGGTCGGCCGTCACCCGCCACGCGCGCCCTTCGTCCAGGGGCGCGACCCAGATGTCGTCCTCGGCGACGAAGCAGAGCCGCTCGCCGTGAACATGCGGAAACCGGAGGTATGCGGCGTCGCTCACCCATCCATCGTTCGCGGCTCCCCGAGCCCGGGCAACTTTTCGGGCAGCCGTCAGCGGAGGCTGTCGCGGACGGCTCGGACGAGGGCCTGGGCGCGGGGGTCGGCGGTGACGTTCTGCTGCATGCCGTTGGTGACGTAGCCGAAGGCGACGGCTTCGCCGGGGTCGGCGAAGCCGAGGGAGCCGCCGCGGCCGGGGTGGCCGAAGGAACCAGGGGTCAGCAGCGGGGCGGCGGGGCCGTGCAGCATGAAGCCGAGGCCGAACCGGGTGTTGACCACGAGCACGCGGTCCGGGCCCTCCGACTCCGGGGTGCGCGCCGAGGTGAGCGTCGCCGGGGCGAAGAGCCGGTTGCCGGGGCCCTCGACCTCCCCGATCAGGGCGGCGTAGAAGCGGGCCAGCGAGCGCGCCGTGGCGATGCCGCCGGAGGCCGCCAGCTGCGCCGCGTGGTACCCGGGGTCGTTCTCGTCCGGTAGCGGGTCGATCGCCCCGAACGCCCGCCGGGTCAGCGACGACGGGTCCGCGTACGCCTCGGTCACGTTGCGCTTGGGGCGCGCCCGCAGTCCGGCCGCGGCCGGCGCCGGCGGGGCCTCGGCCGCGGCGATCCGCCCGACGCGGTGCCCCTCACCCGCAGGCAGCCCGATCCACAGGTCGAGGCCGAGCGGGCGGGCGATCTCCTCGGCCACATAGCGGCCTATGGTGCGGCCGCCGCTCGCGCGCCGCACCAGCTCGCCGATCAGCCAGCTGTACGTCTGCGCGTGGTAGCCGTGATCCGCCCCCGGCGTCCAGAAAGGGGCCTGCGCGGCGAGCGCGACCGGTCCGCTCCCGCCGTCCAGCGCCTGTGCCGGGGCGAGCGGGGTGTCCAGCGCCGGCACACCGGCGCGGTGCGCCAGGGCGTCGCGGACCGTGACGCGTTCCTTGCCGGCGGCCTTGAAATCGGGCCAGTACGTGCCGATCGGCGCGTCCAGGTCGAGCTGGCCCCGCTGGTGCAGCAGGAGCAGGCAGGCCGCCGCCACACCCTTCGTCGCCGAGCGCACCACCTGAGCCGTGTCCTCGGCCCAGGGCGCGCCGTCCTCGCCCGCGTCCCCGTCGGCGGAGCCCGCCCACAGGTCCACGACCTTGCGGCCGTCCCGGTACACGGCCACGGCGGCGCCGCGCTCTCCCCGCTCCTCGAAGTTCCGGACGAAGGCGTCCCTGACCGGCTCGAAGCCTTCCGCCACCGCTCCCTGGACGTCCACCACAGCCCGTGCTCCCACCATGCGCCTCCGTCGTTGCTCCCCCCATGGTGCCTCGCGCCGGGGACCGGTCAGGACCGGGGTCGCGCGGCGGGACGCGGGGAGCGCCGGTAACTGGGGAGCGGTCAGGCGGTGGCGCGCGCCGCGGCGCGGCCCGCCGTACGGCCGGAGAAGACGCAGCCGCCGAGGAAGGTTCCCTCCAGCGAGCGGTAGCCGTGCATCCCGCCGCCGCCGAAGCCGGCGGCCTCGCCCGCCGCGTACAGCCCCGGCAGCGGTTCGCCGTCGGCCCGCAGCACCCGTGCGTCCAGGTCGGTCTCCAACCCGCCGAGCGACTTGCGGGTCAGGATGTTCAGCCGCACGGCGATCAGCGGGCCCGCCTTCGGGTCCAGCAACCGGTGCGGAGCGGCGGTGCGGATCAGCTTGTCGCCGATGTAGTTGCGGGCCCCGCGGATCGCGGTCACCTGCAGGTCCTTGGTGAAGGTGTTGGTGATCTCGCGGTCGCGCGCCTCGATCTCGCGGCGCAGCGCGGTCCCGTCGATCAGGTCGTCCCCGGTGAGCGCGTTCATGCCGCGCACCAGGGCCGGCAGATCGTCCGCCACCACGAAGTCCGCGCCGTGCCGCTTGAACGCCTCGACCGGGCCGGGGGCCCCCGGCAGCGCGCGCTTGAGCACGTCGCGCACGCTCTTCCCGGTCAGGTCGGGGTTCTGCTCGGAGCCCGAGAGCGCGAACTCCTTCTCGATGATCTTCTGGGTGAGGACGAACCACGTGTACTCGTGGCCGGAGCGCATGATGTGCTCCAGCGTCCCCAGCGTGTCGAAGCCCGGGAAGAGCGGCACCGGCAGCCGCTCGCCCGTCGCGTCCAGCCACAGGGACGACGGGCCCGGCAGGATGCGGATGCCGTGTCCGGCCCACACCGGGTCCCAGTTCTCGACGCCCTCGGTGTAGTGCCACATCCGGTCACCGTTGATCAGGTGCGCCCCAGCCGCCTCGGCGACCCCCAGCATCAGGCCGTCCACATGCGCGGGCACCCCCGACAGCAGGGTGCGCGGCGGCGTTCCCAGCCGCTGCGGCCAGGCCTTGCGCACCAGGTCGTGGTTGCCGCCGATGCCGCCCGAGGTGACGACCACCGCCTGCGCCCTCAGCTGGAACTCGGCGCGGACCTCCCGCGAACTCGCCTGGCCGCGTTCGGCGTCGCTGTCCACCAGGACCTCGCCGGCCACGCCGTCCACCGCGCCGCCCGTCGAGGTCAGCGCCGTCACACGGTGCCGGAAGCGCAGCTCCACCAGGCCCCTGGCGGCGGCCTCCCGCACCCGGCGCTCGAACGGCGCGACCACGCCCGGGCCCGTACCCCAGGTGATGTGGAAGCGCGGCACGGAGTTGCCGTGCCCGGTGGCGAGACTGCCCCCGCGCTCCGCCCACCCCACCACCGGGAAGAAACGTATCCCCTGCGCATGCAGCCAGGCCCGCTTCTCGCCCGCGGCGAAGTCCACGTACGCCTCGGCCCACGCGCGCGGCCAGCGGTCCTCGGCGCGGTCGAACCCGGCGGTCCCCATCCAGTCCTGCAAGGCGAGTTCGCGACTGTCCCTGATGCGCATCCGGCGCTGCTCGGGCGAGTCGACGAGGAACAGCCCCCCGAAGGACCAGAACGCCTGGCCGCCGAGGTTGCTCTCCGGCTCCTGGTCGAGCAGCAGCACCTTCCGGCCGGCGTCGGCCAGTTCGGCCGTCGCGACGAGACCTGCCAGCCCCGCTCCGACAACGATGACGTCCGCGTCCAGCGCCATGGCGTGCCTTTCCGCTGCCCCTTGGGTGTGGGGGCACGTTACGGTACGCGCGGGTAGGGATGCGAGGGGTCGGCGGCGGGTTGTGCGGCGCCGCACGTGTCGGGGGTGGTTTTTTGCAGCCCCCACCCGGTGCCCGGCGCGGTCGGCCCGGGCCGCGCAGGTTCGCAGGGACCCCGGCCCCCCAGCGCACACCCCTCACCAACCATTCGAAGCGCCGGGAGGGAGGGGCGGGGAAGCAACCGCGACCCCAGCCACAACGGCGCCGCACACGGAGCCCGCGTCAGGCGTGCAGCATCAGCCCGATCCCCGCCACCACGACCAACGCCGCGACGACCCGCGAACGCCCCAACTGCTCCTTGAAGAAGACCGCCCCGATGACCGCCCCCGCGATGATGGAGGTCTCCCGGAGCGCCGCGATGGGCGCGAGGGCGCCCCGCGTCTGGGCCCACAGGACCAGGCCGTAGGCGGACATGGACAGCGCCCCGCCGAGGAGCCCGCGGCCGGCGACCGGGCGGAGTTGTCCGAGGAGCGCCGCACGGCGCGCCGCGAGGGCGCAGCAGGCGAGCAGGACGCCCTGGATGAGCAGGAGCCAGGCGACGTACCCCAGGGCGGTGCCGGACGCGCGGACGCCGACGCCGTCGACGACGGTGTACGCCGCGATGGCAAGGCCGGTGCCCACGGCCGCGCCGACGGCCGGCCAGTCCTCACGGCGGCGACCGCGCACGCTCCAGAGGGCGGCCCCGCCGAGCCCGGCGGAGGCGACGAGGACGCCGACGGTCTGCAGGGGAGCCGGCACCTCGCCCACGAAGAGGGCCGCCAGCACGGTCACGGCCAAGGGGGCGACGCCGCGCGCGATGGGGTAGACCTGCCCGAAGTCGCCCAGCGCGAAGGACTTCGTCAGCAGGTACATGTAGGCCATGTGGATTCCCACCGACGACGCCAGGTAGGGCCACGCGTCCGCCGCGGGCAGCGGCGCGAAGCCGGCGGCGACCGCTCCGCAGATCGCTCCGCCGCCACCGACGAGGGTGAACGCGACGAGTCGGTCCCGGATGCTGTGGGCGATGGCGTTCCACGCCGCGTGGGTGACCGCCGCGAGCAGGACGGCGGCCGCTGTCAGAGGTGCCATGCGGCACCGCCCTCCCGGTCTTCCGGGGCGGGGGCCGTGGCCACACGGGTCACGAGGAGGCCTTCAGCACCGCCGCCACGATGGGCCCCGCGGAGTCGCCGCCGTGCCCGCCCTCCAGCACCATCCCGCCGGCCGCGACGTCACCGCGGTAGGCGACGAACCACCCGTTGGGCTGCTCCTGGCCGCCCACCTCCGCGGAGCCGGTCTTGGCCCCGACGTCGCCGTAGACCCCGCGCATCGCCGTGGTGGCGGTGCCGCTCGACGCGGTCAGCCGCATCATCGACTTGAGGTTGCCCCGCACGCCGGACGGCAGGCCGCTGCTCGCCTTCGCGAGGGGTCCGTCGATCAGGCCGGCGGCGACCAGCCGGGGCTGGCGGAACACGCCGTTCTGCACGGTGGCGGCGACGGAGGCCATGTTCAGCGGGCTCATCTGTATCTGGCCCTGGCCGATCATCTCCTCGGTCATCTCGTCGCCCGAACCGCCGGGAACGCGTCCGTCCCAGGCCGGGACGCCGACGTTCCAGGTCTGGCCGAAGCCGTAGTAGCGCTGGGCGACCGAGGGGACCGAGGAATCGTCGAGCCGGTCGGCGAGCTTGATGAAGCCGGTGTTGCAGGAGATCGCGAAGTCCCGCTGGAAGGTGGCCGAGAGGTCGGAGGAGCTCTCCACGTTGTGGAACATCTTGCCGTTGTCGTGGTTCGCGGTCGCCGGGCACGGGGCCGGGGTGCCCGGGCTCACGCCCCTCTCCAGCAGGGCGGTGGCGGTAATGACCTTGAAGGTGGAGCCGGGGGCGACCTGCGCGTTGAAGGCGTTGTTGTTGTCCGTCGACGGGTTGTTGGCGAAGGCGAGGATCTCGCCGGTGCTCGCCTTGACCGCCGCGACCGACGACTGGGCGCTGCGTCCCACGGCTTGTTCGGCGGCCTTCTGCAGGCGCGCGTCCAGGGTGGTGGGCAGCTTCGCGGGCGTGCCCTTGGCGATGACGTGCAGTGTCTGCCCGGGGCCGTCGCCCCCGTTCACCCAGGTCTCGACGCCCGGCTTGCCGCCGGAGAGTTCGGCGCCGTAGCGCTCCCGCAGCTGGGGCAGGACGGAGGCCAGGGACGGGTAGTCGTCGGCGTCCAGCTCCTTGCCGTTGCGGTCCACGACGATCACCTGCGGGGAGGCGGCCTCACCGGTCTCCAGTGACTGGCCGGCCGTCAGCTGGGGGTGCAGTACCGACGGTTTCCAGGCGACCAGGGGGCGGTGGGTGGTCTCGCCGCGGAAGACGGTGAGGGCCGAGGAGTACGTCCACGTGGAGGACTTGCCCTTGTAGGAGAGCGAGGCCGTGACCTTGAACGGCACGACGTCCCCCTTGGCCGCGCCGGGGGCCAGCCGTACCCGGGTGACGTGCGCGTCCCGCCGGTACGCGGTCAGCGCCGCGGAAGCCGTCGCCGCGTCATTGGTGAGCGCCCCCGCCGCGGCGGTGTCCCCCTTGGCCCATGCGGCCAGGAACTCGGCGGCCGTCTTCTTCACCTCTGCCGCGGTCGGTGGCCCGGTCTCGACGGGAGCTGCCTGTGCGGAAGAACCGCCGAACCCGCTGCCTCCGGTCAGCCCGTTGTAGATGTTGTACGCCCCGTACCCGGCGGTCCCCACCAGCCCGGTGGTCAGTGCGGCAACGATCCCCAGCTTCACTCCTCGGCGCATGACACCGACCCTCCCGTTGGCCCTTTGAACATGTTCAAAATCTTGGCGGCGCAAGCGCACTCTACGGGACGCGGACGAACCCGGGGCCGTCCCCCCGGTCACGGCTTCACCACACCTGTGCCATGGACCGGGAAAACGCGCCGCCTGCGACCGGTCTCACGGCAGGACGCAGTCCGGCCCGTCCAGAAGCCGTTCCTCGTCCGTCAGGGGCAGCTCCGCCCAGACGATCTTGCCTTCCTTGAGTCGGCGGGAACCCCACCGGGCGGCGATCCCTCCGATGATCACCAGGCCCCGGCCGCCCTCGTCGTCGGGTCCGGGGTGGCGCGGCAACGGTGGACCCGGACCGGCGTCGAAGACCTCGCAGGCCAGCTTCCAGTGCCGGATCAGCCGCAGCCGCACAGGCCCCGCCCCGTGCCGTACGGCGTTGGCCAGCAGCTCCCCGACGATCTGCTCGGCGGCCGTCCCGAGCCGGTCCAGCCCCCACGCGGACAGCTGCCGGACCGCCTCGGCCCGCGCGCGTCCGACCGCTTCCGGATCGGCCGGCACCTGGACGGTGAACACCCGGTCGGCATCGAAGGTGCAGGCCCTGGCGATCAGCAGCGCCACGTCGTCGTCCTGCCCCTTGTCGGGCAGCAGCTCGACCACCGCGGAGCACAGGTCCTCCAGCGGGGTGCCCGGCGGCCGGGTGAGCGCGGCCCGCAGGCGCTCCAGCCCGTCGTCGATGTCGCCCTCCCGGCTCTCGACGAGCCCGTCGGTGTACAGGGCGATCACGCTGCCCGCGGGCAGTTCGAGGTCGACCGACGTATAGGACCGCAGCCCCACGCCGAGCGGCGCCCCGGAGGGGACCTCGGGGAAGTCCACCGTGCCGTCGGGAGCGATGACCGCCGGCGGCGGATGCCCGGCCCGGGCGACGGTCAGCCGCTCCTCGGTGGGGTCGTAGACGGCGTACACGCAGGTGGCGCCGAGGATGTTGGCCGTGGGCGCGTCGTCGTCGTCCTCGTAGCCCAGCCGGACGACGAGGTCGTCCAGGGCGGACAGCAGCTGCTCGGGGGCCAGGTCCAGGCCGGCGAGGGTGCTCACCGCCGTGCGGATCCGGCCCATGGCCGCGGCGGCGTTGAGCCCGTGCCCCACGACGTCCCCGACGACCAGGGCGATCCGGGCGCCGCACAGCGGGATCACGTCGAACCAGTCGCCGCCCACGCCGTCCTGGGTGTCCGCCGGGAGGTAGCGCCAGATCGTCTCCAGGGAGAACCCGGCGTTCGGGTTGCGGGGGAGCAGGCTGCGCTGCAGCGTCAGCGCCATGGTGTGCTCGCGTGTGTAGCGGCGGGCGTTGTCCAGGCTCAGCGCGGCCCGGCTGACCAGTTCCTCGGCGAGCGTCCGGTCGTTCTCGTCGAACGGCGTGGGGTTGTCGGTGCGGACGAGCACGGTGATGCCGAGGATCTCGTTCCGCGCGTGGACCGGCAGGATCAGCAGGCTGTGCATCCCTTGTTCGAGGACCATCCGCAGCCGCTGCGGGTCCTCCTCCAGCCACGTGCCGGGCTCCGTGTCCAGCCGCGGCTCCATGTGCGTCCGTCCGGAGCTCAGCACCTCGACGAACGGCGAGTGCGGGGGGACGAAGACGGGGGTGCCGCGAGCGAAGAGCGACTCCCTGAAGTCGTCGTGGATGGAGGCCATGCCCGCGCGGTGGAAGGCGGGGACGTTGCCGTCCTCCAACGGGCCCAGCCGGGTGAGCGGAGCGTCGCCGAGCCCCACCGACTCCGCGAGGTCGACCGTCGCGTAGTCGGCCATCAGCGGCACCAGCAGGTCCGCGAGGTCCTGCGCGGTCTGCCAGACGTCCAGGTTGGTCCCGATGCTCGTGGCCGCCCGGCCGAGCAGGGTCATGCGGTCCCGGGCCCGACGGCTCTCGGTGACGTCCACGTTGACCGAGCAGACGCCCGGCAGGCCGCCCCGGACGTCCTCGATCCGGAAGACGGACAGTGCGTACGCCCGGTGGTGCAGGGGGTCCAGCTGGTTGAGCTCCCGGTCGATCACCGGGACGCCGCTCTCCAGTACCTCGCGCAGCAGCGACGTGACCTGCTCGGCGTTCTCGTAGAGCGGTGACGTCTCCAGGTGCCGACCCAGCCGCTCCTCCCGGGAGAGGTCGAATCGCTCGGCCAGGGCGTGGTTCAGCCAGATGGTGCGCAGGTCGCTGTCCCAGATCGCCATCGGGAAGGGGCTCAGCTCGGCGGCCGACTCCAGGACGGAAGGAGGTACCCCGGCCGTCGAGACCAGCCAGTCCAACGTGCCCGCCGGCCCAGGCAGCCCGGTCACTCGGAGGTCCACGTCCACCAGCCCGCCGCTCTGGTGCCGCAGCGCGGCGGGCCCCGCCCACTCGCAGGTGAGGTCCGGCGGCGCGCCGTCCGGCCCGTCGAGCAGCGTCGAGACCGGTCTGCCGAGCACGTCCGCCGCCGCGTACCCCAGCAGCCGGGTGGCGACCTCGGTCCAGCGGACGAGTCTGCCCCGCGCGTCGACGACCGCCAGAGCCGCGCCGACGCTGTCGAGCGCCGACGCCTGACCGGGGACGCGGGGATCGGGAGCGGACATTCGTGACATTCCCTCGGGGCTCACGCTAAGTGTGCACCCGCGCCCCTGCAAACGGCGGCTGCCCGGCCGACGGCCGCAGACCAGGTCCGGCCGCTCCGCCTCGGGCGGTCAGATCCAGGTGTCGAGCCACATGCGGTTGCGCCAGGCGTCCATGGGGATCGTCTGCCCGGTGTAGAGCGGGAAGAAGTAGATGAAGTTCCAGACGATCAGCAGCACAAGGGTGCCCGCGCCGACCGCGCCCCACATGCGGCGGCGTTCGCTCGAGCCGGGGGGACCGAGGATCGCGCCGAGCATCATCGCGACCGCGAGGCAGAGGAACGGCACGAAGACCACCGCGTAGAACAGGAAGATCGTCCGCTCCTGGTAGAGGAACCACGGCAGGTACCCGGCCGCGACGCCGCAGGCGATCGCGCCGGCGCGCCAGTCGCGGCGGAAGATCCACCGGTACAGGACGTACAGCAGGGCGAAGCACCCGGCCCACCACAGCAGCGGGGTGCCGAGGGCGAGCACCTCGCGGGCGCAGCCGCCGGCCGCGGTGCAGCCGTCCTCGCCGAGCTTGGGGGACTCGTAGAAGTACGACACCGGGCGGCCCAGCACCAGCCAGCTCCACGGGTTGGACTGGTAGGTGTGCGGGGAGTGCAGGTTGACGTGGAAGTCGTAGACCTGCGACTCGTAGTGCCACAGGCTGCGCAGGGACGCCCAGGCGTCGGAGAGGAAGCCGCCGTCGCCCTTGGCCCAGTTGCGGTCCCAGCCCTTGCCGCTGGTGAACCAGCCGAGCCAGGACAGCAGATAAGTGACGGCGGCGACGCCGACCATGCTGAGCGCCGCCCACAGCCCGTCCAGCCAGAACGCGCTGAGCCGGGGGTGGCGTCCCCCCCCCACCCGGCGGGCGCCGGCGTCCCACAGCACGGTGAGGATGCCGAAGAACGCCAGCACGTACAGGCCGTTCCACTTGGTCCCGATGGCCAGGCCCAGGCAGACCCCGGCCGCGATCCGCCACCAGCGGAAGCCCAGCCAGGTGAGGGAGGCGACGCGGTCGTTCGGACGGTCTTCGGGCAGGGCCGCGGCGAGCCGGGCCCGCGCCCGGTCGCGGTCGATCAGCAGGCAGCCGAAGGCGGCCAGCACGAAGAACATCACGACCAGGTCGAGCAGGGCGACGCGGCTCATCACGAAGTGCAGTCCGTCGACGGCCATCAGGCCGCCCGCGAGGCAGCCCAGCGCCGTGGAGCGGAAGAGCCGGCGGCCGATCCGGCAGAGCATCAGCACCGACAACGTGCCGAGCACCGCCATCGCGAAGCGCCAGCCGAAGGGGTTCAAGCCGAAGATCCACTCGCCGGAGGCGATCACCCACTTGCCCACCGGCGGGTGCACCACGTACGAGGGGGCGTCGGAGAGCGGCACGGAGGGCGGGGTGGCGAGGATCAGGTCGTTGGCCTTCTCCGGCCAGCTGCCCTCGTAGCCGTACTGCAGGAGCGACCAGGCGTCCTTCGCGTAGTACGTCTCGTCGAATATCACCGCGTGGGGGCTGCCCAGGTTCCAGAACCGGAGCAGGCCCGCGAAGAGCGCCACGAGCAGCGGGCCGCCCCAGCCGCTCCAGCGGGCGAGCCGGGACGCCGTCACCGGGCCCGTACCGAGCGCCGCCCACACCCGCGTCCCCGGCTCCGGGAACGGCGCGACCAGGCGCTCGCGCACGCCGGGGCGCGGACGGTCCGCGTAGCCGAACCGGCGCAGCCGGCGCTGCCAGGGGTTCTGCTCCTGTACGGCCATCGGCGCGTCCTCGACCGGGTGCGGGTGCGTCGCGGTGTCACTGGTCACCGGGCCATCGTAGGGACACCGCCTGCGGAAGCGCGCAGGCCGCGCCAACCGGGCGCACCCCGCCGTGCGCCGCGGCCCCGGGCAGCACCGGCCCGGGCCGGGGGCGCGACGGGTGGGAGACTGGGGCGGTGACTAGCTCCGCAGCACCGGCCGCAGGCGTACTCGTACTCGCAGGGACCCCCATCGGGGACGTGGCCGACGCACCGCCCCGGCTCTCCTCGGAGCTGGCCGGCGCCGACGTGATCGCCGCCGAGGACACCCGGCGGCTGCGTCGGCTCACCCAGTCCTTGGGCGTGACCACCACTGCCCGGGTGGTGTCGTACTTCGAGGGCAACGAGTCAGCCCGCACCCCGGAGCTCGTCGCGGCGCTGGAGGCGGGCGCCCGGGTGCTGCTCGTCACCGACGCCGGGATGCCCTCGGTCTCCGACCCCGGCTACCGGCTGGTCGCGGCGGCCGTCGAGCGCGGCATCCGGGTGACGGCCGTCCCCGGCCCGTCCGCCGTGCTGACCGCGCTCGCCCTCAGCGGGCTGCCCGTGGACCGCTTCTGCTTCGAGGGCTTCCCGCCGCGCAAGGCCGGGGAGCGGCGGGCCCGGCTCGGCGAGGCCGCCGGCGAGCGCCGCACCCTGGTGTACTTCGAGGCGCCGCACCGCCTCGCCGAGACCCTCGCCGCCATGGCCGAGGCCTTCGGCGGCGGACGCCGGGCCGCCGTCTGCCGCGAGCTGACCAAGACCTACGAGGAGGTCAGGCGCGGCACCCTGGAGGAGCTGGCGGCCTGGGCCGCCGAAGGGGTCCGCGGGGAGATCACGGTCGTGGTGGAGGGTGCTCCGGAGACCGGGCCGGAGGAGCTTGACGCCGCCGAGCTGGTGCGCCGGGTCCGCCTCCGCGAGGAGGCGGGTGAGCGCCGCAAGGAGGCGATCGCCGCCGTGGCGGCGGAGGCGGGACTGCCCAAACGGGAGGTCTTCGACGCGGTGGTGTCCGCGAAGCACGCCGCGAACCCCTCCGCGGCGGGCTGAACGCGGTCCCGGAACGCCGTGCGGGAGAAAGCCGTGCGGGAGAACGCCCTGCGGGCGACGGCTCGCCCGGCGGCGTTGTCGTCGGCCGCACCAGCCCCGCTGCGTGCGCCTTCCCCGCCTCGCCGGCCCCGGCCCGCGACCCGCACCTTGCACCGCCCCATCTGACCGCACCGCCTCTAGGAGGCCGCGCGGATAGGCGGGCCGGCGTCGCGGGTCGATGGCTCTCGCCTGGCGGCGTTGTCGTCGGTCGCCGCAGCTCCGCTGCGTCTCCCTTCTCCGCCTTGCCAAACTCGGCCCTCGACCCGCTCCCTTCTCCACCCCGCCTATCCGCACCGCCTCTAAACACGGCGCGGGGCAAAGTCCTATCGTGGGAGAGGGAAAGACCTGGGGCCGCCTGCCCGGCCCTCGGTCACCGCCACCCCAAAACTGGCTCAAGAAAGGGCACCCCTTCTGTCGCCGACGCCCTTGCGGGCGTTCGCTGGTACAGGGAAGTCCCGCTCCGGACGCCTCGTCCGGAGGGCATCAGGAGCTGCCATGAGCGAGACCGTCGGAACCGATGGCACGATCCGTGAGGCGTACGCCTTCGTCTGCATCAGCTGTGGCCGCGGGTGGGAGCAGGCGTACGAGATCGAGCACCACGTCGATGCACAGGGCCGCGAGGTCGTCTGGTACATGGCGGACGGCAAGCGCGTGCCGTCCCCGCTCACCAGGCCGACGTGCGTGGAGTGCGAGAGCCACAAGGTCCGCATCATGCAGGCCGGACAGGTCTCCGGGGTCGCCGGCTCCTGGACGGGCACCGCGGCCGCCGGCCCCCTGCCCGCGGCCTCCGACATGCGCCGGGTCCCGGTGTCCTCCGCCGTGGAGGGTGCGGAGCACCGAGCGCGGCACTGGTCGCCCCGCAACCTGCTGCACCGCAGGCGCGGCGGGCAGTAGCCGTACTGCCCGGCACTGGCTGCGACGCCCGGCGCAGGGCCTCGCAGCCCCCGCCTAGGATCGGGTCCATGCCCGAGCAGAACCAGAGCCAGCGCCCGAAGAAGGCCGTGTCCGCACCGCCCCTCCCCGAACCGCTCGCGGTCCCGGTGGCGGACTCGCACACCCACCTCGACATGCAGGAGGGCGGCGTCGAGGAGGCGCTGGCGAAGGCGGCGTCCGTCGGTGTGACGACCGTGGTCCAGGTCGGCTGCGACGTGGACGGCTCCCACTGGGCGGCGCGCACCGCGGCGGCGTACGACGCCGTGTGGGCGGCCGTCGCGCTGCACCCCAACGAGGCCCCGCGGCTCGTCCACGGCGAGCCCGGGGGAGGAGGGCCGCGCCAGGGCGCCCGTGAGGCGGGCGGCCGCGCGGCCCTCGACGCCGCCCTCGAGGAGATCGACGCCCTCGCCGCGCTGCCCCAGGTGCGAGGCGTCGGCGAGACCGGACTGGACTACTTCCGCACCGGGCCCGAGGGCCTGGAAGCCCAGCAGTACTCCTTCCGCCGCCACATCGACATGGCCAAGCGGCACGGCAAGGCCCTGGTGATCCACGACCGCGAGGCCCACGCCGACGTGCTGCGCATCCTCGACGAGGAGGGCGCACCCGGCACCGTCGTCTTCCACTGCTACTCCGGTGACGCGGACATGACCAAAGTCTGCGCCGACAAGGGCTACTTCATGTCCTTCGCGGGCAACGTCACATACAAGTCCAACCAGAGCCTGCGCGACGCGGTCGCCGTCGCCCCCGCCGAGCTGCTGCTCGTCGAGACCGACGCGCCCTTCCTCACCCCCGTCCCGCACCGCGGCCGCCCCAACGCCCCGTATCTGATCCCGGTCACCCTGCGGGCCATGGCCGCCGTCCGCGGCGCCGCGGAGGACGAACTGGCCGCGGCCGTAGCGCACAACACGGCCCGCGCCTTCGGATACTGACGCCGCCTCACGCGCGTCGCGCGGTCGGCGTAACAGCACGCGCCCGGTTGCGGACGCCCGACGGGTCGCGGCGGAAGCCGCCCCAACCGGGGCCGGAGCGCTTTGAGCGTGCCCTCGCGAGGCGCCCAAGGACCGCGTCCGCTCACGGAGCGTGATCGTTCCGCTTGGGGGAGTGGTGAATCCTCCGCTATGGTCCCGGTTCGGTCTTATATCGGACCGGGCCGGAGGTACGCCGTGGGCAACAGGAGCAAGGCGGGCACGACGCGGGCGACGCGGGCGGGAAGGCACTCCCACGCGGAGGGCCGCAACCGCGGGACACCGGGTGGGGCCCCCGCCACCGAGGACGCCGCACCCCGTCCGGGGCGCGCGGCCGCGCGGCACAGCCGCGCCGCCAAGCGCCCCGACATGCTGAGCAGGCTGCTGCCCCGGGCGCTGGTCGTCGCCTGCCTGGCGGGCAGCAGCACCGCCTACCTGGCCGGCGGCAAGGTCGTGCAGCTCAGCGTGGACGGCCGGCCGCGCACCCTCAACACCTTCGCCGGGAGCGTCGGGGAACTGCTGCAGCGCCATGGCGTGCGGGTCGGCGACCACGACATCGTCGCCCCCGGCTCCGACACGGCGCTGAAGGACGGCGACACCGTCGCCGTCCGCTACGGCCGGCCGATCGCCCTCACCCTCGACGGCCGGCCCCGGCGGATCTGGACCACGGCCGGCACCGTCGACGGCGCCCTGCGCCAGCTGGGCGTGCGCGCGGACGGCGCGTACCTGTCCGCGTCCCGAGGCGAGGCCATCGGGCGCCACGGGCTGGAGCTGGACGTGCGCACCGAACGCCAGGTGACCTTCCTCGCCGACGGCCGCGAACGCCCCTTCCGCACCAACGCCGCCACCGTGGGCGAGGCGCTGCGCGACGCCGGCATCGTGCTGCGCGGCATGGACGCCGCCTCCGTCGACCCCGACACCTTCCCCCGCGAGGGCCAGACGATCTCCGTCAAGCGCATCCGCGGCCACGACGAGGTCCACGAGGAGCCGGTGCCCTTCCCCGTCGTACGGAAGAAGGACCCCTCGCTGTTCGAGGGCACCACCGTCGTCGACACCCGGGGCAAGAACGGGCTGCGCCGCGTCACGTACGCGTACCGGACGGTCGACGGAGTCCGGCAGAAGCCCCGGCGCATCGCCGAGGAGCTGCTGCGCGAGCCAGTACGGCAGATCGTGCGCGTCGGCACCAAGCCGCTCCCGAACAGCGTCAAGGGCGCCGACCACCTCAACTGGAAGGCCCTCGGCCAGTGCGAGGCGGGCGGCCGGCCCAACGCGGTGGACGCCTCCGGCACCTACGGCGGGCTCTACCAGTTCGACCGGCGCACCTGGCGCAAGCTCGGCGGCCGCGGCCGGCCCCAGGACGCCTCGGCCAAGGAGCAGACGTACCGCGCCAAGCGGCTGTACATCCAGCGCGGCGCCAGCCCCTGGCCGGTGTGCGGGCGCAAGCTGCACTCCTAGGTTGCGGGAGGCGCCGCAGGCACCGGCGGCCGAGGCACCGCACGCACAGGCCGCGGGCGGCCCCGCCGGGCCCGGATACCCTTGAGCGGTGAGCACCACCGACCACTCCGGTCCCGCCGACGACGCCCTGCTCGGCCCCGCCGACATCCGTGAGCTGGCCGCCGCGCTGGGCGTCCGCCCCACCAAGCAGCGGGGCCAGAACTTCGTCATCGACGCGAACACGGTGCGCCGCATCGTGCGCACCGCGGACGTCCGGCCCGACGACGTGGTCGTCGAGGTCGGTCCCGGGCTCGGCTCGCTCACGCTGGCGCTGCTGGAGGTGGCCGAGCGCGTCACCGCGGTCGAGATCGACGACGTGCTGGCCGCGGCCCTCCCCTCGACCGTCGCCGCCCGCCTGCCTGTGCTCGCGGACCGCTTCTCGCTCGTGCACAGCGACGCGCTGCGCGTGCAGGAGCTGCCCGGCCCGCCGCCCACGGCGCTGGTGGCGAATCTGCCCTACAACGTGGCCGTCCCCGTACTGCTGCACATGCTCGCGACCTTCCCGAGCATCGAGCGCACCCTGGTCATGGTGCAGTCCGAGGTGGCGGACCGGCTGGCCGCCGGTCCCGGCTCCAAGGTGTACGGGGTGCCCTCGGTGAAGGCCGCCTGGTACGCGGAGGTCAAGCGGGCCGGCGCCATCGGCCGCAATGTCTTCTGGCCCGCCCCGAACGTGGACTCCGGGCTGGTGTCGCTGGTCCGCCGCAAGGAGCCGCTCGTCACCACCGCCTCCCGCGAGCAGGTCTTCGCGGTCGTGGACGCCGCTTTCGCACAGCGCCGCAAGACGCTGCGGGCGGCGCTCGCCGGCTGGGCGGGCTCTGCCGCCGCGGCGGAGGAGGCGCTGGTGGCCGCGGGGATCTCACCGCAGGCGCGCGGCGAGTCGCTGACGGTGGAGCAGTTCGCGGCGATCGCCGAGCACGGCGGGGCCGCCGCCCCCCGGAGGTAGCAGCGGGCACAATGGGGGCGTCGCCCTGCCGGGCGGGTCCCGTTCCGGCCTCGGCACGCGGCGCGCGCCGCACGCCGCACGACCCGAAGCACCGAGGAGAACCGCGCCAGTGACCCGCCGATCCGCGTCCGTGACCGTCCGCGTCCCCGCCAAGGTCAACGTCCAGCTCGCGGTGGGCGGACCCCGCTCCGACGGCTTCCACGACCTGGCGAACGTCTTCCTCGCCGTCGGCCTGTACGACGAGGTCACCGTCACTCACGCCGAGCAACTGCGGATCACGGTCGCCGGACCGGACGCCGCCCAGGTCCCGGTGGACGCGAGCAACCTCGCCGCCCGCGCCGCCGTCGCGCTCGCCGCACAACACGGCCTGGAGCCGCGCGTCCACATCCACATCGCCAAGGACATTCCCGTCGCGGGCGGGATGGCCGGCGGCAGCGCCGACGCGGCGGGCGCCCTCGTCGCCTGCGACGCGCTGTGGGGCACCGGAGCGAGCCGCGAGGAACTGCTCGCGATCTGCGCCGAGCTCGGCAGTGACGTCCCCTTCAGCCTGGTCGGCGGGGCCGCCCTCGGCCGGGGCCGCGGCGAGCTGCTGGAGCCGCTGGAGACGGGCGGCACCTTCCACTGGGTCTTCGCCGTCGCCGACGGCGGTCTGTCCACCCCCGAGGTCTACCGCGAGTGCGACCGGCTGCGCGGCGACGCGGCGGTGCCGGAGCCGGAGGCGTCCCCGGCCCTGCTGGACGCGCTGCGCAGTGGCGACGCCGGCGCCCTCGCCGCCTCGCTGGCGAACGACCTGCAGCCGGCCGCGCTGTCCCTGCGGCCGTCGCTGGCGCAGACCCTCGCCGCGGGCACCGAGGCCGGCGCGCTGGCCGCCCTGGTCTCCGGTTCCGGTCCCACGACGGCCTTCCTCGCGAAGGACGCCGAGGCCGCGCGCGCCGTCGCCGATGCCCTCGCCGTGTCCGGCACGTGCCGCGCGGTCCGGGTGACCACGGGCCCCGCGCGGGGCGCGACCGTGGTCTGAGCGCGCGCGTACGCGGGGCCCGGCGGGCGTCCGATTCCGGGCCGAACGTCAGCCGACACGGCCGACCTTCAGGACGAGGACGGTGACGGTCCCGGTGTCCGGTCGGTACAGAACACGCCAGTCGCCCACGGACAACCGCCAGTATCCGGAGCCCCCCAGGGCGCGGGCCGCTCGAGGACTCGGATCCTCGGCCAGGTCCCGGACGGCAGCCGCGCATGCCTTGGCGCCCACCAGGTCAAGGGACCGCAGCCGCCGGAATTCGTCCATGGCCCGGTGCTGCCAGACGACAGTGTGGGTCATGAGGCCTCGGCCTGACGGTCCTCGTCCTCCAACCGCGCCATGAACTCGTCATGCGTCATCGCCGGGCCCGAGGATGCGGATTCGCGGGCGGCCGCCTCGGCGACGTCCGCCGCGTCGCGCAGACGCTGCAGTTCCTCGAGTTCGCTTATCGGGACGAGAGCCGCGGCGGGTTTGCCGTACTCGCTGATCACGATGTGTTCGTGCCCGTGCCGGACTCGGCCGACGAGCTGCCCGAGCTGATTGCGGGCCTCCACGAGCGGATACGTCTCCATGCGTGAACTGTACATACCTGCGTCTGTGTACGGTGGCGAGCTCACGCATCCACGCAGGGCTCAGGCAAGCGCCCCTCGCCGCTCCCGCGGCTCTGCGGGGGCCGCACCGCCGGGGCCCCACCCGCAGGGATGCCCCGAGGGGCGGCCGGACCGAGCGGGTGACGCGGCCGCACTACCCTGGGAGGTCGTTCTCTCGTAGTGACAGGAGTCCCATGGCCGTCAACCTGGTCAACGTCGAGTCCGTCAGCAAGGTGTACGGAACACGCACCCTGCTGGACGGGATCTCGCTCGGCGTGTCGGAGGGCGACCGCATCGGTGTCGTCGGGCGCAACGGCGACGGGAAGACGACCCTGATCCGGATGCTCGCCAAGCTGGAGGGTCCGGACACCGGGCGGGTGACGCACACCTCGGACCTGCGCCTGGGCGTGCTGACTCAGCACGACAGCCTCGACCCGAACGCCACCGTCCGGCACGAGGTGGTCGGCGACCGCCCGGACCACGACTGGGCCGGCGACGCGAAGATCCGCGACGTGCTCACCGGGCTCTTCGGCGGGCTGGACCTGCCCGGCTTCCCGCAGGGGCTGGACACGGTGATCGGGCCGCTGTCCGGCGGCGAGCGCCGGCGGATCGCGCTGGCGAAGCTGCTCATCGCCGAGCAGGACCTGGTCGTGCTCGACGAGCCCACCAACCACCTCGACGTCGAGGGCATCTCCTGGCTGGCCGGCCACCTGCGCGCGCGCCGCGCCGCCCTGGTGTGCGTGACCCACGACCGCTGGTTCCTGGACCAGGTCTGCACCCGCATGTGGGACGTGCAGCGCGGGGACGTCCACGAGTACGAGGGCGGCTACAGCGACTACGTCTTCGCCCGGGCCGAGCGCGAGCGGATCGCCGCGACCGAGGAGGTCAAGCGGCAGAACCTGATGCGCAAGGAGCTGGCCTGGCTGCGCCGCGGCGCCCCCGCCCGCACCAGCAAGCCGCGCTTCCGCATCGAGGCGGCCAACGAGCTGATCGCCGACGTGCCGCCGCCGCGCGACAACGCCGAGCTGATGAAGTTCGCGACGACCCGGCTCGGCAAGACCGTCTTCGACCTGGAGAACGTGACCGTGCAGGCCGGGCCCAAGGTGCTGCTGAAGCACCTGACCTGGCAGCTGGGCCCCGGCGACCGGGTCGGCCTGGTCGGCGTCAACGGCGCGGGCAAGACCTCGCTGCTGCGGGCGCTCGCGGAAGCCGCCACGAGCGAGGGCGAGAAGCAGCCCGCGGCGGGCAAGGTGGTGGTCGGCAAGACGGTGCGGCTGGCCTACCTGTCGCAGGAGGTCGCCGAACTCGACCCGGCGACGCGGGTGCTGCAGGCCGTGGAGTCGGTGCGCGGGCGCGTCGACCTCGGCAAGGGCCGGGAGATGACGGCGGGTCAGCTCTGCGAGAAGTTCGGGTTCACCAAGGAGAAGCAGTGGACCCCGGTCGGCGACCTGTCCGGCGGCGAGCGGCGCCGGCTGCAGCTGCTGCGGCTGCTGATGGACGAGCCCAATGTGCTCTTCCTCGACGAGCCCACCAACGACCTGGACATCGAGACCCTGACCCAGCTCGAGGATCTGCTGGACGGCTGGCCCGGCTCGATGGTGGTCATCTCCCACGACCGGTACTTCCTGGAGCGGACGACCGATCGCACCTTCGCCCTGCTCGGCGACGCGACGCTGCGCATGCTGCCGCGCGGCATCGACGAGTACCTGGAGCGACGCCGCGCTGTTGTGGAGGCCGCCGCCCCCGCGCCCGCCCCGGCCAAGCCCAAGGGCGGCGGCGACAGCCGTGCGGCCAAGAAGGAGCTGCAGCGCATCGAGCGCCAGTTGGACAAGATCAGCGACAAGGAGTCCACGCTGCACACCGCCATCGCCGAGAACGCCACCGACTTCGAGAAGGTGGCCGAACTCGACCTGGAGCTGCGGTCGCTGGCAGCCGAGCGCGAGGAACTGGAGATGCGCTGGCTGGAACTGGCAGAGGACGAGTAGCAGTGCCGTAACGGTCCTCGGGCGCGAGGCGGAACGCCGCGTCACCAGTGCTACAAAGAGGGCGGCCGTCCGTCCGTACGCCTGCCCGAAAGGTGCCGCTGATGTCGCAGCCGCCTCCCCCCGGCGACCAGCCCGGGTCCGGTCAGCAGCCGCCTCGGTACGGTTACCCGCCGCAAGCGCCGAACCCCTACGCCCAGGCGCCGACGCAGCCGCCGGGCGCGCAGCCGCCGCCTTCGCCGCCGGGGCCGTACGGGCCGGGCCCGCACGGCTACAACCCGTACGCGCAGGCTCCGACGCAGCCGCTGCCCGGATACGGGCACCAGCCGTATCCGCGGTACCCGCAGCCGCCGAAGCGGGGCAAGGGCGCGGTGGTCGGGATCGTGGCGGCGGTGGTCGCGGCCGTCCTGGTCGCCGGCGCGGGGGTCTTCCTGGCCACCGTCGGCGACGACGCGCCTTCGGACGCCCCGGGGAAGGACGGCGGCAGCCCGTCGGCAGCCGGCCCGTCGGCGGGCGACGGCCCGCGCACGGCCCGCGTGCTGTGGGACAAGAGGGCGGTGCGGCCCCCGAAGTCCGAGATCACCGCCCAGGTGGCGGAGGCCTGGTTCACCGGCGACTCGGTCGTGAAGACGATGCCGGACGCACTGCGCTCCTTCGACATCGACAGCGGCAAGGAGAACTGGTCGATCCCGCTGCCCGGGGACTCCTGCCCGGGCCCGGGGTCGGCGGCGAACGACCGCCTGGTCCTGCAGTACGGCAAGGGCTGCGACAGCGTGCTCGCCGTCGACATCGCGCGGGGCGAGAAGCTGTGGGCGAAGAAGCTGCCCAGCCCGAACGGCCGGACGACGCACCTCTACTCGAAGATCGCGCTCACGGGCGACACCGCCGCCGTCTCCTGGATCGGCGGTTCGGTCGCGTACCGGATCAGCACCGGCGCGGTGCTGTGGGAGCCCAAGGCCGGTTCGCGTTGCGTCGACAAGGGCTACCAGGGCGGCACCGCGCTGATCGCGGTCGTCGAGTGCGGCGGCTACGGCGGTGAGGCGTACGTGCAGGGCCTGAGCGAGGGCGGCGCCAAGAAGTGGTCCTGGCAGGTGCCGAACGGCAGCAGCGTGCACAGCGTCATCTCCGTGGACCCGGTGGTCGTGGGGCTCTCGGCGGGCAGCTCGTTGATGACCGACATCGTGTACCTGGACGGCGGCAGGATGAAGAGCCGCATCTCGCTGGGCGCCGGCGGCGCGGAGGCCACCTACCGGATCCGCTGCGAGGACAACCGGTGCACCAACGTCGCCGTCGACGGCACGACCATTTACCTGACCACCAAGCTGCATGCGGGCAGCGGCGACGCCTCCAGGCGCACCAACGAGGTCGCGGCGCTCGACCTCGCCACCGGCAAGCGGAAATGGCTCGCCGAGCCCGACCAGGAGCGCGAGCTCAGGATCGTCGGCATCAGGAACGGCGAGGTGGTGGTCTACCAGCGGAACACCTACGACCAGCCGGGCAGCCTGCTGCGGCTCACCCCCGCGAGCCGCGAGCTGACGCCGCTCATGCACCTGCCCGAAGCGGGCACGGACATCGAGAACGACTTCCTGGACATGACCTCGGGCTGCTGGCTGTACCGGGACCGCTTCTTCCTGACCTCCGACCGCGTCTCCGCTTCCACCACCCTGTCGGACCGCTCGATCGTCGCCTTCGGCTGACGGCCCCGGAGCCACGCGGACGGACGCCTCGTCAGGACGCGCCCAACGGGGCTCCGGTGAGCCGTACTTGGCGACAATGCGGATTTAAGGGAGGCTTCTGTCGTGTAGGTGGCGCAAAGCGTCGAACAAGCGTGTACCTTCCCGGGCATGGCCCGGGGCCCGCGCGGGGCCCGGGCGGTATGCCGGACGGCCTCCGCCACGGCATGGGAAAGGGGACCGGCTTGGACTCGGTGGGCAGGTCGGCACCAGTCCATGGGGGGATGAGGGGGACGCCCATGGGCGTACGGCTCGTCGTCGTCGACGACCATCGTCTGCTGGCCGAGGCGCTCGCCTCGGCGTTGAGGCTGCGCGGGCACCGGGTGCTCGCCGCGGCCGCGCCCGCGTCGGCCGCGGCGGAGCTCGTGCTGAGCAGGTCGCCCGAGGTGTGCCTGATCGGGACGGCCGCGCCGGCCGAGCCGGGCGCCTTCGACGCGGTGGTGCGCATCAGGCGAGAGCGGCCGGGGGTGGCGGTGCTGGTCCTCGGACCGGTGCCCGACCCGCGGGGCATCGCCGCCGCCTTCGCCTCCGGCGCGTCCGGCTACGTACGCCACGACGAGCGGATCGAGGGCGTCGAGCGGGCGATGGCCAAGGCGCGCGCCGGTGAGGTGGCCGTGGCGCCCGCACTGCTGCAGGGCGCCTTCGCCGAACTGCTCAACCCGGTGGTCGAGCCGGACGACGAAGGAACCAGGCTGCTGCAGATGCTCACTCCGCGCGAGGTGGAGGTGCTGGCACGGGTCGCCGAGGGCGAGGACACCCGGCTGATCGCGGCCGGCATGCGGATCGCGCCGAGCACCGCCCGGACGCATGTGCAGCGGGTGCTGATGAAGCTGGGAGTGGGGTCCCGGCTTGAGGCCGCCGCGCTGGCGGCCCGGACGGGGCTGCTGGACCAGGTCACCCGTCATCTCCCGGGCGGTGCGGTTCCCGGTCAGGCGTCTCCTGGGGCGCGGGCGGCGCGGGAGGGGGGCTGAGCCTCATCCACAGGAGGAAGAGCAGCCCCAGCACCAGCATGCCGATCCCGGTCCAGAGGTTGATGTTGATGCCCTGGGCCTTGGCGAGGTCCGCGTCGGAGACCGTGAACCCGGCGATGGTCACGATCACCCCGTAGACCACGAAGAGGCCGCCGATGACCCGGCGCACGTCGAAGAGCCGCGCCGCCGAGGCCGACGTGTGCTCCAGTTCCTCGACGTGGTGCTGGAAGTCCGACTCGTCGCCGTACTCACTCATGTCGGGTCACCTCACAGGGAGAAGGGGATGTAGCACAGCGCGGCGAGGACAACGGCGCCCCAGCCCAGCAGCGCGGGCCTGCGGTACCAGGCGTCGTCGCCCCGGGCGGGCGGTTCGGCCATGCCGGGGGAGGTCGTGCCGTAGACGAGGCCGGCCAGCGACTCGACGGGCTTGGGTTTGGTGAACCACGAGACGATGACCATCACCACACCGCCGACGACGAAGGCGGCGATGGCGGAGACGAAGTTGGCGCCCTGGTCGCTGGGGATCGAGATCAGACCGCCCTTGTAGAACCAGAAGTAGTTGATCATCGCGGCGACCGTGCCGCTCAGCAGCCCCCAGAAGCCGGCCGCGGCGGTGGAGCGCTTCCAGAACATGCCGAGGATGAAGACGCAGAAGAGCGGCACGTTGAAGAACGAGAACAGGGTCTGCAGGTAGTTCATGATGTTGCTGAAGGACGAGGCGATGAAGGCGGTTCCCATGCCGATCACCACGCCGATCGCGGTCACCACGCGTCCGGTGGTGACGTAGTAGCCGTCGGGCCGGCCGCGGCGTACGTAGGCGCCCCAGATGTCGTAGGTGAAGACGGTGTTGAAGGACGAGACGTTGGCCGCCATGCCGGCCATGAAGGCGGCGAGCAGACCGGTGATCGCGACGCCGAGGACGCCGTTGGGGAGCAGGTCGCGCATGAGCACCGGGATCGCGTCGTTGTACTGGAGCCCGCTGCCCGGCCTGCCGATGTCCGGCTCCATGACGAGAGCGATCAGCCCCGGCAGCACCACGATCAGCGGGATGAACATCTTGGGGTACGCGGCGATGAGCGGGGTGCGCTGGGCAGCCGAGAGGTTCTTCGCGGACAGGGCGCGCTGCACCTCGGCGAAGTTCGTCGTCCAGTAGCCGAAGCTGAGGACGAAGCCGAGCCCCAGCACGATGGTGAGCCAGTTCGCCCCCAGCGGGTTGGGCGAGCCGATGCCGGTGCCGTCCCAGGCGGAGAGGAAGGCGGCGCCGCGCGAGTCGGTGAGCGAGTCCGTCAGCCCCGACCAGCCGCCGACCCGCTTCAGGCCGACGACGGTGAGCGGGATCAGCGCCGCGAGGATCACGAAGAACTGCAGCACCTCGTTGTAGATCGCCGAGGACAGGCCGCCGAGGGTGATGTAGAAGAGCACGAAGCAGCCGGACACGAGGATCGCCACCCACTGCGGCCAGCCGATCAGCGCCTCCAGCACGATCGCCATGGCGTAGAGGTTGACGCCCGCGATCAGCAGTGCGGAGACCGCGAAGATGATCGAGCTGAGCAGGTGCGAGGACGGCCCGAAGCGGTGCAGCAGGAACTCCGGCACGGAGCGGACCTTGGAGCCGTAGTAGAAGGGCATCATCACCAGGCCGAGGAAGACCATGGCCGGGATGGCGCCGATCCAGTACCAGTGCACCGTGTACGCGCCGTACTGCGCGCCGTTGGCGGCCATCCCCAGGATCTCGGTGGCGCCGAGGTTGGCGGCGATGAACGCCAGGCCGGTCACCCATGCGGGCAGCGAGCGGCCGGACAGGAAGAAGTCGAGGCTGGTCCGGACAGCGCGGCGGGCGGCGAAGCCGATGCCGAGGACGACGACGAAGTAGATCGCGAGGATCGAGTAGTCAAGCGCGTTCGTGGGGAGCCGTAGCCCTTCTGCCAGGTTTTGCATGGTTTGATCACTCCCCGCCATGGGGCCTCCGTTGACGTTGCTGTTGTGTTGTGGTTCATTGTGTTTAGTTGTGTTTGTTGGTGTGGTGTGAAGGAGCCCGCAGGGTGAAGAAGACATCGACCCGGCTCGCCGACGGGCGCGAGCTGATCTACTACGACCTTCGCGACGACGAGTCCCGCGACGCCGTCGACCGCCGCCCGCTGGACCCGGTGACCAGCGCCTCGGAGATCCGCCGCGACCCGCTGCTCGGTGACTTCGTCGCCATCGCCTCCCACCGCCAGACGCGCACCTACCACCCGCCCGCGGACGAGTGCCCGCTGTGCCCGTCGCGCGAGGGCCGGTACAGCGAGATCCCTGACGACCACTACGACGTGGCCGTGTTCGAGAACCGCTTTCCCTCGCTCACCGGAGAACATGGCCGTTGCGAGGTCGTTTGTTTCACCGACTCGCACGACAGGTCGTTCGCCGAGCTCACCCCCGAGCAGGCGCGGCTGGTCCTGGACGCCTGGACCGACCGCACGGCCGAGCTCTCCCGGCTGCCCGGCGTCGAGCAGGTCTACTGCTTCGAGAACCGCGGCGCGGAGATCGGCGTCACCCTCGGCCACCCGCACGGCCAGATCTACGGCTACCCGCACGCCACCCCGCGCACCGAGCTGATGCTGCGTTCGCTGGAGCGCCACCGCGAGGCCACCGGCGGCCGCAACCTCTTCGACGACCTGGTGGCGCGCGAGCGCGAGGACGGCAGCCGGATCGTCCTGGAGGGCGAGCACTGGACGGCGTTCGTGCCGTACTCCGCGCACTGGCCCTACGAGGTGCACCTCTACCCACGCCGCAGGGTGCCGGACCTGACGGGCCTGGACGAGGCCGCCCGCGCCGAGTTCCCCGTGATCTACCTGGAACTGCTGCGCCGCTTCGACCGGATCTTCGGCCCCGAGGGCCCGTACCGTCCCGGGGCCCCGGCGGAGCCGCCCACCCCGTACATCTCCGGCTGGCACCAGGCCCCGTTCAGCAGCCCCTTGCGCGAGGAGTTCGCGCTCCACCTGGAGCTGTTCACCATCCGCCGCACCCAGGGGAAGCTCAAGTACCTGGCGGGCTCGGAGTCCGGCATGAGCGTCTTCATCAACGACGTGCCGCCGGAGGCCGCCGCCGGCCGTCTGAGGGAGGTCGCCACCCCGTGACCGGAACCCCCGCGATCTCCTCGGCGCCGCACCGCAGGCGAGTGTTCACCTCGTCCGGCTACCGTGGCCCCGAGTCGAACCCGAGAAAGGCTGTGACCCCGTGAGCGACCCTCGTACCAAGAAGGTTCTGGTCACCGGAGGCGCCGGTTACGTCGGCAGCATCGTGGCCGCCCATCTGCTGGAGGCGGGACACCGGGTCACCGTCCTGGACGACCTGTCCACCGGCTTCCGCGACGGCGTCCCCGGGGGCGCCGACTTCGTCGAGGGACGCGTCCAGGACGCGGCGAAGGTGCTCGACGCCACCTATGACGCCGTGCTGCACTTCGCCGCCAGCTCCCAGGTCGGCGAGTCCGTCGTCCACCCCGAGAAGTACTGGCGCAACAACGTGGTCGGCACGCTGGAACTGCTCACGGCGATGCGCGACGCCGGGGTGCGGCGACTGGTCTTCTCCTCCACCGCCGCCACCTATGGCGAGCCGAAGTCCGTCCCGATCACCGAGGACGACCCGACGTTGCCGACCAGCCCGTACGGCGCGTCCAAGCTCGCCGTCGACCACATGATCACCAGCGAGGCGGTCGCCCACGGCCTGGCCGCGGTCTCCCTGCGCTACTTCAACGTCGCGGGCGCCTACGGGGCGTTCGGTGAGCGGCACACGCCCGAGTCGCACCTCATCCCGCTCGTGCTCCAGGTCGCCCAGGGCCGCCGCGAGGCGATCTCGATCTTCGGCGACGACTACCCGACCCCCGACGGCACCTGCGTGCGCGACTACATCCATGTCGCGGACCTGGCCGAGGCGCATCTGCTCGCCGTCGACGCTCCGGCCCCCGGAGAGCACCTGATCTGCAACCTCGGCAACGGCAACGGCTTCTCCGTGCGCGAGGTCGTCGAGACCGTCCGCCGGGTCACCGGTCACCCCATCCCCGAGGTCGTCGCTCCGCGCCGCGGAGGCGACCCGGCCGTCCTGGTCGCCTCCGCCGAGCGGGCCAAGGAGCGCCTCGGCTGGCGCCCCTCGCGCACCGACCTCGACGGCATCGTCCGCGACGCCTGGACCTTCGCACAGGAACTGCAGAACCGGGAGGGCAGCAAGTGAGCGAGGACGGATTCCGCGCCACATACGGCACCGGCCCCGAGGGCGTCTGGGCCGCCCCCGGCCGGGTGAACCTGATCGGTGAGCACACCGACTACAACGACGGCTTCGTCATGCCGTTCGCGCTGCCGCACGCCACCGTCGCCGCGGTCGCCCGCCGCGCCGACGGACGGCTGCGGCTGCACTCCGGCTCGCCGGACGTCCCGGCCGGTGTCGTCGAACTGCACGTCGACGAACTCGCGCCCGGCGGCGGAGCCGGCTGGGCCGACTACCCGGCGGGCGTCGTCTGGGCGCTGCGCGACGCGGGGCACGAGATCACCGGCGCCGACATCCACTTCGAGAGCACCGTGCCCACGGGCGCGGGGCTGTCCTCCTCGGCCGCCCTGGAGGTCGTCACCGCCGTCGCTCTGAACGACCTCTACGGCCTCGGCCTGGAACGGTGGCGGATCGCCCGGCTCTGCCAGCGCGCCGAGAACGTCTATGTGGGCGCCCCCACCGGGATCATGGACCAGACCGCCTCGGCGTGCTGCACCGAGGGGCACGCCCTGTGGCTCGACACCCGCGACCTGGCGCAGCGTCAGATCCCCTTCGACATGGCCGCCCAGGGTTTGCGGCTGCTGGTCGTCGACACCCGGGTCACCCACGCCCACAGCGAGGGCGAGTACGGCAAGCGCCGCACAGGCTGCGAGCAGGCGGCCGCGCAGCTCGGCGTCGACGCGCTGCGGGACATCCCTTACGAGGGCCTCGAGGACGCCCTCGCCCGCCTGGAGGACCCCGAACTGCGGCCGCTGGTGCGGCACGTGGTCACCGAGGACCGCCGGGTCGAGCGGGTCGTGGAACTGCTGGAGACGGGCGACGCCCGCGCCATCGGACCGGTGCTGACCGAAGGCCACGCCTCGTTGCGCGATGACTTCAAGGTCTCGTGCCCTGAGCTCGACCTCGTGGTGTCGGCCGGGGTGGAGGCGGGCGCCCTCGGCGCGCGCATGACCGGCGGCGGCTTCGGCGGTTCGGCGATCGTGCTGGTGGAGGAGTCCGCGGCGGAGAAGACCGCCGAGGCGATCGCCGCCGCCTTCGCCACGGCCGGCCACCGCGAGCCGCGGGTCTTCACCGCGGTGCCGTCCGCGGGAGCACGCCGACTGGTGTGAGCACGTGAGGGGGCGGGGGGTCCGTACCGGGCCTCCCGTCCTCTCCCGCCCTTCGGGGCGCGCAGCGCTGCCTGCCGACAGCCGGGCCGGTGGGGCCGGGTGGGCGGGGCGGAGTGCTGCGGCGGCGGTGGCGGTTCGGCTCTCCCGCCGTCTCGCGCCCTTCGGGCGCGCGAACGCGGGCTGCGGCCGGGGAGGGGCGGTGGGGCTGCGCTTCTCGGCGGTGTGCGGTCCCGGCGCCTGAACCCCGGCTGCGAACTCGGCCGCACCTGCCCAAGGGGCCCGGCCCAACCCTTCCCGTCCGCGGTCCGCCTCCTTGCGTGGCCCTTCATTCCGTGCCTGTCATTCCGTGCCTGGGCTTCAGACCTTGATGACAGTGGCGCGTGTTCCGCAGAGGGCCGTGAGATCTTCCGGGTCGGAGGTGAGCACGGTGACGGGCCCCGGGGCGGTGAGGGCGGTCGCGCTGAGCATGGCGTCGACGGCGTACTTGTGCCCGTGCAGGCCGGCATCGGTGAGCAGGGCGGCGGCATGGCGCGCGACTGCGTCGGTGACCGGCTCCACGACGAGGCGGGAGAGTGTCCACTCCAGCGCCGGGCGGTTGATGCCCGGGTGGACGACTTCCACCAGGGTGGCCGCTGACGTGATCACACGCAGGTCGTCGGCGCGTGCCAGGGCGAGCCAAGCGGTGACGGTGCGGTCGCGCAGCACGGCCTTGGCCAGCCCCTCGCTGTCGAGTACCAGCGTGCCGCCCGGGGCGGAGCGTGTCACGCCGCGCTCGCCTCGTCGCCGGTCTGCTGTGCGCGTGCCTCGTGGAGCTGGTCGCGCAGCGCCTGCACCTCGTCCTCGGTGATGGGACCGTGTTCTGCCTCGGCGACCTGAATGAGGTCGTTGAGATTGTCACGCTCGATCTGGCGGGCGACGGCGGCGGCGACGTAGGCGGACAGGCCGGAGGGGCCGCTGCGGGCGCGGGCGGCTTCGGCGATGTCCCGGGGCATCGTGATCGAGTACTTCTGGGTGGGCTCACTCATGCCCTTTATCCTACTTCGGATGCTACCGGCGTGCGTCGAGGCGACCGCCTTCCCCCGTGGCCAGATCGACGGTGGTCAGCGCTGAGCTGCCGTGGTACGACGGATGAGATCCCACACGGCGAGACCGCAGGTCACCCCCTCCCTCGGCCACGTCATGGACATGGACGGGGAGTCACGATCCGCGTCCCGTGCCGCGCATCGACGCGAGCGCGGGTGCCTCCGCCGTGGGGAAGCCCGCAGCCGCTGCCGGAGCTCCGCGCGCCGTTCATCGTCCACCGCTGTGGAAAACGGCACCTGGGGGCACGGCCTGGCACGATCCCAGGGAAGTCCGAACCGCCAGTTTCTCCATTCGCGCGCCTATGTCTGCCGCTGCCCCTACGCTTTTGGCAACGCCGGTGGGGGCCGGCGGCATCAGGGGGCGAGACACAGGGGTCGGCACCTGGTTGGGGGCGGCTGCCGGACCGGCGGCATGCGGCGTCCGTGCCAGGTACCGGCCCTCCGTGCCATCGACCTCGTCCGTGGGGGTAAGTGCCGAATTCCGGGAGTGGGGCCCGTGGGACGAATCCGCGTTCTCGTCGTCGACGACCACCGCATTTTCGCCGAATCGCTCGCGGCCGCCCTCGCGGCCGAACCCGACGTCGACGTCTCGGCCGCGGGCAGCGGGGCGGCCGCCCAGCGCTGCCTGGAACGCGCGGCCTCCGACGGCCGCCGCTACGACGTGCTGCTGGTCGACGCCGACCTCGGGGCGGCGACCGCCGCAGGAGGCCGCGTGCCGGGCGCGCCGAGGGCCGCCCCGCCGTCCGCGTCCGACAGCGCCGCAGAAACCGGCCTCGACGGCATCGCCCTGGTGGAACGGGTGCGGTCCGACCACTCGAGCACCCGGACTGTCGTGCTGGCGGAGCGGGACGACGCGCGCCGCGCGGCCCGCGCCCTGCAGGCCGGAGCCTCCGGCTGGGTCGCCAAGGACTGCTCGCTGTCCCGGCTGCTGGCCGTCATGCGCGGCGTCCTGCGGGACGAGACGCATCTGCCGCCCGCGCTGCTGACCGGCGTGCTGCGGGAGTTGACCACCGCCCGCCGGCACCGTACGGAGAGCGAGCGGCTGGTGGAGTCGCTGACTCCGCGCGAGCAGGAGGTGCTGCGCTGCATGGTGGCCGGCCTGGGCCGCAAGGCTGTCGCGGAACGGCTGTACCTGTCGCCGCACACCGTCCGCACCCACATGCAGAACGTGCTCGGCAAGCTGGGCGTGCACTCGACGCTGGCCGCCGTGGCGCTGGCCCGGCGGGCCGGGGTGCCGCCGGCCGACGGGGAGAGTGGACGGGTGGGGTCACCGCCCTCCGTTCAGCACGTCTGACGGCCCGGTGAACGGCGGATCGCTCTCCCCGCTATCGGGGAGAGCGACCCGCCGGGTCACCGCGGATACCCGCGGTTATTCACCGCCGACGTCGGTTTTGGCCGGCGTCGAGCGGCTGGTGTCACGGTCGTTGGCACGGTCACGATGCTGACCGTTGTCCTGACCGCGGTCATTGAGGCCGTCGAACGGGTCGCGGCTGCTGTCGCCCCGGCGGCTGTCACCGGCCTCGTCGAAGGGGTCGCGGCTGTCGTCGCCGCGGTTGTCGCCCCGGCCGTTGCCGCCGCGGCCGTTGTCGCCGCGGTTGTCGCCTCGGCCGTTGCCGCCGCGGCCGTTGTCACGGCAGTTGAAGCCGCCGTTGAAGCCGCCGTTGAAGCCGGGGCCGCTCACGAAGCCGGGAGCGCCCACGAAGCCGGGGCCGGCGATCCCGCCGACGCCTCCGACGCCTCCGACGCCACCGGGAGCCACGATGCCGGGGCCGCCGACGAAGCCGGGGCCGCCCACTCCGCCCACGCCGCCGATCCCACCGGGACCGCCGACGAAGCCGGGGCCGGCGATCCCGCCGACGCCTCCGACGCCACCGGGAGCCACGACGCCGGGGCCGCCGACGACGCCGGGGCCGCCCACTCCGCCCACTCCGCCCACGCCGCCGACGACGCCGGGAGTGCCGACGATGCCGGGCCCACCGATGACGCCGGGCCCACCGATGACGCCGGGCCCGCCGATTCCGCCGACGCCACCGCGGCCGTTGCCGCCGGGGCCGTCGCTGCGCTTGGCGAGGGCGACGCTGTCCAGGGCCTCCTCGGCACGGTCGGCATCGCGGAACGGGTCGTCCACGCCGTTGAAGCGCTGGTCGCCGCGGCCGTGATCGCGGCCGCCGCGCCCGTTGTCGCGGCAGACGACGCCACCGATCCCACCGATGACGCCGGGGACGCCCACGATGCCGGGGCCGGCGATCCCGCCGACGCCTCCGACGCCTCCGACGCCTCCGACACCTCCGACACCTCCGACGCCACCGACGCCTCCGACGCCGCTGCACCAGCCCGGCGCCGGGCCGACGTTGGCGACGAAGCGGGCCGAGGACCAGGCCCAGTAGTTGCCGCTCAGCTGGTACCAGCGTGGGTTGCCGGCGATGGGACTGCCCATGGACTTGCAGACGATGGCCACCAGGGCGTTGTAGGGGATGACGCCGACGCTGGGGTACTGGACGCCCGGTCCGCTGCGGACGCGCAGCCCCGTACGGGCGACGACGCGGCCCTGGAACAGGGCCGCGTGGGGGGAGCGTGCGGAGGACACCGCCACTTCACGGGACAGGTCGCGGAGACGCTCCGATGGGGAAACGAGTTCACTTTGGCCGTCCGGTCCCGGAGCGGCAGGCACCCCGGCGGCAGGCCGGCCGTCGGTGGCGAAGGCAGTGCCCATGGTGCCGATGGCGAGGGTGCCGGCCAAGGCGCCGGTCACCGCGGTTGCGGCTATCTTGCTTGCGCGGGTGTGCAGAGTCATCTGCATCTCCAAGGTGGAGCGGGACCCGGCGGGGTCCAGGGAAATGGAAGCCGGACGCGCCCCGACCGCCTTCCACTTGACGTTGTCGGAATGTGGTGCGCCGGCAGCCGCACATGTGCCCATTTGAGCCTTTATGCGGCGTTCACGGTCATCACGCTAAGTGCGCCACTTTGTGTGCGCAACTGGTGGCGGAGCGTGGCCGTCCGTGATCATTCCCAGGGGCGTCACGCCGCGTCGCCGGGCGTCAGCCGGGGATGTTGTCGAACGGCGCGGTCAACTGTCGGAGCAAATTCGCGAGTTCCCCGCGCTGGCGGCCGGTGAGCTGCGCGAGGATGGCCCGCTCCTGGGCCAGCAGGCCCGCCAGGGCCTGGTCTGCGCGGTCCCGCCCCTCCGGGGTGAGCCGTACGAGGACACCGCGCCGGTCCGACGGGTCGGGCAGCCGCTCCACGAGCCCCTTCTTGGCGAGCCGGTCGATCCGGTTGGTCATCGTGCCGGAGGTGACCAGCGTCTGGGTCAGCAGCGCTCCGGGGGAGAGCTGGTAGGGCGCCCCCGCGCGGCGCAGGGAGGTGAGCACGTCGAACTCCCAGGGCTCGAGACCGTGCTCGGAGAACGCGAGCCTGCGGGCCCGGTCCAGGTGCCGCGCCAGCCTGCTGACCCGGCTGAGCACCTCGAGTGGCTCGACGTCGAGGTCAGGGCGCTCCCGGCGCCACGCAGCGACCAGCCGATCGACCTCGTCCTCCATGAGGATCAGTGTAGTGGTTGTGTCGACATGAAGTCTCTTGATGTCAAGAGATTAGCCCGGCGAGCTTGTGGGCAAGGTCGGCGGCAGAAGAGATGCGTCCTCGCCAGGGAGTTCGAAACATGTCCACAGCAACAGACTGGGACCCCCAGCAGTATCTGCGTCACTCCACCCACCGCACCCGGCCCTTCCACGATCTGCTGGCACGGATACCCGAGCTCCCCTCGGCCGGCCCGCGGATAGCCGACATCGGCTGCGGCCCGGGCAATGTGACCGCCCTCCTCGCGCAGCGCTGGCCCGGCGCCCGCATCACCGGTCTCGACAGCTCCGCCGAGATGCTGGAGGCGGCACGCGCCCACGAGGGTCCCACCCCCGGCGGCGGCAGCCTGACCTTCCGTGCCGCCGACGCCGCCCACTGGACACCCGACGACACCTACGACCTGATCGTCTCCAACGCCGCCCTGCAGTGGGTGGAGGGCCACGCCGAGCGCTTCCCCCTCTGGGTGGAGCACCTCGCCCCCGGTGGCGTCCTCGCCTTCCAGGTCCCCGGCAACTTCACCTCGCCCAGTCACGCGCTGCTGGGCGACCTCTGCGACTCCCCGGCCTGGCGGGACCGCCTCGGCGACGGCCACGGCCGGCGCTATGTCCACATCCTCCAGCCCGCCGACTACCTGGAACGGCTGATCGAGATCCCCGAGATCGAGGTGGACGTCGACGTCTGGGAGACCACCTATGTGCAGCTCCTGCAGGGCGAGGACGCGGTCCTCGAATGGACCAAGGGGACGGCGCTGCGCCCTGTGCTGACCGCCCTGGAGGCCGACCCCGAGGCCACCGCCGAGTTCCTCGACCAGTACCGGGACCTGCTGCGCAAGGCCTATCCGGCGGGGCCGCACGGCACCGTCTTCCCCTTCCGGCGGATCTTCGCCGTGGCACGGAAAGCGAGATGACCCCGGTGATCACCGCCCTCGACCATGTCCAGCTCGCCGCCCCGCCCGGCTCCGAGGAGACCCTGCGCGCCTTCTATGCGGGGGTCCTGGGGATGAGCGAGGTCCCCAAGCCGCCGGTACTCGCCGCCCGCGGCGGCTGCTGGTTCGCCGCCGGCCCGGTCCAGCTGCACATCGGCGTCGAGGAGGACTTCCGCCCCGCGCGGAAGGCCCATCCGGGCCTGCGGGTCAGCGGCATCGAGGCCTACGCGGACCGGCTGGAGGCCCGTGGCGCCGTGGTCGTCTGGGACGGCGCCCTGCCGGGACACCGCCGCTTCTACACCGACGACCCGTGCGGCAACCGTCTGGAGTTCCTCGAGCCCGTCGGCGCCGTGTGAAGCGCCGGCCGCGCCGGTCCCCTGCGGGGGACCGGCGCGGCCGGCGCGTATCCGCCCGGTCAGTGCTGCGCGGCGCCCTTGCGGCGGCGCGTCACCAGCACGGCGCCCGCGCCCACCAGCAGCAGCGCGCCGAGGGCGAGGCCGCCGACCTGCGCGCCGGTCTCGGCCAACCCGCCGCCCTCCGTGCCGGACGTGTCGGAGGCGCCGGGGGAGCCCGCCGGGGTGGAGTCCGTGCCGGACGGGGCCGCGGTGGCGGGGGCCGAGCCGTTCGGCTGCTCACCGGTTCCCGGAGCGGACGCCGACGGCGCCCCGGAAGCGGCGGGCGGCTGCGGGGCCGTGGGGGACGCCGAGCCGGTGGGCGGCTGCGAGGCGGTCGGCGAGGCGGAGCCCGGAGGCTGCGTCCCGGTGCCGCCGTCGCCTTCGCCGTCGTCCGCGCAGTCGACCCAGAACACCTTGTGCTTGGCCTTGCCGTGCTCCCCGTCGAAGTTCCAGAAGAGCTTGTAGTGGCCGTCCGGGAGGGCCTGGTCCTCCGTGCGCTCGTGTCCGGAACCGTCGAGGGCCAGCGAGCCGGACTTCACCGTCTCGCCCTTGTCACCGCCGGTCGGGGACCACCGCTCGATGTGCCAGTCGGCCTGCTGGGCGCCGTCGAAGCGGAAGCCGTCGAGATAGAAGGTGCAGACGTGCGGCTCGTTCTGGTGGAGCTCCTCGCCGGTCTTCGCGTCGTGGATCTTCACATTGCCGTTGTCGCCGGGAGCGTTGTGCGCGAGGGCGGCGGGGGCGAACAGCGCGGACGCTGCCAGGGCCACCGTCGCCGCGCACGCCGTGGTGAGGGCGCGCATGGGCATACCACCTTCAAGGTGTGAAAGACGGAATGCGGGGGGAGGTGCCCAGATTCCTCTGTCGATCACCGACACGTCAAGAAAGCTCCGTGCCCATTGATCACACGGCGTCCCCTATGCCCCATGGATGCGGGATAACGATCAGGCCACCCGCCCTCACGAGGTGAGAAAGGCCGCCCCGAGGAGCGCGGCGCCGGCCGCGGCGGCGGTCCAGGCAGTGCGCGGCCAGCGCAGACCCCCGGCCAGGACCAGCGCGGCCAGCAGGAGAGCGCCGCCCAGCGGAATCCAGGCGTGCAGCACGCCGGGGAGCCCGCTGCGCACGACGTCGTCCGTGCCGGGCTTGACCGCCACCGGTATCCGCTCGCCGGTGCGGTGGGTGACCGCCTTGTCGATCGTCACCTCGTCCCGGGGCGAGCCGAGGCCCTCGGGCACGAAGGGCCCGGTGCAGGTGCCGGGGCCGCAGGCGGAGACCGTCATGGTGCCCTGCTCGCGGCCCTTGGTGAGCATGACGTGCTGGGCGGTCTTCCACGAGGTCCACACTCCGGCCGCCAACATGATCAGGACCAGTGCGCCCAGCAGGACGATGCGGCCGACCAGCAGCAGGCCCCGGACGCTTTCGGCGGTGCGGCGGGCAAGACTCCGTTTGACCATGCGGGCGATCCTTGGCCATCGCCCGGCACTCGGTCAACTCGCGCTCCGGTCACCCGTTGTAGGTGCTCTGCGCTTTCTCCAGGCCTTCACGGATGAGCGACTCGACCGCGTCGGCCGCGCGGTCCACGAACCACTCGAGCTCCTTGCGCTCGGCCGAGGAGAAGTCCTTGAGGACGAAGTCCGCGACCTGCATCCGGCCCGGCGGGCGACCGATGCCGCAGCGCACCCGCAGGTATTCGGGGCCGAGCGCCTTGGTGATCGACTTCAGGCCGTTGTGGCCGTTGTCGCCGCCGCCCATCTTCAGCCGCAGGGTGGCGTAGTCGATGTCCAACTCGTCGTGCACCGCGACGAGGTTGCCGAGCGGCACCTTGTAGAAGTCGCGCAGCGCCGTCACCGGGCCGCCGGAGAGGTTCATGTACGTCATCGGCTTGGCCAGCACGACGCGGCGGCCGCCGATGCGTCCCTCGACGACCTGGGACCGGCTCTTGTGGGTCTTGAAGCGCCCGCCGATCCGTTCGGCGAGCAGATCGGCGACCATGAAGCCGATGTTGTGCCGGTTGCCGGCGTACTCCGGTCCGGGGTTGCCCAGACCCGCCACCAGCCAGGGCCCCTCGGGGGCGCTTTCCGCTGCGCTCATGCTCATGCCGTCCATTCAACAGGACCGCCGCCCCGCTCCTCGCGGAGTGGGGCGGCGGCCGGGAAGCGCGTGCGACCTCTTACTCGGCAGCGGCCTCGGCGCCCTCGCCCTCGGCGCCCTCGCCCTCGGCGGGAGCCTCGGCCTGGGCGGCGACGACCTGCAGGACGACGGTGTCCTCGTCGACGGCCAGCGTGGTGCCCTTGGGCAGCGGGATGTCCTTGGCGAGGATGGAGGTACCGGCCTCCAGGCCCTCGACGGAGACGGTGACGCCGTCGGGGATGTGGGTCGCCTCGGCCTCGACCGGCAGCGAGTTCAGGACGTGCTCCAGCAGGTTGCCGCCCGGGGCCAGCTCGCCCTCGGTGCTGACGACGACCTCGACGGTGACCTTCTCGCCGCGCTTGACCGCGAGCAGGTCCACGTGCTCCAGGAAGCCCTTCAGCGGGTCGCGCTGGACGGCCTTGGGGATGACCAGCTCCTTGCCGTCGCCCTCGATGTCCAGGCTGATCAGGACGTTCGGGGTGCGCAGGGCGAGCAGCAGCTCGTGGCCGGGCAGGGTGACGTGCTTGGGCTCGGCGCCGTGGCCGTAGATGACGCCGGGGACCTGGTGGGCACGGCGGACGCGACGGGCCGCGCCCTTGCCGAACTCGGTACGCACCTGCGCGGTGATCTGGACCTCGGACATGGGGATCACACTCCTCGTGGAGACGACGGGACTCGTGTCGGTCGCCCAGCCCACGACGGGCCGTTCCACTTGCGAGGAGCGCGTCGATAACGGAGGGCCCGCACAGACGCGGACGGCCTCCCTCGCCGAGCAACTCGCTGAGTCTACCCGGCGGGGAGGCCGCCCCGGAAATCGATCAGTGGGCGCGCAACGCGGCCCGCGACCGTGGTGCGCGGTGGGCGCCCGTGTCAGTGCCCGTCTTCGAAGAGGCTGGTCACGGAGCCGTCCTCGAAGACCTCGCGGACCGCGTTGGCGATCGTCGGAGCGATCGACAGCACCGTGATCTTGTCCAGGTGGAGCTCGCCCGGCGTCGGCAGCGTGTCGGTGAAGACGAACTCGCTGACCCGGGAGTTCTTCAGCCGGTCCGCGGCCGGGCCGGACAGGACGCCGTGGGTGGCGGTCACGATGACGTCCTCGGCGCCGTTGGCGAACAGCGCGTCGGCCGCGGCGCAGATGGTGCCGCCGGTGTCGATCATGTCGTCCACCAGGACGCAGATGCGGCCGCGCACATCGCCGACCACCTCGTGCACGGTGACCTGGTTGGCGACGTCCGGGTCGCGCCGCTTGTGGACGATCGCCAGCGGCGCACCCAGGCGGTCGCACCAGCGGTCGGCCACGCGCACCCGGCCGGCGTCGGGGGAGACGACGGTCAGCTTCGAGCGGTCGACCTTCGCGGCCACGTAGTCCGCCAGGATCGGCAGCGCGAACAGGTGGTCCACCGGGCCGTCGAAGAAGCCCTGGATCTGGTCGGTGTGCAGGTCGACGGTGAGGATGCGGTCGGCGCCCGCGGTCTTCATCAGGTCGGCGACAAGGCGGGCCGAGATCGGCTCGCGGCCGCGGTGCTTCTTGTCCTGGCGGGCGTAGCCGTAGAAGGGCACGACCACGGTGATGCGCTTGGCGGAGGCCCGCTTCAGCGCGTCGATCATGATCAGCTGCTCCATGAGCCACTTGTTGATGGGAGCGGTGTGGCTCTGTATGACGAAGGCGTCCGAGCCGCGCGCCGACTCCTCGAAGCGCACGTAGATCTCGCCGTTCGCGAAGTCGAAGGCCTTCGTCGGCACAAGGTTGACGCCCAGCTCACGTGCCACCTCCTCCGCGAGCTCGGGGTGTGCGCGGCCGGAGAAGAGCATGAGCTTCTTCTCACCGGTCGTCTTGATCCCGGTCACTGCACCGTCTCCTTGGTGTTCAACGCAGCTTCGCCTTCGGTCAGGGGAGCTGGCGGAATTGTGTGCACCTCACACGGTACGCGCTGCATGGCGCGACCGCGCACGTGGGGAAGGCCACTTCGCCTCCGCTCCCCGTCAGCCGCGTGGCCGGTCAGACCTCCGGGGCTGCCTGGGCGGCCTGTTCGGCGGCGTGGGCCGCGGCGCTGCCGGGCCGCTTCCTGGCCACCCAGCCCTCGATGTTGCGCTGCTGCCCGCGCGCGACGGCGAGCGAACCGGCCGGCACGTCCTTGGTGATCACCGAGCCCGCGGCGGTGTAGGCGCCGTCCCCGACTGTCACGGGGGCCACGAACATGTTGTCGGAGCCGGTGCGGCAGTGGGAGCCGATCGTGGTGTGGTGCTTGTGCTGCCCGTCGTAGTTCACGAAGACGCTGGCGGCGCCGATGTTGGTGTGGTCGCCGATCGTCGCGTCGCCGACGTACGACAGATGCGGCACCTTGGTGCCCTCGCCGACGGTGGCGTTCTTCATCTCGACGTAGGTGCCGGCCTTCGACTTCGGGCCGAGCCGGGTGCCCGGGCGCAGATAGGCGTAGGGGCCGACCGTGGCGGCCTCGCCGATCTCCGCGCCCACGGCCACGGTGTTGCTCACCGTCGCGCCGGGGCCGACCGATGTGTCGGTCAGCGTGCAGTTGGGGCCGACCTCGGCGCCCGGGGCGAGCCGGGTCGTGCCGTAGAGCTGGGTGTTCGGCAGTACAAGGGTGTCGGGTGCGAACTCCACCGTGACGTCCACCCAGGTCGACACCGGGTCCATGATCGTCGCGCCGGCCAGCATCGCCCGGTTCAGCAGCCGGTCGTTGAGGATGCGGCGGGCCTCGGCGAGCTGTACGCGGTTGTTGATGCCGGCGATCTCCCGGTGGTCCTCGGCGGCCGAGGCGCCGACGCGGTGGCCGGCCTCGCGCAGGATGCCGAGGGTGTCGGTGAGGTACTCCTCGCCCTGGGCGTTGTCGGTGGTCACCTTGGCCAGCGCCTCCGCGAGCAGTTGTGCGTCGAAGGCGTACACCCCGGAGTTGATCTCACGCAGCGCCCGCTGCTCGTCGGTGGCGTCCTTCTGCTCGACGATGGCGAGCACCGAGCCGTCGTCGCCGCGGACGATGCGGCCGTAGCCGGTCGGGTCGGGCACCTCGGCGGTCAGCACGGTGACGGCGTTGCCGTCGGCGGCGTGCGCCTCGACCAGCGCGCGCAGGGTGTCCGGGGTGAGCAGCGGGGTGTCGCCTGCGGCGATCACCACCGTGCCGGTCAGCTCCGGGAGTTCCGCGAGGCCGGCCCGGACGGCGTGGCCGGTGCCGTTCCGCTCGTACTGCACGGCGGTGCGGACCGACGCGTCGGTCTCGGCCAGGTGGGCGGTCACCTGCTCGCGGGCGTGGCCGACGACGACCAGCAGGTGCTCGGGCTCGAGCGCGCGGGCCGCCGCCACGACGTGCCCGACCAGTGTCCGGCCGCTGATCGCGTGCAGGACCTTGGGAGTCGCGGACTTCATACGGGTGCCCTCACCCGCGGCAAGGACGATGACGGCAGCCGGGCGGTGGGCGCTCACGGAAGGGCTCCTCGGCGTGGGGTGATGGTCACCCGAAGGATACCGGGGCGTTTCGGGCGGTGAACGCGGAAGGGTCGCGGCGCTCGCCGCGACCCTTCCACCCGCGCTCCGCTGCCAGGATTCGAACCCGGACTTAAGGGACCAAAACCCTCAGTGCTGCCGTTACACCACAGCGGATGGACGCCCCGGCCGAGCAGGATATCCGTCCACCTGCCCCGCCGGCCCCCACCACTATGCCGCACTGGCCGCCTCCCGTGCGACGAGAAAGACCGGTGCTGTCCCTCCACGAACGTGGGTACATCTCACAAGAGCCGCATAGCGTCGACACGCGCGCTCTGGCCGTCCGCAACTTAGCGCTGCCATACTTACGAAGCCGTAAGTTACGGTGGCGTAGCCCCCGACCTTCATTGAGGGACCACCATGACCACACAGACCGACGTGATCACCGAGTCCCCGGACCCCGGTGCCGGCGGCGGGGCCCCCGCTCCCCGCGCCACCCTCGGTGGTGACAAGAAGCAGTCGCTCGAGCAGATCACCCTCGGACTCTTCATCGGCATCCCCTTCCTCGCCCTTGTCGCGGCCGTCCCGCTCGCCTGGGGATGGGGCATGAGCTGGCTCGACCTCGGGCTGATGGTGGGGATGTACTTCCTCGGCTGCCACGGCATCACCATCGGCTTCCACCGGCACTTCACGCACGGCTCGTTCAAGGCCAAGCGCCCGCTGAAGATCGCCCTGGCCATCGCCGGGTCGATGGCGGTCGAGGGGCCGATCGTGCGCTGGGTCGCCGACCACCGCAGGCACCACAAGTTCTCCGACGCCGAAGGCGACCCGCACAGCCCCTGGCGGTACGGCGAGACCGTCCCCGCCCTGCTCAAGGGCCTGTGGTGGGCCCACATGGGATGGATGTTCGACGAGGAGCAGACCCCCCAGCACAAGTACGCCCCCGACCTGATCAAGGACCCGGCGATCCGCCGGATCAGCCGCGACTTCTGGCTGTGGACGACGGTCTCCCTGCTGCTCCCGCCGCTGATCGGCGGCCTGGCGACGATGTCCTGGACCGGTGCGGCCACCGCCTTCTTCTGGGGCTCCCTGGTCCGCGTGGCCCTGCTGCACCACGTCACCTGGTCGATCAACTCGATCTGCCACGCGGTCGGCAAGCGCCCCTTCCGCTCCCGCGACAAGTCGGGCAACGTCTGGTGGCTGGCCGTGCTGTCCTGCGGCGAGTCCTGGCACAACCTGCACCACGCCGACCCCACCGCTGCCCGGCACGGGGTGCTGCGCGGCCAGATCGACTCCAGCGCCCGCATCATCCGCTGGTTCGAACTCCTCGGCTGGGCCAGTGACGTACGGTGGCCGAGCGCTGACCGCATCGCGGCCCGCCGCCGGGAGGACGTCGGCGAAGCGGCATGATGGGCGGGTGAGCGACGGCAGAAGTAGCAGCAGGGGCAGCGACGGCGCACCGTCGCGGCGTACCCGGCGGGTGCGCATGACGGGCAAGGAACGCCGCGAGCAACTCCTCGACGTGGGGCGCGCGCTCTTCGCCGAACGCGGTTTCGAGGGCACCTCCGTCGAGGAGATCGCCCACAAGGCGGGCGTGTCCAAGCCGGTCGTGTACGAGCACTTCGGCGGCAAGGAAGGCCTCTACGCCGTCGTCGTGGACCGTGAGATGCGCTGCCTGCTGGACATGGTCACCGGTGCCCTGACCGGTGGCCACCCCCGGGAACTGCTGGAAGAGGCCGCCTTCGCCCTGCTCGACTACATCGAGCAGGACACCGACGGCTTCCGGATCCTCGTCCGGGACTCGCCGGTCGCCCAGTCGACCGGCACCTTCGCCTCGTTGATCAGTGACATCGCCACCCAGGTGGAGGACATCCTGGGCATGGAGTTCAAGCAGCGCGGCTTCGACGCCAAGCTCGCCCCGCTCTACGCGCAGGCGCTGGTCGGGATGGTCGCGCTCACCGGGCAGTGGTGGCTGGACGCCCAGAAGCCCAAGAAGGCGGAGGTCGTCGCCCATCTGGTGAACCTCTCCTGGAACGGGCTGTCCGGACTGGAGCCCAGGCCCCGCCTGATCGGCCACCGCAAGAACTGACGCCGTCGCGGGCGACGCCCCGGCGCGACGGCGAGGGCGGTACCTCCCCCTGCGGGGAGGCACCGCCCTCGCCGTGTCCAGAGGGGCCAGGTCAGCCGGTGTTGCGCAGCCCCGCCGCCACGCCGTTGACCGTCAGCAGCAGCGCGCGGGCGAGCAGCGGGTCGGGCTCCTCGCCCCGCGCGGCGGCCTCGCGCTGCCGGTGCAGGAGCGCCACCTGCAGATAGGAGATCGGGTCCAGGTAGGCGTCCCGGATCCGGAAGGTCTGCTGGAGCACCGGCTGCGCGTCCAGGAGCGCGTCCTCACCGGTGATCCGCAGCACCTCGGCGACCGTCAGCTCGTGCTCGGCCTTGATCGCGTCGAAGACGTGCCGGAGCTCGTCCGGCACCAGGGTGTCGACGTAGTGCCCGGCGATCCGCAGGTCCGTCTTGGCCAGCGTCATCTCGACGTTGGACAGGAAGTTCCGGAAGAAGTGCCACTGCTCGTACGCCTCGGCGATGTCCGCCTCCAGGCCCGCCTCGCGGGCGGCCTTGAGGCCTGATCCCACGCCGAACCAGCCGGGCACGATCTGCCGCGACTGCGTCCAGCCGAACACCCACGGGATGGCCCGCAGCCCGTCCAGGCCGGCCCCGCTGTCCGGGCGGCGCGAGGGGCGCGAGCCCAGGTGCAGCTCGGCCAGCTGGTCCACCGGGGTGGAGGCGAAGAAGTACGCCGGCAGGTCCGGATCCTCCACCAGCCGCCGGTACGCCTCGTGCGCGGCGTCGGAGACCACGTCCATGGCCGCGTCCCAGCGCGACAGCGCCTCCTCGGACTGCCGGGGCGCGGTGTGCAGCGCCGAGGCCTGCAGCGTGGCCGAGACCGTCAGTTCCAGGTTCTCCCTCGCCAGGGACGGGATCAGGTACTTGTCGGAGATGACCTCGCCTTGCTCGGTCACCTTGATCTCGCCCTCCAGCGTGCCCCACGGCTGCGCCAGGATCGCGTCGTGCGTCGGGCCGCCGCCCCGGCCGACCGTGCCGCCGCGGCCGTGGAACAGCCGCAGCCGCACCCCGTGGCGGTGCGCCACGTCGCGCAGCCGGCGCTGCGCCCGGTGGATCTCCCACTGCGAGGTCGTGATGCCGCCGAACTTCGACGAGTCGCTGTAGCCCAGCATGACCTCCTGCACGTCGCCGCGGAGCGAGACGAGCTTGCGGTAGGAGGGGTCGGAGAGCATCTCGTCGAGCAGCCGGTCGGCGACCTTCAGCTCGTCGGTGGTCTCCAGCAGCGGCACGATGCCGATCTTGGCGACGCCCGCGTGCAGGTCGATCAGCCCGGCCTCACGGGCCAGCACCGCCGCCGCGAAGACGTCGTCGGAGCCCAGGCACATGGAGATGATGTACGACTCGACGATCTCCGGCCCGAACCGCTCGAAGGCCTCCCGCACCGTGTGGAAGACGCCCAGCGTCTTCGCCCCCGCGGCGTCCAGCGGCGCGGGGGAGGGCGCCAGCGGACGCCGCGACCGCAGCTCCTTGGCGAGCAGTTTGCGCCGGTAGTCCCGCGGCATGTCCGCGTACCGCCAGGACTCCTCGCCCAGCCGGTCGAAGAGCTGGCCCAGGGCGTGGTGGTGGGCGTCGGCGTGCTCGCGGACGTCCATCGTGGCCAGTTGCAGGCCGAAGGCGGCGATCGTGCGGATGGTCCGGTCCAGCCGGCCGGTGGCGATCAGCTCGCCGCGGTTGGCGCGCAGCGAGTCCTGCAGCAGCCGCAGATCGGCCAGGAGGCCGGTGGTGCCGAGGTAGTCGCGGCCGGGCACGTGCGGTGTGCCGGCGGCCAGCCGCTCCCGGGTGTTGAGCAGCTTCTGCCGGATGCAGGTGGCCTTGAGGCGGTAGGGCTCCTCCGCGTTCAGCCGCTTGTAGCGGGGGCTGATCTCCGGCAGGCGCCGCAGGTCCTCCTCCAGGTCGGCCAGCAGCTCGGGGGAGGCGCCGCAGTTGCGGATCGAGTTGGACAGCGCCGCGCGCAGTTCGTCGACCAGCGCCAGGGCGTCGGTGATGCCGTGCTCGTGCTGCAGGATCAGCACGTCCCAGGTGACCTGCGGGGTCACGTTGGGGTTGCCGTCCCGGTCGCCGCCGATCCAGGTGCCGAAGGTCAGCGGGCGGGTCTCCGCGGGCAGCGGCACGCCGACCCGGTCGAGCTCGACCGCCAGGTCCTCGAGCACGTCGCCGACCGCGCCGGCGTGCAACTCGTCCAGGTAGTAGATGGCGTTGCGCGCCTCGTCGGCGGGTTCGGGGCGCACGACCCGCAGTTCGTCGGTCTGCCAGAGCAGATCGATGTTCTCGGCCAGCCGAAGGTCGCTGCGGCGGCGGTCGCCGCCGGCCGTGCTGGACTCCTCCAGCAGGGCGGCGATCACCCGCAGCTTGTTCAGCACGCTGCGGCGGGCCGCCTCGGTGGGGTGCGCGGTGAAGACGGGGCGCACGTTGAGGTTGCGCACCGTCTGGCGCAGGTGCTCCGGGTCGGCGTCCTTGAGCAGGTCGACCGTACGGGCCAGCAGCCCTCCGTCGACCGCCCTGCGCGAGCGCAGTTCACGGCCGCGGTGCACCTGCTCGGTGACGTTCGCGAGGTGGAAGTAGGTGGAGAACGCCCGTACCAGCTTGGCCGCGGTCTCCAGATCGGTCTCGCCGAGCAGGGCGGCGGCGGCCTCGCCGTCGCTGCGGGTCAGTGCCCGCACCTTCTCGACCAGATCGAGGAGCTCCGGGCCCTCCTGCCGGACGAGTGTCCCGCCGAGAAGGTCTCCCAGGCGGCGGATGTCCGCGCGGAGGGGGGCGCTGCCGGTGGTGTTGTCGGCGCTGCTCACAGGTGCGGCTCCTCGTGCAGTGGATGGTCGGCGGCAATGTCCGGACCGCGCTGTCCGACGGCACCAAGGATAGGCCGGGGCCTTCGCCCGGACCGGGGCTGCCCGCCAGGCGGACAGCCCCGCGTCTAGGCTGGCCGGTATGAGTACGACGGGGGAAGACGTACTGGACGGGGCCGGCGGAGGAAGCCGGGAGTCCGCCGGGCCGTGGTGGTGGCCCAGGCGGCGCAGCCTGGTGCTCGATGTCGTTCTGGCCTTCGTCTCGGCCATGGAATGCCTCGTGGAGGGCGCGGCCTTCGCGGAGAAGACCGGGGTCTCGCCGGGCGTCGCGGCGCTGTTCGGGCTCGTGGTCGGCTCGGTGCTGGTGCTCCGCAGGCGCTGGCCGGTGCTGGTCGTCCTGGTCGCCATCGCTGTGACACCCGCCCAGATGGGGCTCCTGCTGAGCATCGTGGGCCTCTACACCCTGGCCGCCTCCGACGTGCCGCGGCGGATCATCGCGGTGCTGTCGGGGATGACCACGCTCGGCATGCTGATCGTCACCTTCCTGGAGATGCACGGGGACCTCGGCACCGCCGCCTACCACGCGCCGCTGGCCGTGGTCGTCCTCACCTCCGTGCTCGTGGCGGTCGGTGTCACCGCGCCGCCGGTGCTGCTCGGCCTGTACGTCGGCGCCCGCCGCCGCCTCGTGGAGAGCCTGCGGGAACGGGCGGACGGCCTGGAGCGGGAGCTGTCGCTGCTCGCCGAGACGGCCGCGAGCTCAGCGGAGCGTGCCCGCATGGAGGAGCGCACGCGCATCGCGCGCGAGATGCACGACGTCGTCGCGCACCGGGTGAGCCTCATGGTCGTGCACGCCGCCGCGCTCCAGGCGATCGCCGTCAAGGACCCGGTGAAGGCCTCGGGCAGCGCGCAGCTGCTGGGGGACATGGGGCGCCAGGCGCTCGACGAACTGCGCGAGATGCTGGGCGTGCTGCGGGCCGAGCCGGCCACGGCCGCGGCGCCGGCGGGCGCGCCGGTGGGCGTGGACGTGGCGGCGGCGGACGCGGCGGAGGCAGGGGACGCGCGGGACGGGACGGTGAGGATCTCGCCCGTGTCGCCGGGCGCGTCCGCGGGCCGGCCCGCGGACGCCGAGGGGAACGACGAGCAGGGGCCGTGCCTGGCGGAGCTCAGCGGGCTGCTCGACGAGTCGCGGGCCGCCGGGATGGACGTCGACCTCACGGTGGAGGGGGAGGAGCGGCCCCTGGCGGCGCGGGTCGAGGCCACGGTCTACCGCGTCGTGCAGGAAGCGCTCACCAACGTCCGCAAGCACGCGCCCGGCGCGCGGGCCCGCATCCGCCTCGCCTACCGCGAGGCGGAGGTCGCGGTCCTGGTGCAGAACGGGCCCTCCGACGGGGAGCCCGCGCTCGTGCTGCCCAGCGGGGGCAACGGACTGGTCGGCATGAGGGAACGGGTCACCGCGCTGGGCGGGGGGTTCGCCGCCGGCGCGACGGGCGAGGGCGGGTTCCGCGTCTCCGCGATGCTTCCCGCGTGACGCCGCGGCGGGGGTGGCCGGGGCCGGGTCGGCCTGGTGGGCGGATGGGCCGGATGGGCCGGATGGGGCGAGTGGGCTGGTGGAGTGAGGGCCCGGTGGGCGTGCTGCCGGTGGGTGCGGCCTCCGGGGCCGGTGGCCCTGGAGGGACAGGGCGACAACGCACCGGCGTACGACGCGGCGCTGCGCGTCGACCATCCCCGTCACGTGGTGCAGACACGGTCGGCCTGTGGGGCCGCTCCCCCTGACCGGCGCCCGCGCGGTCGCCATCGCGCCCGGCGGCCGCGCGCCCTGCGCGCCACCGTCCGCACCCCTCGCGGGTCCGTCGCCGTCTACGTCGTCCACCTGCCGTCCGTCCGGTTCACACCGGCGTCAGGCTTCGGCACGGGCAGGCGGGATGCCGCCGCGCGTGCCCCGGCCACCGCCGGTTTCTCGTGCCTGGGGGTGCGAAGCGGTGGGCGTGCCGCCGCAGCCGAACCACCGGCACTGCCGACCTGTCCCGGCCGCCGCTCTGCCCCGCCCTGCGGTCAGGTCGTGAGGCGGTGCGGGCGCGAGCCCGTCGTGAGGGCTTCCAGCGCCGCGTCGATGCTCGGGCCCATGTAGTAGTCGCCGGTGTGGTCGATGCAGTAGACGCGTCCCTCCGCGTCGATCGCCAACTGCCCTTGTCCGGCGGACTCCTCCCCGAGAGGCGCGACTTCCGTTTCCAGCGCCCTGCCCAGGTCGCCGAGTGTGCGGGCCATGTGCAGCCCGTGGAGCGGGTCCACGTGGACCGCGACGGGCGCGATGGGGCGGCCGGGGGAGGGGGCGGCCGGTACGGTCAGGCCGCCGAACTCGGCCCAGGCCTCGACGGCGGCCGGGAAGACGCTGTGCCGGTGTCCGCCGGGGGAGACGTAGGCGCGGAGCGTGTCGGCCCAGACCTCGGCCTGGCGGATGTCCCAGCGGCCGGGCTGCCAGCCGGCGGAGCGCAGGGCGGCGGCCACACCGGCGGGGAAACGTGCCGAGGTCATGCGGTGCGGGCTCCCGGGTCGAAGGCACGGACGCCGAAGTGCGCGAGCAGCGCCTGGCAGGAGCGGCAGGGCGGGGCGTAGGCGCCGTGGGCGGGGTCGCCGTCCTCGCGTATGCGGCGGGCGGTGAGCTCGGCGCCCTTGAGGGCCTTGCGGGCCTCGCCGTTCGTCAGCGGCTTGCGCGCGGCGCGCTTGCTGCGCGATCCGTCGACGGTGGTGAGGTGGCGGGACAGCAGTACCGGCTCGGGACAGCGCCCGGCGAAGCGCTCACGCTGTGCGCGGGGGAGGGCGTCGAGGACGTCCTGGACGAGCGGGTGCAGCGGGGGCGGCTGGTCGGCCTTGACGCCCGTGCAGGTGAGGACCTCGCCCCGGACGGACAGTGCGGCGGCCACCGCCGGCAGGATGCCGTCGCGCCGGTGGCGCAGCACCGGTGGCGGGGGCGCCTCGCCTGGCGCCCAGTTGAGCCGCGGGTCCGCGGCATCCCTCGTCAGCATCTTCGTACGGCCCTCCGATCCGTCCTCACGGGGAGGATGCCCCCCTATGCGCGTAAGACTGCCAAACGGACAAGGCGTTACGGAAGTCGGTTGTGAGGTGAGAGGTTTATTTTGTGCCAGATGTCATGGCATCTGGGAGACACAGGTAACGAACTCCCGCGAGCGATACTCCTTGCGTTGGCCTGTGGTTCTACGGATAGTAGCGCCGGCGTGGGCGGGAGGAGCGCCGAGGCCCCCAGCGGACCGGCCGGGACACGGCCACCGCCGCCTGCTGCCGACGACTCACGTGCGCGCTCTCACAGGTGAGTCGGCGGCCCCGTCGACCGCGTGGCCGCGCCGCCCGCAGAACGCGACCGAGCTCGCCCCCTTCCGTGCCGGAACCAGGGGAAGTACCTTGTGCACACCCCCTAGGCTGTGCCCAACACCGCATTCAGCATGGGGGCATCCGCAATGACGACAGGTCGGCCCGGCTACCGGGTCGCGCCACCGAACGCGGCCTACGCCGGTCAGATCGTGCACTTCCCGGACCCGGTGCGGCGCGCCCGCCACCCGCAGGGCGTACGCGTGGACGAGCGCGGCTACCCCGACTTCTCGCCCTACGCCCGCGCGGCGGCCGAGATCGCCGAGCCGCCGGACGGCTTCGGCATCGACGAACTCCGGCTCACCGACTACGTGTCGGCCAACGCCGCGCTGCACGCCGCCGGTCACGAGCTGTGGGACAGCCTCTCCCCCGTCGCCACTCCGCACGGGTGGACCTGGCACCACGTCGCCGGCAGCCGCCGTCTGGAACTCATCCCCGCCGAGGTCAAGTCCTTGCTGCGGCACCACGGCGGCCTGGCCACCACTGCCTCCGCCGACCACGACAAGCGCGGCACCCGGCCGCTGCAGGAGACCCGCCCGGTCCACTTCGGCCTGCGCAAGGACGCGGTCGCCGTCACCGAGCAGCAGGTGCGGGACGTCGAGGAGGAGCTCGGCTACCGGCTGCCCGGCGCGTACCGCACCTTCCTCAAGGCGGCGGGCGGCAGCGCGCCGCGCGGTGTGGCCCTGCTCCCCATGCTGGGACTCCTCATCGACCAGCCCTTCTTCACCGTGCGGGACGAGGCGGCCGCCAACGACCTGGTCTACGTCAACAAATGCCTGCGTGACCACCTCACCAAGGACTACCTGGCGATCTCCTACGTCCAGGGCGGTGTGCTCGCGGTGAAGGCGCAGGGCGCCGACCGGGGTTCGATGTGGCTGTGCCCGTACGACGACGTGCGGGACGCCGAGGGCGCCTTCGGCTCCACCGAGGAGCGGGCCGCCGTGCTCCTGCTGCCCTGCGGCGAGGACTTCGACGCCTTCCTGGCCGCGCTCGCGGGCGATCCGCCGGAGCTGGCTACGGTGGCGCGCCTGATGGTGGACGGCGGCTTCGCCCGCGCCGTCCCGGTGGAGGGGTGAGGCGGCAGATGGTCACGTTCGCGCAGGCGCAGGAGCGCGCCGAGGAGTGGATCAACGCCGGCGTCCCCGGCCACCTCGCGCGCGAGGTGCGGGTGCGGGAGTTCGACCGGGGCTTCGTGGTGTGGTCCGAGCCGAGGGAGGACGGTCCGACCGCGGACGACGGGGAGGTCCGCATCGTCATCGCACGCGACAGCGGCGAGGCGACGCTCTGGCCCGCACTGCCCGTGGGGGAGATCGTCCGCCGCTGGGAGGAGGCCTACGGCACCGCGGCCGACGCGATCGCCGACGCCGTGCCGGAGCCGCCCCGGCGGATCGACCTGGAGGCGACGTCCTTCCTGCTGAGCCCGCCGCAGTGGCTGCAGGACGCCGCCGACCGCCTCGGCATCCCCGGCAGCCGCGGGGGAGCGGACGCCGCCTTCGGCGGCACCGCCGCCACGCCGGTCACCACGCCGCCGCCCGCGCCCGCCCCGGCCCCCGTCACCGCGCCCGGGCCGGCGACGCCCACTCAGCCGTACGTCCCGACCCCGACCCCGACCCCGGCCCCGATTCCGTACAGCGGCGCGCCGACCCCGCCGCCCGCGGTGTGGCGGGACGCCAACGACAGCGGGGGTGCCGGCGCGTCCGTGCCGCCGCCGGCGACCGTGTACGCGCCGCCGATCAGCGACTCGGACGACGCCCACACCCCGTCGGCCACGGCGAACGCCGACGCGGGCACCGAGCGGCTGCCGGGGGTGTCCGGGACCGGGACACCGCTGCCGCAGCCCCGGACACAGGGCGGTCACGGCCACCCCGGCGCCGGGACAGCGGTTCCGCCCCCACCCCCGCCGCCCGCGCCGTTCGGCGGCCCGCCCCCGCCGCCGCCCGCGCCGTCCGCACCCGCGCGGCCCGGGGCAGGGGACGCTCACCACGCCGCGGCGATGCCGTCCCGCCCGGACGCCGCGCCCCCGCCGCCCCGGCCGGCGCCCGGGCCGAACGCCGGCGCCGCCGACCTGGCCGCCGCCGAGACCGTGAAGGCGGCCCCGCCCGGGCCGCCCCCGCCGCCGCCCGGCCCGGGGGTGCCCGGCACCCCGGCCGCCGGGTACGTGCCCACGCAGCTCGTGCAGGCACTGCCAGCGAACGACCCGCCCGGCCCGCCCGCACCGCCGAAGCCGGCAGCCGGCGACGTGCACCACGCCGCGACAGTGCTGTCCCGCCCGGACGCGGGAGGCCGGACCGCGCCTCCGCCCCCGCCGCCCGGACCGGTGGCGCCCGGACCGGCGGCGGCGCAGCCGCCCGCGTACGGCTACCCTCACCCGCCGCAGCCGCTGCCGCCCACCGGGGTGCCCACCGTCGGCCCCGGCTACCTGGCCGTGCTCCGCTACCGCGCGCCGGACGGTTCCGAGCAGCAGCTGATCCGCCGCTCCGCGCCCGGCACACCGCACCCGGAGTGGCAGATCCTGCACGAGTTGCGCGCCCTCGGCGTGCCTCCGCAGGCGGTGCTGGAACTGCACACGGAGCTGGAGTCGTGCGATCTGCCGGGTGGTTACTGCGCCCGGATGATCCGCGAGACCTGGCCCCAGGTGCGGATCAGCAGCACCGCCCCCTATGGCACGGACCACGCGAGCCGTCGCGCGGGCGTCCAGCACCTGCTGACCCACCTCGGTGAGCTGCACCAGGTGGCGAGCGCCCCGGCGCACGCCCACCCGCAGCGGGTGCCGATGCCCGAGCCGCACCGGATCCAGCGGGTCCCCCCGGTCCCGCTGGACGCGATCGGGCACGAACTGGCGCAGTCCTTCGGGCCGCAGGGCGTGTTCCGTTTCGACCAGCGGGCGGTCGCCCGCCAGGGCGTCCCGGACCTCGTCGCGCAGACGCTCACCTGGTGCGGGCTGCCGGTGGACTTCGGCCCGTTCTTCTGGGCCCAGGCCCAGCCCGGGCGGCCGGTGCCGACCCTGGCCGAGCTGGCGGTCGAGCGGGGCGCGCAGCCGGCCCCGGACGCGGGCTCGTACCTGGTCATGGGCAACGACTTCGGCCGTCAGCTGTGCGTGCAGTACGGCACGGCGCACATCGTCGCGGTGCCGCTGGAGGCCGGGCCGGGCGGGACGGCGGCGGTGCCGCAGTTCGTCAACACCGGCCTGCCGGAGTTCGTCCGCTGCCTGGCGCTGCTCGGCACGATGTGGCGCTGGCGGCTGGGCCTGACGCCGGAGCAGGCGGGCCGCTGGACGGTCGACTTCCAGAACCAGCTGGCCGCGCTCGACCCGGCGGCGGTGGCCTCGCCGGAGCACTGGTGGCCGGTGCTCGTCGAGCAGATGTGGGACGGAATGCTCTGAGTGTCCCACCCCGGACGGCCCCGGCAGGCCCTCGTGGCGGAGGACGGCCGTCGAGGGCCGGTCGGAGTGTCGCGATATGGGTAAATCAGGCAAATCCCCGAGAATGGGGGTATGAGCACGGCACACCCCCGCGACGGCCGCGACTTCGCCACCGTCCGCGGTCGCGGGTACCGCACCGACCAGGTCGACCGCTTCCTCGAGGCGCTGTCCGAGGACCGCGACGCCGCCTGGGAGCGTGCCGCGCGGCTCACCGTCCTGGCGAACGAGATGGCCGCGGAGTGCGCGGCGCTGCGCGACGTGGTCTCCTCCCTCTCGCCGCCCACGTACGAGTCGCTCGGGAACAACGCGCTGGAACTGCTGCGGCTGGTCGAGGAGGAGGCCGCCTCCGTGCGCGAACAGGCCGAGGAGGAGGCCCGGCACGCGCACGACGCGGCGGAGGCCGCCCGCCGCACCCTCATGGACGAGGCGCGCGCCGCCGCCCAGGCCCGCCGTTCCGCCGCGGACGAGGAGGCCGAGCAGCAGCTGCAACAGTCCCGCGACGAGGCCGGAAGCGTCCTCGGCGCCGCCCGCGAGGAGGCCGGCCGGCTGCGGGACGAGGCCGCCCGGGAGCTCGACGCCGCCCGGCGGGAGAGTGCACACGTGCTTGCCGAGCAGGACAGGCAGCACCACGAGCGCTTCGACACCCAGGAGCACGAACTCGCCGAGGCGGAGGCCGGGGTCGACGCCCGGCTGGCCGAACTCACCTCGTACGCCGAGGCGATGCTGGACGAAGCCCGCCGGGCCCTGGCGGAGACGGAGGAGGCCGCCCGGCGCCGCCAGGAGGAGGCCGACGCCACGGCCGCCGCTCTGCTCGCCCAGGCCCGGGTGAGGGAGGAGCGTATCCGTCTCGCCGCCGAACGCGAACTGCGCGAGCACGAGGTCCGGCGGGAGGAGATCCGCGAGCACCTCGCCCACGTCCGCAGCAGCCTGGCGGCCCTCACCGGCCGCGCGCTGCCGGAGGCCGGTGCCGGGAGCGGGACCGGGACCGGGACCGAGGACGCCGCCCCCGGCCCCGCTACCCCCGATGTGCCCGCCCCGTCTCCGGGGGACGATCAGGAACCGTCGTAGGAGGGGAACTCCCCGCTCTCCACGATCCAGGGGCCCACGGGGACGGCGTCCCCGAAGGCGTAGTCGTGCCGGGCCCGGTAGCGCGGGCCGTCGTCACCCGGAGCCGGATCGGAGAGGACGGCGAGCGTCTTGTCCCGCGGATCGATGATCAGATAGAGCGGGATGTCCATGGCGGGGTAGTCCCGGGTCTTCTCGCGGTAGACGTTGTCCGGGTTCGACGCCGAGACGACCTCGGCCACCAGGGCGACGTCCGAGGGGTCGAGGAAGCCGGGCGTGTCGAGGGCCTGTTCCGCCACGACGACCACGTCGGGGCGACGCATACGCCCTATGGCGGGCACTTTGATCTCCGGACCGCTGTGGGCCACGTGACCGGCCCAGTCCGGATCGTCGGACAGTTGCCGCTCGATCTGCCGGCGCAGCCGCAGGGAGATCAGCTCGTGCCGGTTGACCGGCGACATCGTCATCGTGACGACACCCTCACCGATCTCCACGGCCCAGGCGTCCCCACGTTCCAGCAACTCCATGGCGAGGGCCCGCATACGCGCGTAGGTCTTCGCGTCCACGGGCTCACCGTACCGCCGGGTCCTCCTCCAGGACGGGGAAGCGGCGGGGGGCCACCAGCAGGACGACGGCCAGGGACAGGGCCGCGGCGGCGGCAGCGCCGACGTAGACGTGGTCGACCGCGGCCGCGACGGCGCGGCGCACCTGGTCGTCGATGTGGGCGGCGCCGGCGACGGAGTCGAGGTCGGTGCCGGAGCCGTGCAGGCAGGTGGCGAGCGTGGCGTTGGCGACGGCGCCGAAGACGGCCGCGCCCACGCTCTGGCCGACCTGGCGGCAGAAGAGGATCGACGAGGTGGCGGTGGCCCGTTCGCTCCAAGGGACGGTGGACTGGACGCCGACGATCAGCGGCAGCTGGAAGAGGCCGAGGGCGGCGCCGAGCAGCAGCATCACCAGGGCGGGCTGCCAGGCGGGCCCGGCGTAGGGGAGCCGCACCAGCACCACCAGGACGACGGTGGCGGCGGCCATGCCCAGGGCGGCGGTGTTGCGGAAGCCGATGCGCAGGTAGACGCGGTTGCTGAGGGCGGCGGAGACCGGCCAGCTGAGCGTCATCACCGACAGCACGAAGCCCGCCGCGATGGGACCGAGGCCGAGCACGGTCTGGGCGTACGTGGGGAGGAACACGGTCGGGGCGACCATCAGGACGCCGAGCATGCCGAGGGCCAGGTTGACGGCGACGATCACCCGGCGCCGCCACACCCAGCCGGGGATGATCGGCTCGGCGGCCCGGCGCTCGGCCCACACGGTGCAGCCGCCCATGACGAGGCTGCCGCCGAGCAGCCACCACCGGGCGGGACCGCTCTGGACGAGGCCGGTGATCAGCAGTCCGCCGGAGAGGAACAGCAGCAGCGCCCCGGGCCAGTCGATGCGGTGCCGGGTGCGCTCGCCGAGCCGCTCCCGCAGGTGGCGGGAGATGAGCAGCAGCGCGACCGCGCCGATCGGCAGGTTGATGAGGAAGATCCAGCGCCAGCTGGCGTACCCGGCGAGCAGCCCGCCGCACAGCGGGCCGAGGACGGCGGAGACCGCCCAGACCGTGGAGATCGCCGCCTGGATGCGGCCGCGCTGCTTCAGCGGGTACAGATCGGCGGCGATGGTCTGCACGGTCCCCTGGATGGCGCCGCCGCCGAGCCCCTGCACGATGCGGAAGGCGATCAGGCCGGCCATGTTCCACGCCCCGGCGCACAACACCGAGCCCAGCAGGAAGATCCCGATGCCCGCCAGCAGCACGGGCTTGCGGCCGAAGGTGTCGGCCAGCTTGCCGTAGACCGGGAGGGTCACCGTGACCGCGAGCAGGTAGCCGGAGAAGAGCCAGGAGAACACGGAGAAGCCGCCCAGCTCGCCGACGATCTGCGGCACCGCGGTGGAGATGATCGTGGAGTCCATCGCCGCCAGCGCCATGGCCAGCATCAGCGCGGCGACCACCGGGCCGCGCCGCCGCGGCCCGTCGGCCGACGACGGTGCGGCGGCGGCGGTCGCGGTCTGCTCGGTGCGCTCCACGGGTCCCCCCTGGTGTTTGTGTGTACAACGCACGATTATGCCCGGCTTCCGCGCGCACGGTTCCCGCAGGTCGGACGGCCGGGCAGAAGCACCCCGGACCGCGCGGCCCGCTCCCGACCCCGAGCCGGGTCCATCGAAAGGCGCAGACCCCTTAGGGGACGCACCCGACTTCCACCGACTCCAGGTTCGTACCGGCGGAGGACGAGGGGGCCCTCCCGCGCTCCCTAACCTTCTGGTGGGGCTAACCCCCGGGCCGATACGGAGACCCGCACCATCGTTCCAGCCCCCTCCCCCACACCAGTCTTGGTACGCGACGCAGCACGCCCCGAGACGGCGGCGACCACACACCCGACAGGAGCAGGTCAGTGACAACGGCAGTAACGATCCCCACGTCCGGGGGCAGCGGAGAACGTACGGCCGTGGCCGCCCGGGCCCGTCAGGTCACCAAGGCGTACGGCTCGGGGGAGACCCGGGTCGTGGCCCTGGACGCGGTCGACGTCGACATCGACGCCGGCCGGTTCACCGCGATCATGGGGCCGTCCGGCTCGGGCAAGTCGACCCTGATGCACTGCCTCGCCGGTCTCGACACGGTGACCGAGGGCCGGATCTGGGTCGGTGAGACCGAGATCACCACGCTGAGGGACAAGAAGCTCACCCAGCTGCGGCGGGACAAGATCGGCTTCATCTTCCAGGCCTTCAACCTGCTGCCGACCCTCAACGCGTCCGAGAACATCACGCTGCCCATGGACATCGCCGGCCGCAAGGCGGACCCCCAGTGGCTGCAGCGCGTCGTGGAGACCGTCGGTCTGGCCGGACGCCTCAAGCACCGGCCCGGCCAGCTCTCCGGCGGCCAGCAGCAGCGCGTCGCCGTGGCCCGCGCCCTCGCCGCCCGCCCGGAGATCATCTTCGGCGACGAGCCGACCGGCAACCTCGACTCGCGCGCCGGCGCCGAGATCCTCGGCTTCCTGCGCCGCTCCGTCGACGAACTCGGCCAGACCATCGTCATGGTGACCCACGACCCGGTCGCCGCCTCCTATGCCGACCGCGTCCTCTACCTCGCCGACGGCCGGATCGTCGACGAGATGCGGGACCCGACCGCCGAATCCGTCCTCGAGCGCATGAAGGACTTCGACGCGCGCGGGAGGACGTCGTGACCGTCGTCAAGACCTCGATGCGCAACTTCCTGGCGCACAAGGGGCGTATGGCGCTGTCCGCCGTCGCCGTCCTGCTGTCGGTGGGCTTCGTCTGCGGCACGCTCGTCTTCACCGACACCATGACCTCCACCTTCGACAAGCTCTTCGCCGCCACCGCGTCGGACGTCACGGTCACTCCCAAGGGCGCGCCGAGCGACGACGAACTGCAGACGACCGCCAAGGCGGCCACCATGCCCGCCGCCACGGTCGCGAAGCTGCGCGAGGTCGACGGCGTCAAGTCCGCGACGGGCGAGGCGGGCAGTCAGACCCTGACCGTCACCGACGCCGCCGGCGAGAACCTCGGCCCGACCTCCGGTGCCCCCACCATCGCCACCAACTGGGACGCCACCGAGCTGCGTTCGGTCGACGTCACCTCCGGCCACGCCCCGCGCGGCCCCACCGAGGTGATGGTCGACGCCGACACCGCCGGCAAGAAGCACCTCGAGATCGGCGACGAGCTGCGCGTCATCGCCATCCCCGGGGAGTTCCGCGCCCGGATCAGCGGCATCGCCACCTTCAAGGTCACCAACCCCGGCGCGGCGATCTTCTACTTCGACACCCCCACCATCCAGACCAGGCTGCTGGGCGCCAAGGACGTCTTCAGCAGCGTCGGCCTGACCGCGAAGCCCGGGGTCACCGACGAGCAGCTGAAGAAGAACGTCACCGCCGCCCTCGGCGCCACCGCCGGCTACACGGTGCAGACCCAGGCCGAGTGGACCGCCGAGAACCAGAAGGACATCGCCGGCTTCCTCGACGTCATCAAGTACGCGATGCTCGGCTTCGCCGGGATCGCCGTCCTCGTCGGCGTCTTCCTGATCGTCAACACCTTCTCGATGCTGGTCGCCCAGCGCACCCGGGAGATCGGCCTGATGCGGGCGATCGGCGCCAGCCGCCGCCAGGTCAACCGCTCGGTGCTGGTGGAGGCGCTGCTGCTCGGCGTGGTCGGCTCCGTGCTCGGCATCGGCGGCGGCGTCGGGCTCGCCGTGCTGCTCATGAACCTCATGGGCAGCGTGGGCATGAACCTCGACACCTCGTCCCTGACGATCAAGGCCACGACGCCCGTCATCGGGCTCGTCCTCGGCGTCGTGGTGACCGTGCTCGCCGCCTACCTGCCCGCCCGGCGGGCCGGGAAGGTCTCGCCGATGGCCGCGCTGCGCGACGCCGGCACCCCCGCCGACGGCCGGGCCGGCAGGGTGCGCGCCGCGATCGGCCTGGTCCTCACCCTCGCGGGCGGCGCCGCGCTCCTCGCCGCCGTGCAGGCCACCAAGGCCGCGGACGGCTCGATGTTCCTCGGCCTCGGCGTCCTGCTCACCCTGGTCGGCTTCGTGGTCGTCGGGCCGCTGCTCGCCGGCGTCGTCGTCCGGGTGATCAGCGCGGGCGTCCTGCGTGGGTTCGGCCCGGTCGGCCGCCTCGCCGAGCGCAACGCGCTCCGCAACCCGCGCCGTACCGGCGCCACCGCCGCCGCCCTCATGATCGGCCTCGCGCTGGTCGCGGGCCTGTCGGTGGTCGGCTCCTCACTGGTGGCCTCGGCGACCGACCAGCTCGACAAGTCGGTCGGCGCGGACTTCATCATCGAGTCCAACAGCGGTCAGCCGATCACCCCGCAGATCGAGCGGGCCATCAAGGCCGCGCCCGACCTCGCCCACGTCACCGACTACAAGTCCCTCGACGTCAAGCTCACCGCCCCCGACGGGTCGGTGTCCGACACCTCCCTGACGGCCGCGGACCCGACGTACGCGGAGGACCTCCAGGCCAAGACGGTCGCCGGCGAGCTGTCGGCCGCGTACGGCCCGAACGCGATGTCGGTCGGCGAGAGCTTCGCCGACAAGCACAAGGTGGGGCTCGGCGACACGCTCTCCGTCCACTTCGAGCACGGGCAGACCGCCAGGCTGACGGTCGCCGCCATCACCTCCGCGGACACCGTCTTCGACCAGGGCGCGATGTACACCAGCATCACGACCGCGGCGCGCTACGTGCCGGCCGACCGGATGCCGGTCAACGACATCATGTTCGCCGCCGCCAAGGACGGGCGGCAGGACGCGGCCTACGCGGGGCTGAAGAAGGCGCTGCACGACTTCCCGCAGGTCCAGGTCCGCAACCAGGCCGACTACAAGCAGATGCTCAAGGACCAGATGGGCCAGCTGCTCAACCTGATCTACGGCCTGCTGGCCCTGGCGATCATCGTCGCGGTCCTGGGCGTCGTGAACACCCTCGCCCTGTCGGTGGTGGAGCGCACCCGGGAGATCGGCCTCATGCGGGCGATCGGCATGTCGCGGCGGCAGCTGCGACGCATGATCCGCCTGGAGTCGATCGTCATCGCCCTCTTCGGCGCGGTGCTCGGCCTCGGCCTCGGCATGGGCTGGGGGGCCTCCGCCCAGCAGCTGCTGGCGCTCCAGGGGCTCGGCGTCCTGGAGATCCCCTGGCCGACGATCATCACCGTCTTCATCGGCTCGGCCTTCGTCGGACTCGTCGCGGCGCTGGTGCCGGCGTTCCGGGCGGCCCGGATGAATGTGCTGGGCGCGATCGCGACGGAGTAGCGCGCGGAGCGCGCGGTGTGTGCGGCGCCGTGGTGGTGGGGGTGGGTGCTTTCCCTCCCTCCCACCCGGCGCCCGCGCGTTCAGTGGCCGCCTCGCACGTTCCCTGGGGGCCGGGGCCGGGGCCGGGGGCGGGGCCTCCTGGGCTGGACATCCTGGACTGGCATGTTTCCGTGCGTGCGGGCGGTATGTGTTGTGCCCCGGATGCCGCACACAGATATGCCGCATCGTCCAGAACATCCACCCCTACGACCCCACCCCCTCCGGCTGCCCTTCGGGGTGGCGGTCCCCCGGCCGAAGGCTGGGGAGGGCGGGCGGGGAGACAACCGCAGACCCAGCCGCAACGGCGCCGCACACAACGTCACGCACCGCCCACCCGCGGAGCGTCGTACGCTGGGACACCCCGGCTCGTTCGACGTGTCGGGCTGTTCGCGTTGACCCGCATGTCTGCCCCTGGGACGGAAAGCCACATGAGCCTCAACGGTCTGCTCGACGTCGTCGTGGACGACCCCGCGCTCGCGGAGGCGGTCCGCGGTGCCGCGGACGGCAACCGCCCGCATGTCGACCTGGTGGGTCCGCCCGCCGCCCGGCCGCTGGCGCTGGCGGCGCTCGCGGCCCGCACCGGCCGCACGCTGCTGGCCGTGACGGCGACCGGCCGTGAGGCCGAGGACCTGGTGGCGGCGCTGCGGTCGCTGCTGCCCGAGGACTCCGTCGTGGAGTACCCGGCCTGGGAGACGCTGCCGCACGAGCGGCTCTCCCCCCGCTCGGACACCGTGGGCCGCCGTCTGGCCGTGCTGCGCCGGCTGGCGCACCCCAGCGCGGACGACCCGACCGCCGGCCCGGTGCGGGTCGTGGTCGCCCCCATCCGTTCCGTGCTGCAGCCGCAGGTCAAGGGCCTGGGAGACCTGGTGCCGGTGGCGCTGCGGACCGGGCAGACCGCCGATCTGAACGACGTCGTCGACGCGCTCGCCGCCGCCGCGTACGCCCGGGTGGAGCTGGTGGAGAAGCGCGGCGAGTTCGCGGTGCGGGGCGGGATCCTGGACGTCTTCCCGCCCACCGAGGAGCATCCGCTGCGGGTGGAGTTCTGGGGCGACGACGTCGAGGAGATCCGCTACTTCAAGGTGGCCGACCAGCGCTCGCTGGAGGTCGCCGAGCACGGCCTGTGGGCGCCGCCCTGCCGGGAGCTGCTGCTCACCGACGAGGTCAAGGCCCGCGCCGCCGAGTTGGCGGAGGAGCACCCGCAGCTGCGGGAACTGCTGGACAAGATCGCCCAGGGCATCGCCGTGGAGGGCATGGAGTCCCTCGCCCCGGTGCTCGTGGACGACATGGAGCTGCTGCTGGACGTGCTGCCGGCCGGGTCGCTGACCGTGGTCTGCGACCCCGAGCGGGTCCGTACCCGGGCCGCAGACCTGGTGGCGACCAGCAGGGAGTTCCTGGAGGCCTCCTGGGCCGCCTCCGCCGGGGGCGGCGAGGCGCCGATCGACCTGGGCGCGGCATCGCTGTGGAGCATCGCCGACGTGCGGGAGCGCGCCCGCGAGCTGGGCGTTCCCTGGTGGTCGGTGAGCCCGTTCGCGGCCGATGACGAGCTGGACGCCGACACCCTCAAGCTCGGTATGCACGCCCCGGAGGTCTACCGGGGCGACACCGCCCGGGCGCTCGCCGACGCCAAGGGCTGGCTGGCCGACGGCTGGCGGGTCGTCTTCGTCACCGAGGGGCACGGCCCGGCGTCCCGCATCGTGGAGGTGCTGGGCAACGAGGGCATCGCCGCGCGCCTCGACACGCGGCTGGAGGGGCCTGTCGAGCCGTCGGTGGTCCACGTGGCCTGCGGCTCGCTGGACAGCGGCTTCGTCGACCCCGCCCTGAAAACGGCGGTGCTCACTGAGACCGACCTGTCCGGCCAAAAGTCCTCCACCAAGGACATGGGCCGGATGCCGTCCCGGCGCCGCAAGACCATCGACCCGCTGACGCTGCAGGCGGGCGACTTCATCGTGCACGAGCAGCACGGCGTCGGCCGCTACGTGGAGATGGTGCAGCGCACCGTCCAGGGCGCCACCCGCGAGTACCTGGTCGTCGAGTACGCCCCGGCGAAGAAGGGCCAGCCCGGCGACCGGCTCTTCGTGCCCACCGACCAGCTGGAGCAGATCACCAAGTACGTCGGCGGCGAGGCGCCCTCGCTGCACCGCCTCGGCGGCGCGGACTGGACGAAGACCAAGGCGCGCGCCAAGAAGGCGGTCAAGGAGATCGCCGCGGACCTGATCCGGCTGTACTCCGCGCGTATGGCGGCCCCCGGCCACACCTTCGCGCCGGACACCCCCTGGCAGCGGGAACTGGAGGACGCGTTCCCGTACGCGGAGACCCCGGACCAGCTCACCACGATCGCCGAGGTCAAGGAGGACATGGAGAAGTCGGTCCCGATGGACCGGCTGATCTGCGGCGACGTCGGCTACGGCAAGACCGAGATCGCGGTGCGGGCGGCCTTCAAGGCCGTGCAGGACGGCAAGCAGGTCGCCGTCCTGGTGCCCACCACCCTGCTGGTGCAGCAGCACTTCGGCACCTTCTCCGAGCGCTACTCGCAGTTCCCGGTGGTGGTGAAGGCGCTGTCCCGCTTCCAGACCGACGGCGAGGCCAAGGCCGTCCTGGAGGGGCTGCGCGAGGGCTCGGTGGACGTCGTCATCGGCACCCACCGCCTGTTCTCCTCGGAGACCAAGTTCAAGGACCTGGGCCTGGTCATCGTCGACGAGGAGCAGCGCTTCGGCGTGGAGCACAAGGAGCAGCTGAAGAAGCTCCGGGCCAACGTCGACGTGCTGACGATGTCGGCCACACCGATCCCGCGCACCCTGGAGATGGCGGTCACCGGCATCCGCGAGATGTCCACGATCACCACCCCGCCGGAGGAGCGGCACCCCGTGCTGACCTTCGTCGGCCCGTACGAGGAGAAGCAGATAGCCGCCGCCGTCCGCCGCGAACTGCTGCGCGAGGGGCAGGCGTTCTACATCCACAACCGGGTGGAGAGCATCGACAAGGCCGCCGCGCGGCTGCGCGACCTGGTGCCGGAGGCGCGGATCGCCACCGCGCACGGGCAGATGGGCGAGGCCGCGCTGGAGCAGGTCGTGGTGGACTTCTGGGAGAAGAAGTTCGACGTGCTGGTCTCCACGACGATCGTCGAGTCCGGCATCGACATCTCCAACGCCAACACCCTCATCGTCGAGCGCGGCGACACCTTCGGCCTCTCGCAGCTGCACCAGCTGCGCGGCCGGGTAGGCCGGGGCCGCGAGCGCGGCTACGCGTACTTCCTCTATCCGCCGGAGAAGCCGCTCACCGAGACCGCCCACGAGCGTCTGGCGACGATCGCCCAGCACACCGAGATGGGCGCCGGCATGTACGTCGCCATGAAGGACCTGGAGATCCGCGGCGCGGGCAACCTGCTCGGGGGCGAGCAGTCCGGCCACATCGCGGGCGTCGGCTTCGACCTGTACGTGCGCATGGTCGGCGAGGCCGTCGCGGACTACCGGGCCTCCCTGGAGGCGGGCGGCGAGGTCGAGGAGGCCCCGCTGGAGGTGAAGATCGAGCTGCCGGTCGACGCGCACGTGCCGCACGACTACGCGCCGGGCGAGCGGCTGCGCCTGCAGGCCTACCGGTCGATCGCCGCCGTGAACTCCGAGGAGGACATCAAGGCCGTCCGGGAGGAGCTCACCGACCGCTACGGCAAGCTCCCCGAGCCGGTGGAGAACCTGCTGCTGGTCGCCGGGCTGCGGCTGCTGGCCCGCCGACTGGGGGTCAGCGACATCACCCTGCAGGGCGGCAACGTGCGCTTCTCGCCGGTGGAGCTGCGCGAGTCGCAGGAGCTGCGGCTGAACCGGCTCTACCCCCGCACCGTGGTGAAGCAGGCGGCCAAGCAGATCCTGGTGCCGCGTCCCAGCACGGCGCGTATCGGCGGCAAGCCGGTGGTCGGCCGGGAACTGCTGGCCTGGACGGCGGAGTTGCTGACGGCGGTCCTGGACAACTGAGGCACCCGGCGCCGACCGCGTGCGCCGGGTGCCGGCGGCCCTTCCCGGGCGGGGAACGCGTCTCCGTACGGGAAGGGCCGCGGCCGTTACCCGGGCGGCCGACCCTCCCGCGCCGGAAGCGCCCCTCCCGGGATTTCATGGAGGGGGCGGTTACCGTGGTTCGTTCCGGGCAGACGCCCGGCGCGGCACGTGCGGCACCCGGCTGTCCACGCGGGCAGACGAGCGGGTGCGCGGCATACGGGACGCCGTCACGACGACGACCTGCCGTGTCCCGCAAGCATCCGAACCGGAGTTCGGCCGGAAGCCGACCGGACCCGCCTGCACGACCGGGAGTGACCGACGATCTCCGCGCAGCCGACGACCACCACCGCGTCAGCCCCCGTCCCCGTCACCACGGCGCCCTCCACCTCGCGGGACGCCGGATCGCACGCCCACAGATTCGACATCGACCTGTTGCGCGTCCTGTGCTCCATCGGTGTCATCGTCTGCCACTCCGCCGGCCAGTTCCTGAACGCGGTGGGCCGGGAACCGGCAGGCGGCCGCCCGGTCTACTGGGTCGCGCTGGCCGGTGACGGCCTCAGCCGTTGCGCCGTACCGCTGTTCTTCGCGATGGCCGGCTGGGTCGTCCTCTGCGGCGCGCCGCCGCGTGACGGGGCGCAGGTGCGCAGGCGGCTGACCCGGATCGTGGTGCCGATGGCCGTGTGGACGGCGGCGTACCTGGTGTGGCAGTGGACTCGGCACCCCGACGCCCGGGACGTGCTCCGGCTGGCCTGCCAGTCGCTGTTCGGGTCGATCCAACCCGCCTTCCACCTCTGGTACGTGTACGCCTATGTGCCGGTGATCGCCGTGCTGTCGCTCGCCGCCCTGGTCAGGGCGGGCAAGCGGCCGTACGGCCTCGCGGCGGCGTTCACCGCCCTGGCGCTCGCGCCTACCCTCCTGGACGACGTCGCGGGGCTGTTCCACCGGAAGGCGCCCGGCTTCGCCTGGGAGCCGGCCCCCTACCAGCTCGCCTACGCCGCCGCGGGCGCCCTCCTGCTGGCGCTGCCGCCCTCCGCCACCACGGGGCGCCGCCGGCGGCTGCTGTGGCTGGCGGGCGGTATGGGCGGGTGGGCCGCTGTCGTCGCGTACGAGCACGTCGTGCACTACCCGTCCCCGTACGCCGGGGTGTTCGTGCCGTTCCTGGCCGGTGCGCTCCTGATGGCGCTGAACCGGATCACCGTGCCCGTGCGGTTCCGGCCGCTGCTGTCCCGGCTCGGCGCCGCCGCCTTCGGCGCGTACCTGGCGCACCTGATGTTCCTGCGCGCCCTCGCCCCGCACCTGGTCACGGCCCACACGGGCTGGCTCGGCGCCGCCGGTCTGCTCGCCCTGCTGGTGGCGGGGACCACCGCCCTGTCCTTCGCGGCCAGCCTGCTGTGGACCAGGCTGGGGCTCGGCCGCTGGCTGGGCTGACCGGCTCCACGCCGTCGGGCCGGCCCGCGTGTGCGGGCCGGCCCGACCCGGTCACCCCTGGGCGGTCCGGATCTTCTTCACCAGACGCCGCACTGCCGGGTTGCGGCGCAGGCTCTCGGCCCTCACGGTGCTGCCGCCGGGCAGCCGAAGGCTGGTCAGCCGGCGCCGCTTGAAGTACTTCGCGTGCGTGGAGAGACGGGCCTCGAGCCAGGCCTCGGCCTCGTCCCGCAGCGGAGCGTACTTCGCCGCCTGCATGCAGTAGCTCACGGTCCTGACCAAGGGGGCCAGTTCGCCGGTGACCCGCTCCGCTGACAGGTCGAGCGGCTTGCCGACCTCGGAGGCGTCCTGCTCGAGGTCCGGCAGGACGGCGTCGATGACGGTGAGGGGTACCCGGTTGCTGTTCTCGTAGGGCGCGATGCGGTCCAGCAGCAGTTCGGTGCCCACCCGCGCGACGGGGATGCCGTAGAACGCGGCAGCGGTCATCAGCGCGGTCGAGAAGCACCCGACGACGAGAGCGGGCCGGATGTGCTGGTACAGCGTCTCCGCCAGCACGGGGATGTCCAGGACGGTGAGCCGCACCCCCAGTTCCTGCGCCGTCTGCTCCAGCGACTGCGAGTACTGGGCCGGCGCGCTCGGGTGCGGCTTGAACAGCACGTGCCGGTGACCGGCCGCGACCGCGCCGCGGAGCATCCTCACGTGCAGCGAGTCCTCCTCGGCCACCGTGATCAGCTCGAGGGCGGACAGGTACTGGCCGAGCAGCACCGCAGTGGGCCGGTCGCCGTCGGGCAGGTGTTCCTCGAGGGCGGCGACGCCGGTTCCGCCGATCTGCTCCAGGACTCGCAGGAACGGCTCGTCGGGAATGACGACCGGCTCGACGCCGTACTCGGACAGCAGCATCGGGCGCAGGCCGGGCACGAGGTCGAGGTGGAGCAGCCGCTTGATGCGGCTGTGCACGTCCACCGGAAGCCGGTTGCGGGTCGGACCGTAACTCATCAGGCCGTCGGCGTACACGTCGATCGGGCTGTCCGCGAAGATGTCGACGACGGCGCGCGACGGACTGACCTGGATGGACTCGCAGGCGATCTCGACGGGCTCGTCCCCCAGATCCCAGGCCAGACGCAGCACCCGCTCCCACAGAACGGTGTCCTCCGCCCGAGGGGACCAGCCGGACGGGTGGTGCGGCGCGATGGTCTCGTTCCACGAGTGCACCGCGTCGAACTCGTGCCGCATCTCCTCGAAGCCGGGCATCGCGTCGAGCGGCGTGGTCAGCTCGGGAATCGACGAGGTGTTGCCGACGACCAGCAGCCGCCGTCCCTCGCGGGGACCGAACAAGCCGGCCCGAATGGCGGCCACGACGCTCGCCGCACCGTACTGCGTCGTCGCCATGAAGATCTGGATCATGCGAGGGCTCCCTTCATGCCACTGCGCACTCGATGGAGCGTGCGCCTGCGCTGTTCGTCCATCCCGGCGAGGGCGAGCTGCAGTTCCCGTTCGGGCATGCGGCGCAGCGCCTGGCTGGAGAGTTCCTTCAGACGCGCGGCCACCGGACGCTGGAAGCGCTGCCGCTCGCTCAGGTGGTGCGCGATCACGGCGCAGTAGTTGCGGATGGCCTTGGGGCGGAGCAGGTCGGCCTCGGGATCGTTCTCCAGTTCCGCCAGGACCTGGTCGAAGGCCCGGATGAAGTCCAGCTGCCGCACGTCGCCGATCTGGGTGAGCGAGGTCGCGATGCCGCGCCGGTAGAAGACCCCGTGGAGGCTCGCCACCACGTACGACTCCGCCCGGCGGTGCAGCGCCCAGATCCACGGGCGGTCCTCGGCGGTGCGCAGCCCGTCGTGGAAGCGCAGCAGTCCGCGGTCGAGCAGTCGGCGGTGGTAGATGCCGGCCCAGGCGTACGGGTAGTCGACCATGGTGGAACCGTCGGTCGGGAGGATCGAACTGCGAGGATCAAGCACGGTGTCGCGACGGCCCTCGGGTGCGCGGTGGACCCGGCGTTGCACACCGGTGACCTGGACGTGGTCGGTGCGCACGAAGTCGACATCGTGGCGCTGGATCGCCGAAACGAGCTGTGGCAGGTACCCGGGAGCAAGCCAGTCGTCGCCGTCGAGAAAGGTGAGGTAGCGCCCTTCCGCCGCGTCGATCCCGGTGTTGCGGGCGGTGGCGAGTCCCTGGTTCGTCTCGTGCCGGATGACCCTGCTGTTCGGCAACCGCTTGGACATGTCCAGTAGTGCTTCGTACGTGTCGTCCTTGGTGGAGCGGTCCTCGACGAAGACGAACTCGAAGTCCTCGCGGGCGTTGGCGACCAGACTGGTGACCGTGTCGGCCAGGTAATACCTGATGTTGAAGCAAGGAACGATGACGGAGAGCGTGGGCCGGTCGGTCACATGTTCACCTAGTTCTCGTATACGGGAAACCATCGGAAGGCTAGCGGTGGCAAGGTTTCCATTCTTCCAGCATGAGGTGATCAGAAGATGAACTAAGGTTGGACGATTTACCTCGCCGGCGCCCGGATGCGTAATGGCGGGAGATTAGCCCGATTAGTCAGGTGCATTCATTCCGTACCCTCGGCATCTGACCCCGCTGTGGGGTTGAACGATTTGGCGAACGGCGGGTGGGAGTGCGATGCCCTCGACGAGGACGGGCGCGGCGACAGCCGCACCGGCGATACCGGCCGCAGCGGCCGCACCGGTGACGGTCGGCGGTCGCATGGGCGGCCGGTACGGCAGCAGCCGGCTGCGCGCACTGGACGGACTGCGCATTCTGGCGGCCCTGATGGTGTGCCTCTACCATTACATAGGCAAGCAGGACACGAGCCACGTCTGGGGCGCCGACCCCGCACATCTCTTCCCCCAGCTGTCCCGTCCCGCCATCTACGGGTGCCTCGGCGTGCAGTTGTTTTTCGTGATCAGCGGTTTCGTTATCTGCATGAGCACTTGGGGCAAGTCGGTCGGCGCGTTCTTCCGATCGCGTGTCGCGCGCCTCTACCCGGCCTACTGGGTCGCGATCCTGTTGACCGCCGCCGCGTGCGCAGCGGTGCCTTCCGTGATCAAGCCAGTCCGGCTGGACGAGGTGCTGGTCAATCTGACGATGTTGCAGCAGCCGGTGGGCGTGCACCGGGTACTCGGCGTCTGCTGGACGCTGTGGGTCGAGGCCCGCTTCTACGTACTGTTCGCGCTGTGCGTGGTGTGGAAGGGCGTGACCTACCGCCGGGTCGTCGTGTTCTGCTGCCTGTGGACCGTCGCCGCGGCCGTCGCCGTAGTCGCCGACAACCCACTGGCGACCGAGATCGCGATGCCGGAGTACGCCCCGTTCTTCATCGGCGGCCTCGCCCTGTACCTGATCCACCGTTATGGGAGCGACCTGCTGCTGTGGGGCATCGTCGCGGTCAGTTGGCTGCTGGGACAGCACGTCGCCGTGGACGGACTGTGGTCTCCGCACGGGCCGGGACTCTCGGGTGAGCGCTCACCTTACGTCATCATGCTTGTCGTCACCTTCGCCTTCGCCTCGGTGGCCGCCGTGGCCTTGGGCTGGCTCCGGTGGGCCGATTGGCGCTGGCTCACCGTGGCAGGGGCGCTCACCTACCCCTTCTACCTGGTCCACGAGCACCTCGGGTGGTTCGCCATCGCAGGCCTGCACCGGCATCTGGGGTTCACGCCGAGGGAGACCCTCTTCACCGCGGTCGTGGGTTTCCTGCTGCTCGCCTACGTCATCCACCGCCTGGTGGAGAAGCCACTGGGCCTGCGGCTGAAGAACAGCATGACCGCCCAGTCGGCGCGCATCCGTCTCGCGCTGCGGACGCGCGCCTGAGCGCGGCGCACACACGGGCTCAGCGGCCCACCTACCCCAGGTGGCGTGGACCCCGCAGGCGGTCGGAGTCGAGGACCGTGCGGGGCAGCACATCTTGGGCGGCCGACCGGTCCCCGACAGACAGCAGCAGGTGGCCGAAGCGTCGCCGCACATCCGGCGGCGGGTCCGGGTCGGTGGCGCGGTACTGCCTCGAAGGAGGGCGGTAGCGCCCGGGACCGTCACGTGTCCCGGGGGCCTCGCCCAGTCGCTCCAGGCCATCCTTGGGTACCGGTATAGCAGCGACCGGCGCCGCACGGCCCGCCCTCGGCGGTCAGCGTCCGCGAGCCGGCGCAGCTCCGCCAGGGCGCGGCGGTTACCGGCCGTCCTCCGTCAGCGTGGCCGCGTACTGCTGGCGCAGCATGTGCATGACTCCGACCGATGACTGCTCGCCGTGCTGCCCCGCGGCGGCCAGTAGCACGCTGTCCGAGATACCGGCCGACCGCCCGGCTGCCGGCGAGCGGCGGGTCACCTTGTCGACCGGATGCGTGATGCCCGCCCGGCCCCTGCCCGGCTTGCCAACACGGGGAGGCGTCGCCCACGAGTTGCCTGGGTGCACGGCCTGGCGATGACCGGGCGGATGGGAAAACCGCACCTGAAGGGTCCTGGGGACAACGCCCAGTCTGGGGTCTCTCTGGCGGCAGAACGGTTCGGCAACCGGTCGGCCGCCTGCCGCCGACCCCCTTGGCGGCAGATGCGTGATGGCGACCGCCGCGCGGCGGTCGCCCCCGCTTGGCTCAGGCGGCCTTGGCGGGATCGTTACGCAGAGCCTCGAAGGACCAGTTCAGCGCGTTCTTCAGCATCCGGGCCAGGGGCCGCTCCACGAAGCGGTGGACCAGCCAGCTCAGGGCCATGAAGCCGACGATCACGACGGCGAGGAGCAGCCGCGCGTCCATGGTGTCCTTCAGCCGGTTGATCAGTGTCGTGCCGACCGCGTAGTGCATGAGGTACAGCGGATAGGTCATCGAGCCGGCGGTTACCAGCCACTTCCAGCGGATGCGGTCGGTCAGCCCGAGCGAGACCGCGACCATGAGCAGCAGGAACGCCGTGAAGATCAGCACGCTTCCGCGCCAGCTGGAGACATGCTCGAAGTCGACGCGACGCCCCAGCTCCGCCTGCCCCATCAGCCACGACATGGCGAGGATGCCCCACAGCAGCAGGTCCTGGCCGAACCGGTGCATCAGGTAGAGAGCGAGACCGGCGATGAAGTACCAGGCGCCGTCCGGGTCGGCGATCATGGTCAGCAGCGGGAAGTGGGCGGCAGGGGCGAGCATCGCGACGGCACCCCACACGCAGCAGAAGAGAACGACCTTGCGGTACGTCAGCCCGGTGAAGACAACGATCAGGAAGAGCAGGTAGAAGCGCAGCTCCGACCAGAGGGTCCAGTACACGCCGTCGACGTTAGGGACGCCGGAACCGGATTGCAGCATCGTCAGGTTGAACAGGATCTCCCGTCCCCGCAACCGCTCCCACACGCCGGGCACGAACATCAGGAAGGCGCTGGTGAAGACCACGGCGAACCAGTAGGCCGGGTAGAGCCTGATCACGCGCGAGACGAAGAACTGCCACGGGGTGCGGCCCCAGCACGACATGCAGATTACGAAACCGCTGATGACGAAGAAGATCTCGACGCCGATCCAGCCGTAGGCGGCGACCCGGGACACCGTGGGCATGATCTCGTTGACCGGCCGGTCCCAGATCAGGTTGCCCGGCGCCTCGACGCGGGCGGTGCCGGCGAAATGGTGCACCGCGACCATGAGGGCTGCGATGAGGCGGATACCGTCAATCGCGTACAGGCGGCTGCCCGACCGTCGGCGCTTGGCGGCGGGCTTGGGCGTCACACCGGTGGATGACGCCGCCTGCCGGGGCACGACCATGGGAGGCAGGGTCTTCTGCCCGCCCGTCACCTGCGACTGTATGAGCGATCCGTCCCCGTCCCGCACTTGAACCTACCCATCGTCATGACAGTAACCCGCCCTCGGACGGGAAGGACGGTCCAGGCTACGGCGGCAGTGGGAGGTTGAATCAGGCAAAGCAATCTTTTCGCACTCGGTGACCGACATTTACTTGAACCGTCGTCGAGTTATCGCGATGAATTCGCCAAGACTTCATTCGGTCATCGATGAGAACGCCTCAGGACTCTAACCGCGCTTTTGATCATCTCCGTGTCCCCTCACGCAGACCCGGCGGGCGGCCAGGTGCTCGGCCGAGAGGCGCTCGTAGCGTCACTGCCGGAAACCGTGATCCCTCGCGTGTGGCTCGGCGCGCCGCAGAGCGGTGCAGCATGTCGTGCTCACCGCGACCCCGTGCGCCGGCCGTACGGCCGCTGCCCCCGTGTGATCGCCTGGCCCCCGCCTTCAGCGCCATCGCCGACGGTAAGTACGACCACTTCCCTGAGCAGGCCTGGCTAGCGCCCCATCTGCCCCAGCCAGGTCAGCGCTCACCGGACGTCCTGGGAGAAGGGGTGGTGGGTGCCGTGCAGGCGGTCGGCGTCGTAGAGAGACGGGAGAGCCACTCGTGGGCGGCCGGCCGGTCCCCGACCGACAGCAGCAGATGGCCGATGCGGCGCCGCACCTCCAGCGGCAGGTCCGGGTCGGTGGCGCGGTACTGCTCGAACGAGGGCAGCAGCGCCCGGTACTCGGCGAGTGCCGCCGCGGCCTCGCCCAGCTGCTCCAGGCACTGCGCGGCCTCGTAGCGGTACTGCAGCGCCTGGCGCCCCCAAGTCCCCGACTCCGCGGCCAGTTCGTCCGCGAGGCGGCGCAGCTCCGGCAGGGCGCGGCGGTACTGGCCGTCCTCCATCAGCGTGGCCGCGTACTGCTTGCGCAGCATCCGCACGACGGGTGAGCCTTCGCCGTGCTGCCGGGCGGCGGCCGGCAGCACGCCGCCCAGGATGTCGACCGCCTGGGTGATGCGGCCGGCGTCGAGCAGCCGCTTCACCTCGTCGACGGCGTCCGCGATGCCGTCGCCCCCGCCCGGTCCGGGTGCGCCGGTCGGGACCGGCGCGGCCGCGGGCGCCGGTGCGGGCGGCGGCGGGGCGGCCGACCCGTCCGGCCACGGGGCGAGCGGTCGCAGGAACGGGCGGGCGGGGTCCAGCGGCCCGAGGGGGTGCTGGACGGCGCCGGGCACCGGCAGCAGCGGGGCCAGCCGGCGGAAGGTCTCCTGGGCGTCGGCCGGACGGTGCTGCGGGTCCTTGGCCAGCAACTGCAGCACCAGCGCCTCCAGCTGCTCCGGTACCTCCGGGCGCACCTGCCGCAGCGGCACGGGCGGCTCGTAAAGGTGCCGGTGGAGCACGCCGAGCGCCGTGGCGCCCGCGAACGGGACGGTCCCGCTGACCAGTTCGTGCAGCAGCACCCCGAGCGCGTACAGGTCCGTGCGGGGCCCGACGGCGCCGCTCATCGCCTGCTCCGGCGCCATGTACGCGGGCGTCCCGATCGGGGTGCCGGTGTGCGTGAGCCGGGTCGTGTCGGTATCGAGCACGGCAGCGATGCCGAGGTCCAGGACGACCACGGTGCCGTCCGGGCGCACCATCACATTGCGGGGCTTGAGATCGCGGTGGACGATCGGCACCGCGTGCACCGCCGACAGCACGGAGCACAGCTGCGCCGCGACGGCCACCGCCCACGGCCAGGGGTAGGGGTCGTTCTCGGCGAGGTGGTCGGCGAGGTCGGCGCCCTCCACGTACTGCATGACGAAGTACAGCTCGTCGCCGTCGCTTCCGGCGTCGTGGACGGTGACCAGCCCCGGGTGGTCGACCTGTGCGGTGACCCGGCATTCCCGCAGGAAGCGCCGGCGCAGCTCCTCCGCCTCGGCGGCGCCGCCCACCTTGTCCGGACGCAGCAGCTTCACGGCCACGCGCCGGTCCAGCCGCCGGTCGTACGCGGTCCACACCTGGCCCATGCCGCCTTGGCCGAGGACCGTGGCCAGCTCGTATCGGCCGGCGACGATCCGTCCGTTCACCGGCCTCCCTCCTGCTTGCGCAGAAGGTCGCTCAACTCGTCGAGTTCGGCCCGCACCTGGCTGATGCGCGGCGGGGGCGGGGTCAGCGGTGGTGCCGCGGGCGGAGGCGTGCGGTACGGGTTGTGGTCCGCCGGCGGCTGCGGCAGGCCGGGCCGGTAGGGCAGGGGAACCGTCGTGGCGTGGGGCGGGTGGGGTGTCGCCGCCCGGTGCCATGCCAGGTCGGCAAGCAGGTAGTACACCCCGGCCACGGGGATCAGGACCATCACGGCGAGGACCGCCGCGTCCGTCCAGGGGTTCGACACCGGAAGGACGTTGACCGTGACGAAGGACGCGACGGCGAGGGCGGCACTGAGCGAGAACAGCAGCCAGTCCTTGACCCGGCGCCGCCGGACGGCCAGATGAAGCAGCGGGAGGCTGGACAGGTACCCGCAGCTGATCACGGTGAGCGTCAGGAAGACGGTACGGAGCGTGGTCGCCATGGCCCTGGACCGGGCAGGCGGGTACGGCGGTACCGGGCCGGGGCCGTTCAACACTGCTCTCGGACTCCCTGGACATCGGCGTGAGGCGGCTGCGGGTGGTATCGCGAGAATATCCGCCGCCGCAGTGGGGTCGGCACCCGATCCCGCAACTATTCGGGACGCACCGTGCCGTCGGTCAGCCCGTCGTAGAGCCCCTGCACCAGCTGCTCGCCCAGCTGCCCCGCCAGGCGCAGGGCCTCCTCGAAGGCGGCCAGGGCGCGGAAGCGCTCCCCGTACCGCCACTGCTCGGACAGCGGCAGCCGCGGCACCTGGAGCCGGCGGACGTCCAGCCGGGTCGCGGTGGAGGCGTAGCTGCTGGCTCGGCGGTTGTTGGCGGTGCCGCGCAGGAAACCGGCGAGGAACCAGGGGTCCAGGGCCGCCGGGTCGGGACGCAGCAGGTGCAGGTTGCGGCCGAGGGCGGCGCCGGCGGTGGCGGCGTCGACGACGCGGGCGGCCGATCCCCGGCCGAGCACCGGGACGACCACGTCCCCCTCCTGCGTCAGGACCGGCTCGTCCTCGGCCGGCCCCTCGGGCAGGGTGCCGCTGGGGGCGCCGCCGCCGAGGACGTCGTGCTCGGTGAGCACCGCGGGACCGCCCGCGGGCGCGCTCCCGCTGCCGCCCGCGCGCAGCACCAGCGCCCCGGCGCGCGCCAGCTCGCCGACCGTGGTGAGCGGCCAGCGGGCGCCCCCGGCGGCACCGGCGGGGGCGGGGGCGAGCTCGGCGGTGCTGCGCAGTGCGGCGTCCAGCCGTTCGCGCACCCCGGCGAGTTCGGCCGCCCCGCCCCCCGCGGCGGGCGGCGGCAGATGCCGGGCGGGGGTGACGTCCACGGTGTCGTCGAGCAGGTCGATGACCTTCACGGCGCGGCTCACGCCGGGCCGCTCCTGCGTGGTGCCGTGCCGGTCGAAGGACTTCCAGGCATCCAGCACGCCCGCGCGCACCGCCTGCCAGGCCACCTTCTCGGCCCCGGGGGAGGTGTCCTGCGACCCGGCGGTGTCGACCAGCAGCAGATGGGGGGAGGCCGGTGTGCCGGCGCCCGGCCTGCGCAGCACCCACAAGTGCAGGGGGATGCCGTACGGGGGCGCGGCGCCGGCCGGCAGCGCGACCACCGCGCGCAGGGCCCCGCGCCGCAGCAGGTCGGCCCGGATCCGGCGGCCGGAGCGGCGTGAGGCGGCGGCGGGCGGCATCAGCAGCACGACCGTCCCGCCCTCCCGGACCCGGGCCAGGCAGTGCTGCACCCAGGCCAGTTCGGACTCGGTGCGGGCCGGGAAGCCGTACTCCCAGCGGGGGTCGTAGGCGAGGTCCTCATGGCCCCAGTTGCGCTCGTTGAACGGCGGGTGGCACAGCACCGCGTCGGCGGCGACCCCGGGGAAGGCGTCGGCGCGCAGGCTGTCGCCGTCGGCCACCCGCACCACCGCGGCCGGTTCGGAGTGCAGCGCCAGCCGCAGCGCCGCGAGCGCGGCCAGATCCGGGTCGGCCTCCTGGCCGTACACCTCGTGCGGGTCACCGGCGGCACGCAGCAGGGCGCCGGTGCCGCAGGCGGGGTCCAGCACGGTACGGGCGGGTCCGGCCAGTTGGGCCATCAGGTCGGCGAGGGCGGGCGGAGTCAGTGCGTACTGCCGGGGGTTGGCGTCCAGATAGCGTCCGAGCAGGAACTCGTAGGCCTGCCGCGGGCCGGTCTCGGCGGCGAGTTCGGCCACCGCGCGCAGCAGCGGGGCGTCGACGGGGGAGCCGGGCGTGAACCGTCCCCCGAAGTGCCGCTTGAGGACCTCGCGGACGGCGTCCGCCTGCCGCGTGCCGTCCGGGTCGTCCACCGCTGTCCCGTCGGCGCGGCGTTCACGGGCCAGCAGGCAGACGGCGCCGGCCTGCCGGAGCGCGGTCGCGGTGCCGGCGGGGTGGGACTCGGCGCGCTGCCACACCCGCTCACGCAGGGGGACCTCGGCGAGTTTGCCCTGGGCGCGGAGCCAGCTCTCGACCTCGGACAGCGCGAAGGCGGGGCTGGTGTCGGTGCCTCCGACCGGCTTGGGGAAGTCGGCGTGCCTGCGGCGCCAGTTGCTGACGGCCGCCCGCCCGACCCCGGCCAGCCGCGCGATCCCGGCAGCGGTCACCTCGTTCGCGTTCTCCGGCACCTGGCTGGCTCCCTTTCCGCGCGGGGTTCTGCTGCCTGAGCATACCGGTGAACATGCCCATCGCGCCTTGGCGTCGTGAATCGAAGGCATGTGAGTTTTCGTGTTGACTCGGTTCACAGCGCATGCTCTCATTGACGCAACGGTTCACTGTGCCTGGGCTTCCGCCGGCGGCAACCGTCATCCACACCGCTTTCCACCAAGGGGGACGACCCTGATGACCACCACGCGCGGCACGCTCACGGCCCTCGGCTGCGTCACCGCCGCCCTCACCCTGGCCGCCTGCGGCCCCGGCGGCGGCACGGCGAAGCCCGCCGCCACCGGCCCCGCCGGGCAGGCGTCGGCCACTGCCAAGCCCCAGACGTCGGCCGCCCTGGAGGACCAGACGTCGGCCGCCATCGGGAAGAAGGCGGTGGCCGCCATGAAGTCCGCCCCGGCGATGACCGTCGCCCTCGACGGTGTCTCCGACGGTGAGCCGATGAAGTACCGCATGACGATGAGCAGGACCGGCGACTGCAAGGGCGAGATCACCGCCGAGGGCGGCACGATCCGGCTCGTCAAGGCGGGTCCCTCGCTCTACATGAAGGGCGACGACGCCTTCTGGAAGGCGCAGGGGGCCGACGGAGCCGTCCTGAGGGATCTCATCGGCGACAGGTGGATGAAGACCAAGGCGGACACGCCGGACAACAAGGACCTCGTGGAGTCATGCGACCTCGACGCGTTCCTCGCCGAACTGGAGAAGGACGCGGACGCCGACCTGAGCGGGCGGAAGGGCGAGCCGACCACCGTGGACGGTACGCCCGTCGTGCCGATCACCAGCAAGGACGGCGCCGAGACCACCACCGCCTACGTGGCGACCAAGGGCAAGGCGTATGTGCTGAAGGTGGTCGTCAAGGGCGGAAAGGAGCCCGGCACCATGCGCTTCTCCGGCTTCGAAGGACCGGCCGAGATCGCCGCTCCGTCGGCCAAGGAGGCCGTCGACATCGACAAGCTCGCCGGCTGAGGCCACCGGCCTCCTTCCCCGGGGCCATGGCGCACGCCCTGTCGAAGCGCCGTCCACGCGAGGGCGGTTCGGCGCCGTCGGGCCCTCTGCCCGGCGCGATCCCCACGCCCTAGAGTTCCACCGTGCGTACACACAGGGCAGGAACGGCAGCGGAGGCCCTCTCCATGCTGCTCGGCACAGGTCAGGCCGGCTGCACCGGCGAGGGTTCCGACGGCGGCGCGGGCACCGGAGTCGGGGGCGGCGAGGCGTCCACGAGCGGCCCGCTCACGGCGGTGACGGGTCGCGGCCCGGGCGAGTTCGGCGCGGCCCGGGTGGACACCGGCCGGGGCGGCCGCGCGACCCGCGCCGTCTCTGCTCTGCGCCGGGCGATCGAGGCGTGCGCGAGGATCACCGGGGGAGTGGCGACCTGTGCGCGCTGACCGGAACATGCGTCACCAAGGGTCGGGAACACGCTTGTTGCGCGCGGCGGCGGTGTCGGCGGCCGCCGTGCTCCTCGTCGCGGGATGCGAGGGACTCGGCGACGACGGCTCCTTCGCGGGATCCGGTCCTGGCGCGCCGGACGGCCGGGCGGTCAGCCCGCTCGAGAACCCGGACGGCACGAAGCCGGGGCTCGCGCCCGTGACGACGGAAGCGGACAAGGCCGCGGCCCGCAGGCTCATCGACGCGCTGCCCACGAAGGGGCGCGGGCCCAGGACGGGCTACGACCGCGACGAGTTCGGCTACGCGTGGAAGGACACGGCCGACGGGGTGCCGCTGGCGCGGAACGGGTGCGACACCCGGAACGACTTGCTCAAACTTCACGGACAGGACGTCGAGTTCCGTAAGGGTTCCGACTGCGTGGTCGTGTCGATGGACCTGTACGACCCGTACACCGGGACGACCATCGAGTGGCGCAAGCAGAAGGCCGCCGAGGTGCAGATAGACCACGTGGTGCCGTTGTCGTACAGCTGGCAGATGGGCTCGTCGCGCTGGCCGGAGAGCAAACGCGAGCAACTCGCCAACGACGTGCTCAATCTGATCCCGGTTCAGGGGCGGGCCAACTCGGCCAAGGGCGACTCCGGGCCGGCGTCCTGGCTGCCGCCTGACAAACGGATCAGGTGCGCCTACGCGGTGCGGTTCGCCCAGGTCGCCACCAAGTACGAGCTGCCGGTCACCGAGCCGGACAAGGAGGCGATGTCGCGCCAGTGCGGCGGCTGACGCGCACCGGAGGGTCAGCCAGGGCTGACGGCAGCCCCGGCGCCCGAAGAGGGCCACTCAAGAACGGTGAGCTCGGGCCATTGCTCGCGCCAACGTGCCGTCTTGGCCTCGTAGACCGATCTCGGCGCGAGCACCGGGTTCGGCCGGACGACGAGGTTGAACACGTCCGACAGCCCATGGGGCGCATAGACGCGCCACGTGCCGTCCGCCTTCGTACGCACCCCCAGGCAGCAGGTCGTCGCGGGGAAGCTGTCGATCGCCGCCTCGGTGGACTCGTACGGCGGACACGCCACGGCGAACTTCTCCTCGTACCAGAGGTGGACCCGCGCCTCGTTCCGGATCTCGACCTCCGCGGGCAGGCCGGAGAAGACGTCCCGCGCGGCCTCGATCACCGCGTTCTCCGCCTCCCAGGACCGGTCGCCGGCGTCGAAGTAGAAGACGTCGTAGTCCTTGATGCCGTTGGTCGGCGGCCTGCCCGTAGCCACGTTCCACACGGTCTGGAACAGGCACCCGGCGGTGACGTACCAGCCGGGCAGATCCAGCGTCGCGGTGCGCGCCAGCACCTGCGTCAGTACCTCGTTGCGGCACAGCGCCGCGCGCAGGGACTCGAGTTGCTGGTCGAGAGGGAGTCGGCCGATCACGGAGCCTGCCTACCACAGCGTGGCCGGCGGCGGGCCCCGTACCGTCGGCGACGGTGTCGCCTGCGACACCTGAGGTGCCGCGGATCGTTTGGGCAGTGTGTTGTGCAGAGTGCTGGATATCCCGGCGCCCTGCTCAATATCCTCGATCACTGCATCACTGCCAGGTCGTGCACCGTCGCTCGATCCCTTGCCGGGAGGCAAAAATGCTCCGCCGCAGGACTGCTCTCTCCGTCGCCGCCGTCGCAGCCGTACTGCTCACAGCGCCCCTGCTGACCTCCTGCGGCACACCGCACGCGGGTGCCGCGGCCGTCGTGGGCGGCGAGCAGATCACCGTGGAGTCGGTCCAGGCGAAGGTCGCCGCCGTGCGCGCCGCGCAGGAGAAGACCCCGCAGGCCGCCCAGCTCATCGAGGCCAGCAGCGATCTGCAGCGCAACGTCGTGCACCGCCTGGTGCAGAACGAGGTGATCGAGCGGGCGGCCGGGGACATCGGCGTCTCCGCCACCCGGCGCGAGATCCAGACCGCCCGGGCGGCCAGCGAGCGGCAGGCCGGCGGCAAGGCCGCCCTGGAGGCCCAGCTGCTGCAGACCTACGCGATGGCGCCGGCCGACATCGACGACAGCATCCGCACCGACCTGCTGATGCAGAAGGTGGCCGCCCACTACGGCGCCGACCTGCAGACCCCCGAGGGCCAGACGGAGCTGATCAAGGTGCTGCGGGACGCGTCGAAGAAGCTGGGGATCGACGTCAACCCGCGCTACGGCACGTGGAATTCGGACAAGCTCGACCTCGACGTCACCAAGGAGCCGTGGCTGCGTGAGGTCAGCCGGCCGAGCGCCCAGGCCTGAGCCCCCGAGCCGCCGCAGCAGCGGCGGCGAACGCCTCCGGGGCAGGGTCCGTGCGCGGTTCCCTGCCCCTCCCGCTGCACCGGGACGGCGCCGAGACGCATCGGCACCCGCCCCGGCCCCGGTGCCGTCGCGCGGCGAGGTAGTTTCGACGGGTGGACCACTCCGTTGACACCCCCCGCCCGGGCCGCCTGGTGCTGCTGACCACCACGCACCGGATCGCCCCCGGCCTGCTCTCCTGGCCCGCCTGGGAGCTGCTGCGCACCGCCGACCTGGTCGTGAGCCCGGATCCGGGGAACCCGCAGCTGCCCTACCTGCGGGAGGCCGGGGTCGCCGTCGAGCCGTCCACGCCCACCGGGCAGGAGCTGGTCGACCTCACCGAGGGCGGCCGCACCGTGGTCTACCTGGCCGGCGGCGAGGGCGACCGCGCCGTCACCGACGAGCTCGCCCGGCTCGGCGGCTCGGGCCGGGTGCACATGCCGGACCTGGAGTTGCTGCCCGGCTCCTATGACCTGCCGGGAGCGAGGCTGCTCGACCTGGTGCAGGTGATGGACAGGATCCGCCGCGAGTGCCCGTGGAGCAGCGTCCGCACCACCGAGGAACTGGTCAAGTACGGCATCGAGGAGATGTACGAGCTCGTCGAGGCCGCCGAGTCCGGTGACCGGGAGGCCCTGCGCGAGGAGCTCGGAGACGTCCTGCTGCAGGTCGTCTTCCACGCGCGGATCGCGCAGGACGACCCTGAGGAGCCGTTCTCGATCGACGACGTCGCCGGAACCATCGTGGACAAGCTGATCAACCGGCACCCGCACGTCTTCGGCGACGAGGTCGCCGAGACGCCCGAGGACGTCCGGGAGCACTGGCTGCGCACCAAGGCGGAGGAGAAGCGGCGCGGCTCGGTCACCGAAGGCGTTCCGCTCGGGCAGCCCGCGCTCGCCCTCGCCGCCAAGCTCGGGTCCCGGGCCCGCCAGGTGGGCCTGTCCGTGGCCGTCCCGGACCAGGACCAGGACGCCGCCGATACCGGGGACCGTCTGCTGGCGCTCGCGCTCGCTGCCCAGGAGGCCGGCATCGACCCGGAATCCGCGCTGCGTGCCGCCGCGCGCCGCTTCCGTGACGCGATCGTGGAGGCGGAGAAGGCGGGCTGAGCTGCCGCGGAGCATCTCCTCCGCCCGTGCGTCAGCCTGGGCGAAGCGGGTAAAAGGGTCATATGCGAGCACTCGAGCAGATGCAGCTGGCCGTGCCGCACGACTACCTCGTCGGCATCGCTCCGCTGGTGGTGGGCATCTTCCTGGTCGGGATCCTCGTCGGGGCGGTGTCGATCGGGATGTGGGCCCGAAGTAAGGAACCGCCCCCCGAGCAGAAGCCGCAGCCCCGTGGCGGGGCCTGGCACACGCGCGAGGAGTACGGGCGGCCTACCCCACCTGACCACGGCCCCGGACATCAGGAGGGCGAGCGGCACTCGCTCACCGAATGGCGGGAGCCCGACGAATGGCCTCAGGACGGCATCCGGCGCCTTCCGCACTCCCTCAAGGGCTTCGGCAACTGGGGCTCCCACGGAGTGAGCAGCCCGGAGGGCGTCACCGGTGGCGCCCAGGCCGCCCGCCGCGCACAGGAGGGCACCCCCGAGAGCACCCGCGGCCCCGGAGAGAGCCGCCGTCCGGCGGCCGCCGCCGGTGGGGCGGGCGGGGCGCCGAGAGGCGCACCGACCCGTTCCGGGCCGGGGCAGGAGGAGAGCGGCAAGGAAGGCCACGAAGGGCGCTGAGGCCCAGCCCCCTTGCCGCGGGCGGCCTGTGGCAAGGGCATGTCAGGTCGGCGCACGGCGACCCGGCCTCGCGCGCGGCGCTGCACGGGTTCTGGTCGTGGGGTGGTGACCATGGCGTGGCCGGCGCCCTGAGCACCGGAGCCGTGGCCTTCCGCGAGGCCCGCGCGGGGTGTTGCGGCAGAGCCAGGACGCCGTGATCCGGCAGGTGGGGCCAGTGTCACCGACCGGGTGCCCGCGATCGCCCTGCCGCCGGACCAGTGGGACCTGGACGCTGCGGTGAGCCGCGCCCGTCGCCCGTTCGCACCTCCGTGGAATCGGCCCCCCTCGGGTGCGTCTCCGGCCGGTACACCCCCCACGCGTCCCCGGCGGGAGCCGGGCAGAGCACGAACGCGCTCCCGCTTCGCGGAGGGCCCGTCCCAGCGGCCGCGCGCGCTCAGCCGAAGCTCCGCAGTCCGGCGCGCGCGCCCCGCGGGCCGGGCACGAGGCTGCGGGGGGCGGGCGCTGCGCGTGCCGGGCCGCCCTCGGGGCCCACGGCCGAGTACGCCTAGTCTGGCGGCCATGCGCATCGACGTACCGCACGCCTGGCCGCGCGATGAGGCGGAGGCCCTGGCCCTGCAGGACCGGCTGCGCCCGCTGGCGGACCACCGCGGTCCCGGCCCGCAGCGGCCCCGATACGTGGCCGGGCTGGACGTCGCGTACGGCGGAGGCCACGGCTTCGAGGGCGACACCGTCGCCGCGGCCGTCGTCGTGCTCGACACCGCGACGCTGGCCCCCGTCGAGCAGGTGACGGCGACCGCCCGGGCCGGCTTCCCGTATGTGCCCGGGCTCTTCGCCTTCCGCGAACTGCCCGTGCTGATCGACGCGCTGGAGCAGCTCACCCTCACCCCCGACCTGCTGCTCTGCGACGGGCAGGGCCTCGCGCACCCGCGGCGCTTCGGGCTCGCCTGCCACCTGGGGGTGATCACCGGCCTCCCGGCCGCGGGCGTGGCGAAGACCCCGTTCGTCGGCGCCTGGGACCCGGAAGCGCTCGGTGCGGCCCGGGGAGCGACCGCGCCGCTGGTGGACGCGGGGGAGGTGGTGGGCCGGGTGCTGCGCACCCGCAGCGGGGTCAAGCCGGTCTACGTCTCGACCGGCCACGGCATCGACCTGGACACCGCCTGCCGGCATGTGCTGGCCCTCGCGCCCGACTACCGCCTCCCGGAGACCACCCGGCTCGCCGACCGGCTCAGCCGCGAGCGGCTAACGTCATGGGGTGCATGACAGCGTGACCCCCGACCCCGGCACCCCGGCCGCACCCGAACTGTTCACCTGGCAGTTCGCGACCGACCCCTACCCCGCGTACGCCTGGCTGCGCGAGCACTCACCGGTACACCGCACGACCCTGCCCAGCGGGGTGGAGGCATGGCTGGTCACCCGGTACGCGGACGCCCGGCAGGCGCTCGCCGACGCGCGGCTCAGCAAGAACCCCGTCCACCATTCCGAACGCGCCCACGCCAAGGGCAAGGTGGGCATCCCCGGTGAGCGCAGCGCCGACCTCATGACGCATCTGCTCAACATCGACCCGCCCGACCACACCCGGCTGCGGCGACTGGTCTCCAAGGCCTTCACCCCGCGCCGGGTGGCCGAGTTCGCGCCGCGGGTGCAGGAGCTCACCGACCGCCTGATCGACGGCTTCGCCGCCGAGGGGTCGGCGGATCTCATCCATGAGTTCGCGTTCCCGCTGCCGATCTACGCCATCTGCGACCTGCTGGGCGTCCCCGCCGAGGACCAGGACGACTTCCGGGACTGGGCGGGCATGATGATCCGGCACGGCGGCGGGCCGCGCGGGGGAGTGGCGCGCTCGGTGAAGAAGATGCGCGCCTACCTGCTGGAGCTGATCCACCGCAAGCGCTCCGAGCTCGGCGACGACCTGATCTCCGGGCTGATCAGGGCCAGTGACCACGGCGAGCACCTCACCGAGAACGAGGCCGCCGCGATGGCCTTCATCCTGCTCTTCGCGGGCTTCGAGACGACCGTCAACCTCATCGGCAACGGCACCTACAGCCTGCTGCGCCACCCGGAGCAGCGGCGCCTGCTCCAGGACTCCCTCGCCCGCGGCGAGCGCGAGCCGCTCGGCACCGCGGTGGAGGAACTGCTGCGCTACGACGGCCCGGTGGAGCTGGCCACCTGGCGCTTCGCGACCGAACCGCTCACCGTGGGCGGGAAGTCGATCGCCACCGGCGACCCGGTCCTCGTCGTCCTGGCGGCCGCGAACCGCGACCCGGCCCGCTTCGCCGATCCGGACACCCTGGACCTGTCACGCCGCGACAACCAGCACCTCGGCTACGGTCACGGCATCCACTACTGCCTCGGCGCCCCGCTCGCCCGGCTCGAGGCGCAGGCCGCGCTGGCCACGCTGCTGACCCGGTTGCCGGACCTCCGACTGGCCGCCGATCCGGCCGACTTGAGGTGGCGGGGCGGCCTGATCATGCGCGGTCTGCGGACTCTGCCGGTGTCCTTCACCCCGGAACGGGACTGACGCGGCGTCACAACGTGATCTCCGCGTGATCCGTGAGACACCGACTTGTGATGCATGGGCCAAGGCGACTACCGTCTGTCGCCATCGCAGTATTTCGCACCTGAAAGGCGATGGCGCATGCTGAAGTCCGGGAACGGCCGACACCGCAAGCCGCGTCAGGCCCCGGCCGCAGTGGTCGCGGTCGCGGCGACCGGGGCGGGCCTCACGCTCCCCCTCTTCGCAGCGGGCGGCGCGAGCGCAGCGGACGCCAACAGCACCTGGAACGCCGTCGCCCTGTGCGAGAGCGGCGGTCTGTGGAGCTCCAACACCGGCAACGGGTTCTACGGCGGTCTGCAGATCACCGAGGAGACCTGGCAGCAGTACGGCGGTCGCCAGTACGCCGAGCGCCCCGACCTCGCCAGCCGCAACGAGCAGATAACCGTGGCCGAGAAGATCCTCGCGGAGCTCGGCCCGGACGCCTGGTCCAGCTGCGCCGAGTCCTCCGGGCTCATCGGCGCCGTCGACGACCTGCTGCACGGCGGCGACGGCACCGGCGACGGCGCCGGCGACGGCGACGGCACCGGCGACGGCGACCAGGGAGCGGGCGACTCGACGGGCGCGCCGACGAGCGGTTCGACGGACGACTCCACCGGCACCGGTGACGACACCACCGCCGACACCACCGCCCCGGCCGCCGGTGACGACACCACCACCCCGGCGGCCGGCGACGGCACCGGCACCGCCACGCCGGACGCCGACCCGACCGAGGGCCCCGTCGGCACCGTGACCCCCTCCGCCGGCGACCAGGCCAAGGGCCCCGGCAAGCACCGCAAGCCGGACGCGGGCGCCCCCCACGGCGCCGAGACCGGCACCGTCAGGGTGGACCCGGCCACGGGCTCCGCCGGGGAGCAGCGGCACGACCGCGCGGGCCTGCCGACCCACTTCGTCGAGGGAGATGCCGCCTGGGGCGTCATCCACCTCGCCCCCGACACGCACGAGGACGCCGGGAAGGCCGGCGACGGCCGGGGCACGGCGAGCGCCGCGAGCGCCAGGAGCAGCACCGGCGGCCACTACCTGGTGCGGGAGGGCGACTCGCTCAGCGAGATCGCGGCGGAGCAGCATGTGACGGGCGGCTGGCGCGGCCTGTACGACGCGAACCGCGATGTCATCGGTGACGACCCGAACCTGATCAGCCCCGGTTCGTCCCTCGTCCTCGGCCGCTGAGCCGCCGGGCGTCCGCCGGGCAGGACCCCGCCCCGCCCGGCGGACGCCGGCTGACATCGGGCTGAACTTTCGCCTCCGTACCGAGCACGGGCGTGTCCATCCCCCGAGCGTGCCCGTCTGGGGCTTTTCGGGTCGGTTAGGCTCATGCCGAAACGAAGAGACATCCAGAAGGAGACTCACGTGCCGTCCATCGACGTCGTCGTAGCCCGGGAAATCCTCGACTCGCGAGGCAACCCCACCGTCGAGGTCGAGGTCGGCCTCGACGACGGCAGCACAGGCCGTGCAGCCGTCCCCTCCGGTGCGTCCACCGGTGCGTTCGAGGCCCTCGAGCTCCGCGACGGCGACAAGGGCCGTTACCTGGGCAAGGGCGTGGAGAAGGCCGTGCTGGCCGTCATCGAGCAGATCGGCCCCGAGCTGGTCGGCTACGACGCGACCGAGCAGCGCCTGATCGACCAGGCGATGTTCGACCTGGACGCCACCCCGGACAAGTCCTCGCTCGGCGCCAACGCGATCCTCGGTGTGTCGCTGGCCGTGGCCCACGCCGCCTCCGAGGCCTCCGACCTCCCGCTTTTCCGCTACCTGGGCGGCCCGAACGCCCACGTGCTGCCGGTCCCGATGATGAACATCCTGAACGGCGGCTCGCACGCCGACTCCAACGTGGACATCCAGGAGTTCATGATCGCCCCCATCGGCGCGGAGTCCTTCTCCGAGGCCCTGCGCTGGGGCGCCGAGGTCTACCACACGCTCAAGGCGGTCCTGAAGGAGCGCGGCCTGTCCACCGGCCTCGGCGACGAGGGCGGCTTCGCCCCGAACCTGCCGAGCAACCGTGACGCCCTCGACCTGATCGTCGAGGCCATCAAGAAGGCCGGCTACCAGCCCGGCCAGGACATCGCGCTCGCGCTCGACGTGGCGGCCTCCGAGTTCTACAAGGACGGCGGCTACTCCTTCGAGGGCAAGACCCTGTCGGCGGCCGAGATGACCGCGTACTACGCCGAGCTCGTCGAGGCGTACCCGCTGGTCTCCATCGAGGACCCGCTGAACGAGGAGGACTGGGACGGCTGGAAGACCATCACCGAGCAGCTCGGTGACAAGGTCCAGCTGGTCGGCGACGACCTGTTCGTCACCAACCCGGAGCGGCTGCAGCGCGGCATCGACAGCGGCACCGCCAACGCGCTGCTGGTCAAGGTCAACCAGATCGGCTCGCTGACCGAGACCCTGGACGCCGTCGAGCTGGCCCAGCGCAACGGCTACAAGTGCATGATGTCGCACCGCTCCGGCGAGACCGAGGACGTCACCATCGCCGACCTCGCCGTCGCCACCAACTGCGGCCAGATCAAGACCGGCGCCCCCGCGCGCAGCGAGCGCGTCGCCAAGTACAACCAGCTGCTGCGCATCGAGGAGATCCTCGACGACGCCGCAGTGTACGCCGGCCGCTCCGCCTTCCCGCGCTTCAAGGGCTGAGCCGTCCGGTGCCGCCCGCCGCGCCCGCGGCGGGCGGCACCCGGCGCGGCTAGGGCCACCCGAACCCCCACCGGAGGTGCACGTGCCGGATCGCTTCTCCACCGCGACGCGTATCCGTGCCCTCGGGGCACAGGCGCAGGCCCGCGTCTACCGCGCGGCCGGCCGCCCGCGGCCCTCGCTGCGCCGCGGCCGCAGCCGGCTGACCGGTCGGGCCGCGCTGCTGGCGCTGGTGGTCTGCGCCCTGATCGTCGCCCTGGCCTACCCCATGCGGCAGTATGTCGCGCAGCGCTCGCAGATCGCCGACCAGCGCAAGCAGGCCGAGCAGGCGCGCAAGCGGGTGGACGAGCTGCGCGAGGAGAAGGCCCGCTGGCAGGACCCGGAGTACGTCAAGGCGCAGGCCCGGGCCCGGCTGCACTACGTACTGCCGGGCGAGACGGCGTATACGGTGGTGGAACCCAGCGGGGCCGCGGCCCCCGAGAACACCGACGCCCGCCGCAGGGACAGCGCGGCCCGCCGCCCCTGGTACGCCAACCTGTGGGACGGCGTCGACCACGCGGACGCCGCCGCCACCGCAGCCCACCGTTGACGCACCCCCCGAAAGAGACACGCCCAGGCATGGAAACGCCCCCGCCGCAGACCGAGCACGCCCCGCCCACGGAGGCGGACATCGCCGCCTTCGAAGAGCAGCTCGGCCGCCCGCCGCGCGGCCTGCGGGCCATCGCGCACCGCTGCCCCTGCGGCAACCCCGACGTGGTGGAGACCGCCCCGCGCCTGGAGGACGGGACGCCGTTCCCGACGCTGTACTACCTGACCTGCCCGCGCGCCGCCTCGGCGATCGGCACCCTCGAGGCCGAGGGCGTCATGAAGGAGATGACGGCCCGCCTCGCCGAGGACCTGGAGCTGGCCGCCGCCTACCGCGCCGCGCACGAGGACTACATCGCCCGCCGGGACGCCATCGAGGTCCTGGAAGGCTTCCCCAGCGCCGGCGGGATGCCGGACCGGGTCAAGTGCCTGCACGTCCTGGTCGGCCACTCCCTCGCGGCGGGCCCCGGGGTGAACCCGCTGGGCGACGAGACGATCGCGATGCTGCCCGAGTGGTGGCGCAAGGGGCCGTGCGTGAGCCCCTGCGGCGGCGCCGGACAGGACGAGGAGGAGAACCGGTGACCCGGGTCGCCGCCATCGACTGCGGCACCAACTCCATCCGTCTGCTCGTCGCGGACGCGGACCCCGCGACCGGCGAGATCAAGGACCTCGACCGGCGGATGACCGTCGTCCGGCTCGGCCAGGACGTGGACCGCACCGGCCGGCTCGCCCCCGAGGCCCTGGAGCGCACCTTCGCGGCCTGCCGCGAGTACGCGGCCGTGATCTCGGAACTGGAGGCGCGCGAGGTCCGTTTCGTGGCCACCTCCGCCTCCCGTGACGCCTCCAACCGGGACGACTTCGTGCGTGGGGTGGTCGACATCCTCGGCGTGGAGCCCGAGGTGATCAGTGGTGACCAGGAGGCGGAGTTCTCCTTCACCGGCGCCACCAAGGAGCTGGCCGGGCGGACGGACCTCGAACGCCCCTTCTTGGTCGTGGACATCGGCGGCGGCTCCACCGAGTTCGTCGTCGGCGACGACCGGGTCACGGCCGCGCGCTCGGTCGACGTCGGCTGCGTGCGGATGACCGAGCGCCACCTCGTCCGCGACGGCGTGGTCACCGACCCGCCCACGGCCGGTCAGATCGCCGCCATGACGCGGGACATCGACGCCGCCCTCGATCTCGCCGAGCGGACAGTCCCCCTGCGCGAGGCCCGCACGCTCGTTGGGCTGGCCGGATCGGTGACCACGGTCGCCGCGATCGCGCTGGAACTCCCCAGCTACGACTGGACGGCCATCCACCACTCCCGCATCCCGGTCGAGACGGTGCGCGAGATCAGCGCCCGCCTGCTGTCGGCCACGCACGCCGAGCGCGCCGCGATCCCGGTGATGCACCCCGGGCGGGTCGACGTGATCGGCGCCGGGGCCCTGGTGCTGCTGCGGATCATGGAACGCACGGGTGCCCGGGAGGCCGTGGTCTCGGAGCACGACATCCTCGACGGGATCGCCTTTCACGCGGCCGAGACGCCGTCGTAGGCCACCCCGACAAAATCGCCCGGTCTCCGGCCCGACTGCCTACAGGTTGCGGTAGACGTCCCGCCGGTCGCCCACCTTGACGACGAGGACGACGAGTTCACCATCGTTGATCTGGTAGGCGACCCGGTAGCTTCCGACCCGGAGCCGGTAGAGCCCCGACGGGCCGGTGAGCTTCTTGACGTCGGCGTCCTCGCGGTACGGGTCGTCGCCGAGCGCGGTCAGTGCGGTCAGGATGCGCATGGCGTCGGGCCGACTGATGGCCCGAAGCTGCCGCTGCGCTGCCGCGGTGAACCGGAAGGCGTACTTCACGCCGCGTCGCCGTCGTGCTCGGTGAACAGATCCGCCAGCAGTTCCGCCATCGTCACGGTGGGGCCACCCTCGGTCAGGACCGCTTCGGCTTCGCGCGCCAACATGACGTCGGCCGCTTCTTCCAGCGCCTCGAAGTCTGCGATCGGAACCACGGCCGCCACCGGAGCGCCGTTGCGCGTGATGACGGTCGGAACGCCTTCCTCGGCCCGGTTGATGTGATCGGCGAGGTGCGCGCGGGCTTCCCGTACGGTCACGGTGTGCTCAGTCATGACATCAGTGTACGCATTCACGTGTACACGTGGTCGCTCCAAGAGTCGCATTTGCGCGCGATCCTCGACGGCATCGCGCAAGCATCGCCTGAGCAGGGGCTTTAGCATCTGAGCGGACCACAGGGGCGGGCGTGACACGCCCGCCCCGCGAAGTTCGTGAATTTCTTCACATGAAAGTTCCCGCCGGACGGCCCAACTGTCCGGTGTGAGGGGCGCCCGAGGTCGGGCGAACCCTTGCTGCGGCGGTGTTTCGGCGGTGTTGCGGGACGGTGGCGCGGGCTCCGCGGCGGGCGATCGCCGCTGGTCACAACGGCCGCTCAACGCCCGTGCGATCTGCGGGGTTCCCACCCGCTCCTGTGTCTCTGATCACGAAGCGGCGCAGTTTAGCAGAGGGCGCCCCAAACCTTGTGAAGGGGCTCACGAGGTACCCCCTGGGGCGTGGTGAATACTCGAAGCCATGAGCACCACGGAGCGTCCCAGGATCCTCGTAGTAGGCGGAGGGTACGTCGGCCTGTACGCGGCGCGGCGCATCCTCAAGAAGATGCGTTACGCGGAAGCGACGGTGACCGTCGTCGACCCGCGCTCGTACATGACGTACCAGCCTTTCCTGCCGGAAGCCGCCGCCGGCAGCATCTCCCCCCGCCACGTCGTGGTGCCGCTGCGCCGCGTGCTCCCCAAGGCGGAGGTCCTCACCGGCCGGGTCACCAGCATCGACCAGGACCGCAAGGTCGCGGTCGTGGAGCCGCTCGTGGGCGAGACCTACGAACTGCCCTTCGACTACCTGGTGGTGGCGCTCGGCGCCGTCTCCCGCACTTTCCCGATCCCCGGCCTCGCCGAGCACGGCATCGGCATGAAGGGCGTCGAGGAGGCCATCGGCCTGCGCAACCACGTGCTGGAGCAGCTCGACAAGGCCGACTCCACCACTGACGAGGACGTCCGCCGCAAGGCGCTCACCTTCGTCTTCGTCGGCGGCGGCTTCGCCGGCGCCGAGACGGTCGGCGAGGTCGAGGACATGGCCCGCGACGCGGCCAAGTACTACACCAACGTCAAGCGCGAGGACATGCGGTTCATCCTCGTCGACGCCGCCGACAAGATCCTCCCCGAGGTCGGCCCCGAGCTGGGCACCTGGGGTCTGGAGCACCTGCGCGAGCGCGGCATCGAGGTCTACCTCGGCACCTCCATGAGCTCCTGCGTCGACAAGCACGTGGTGCTCGCCAACGGCCTCGAGGTCGACGCCTCCACCATCGTGTGGACGGCGGGCGTCAAGCCCAACCCGGCGCTCGCCAAGTACGGCCTGCCGCTCGGACCGCGCGGCCACGTGGACACCGCCGCGACGCTCCAGGTGCAGGGCACCGACTACATCTGGTCCGCCGGCGACAACGCCCAGGTCCCCGACCTGGCCTCCGGCCCCGGCGCCTGGTGCCCGCCGAACGCCCAGCACGCGCTGCGCCAGGCCAAGGTGCTCGGCGACAACGTGGTGTCCGGCATGCGCGGCTTCCCGCAGAAGGAGTACAAGCACTCCAACCTCGGCGCCGTGGCCGGCCTCGGCCTGCACAAGGGTGTGGCCCTGATCCGCTTCGGCAAGCTCAAGCTGAAGTTCAAGGGCCGCCTGGCCTGGTACATGCACCGCGGCTACCACGGCATGGCCGTGCCGACCTTCAACCGCAAGATCCGCGTCGTCGCCGACTGGACGCTGGGGATGTTCCTCAAGCGCGAGGTCGTCTCGCTCGGCGCCATCGAGAACCCGCGCGAGGAGTTCTACGAGGCCGCCAAGCCGCCGGTCCCGGCGGCGGTCACCGCCGACAGCGGCAAGGCCAAGGCAGAGGCCAAGGCCTGAGCCCGGTGCCGGAAGGGTACTGAGCTGCGGCCGGGCAGGTCCCGGCCGGGCCGGTGCCGAACAGGCAGGAGTACGGCCGAAGGGCGTCCGCCATCCGTGGGGCGGGCGCCCTTCGTCGTGCCTGTGTCCCTGGTTCCGGGGCACAGGACATGAGATGGGTAGAGGCAAAGAAGCGGTGGCGCGGGAATGTCGGTGTATCACGCATCGGTTTCCCAGCCCAGTGGACCCGTCTTCATGGAGGCACGGAGGTACGCGCCATGGCCGATGCGGCCGGACGACTGACCGCTCTCGCCGAGCAGGCGCTCGGCGTTCCCATCCCGCTGCGCGTCCGCGCGTGGGACGGCAGCGAGACCGGGCCGCCCGGCACCCCGGCCCTGGTCGTACGGCACCGCCGGGCGTTGCGCCGGCTGCTGTACAAGCCCGGTGAACTCGGCCTGGCCCGCGCCTGGGTGGCCGGGGAACTGGACGTCGACGGCGACCTCTACGAGGCGCTGGACCTGCTCTCCGGGCTTGTCTGGGAGCGTCCCGCCCAGGGCCCCGGGGCTGCGCGCGCCGGGGCTGCGCCGCGCCGTCTGCTGGGCCTCGCGCGCGACCCCGCGACCTACCGGCTGGCCCGCGAGGTCCTCGCCCTGGCCGGCCCCGGCCTGCCGCCGCCCCCGCCGCCGGAGGAGGTCCGCAGGCGCTCCGGTGTGCTGCACAGCCCGGTCCGCGACCGGCAGGCGATCAGTCACCACTACAACGTCGGCAACGACTTCTACGAGCTGGTGCTCGGCCCGTCCATGGTCTACTCGTGCGCCTACTGGGAGGGGCCCGACGCGACGCTGGAGGACGCCCAGCGGGCCAAGCTCGACCTCATCTGCCGAAAGCTCGAACTGCGTCCCGGTCAGAGGCTGCTGGACGTCGGCTGCGGCTGGGGCTCCATGGTGATGCACGCCGCCGAGCACTACGGCGTCCACGCCACCGGTGTCACGCTCTCCACCGAGCAGGCCTCCTACGCGCGCAAGCGGGTCGCCGAGGCGGGCCTGGCCGACCGGATCGAGATCCGGGTGCAGGACTACCGGGCGGTCGACGACGGCCCCTACGACGCCGTCTCGTCGATCGGCATGGCCGAGCACGTGGGCCGCGAGCGCTACCGGCAGTACGCCGAAGTGCTCCACGCCCTGCTGCGGCCCGGCGGGCGGCTGCTCAACCACCAGATCGCCCGCCGCCCCTGGGCGGACGAGGAGGCGTACCACGTCGACGAGTTCATCGACCGGTACGTCTTTCCCGACGGCGAGCTGGCCCCGGTCGGCTCCACCGTCTCCCGGCTGGAGGAGGCCGGGTTCGAGGTGCGGGACGTGGAGGCGATCCGCGAGCACTACGCACTGACGCTGCGGCAGTGGGTCGCCAACCTCGAGGCCCACTGGGCCGAGGCCGTCCGCCTCGCCGGTGCCGGCCGGGCCCGGGTCTGGCGGCTCTACATGGCGGCTTCCGCGCTCTCCTTCGAACAGAACCGGATCGGCGTCAACCAGGTCCTGGCCGTCCGCCCGACCAAGGACGGCGGCTCCGGGATGCCCCGCACCCGGGCCGACTGGCTGGGCTCGGGCCGGCAGGCCTGAACGCGCCGTCGGGGGGGGGGGGGGGGGGGGGGGGAAAGCCCACACCCCCCCCCGCCCCCCCTCCCCC
>NZ_CBDRBL010000006.1:0-137766 GCF_965342175.1 Actinacidiphila sp. bgisy167
GCTGCGGGCATGAGCGACCTTCGATTCCGCCCCGTGACCCGTGACGACATTCCCGCCGTCGTGGCGATGTTCGCCGACGACGGCCTCGGGCGGGGCCGGGAGACCCCGGACGACCTGGAGCCCTACTATGCGGCGTACGAGCGCGTCGCCGCCGACCCCGGGCAGCACGTGGTCGTCGCGGAGCGGGACGGCGCGCTCGTCGGGGTGCTGCAGTTGTCCGTGATACCGGGGCTGTCGCGGCGCGGCGCCACACGGTCGGTCATCGAGGCGGTACGGGTGCACAGGGACGCCCGCGGCGGCGGCCTGGGGACGCGGATGATCGAGTGGGCGGTCGAGGAGTCCCGCCGTCTGGGGTGCACGCTGGTGCAGCTCACCTCGGACCGGGCCCGGGCCGACGCGCACCGCTTCTACGAGCGCCTCGGCTTCACCGCCTCGCACGTGGGCTTCAAGATGCAGCTCTGATCAAAGCCCGCATCACCCGCTCGTCCTCGTCCATCTCCGGGTGCCACTGCACCCCCAGCGCGAAGCGGTCGCCCGGAAGTTCCACGGCCTCGGGCGTGCCGTCCTCCGCGTGGGCGCTCGCCAGCAGACCGCGGCCGAGGACGTCCACCGCCTGGTGGTGGTACGTGGGCACCGTCACGGCCTCCGGCACCGCCTCGGCGTAGCGCGTACCGGGGACCGGCTTGACGGTGTGGCTGCCGAACACGCCCGCGGCCGGGCCGCGGTGGCCCTCGATGTGCTGGGCGAGGGTGCCGCCGAGGGCGACGTTGAGCAGCTGCATCCCCCTGCAGATGCCCAGCAGGGGCACCCCGGCGGCGAGGGCGGCCTCGACGAGGGCGAGCTCCCAGGCGTCGCGCTCCCGAGCGGGCGGGTCGGTGCGCGGGTCGGGCTCGGCGCCGTAGCGCGCGGGCTCGACGTCCGGGCCGCCGGAGACCACCAGCCCGTCCAGCCGGGCCACGGCCTCCGCGGCGTAGGCCGGGTCGTCGGGCGGGAGCAGCGTGGCGAGGCCGCCGGACCGCCGGACGAGCAGGGGGTATCCGGCCGGCAGCAGGGCGGCGGGCAGCTCCCAGCCGCCCCAGCGGGCCGACTCGACCCAGTAGGTGCTGACACCGATCAGCGGACGGGTCACACGAGCCTCCCTGCGACGCGCGGATTTCTCCTCGCACCGTACCCAACCGGGCCCCCGGCCCGTACTTTTGGATCACCTGTCGGCCGGTAGGAGAGGTGATCCTTCGTGGTCCACCGAACAGCCCCGCTCAGCACCGACGACCTTCGACGACATGTCGACTCCGGAGAGATCGACACGGTCGTCGTCGCCTTCACCGACATGCAGGGGCGCCTCCAGGGCAAGCGCTTCGCCGCCCGGCACTTCCTGGACGACGTACTCGAGCACGGCACCGAGGGCTGCAACTACCTGCTCGCCGTCGACGCGGACATGAACACCGTGGACGGCTACGCCCTGTCCTCCTGGGACCGGGGCTACGGCGACTTCGCGATGCACCCCGACCTCGGCACCCTGCGGATCACCCCCTGGGACCCCGCCACCGCGCTGGTCATCGCGGACCTGCGGCTGCCCGGCCACGACCGCGCACCGGTCGCCCCCTCGCCCCGGCAGATCCTGCGCCGCCAGACCGAGCGGCTCGCCGAGCGCGGCTGGACCGCCTACGCGGGCACCGAGCTGGAGTTCATCGTCTTCCGGGACACCTACGAGCAGGCCTGGTCGAACGGCTACCGCGGCCTGACCCCCGCCAATCAGTACAACGTCGACTACTCCCTGCTGGGCACCGGCCGCGTCGAGCCGTTGCTGCGCCGCATCCGCAACGAGATGGGCGCCGCCGGGATGCGTGTGGAGTCCGCCAAGGGCGAGTGCAACCTCGGGCAGCACGAGATCGCCTTCCGCTTCGACGAGGCCCTGGTCACCTGCGACCAGCACAGCGTCTACAAGACCGGCGCCAAGTCGATCGCCGCGCAGGAGGGCTACGCGCTGACGTTCATGGCGAAGTACGACGAGCGCGAGGGCAACTCCTGCCACATCCACCTCTCGCTGCGCGACGAGGACGGGCGACCGGTCTTCGCGGGCGAAGAGGCGGGCGACGAGCCCGGCGGCATGTCGGAGACGATGCGGCACTTCCTGGCCGGGCAGCTCGCCGCGCTGCGCGACTTCGCCCTGCTGTACGCACCCAACATCAACTCGTACAAGCGGTTCCGGCCCGGCTCCTTCGCCCCCACCGCCGTCGCCTGGGGTCCGGACAACCGCACCTGCGCGCTGCGGGTGGTCGGGCACTCGCCGTCGGCGCTGCGCCTGGAGAACCGGGTGCCGGGAGGCGACGTCAACCCCTACCTCGCCGTAGCCGGGATGATCGCCGCCGGGCTGCACGGCGTCGAGCAGAAGCTCACCCTCCCCGAGCCCGTCACCGGCAACGCCTACGTCAGCGCCGGCGTGCCGCGCGTTCCGGCCACGCTGCGCGAGGCCGCGGAACTGTGGGAGGCGAGCCCCCTCGCCCGCGACGCCTTCGGCGACGAGGTCGTCGAGCACTACCTGAACATGGCCCGCGTCGAACAGGACGCCTACGACACCGCCGTGACCGACTGGGAGCGCTTCCGCTCCTTCGAACGCATGTGAGGCAGCGCGTGCCCGACACACCACACGAACCACGCGAAGCACTGGACGTGCTCGACCCGGCCACCGAGGAGGTCATCGCCACCGTCCCCGCGGCGCGCCGGGAGGACGTCGACGCCGCCGTCGCCCGCGCGGCCCGCGCCCAGAGCGCCTGGGCGGCCCTGGCCCCGGCCGACCGGGCGCGGCTGCTGCGCCGCTTCGCGTCCACCGTGGACGCCCACGCCGAGGAACTGGCCGCCCTGGAGGTGCGCGAGGCCGGGCACACCGCGGCCAACGCCCGCTGGGAGGCCGGCAACGTCCGCGACCTGCTCGACTACGCGGCGGGCGGCGTCGAACGGCTCAGCGGCCGGCAGATCCCGGTGCCCGGCGGCATCGACGTCACCTTCCTCGAACCGCTCGGCGTCGTCGGCGTCGTCGCGCCCTGGAACTTCCCCATGCCCATCGCCGCGTGGGGAGCCGCCCCGGCGCTCGCGGCGGGCAACGCGGTGGTCCTCAAGCCCGCCGAGGCCACTCCGCTGACCGCGCTGCGCCTGGCGGACCTGGCGCTGGAGGCGGGTCTGCCCGAGCACCTCTTCCAGGTGCTGCCGGGCGAGGGCCCCGTCGCGGGGGCGGCCCTGGTCGAGCACCCGGGCGTCGCCAAGATCGTCTTCACCGGCTCGACCCGGGTCGGCAAGCAGATCATGGCCGCCTGCGCCCGCACCCTCAAGCGGGTCACCCTCGAACTCGGCGGCAAGTCGCCCAACATCGTTTTCGCCGACGCCGATCTCGAACGCGCCGCGGCCACCGCCCCGATGGCCTTCCTCGACAACGCGGGGCAGGACTGCTGCGCCCGTACCCGCGTCCTGGTGCAGCGCCAGGCGTACGACCGCTTCATGGAACTGCTGGAGCCCGCCGTCCTGGCCGTCGGGGTCGGCGACCCCGCCGACCCCGCGACCGACATGGGCCCGCTGATCTCCGCGGCGCAGCGCGACCGCGTCCGCTCCTACGTGGGCCCCGACGCGCCGGTCGCGATCCGCGGCACGGCCCCGGAGGGCAAGGGCTTCTGGTATCCGCCGACCGTGCTGACCCCGGCGGACCCGGCCGAACGCGTCGCGGTCGAAGAGGTGTTCGGCCCGGTCGCCGTCGTGCTCCCCTTCGAGGACGAGGCCGACGCGCTGCGCCTGGCCAACGCCACCGCGTACGGCCTGTCCGGCTCGATCTGGACCCGGGACGTCGGCCGCGCCCTGCGGCTGGCCCGGGGCACCGCCGCCGGCAACCTGTCGCTCAACTCCCACAGTTCGGTGCGCTACTGGACACCCTTCGGCGGGTTCAAGCAGTCCGGGATCGGCCGCGAACTCGGCCCGGACGCGCTGGCCGCCTTCACCGAGACCAAGAACGTCTTCATCAGCACGGAGGAGTGATCCCGGCAATGACGCAAGCAGAATCAGTGGTGTGCCGCCGCCTGGTGGGCCGCACGGCGGTGGTCACCGGCGCGGGCAGCGGCATCGGGCTCGCCTCGGCGCGCCGGCTCGCCTCCGAGGGCGCGCACGTCGTGTGCGCCGACATCGACCAGGCCGCGGGCAAGGCGGCGGCCGAGGAGACCGGCGGGCTGTTCGTCGAGGCCGACGTGACCGACGCCGATCAGGTGGAGGCGCTGTTCCAGGCGGCGTACGACACCTACGGCTCGGTGGACGTCGCCTTCAACAACGCGGGCATCTCTCCCCCGGACGACGACTCGATCCTCACCACCGGCATCGACGCCTGGCGCCGTGTCCAGGAGGTCAACCTCACGTCGGTCTACCTGTGCTGCAAGGCGGCCTTGCCCTACATGCGCCGCCAGGGCAAGGGCTCGATCATCAACACCGCGAGCTTCGTGGCCGTCATGGGCGCGGCGACCTCGCAGATCTCGTACACCGCGTCCAAGGGCGGCGTGCTGGCGATGTCGCGCGAGCTGGGCGTGCAGTTCGCCAGGGAGGGCATCCGGGTCAACGCGCTGTGCCCCGGGCCGGTCAACACCCCGCTGCTGCGGGAGCTGTTCGCCAAGGACCCGGAGCGCGCCGCGCGCCGCCTGGTGCACATCCCGGTGGGCCGCTTCGCGGAGGCCGAGGAGATCGCCGCGGCCGTGGCCTTCCTCGCCAGTGACGACGCGTCCTTCATCACGGGAGCGGAGTTCCTGGTGGACGGGGGTATCGCGGGGGCGTACGTGACCCCGCTCGGACCGGCCGACTGACGGGATTCTTAAGGTTCGGGCCTTAGGGTGACGCCGTGACCATGACGACCCCGCCCGGCTGGTACCCAGAACCCGGGCAGACAGGCAGCGGGCCCGCTCTCGAGCGCTGGTGGGACGGGACCGAATGGACCGAGTACACCCGCTCCTCCCAGCCCCCCGCCGCGGAAGCGCCCGGCACCCCGGGCGCTTCCCCGTACCCCGCCGACGTCTTGTCCGGCGGGGGCGGCCGTCGGCGCGGGGCGGTGATCGCCGCAGCCGTCGTCGCCGCGCTCGTGGTGGGGGGCGCGGTGATCGGCGGCGTGGTCGCCCTCAACCGCGGCGGCGACGCGCCGGCGGCCGCCCCCGGGCCCTCGGCGTCCGCGCCCCGCCCCGACTCGGGCGGCGGTCCGGAGGACGGTCCCGGCGGCATGCCCGGTATGCCGGACATGCCGGGCGGTCCCTCCCTCGCGCCGGACAGCGAGCCGGGCTATGCCGTGGACCTCCTCGACGGCATCAGCGTCCCCGTGCCGGACGGCTGGAAGGGGCAGACGGACCGCTACGGCCGCGCCGCCCTGACCGTGGGCCCCTACCCGTGCCCCGGCGACACCTCCCGCACCTGCGTGCGCGGCGGCGTCACCACGGAGCCGGCCGTCGGCGCGGGCATCGAGGCGACCACCCCCAAGGCGGCCGCGACCGAGGACATCGCGCGGAACGCCGCGGAGTCCTACGGGGACGACATCTACGGCGGCATCACCTCGCACGAGGTCACCGGCTCCGGCGCGGTCACCGTCGCCGGGCAGAAGGGCTACTACGTCCGCTGGAAGGTCGTGACGAAGAACGGCGACGACGGCCATGTGCAGTCGCTGGTCTTCCCCTCGCCCTGGGAGCCCGACCGGCTCGTGCTGGTCCGCTACGGCTTCGACAGCAACCCCAAGGCGCCGGGCCTCGCCGTGATGGACGAGATCACCAAGGGCATCAAGGCCGCGGGTTCCGGCGGCGGCACCGACGCCTGACCCCGCCCCCGCGCGCGGGCGCCCCGGTCCGGTCCTCCCGGCCGGGGCGTGCGCATGTCAGAGGAACGTCCGGCCCTCGCCGCGGTACGTCGGCACCGTCCGCACCACCCGGTCGCCCTCGACGAGCCGCAGCGCGTCGAAGCGCTCGCACAACTCGCCCGCCTTGGCGTGCCGGAACCACACCTTGTCGCCGATCAGCAGGTCGTCGGCGGCCGTCCCGAGCAGCGGCGTCTGCACCTCGCCCGGCCCCTCCTGCGGGTCGTAGCGCAGCCCTTCCGGAAGATAGGGGACGGGCAGCCGGTCACGGCCCGCCGCCCCCGAGGCCGGGTAGCCGCCGCCGAGGACGGTGACCACGCCCACGCCCGGACGCCGCACCACGGGCTGCGCGAACAGCGCCGCCGGGCGGCCCCGGAAGGAGGTGTAGTCGTCGAACAGCCGCGGCACGTACAGCCCCGACCCGGCGGCGACCTCCGTCACCGCGTCCTCGGCGGCCGTGCTCTGCACACTGCCCGTGCCGCCGCCGTTGACGAACTCCAGCCCGGGCGCCACCTCCCGCACCGCCCGCACGACCTCCGCGCGCCGCGCCGCCAACTCCCGGCGCGCCGCCGCCTGCATCAGCCGCACGGCCCGCGAGCGCAGCGGCCGGCCGGTGACCGCGTCGCCGACACCGGCCACATGGCCCTCGTACGCCATGATCCCCACCAGCCTGAAGCCCGGCCGCCGGGACACCCCGCGGGCCAGCTCCGCCATCTGCTCCGGCTGGTGGAGCGGGGAGCGCAGCGCCCCGACGCGCACGCGGCCGCGCAGCATCCGCAGCGAGGTGTCCATCTCCAGGCAGACCCGGACGATCTCCGAGCCGCCCGACCGCGAGGAGTCGATGAGGTCGAGCTGCGCCGCGTCGTCGACCATGACGGTCACCGCGCCCGCCAGCTTCGGGTCCGCGGCCAGCTCCGCGTAGCCGGAGCGGTCCGCCGACGGGTACGCCAGCAGGACGTCGCGGAAGCCCGAGCGCGCCAGCCACAGCGATTCGGCGAGGGTGAACGACATGACCCCCGCGAAGCCGTCCCGCTCCAGCACCCGCTCCAACAGCGCGCGGCAGCGCACCGACTTGGACGCCACCCGGATCGGCTTGCCGCCCGCCCTGCGGACCAGGTCGTCCGCGTTGGCGTCGAACGCCTCCAGGTCCACGATCGCCAGCGGCGCGTCGAGGTGGGCGGTGGCCCGGTCGTACCGGGCGCGAGCTGCTCCACGATCAGACATGCGCGCAGCTTGCCAGAACGCCCCTACCGCGCGGTAGGGGCATGTCTCCCGCACTGACGCGTCGTGAGGTGGCCGGGCCCAGTAGAGTGACGCCGCAGTCATCGTGTGAACAGGCCGTCCGCCGTGCGGCCGTGAGGGGGCACCGGGTGAGCGCCGGTTTCGAGAGCGGGGGAGCCACCCCCCGGCCGAGCTGGTCCCCTCCGTCCCCTATACCGCCGCCTCAGGACTCCGCACCGCACACCTCCACCTCGGCCCACGTCTCCGCCCCGGCGCACTGGGCCGCCACCGCCGCCACCGGCGAGCCGGAGCGCGGGCTGCCCCGGGAGGTGTACGGCACGGCGCCCCCGCCCCCGTACCAGCGCCCGTCGGGCGAGCGGGGCCCCTCCGGCTCCGCCCAGCCGGCCGGGTCCGTAGCGCCCCCGCCGGCCACGGGCGGGCGCGGCGTGCCCCCCGCGCCCGCGCCCCCTCCGGCCGCGGCCTGGTCCTCGCCCCTACCGCCCGCCGCGCCGCCGCCGTACCCCCCCGGCCCGCCGCAGGGCCCCGGGCACGCCGAGCGGTCGCGGACCCGGACGGCAGCCGCCGCCCTGTGCCTGGTGCTGGGCCTGGGCCTGCTCGGGGGCGCGGGCGCCGGGATGTGGATCGATCGCGAGCCGGTCGCGCCCGAACCCACGGCGGCGGAGGCGAGCCGACGTGACTTCGCCCTCGCCCGCGGCCTGTGGCACAGCACGCCCGTCGACACGCTCTTCCCGCCCACCCTGCACGGCAAGGGCCTCGGCCCGGGCGGCGCCGACCGCACCTGGACGCGGATCGGCGTGGCGCCGGCCGGTGACTGCCAGGAGGCCTTCGACCCGCTGCTGGCGAAGGTGCTGCGCCCCGCGGGCTGCGTGAAGCTGCTGCGCGCCACCTATACCGACGCCACCTCGAGCGCCGTGACCACGGTCGGACTGCTCGTCACCAAGGCCGACGCGCCCACGATGCGTGGGCTGCACGACCGCTGGAGCTCCGAACGGCTCGGCGCGCGAAGGGACCTGATGCCGCGTCCGGTCGCCTTCCCCGGCACCGTCTCGGAGGGCTTCGGCGACCGCCAGCGCGCCAGCTGGACGGTCGCGGTCGCCGCCGATCTGCCTGTCGTCGTGTACGCGGTGAGCGGTTTCGCCGACGGCCGCGAGATCGCCCTTCCGCAGCCCGCCGCCGCGGCCGTCGCCGAGGGCGCCACCGCAGCGCCCGCCCAGGCCGGACTGGGCCACGAGGCCGACGCGCTGGCCGACGCCGTCGACCGCCGGGCCCGCCGTGCCGCGCGCTCGCTGACGGCCACTCCCCCGGGGGGTTCCCGATGAGGCGACTGGCCGCCGCGGCGGCCGCAGCGGCCCTCGCCCTGCTGCCCGCCGTCCCGGCCCACGCCGACGCCGTACGCGACGCGGACTGGGCGCTGGACGCTCTGCACGCGCGGGACGCCTGGAAGCGGACCAGGGGCGCGGGCGTCACCGTCGCCGTCCTCGACACGGGCGTGGACGGCACTCACCCGGACCTGGCCGGGCAGGTCCTCGAGGGCAAGGACATGGTCGGCTTCGGGGCGCGCCGCGGCGACCCCACCTGGGCCAAGCACGGCACCGGCATGGCAGGGATCATCGCCGGGCGCGGCCACGGCCCCGGCCGCTCCGAAGGGGTGCTGGGCATCGCACCCGAGGCCAGGATCCTGCCGGTGCGGGTGATCCTGGAGGAGAAGGACCCGCAGCGCAAGAAGGCCCGCACCCAGCGAGGCAGCGCGCTCGCCGAGGGCATCCGCTGGGCCGCCGACCACGGCGCCGACGTCATCAACCTCTCCCTGGGCGACGACAGCCGCACCGCCCACCCCGAGGCGCAGGAGGACGAAGCGGTCCAGTACGCCCTGCGCAAGGGCGTGGTCGTCGTCGCCTCCGCCGGCAACGGCGGCGAGGAGGGCAACCGGGTCTCCTACCCCGCGGCGTACCCGGGTGTCATCGCGGTGACCGCCGTGGACCGCTACGGCTTCCGCGCCGCCTTCTCCACCCGCCGCTGGTACGCCACCGTCGCCGCGCCCGGCGTCGACGTCGTCGTCGCCGACCCCAACAGGCGCTATTACGAGGGATGGGGCACCAGCACCGCCTCCGCGTACGTATCGGGCGTGGCCGCGCTGGTCCGCTCCGCCTACCCGCGGCTGAGCCCCGCACAGGTGAGGCGACTGCTGGCGGACACCGCCCGGAACACCCCGGCGGGCGGCCGTGACGATGCCGTCGGCCACGGGATGGTGGACCCGGCGGCCGCGCTGAAGGCGGCGGCGAAACTGGAGCCCGAGGCCCCCGTGCCGAGCGCCGCCCCTCACCCGCGCGAGTACTTCGGGGCCGGACCCGACGCCGCGCGGCCGGCCGCGGCCGACGACGGCAAGACGGCGGGCGATGGGATCGCCCTGGTCTGCGCGGCGGCAGGGGCCGTACTGCTCGTGGCGGCGACGCTGCTGCGGATGCGGCCCCGGCGCACTGCCGTCCCCGACGGCCGCCGCTACGGCTGAACGCGGCACCGGTACGCAGTCGTGGGGCGGCTGCCGTCGCACGTCCGTCGGACCGGTGCATCCTGTGCCGTCGCTGTTCCCGCCGCGGCGGCGTCGGCCGCCCCATGCGCGCGGGCCCGGACGCCGCCGTCCCCGACGGCCGCGGGCAGGGCTGGACGCGGCACCGGCGCCCGAGCGGCCGTGGTACGGCTGCGGTCGTGCCGGCTGCCCCTGCCTGCGCTGTACCGCCGTGGGGCGGCTGCCACCGGCTTGTCCGCCGGACCGGGGCATCCTGTGCCGCCGCGGCGGGGGCGTGGGCGGACGGCTTCCGGCGCCCCCGCTACCCTCGGGTGGTGGCTCTGAAGAACATCCCCGACCCCGGCTTCTCCGACGACGACGGCACCGCCGATCCCCGGCTCGCGGCGGCCCTCGCCGCCTACGACGCCGATCCGTCGGCCGAACCCGAGGTGCTGGCGGCGCTCGCGGGCGCCCGTCTCCTCGTGCCGGTGGTGGCGCTGCTCGGCGAGGTCGAGGAGGGCCCGGACGGGCTGCGCCGTGAGAAGACCAGCGACATGGCGGTGCCCACCATCCAGGCGCCCGACGGGCGCAGGGCGCTCCCGGCGTTCACCTCCACGCAGGCCCTCGCGCGCTGGCGGCCCGACGCGCGGCCGGTGGCCGTACCGCTGGGGCAGGCGCTGCAGGCGCTCGCCCACGAGAAGGCGGACACCCTGCTGATCGACATGGCGGGACCGGTGCCGTACGCGCTGACCGGCGCGGCTCTGCGCGCCGTCGCCTCGGGCCGGGCGGGCACGGACCCGCTGGCCGACCCCGCCGTCCACGAGGCCCTGCGGGCCGCGGTGGGGACGGCGCCGGACGTGGCGCGCGCGCACCTCATCCCCTCGTCCTCCGCCGACGGCACGCTCGGGCTGGTCCTGGACCGGGGAGCCGACGTGCGCCAGGTCGCGGAGCGCGTCTCCGCGGCGCTGGCGGCGGACGAGGTGCTGCGCGGCGCGCTGGTGCGCGGCATCGAGCTGGCACTGCTGCCGGCCGACACATCGCTGCCCGGCGAACCCCTCTTCACACGCTGAGGACGCGCCGACGGCGCCGCCCCACCGGGGCGACGCCGTCGCGAGGGAACCGGACCCGGGCCACGCCCGGCCCCTGTCCCCGAGGCAGGTCCTAGCCGTGGACGGGGCCGGTGAACTTCTCGCCGGGGCCCTCGCCGGGAGCGTCGGGGATGACGGACTCCTCGCGGAAGGCGAGCTGCAGCGACTTCAGGCCGTCCCGCAGCGGGGCGGCGTGGTAGGAGCCGATCTCGGTCGCGCCGGCGGTGACCAGGCCGGCCAGCGCGGTGATCAGCTTGCGCGCCTCGTCGAGGTCCTTGTGCTGGTCGCCGTCCTCCGCGAGGCCGAGGTTCACCGCCGCCGCACTCATCAGGTGCACCGCGACCGTGGTGATCACCTCGACGGCCGGGACGTCCGCGATGTCGCGGGTCAGCTCGTCGAAGTCGGGGCGGTCCGCGGAAGGGGACTCGTGCTGGGGGCTGGCGTCACTCATGTCTCACACGATAGGGCCACGCCGCCCGATTACGGTCTGCGCCCGGAGACTGGTATGCTTGACGATCGACCGGCTGGACACCCCGTGGACGTCATGGAAACGGAGCGCTCCAGCCCACAAGTGGAGGCTCCGATCTCCCACCTTGCCGGCCTCGAGGGCGGCGGGTCACCGGTCAGGCGCCGTGTCCCCGGACGAGGACCCAGCGCCCGATGCGCCCCGCGGGAATGCCGCGGCGGTGCTCCCGGTTGTGAGGAGCATCCGCCTGTGACCCGTACGGGGCGTTTTTCACGCCTCCTTACGGGCCGGACCACGTTTTTCAACGTTACGCGCCTGGCAGTCGAGTCAGTCGCGTGGTGCTACCGAGGAGGCCCCATCAGCGCCGAGCCCCGCATCAACGACCGGATTCGCGTCCCCGAGGTGCGACTCGTCGGTCCCAGTGGCGAGCAGGTCGGCATCGTGCCGCTTGCCAAGGCACTGGAGCTTGCGCAGGAGTACGACCTCGACCTGGTCGAGGTGGCGGCGACCGCACGTCCGCCGGTCTGCAAGCTCATGGACTACGGCAAGTTCAAGTACGAGTCGGCCATGAAGGCCCGTGAGGCGCGCAAGAACCAGGCGCACACGGTCATCAAGGAGATGAAGCTCCGGCCGAAGATCGACCCGCACGACTATGACACCAAGAAGGGTCATGTCGTCCGGTTCCTCAAGCAGGGCGACAAGGTCAAGATCACGATCATGTTCCGCGGTCGTGAGCAGTCGCGCCCCGAGCTGGGCTTCCGACTGCTGCAGCGGCTCGCCGACGACGTCCAGGACCTGGGCTTCGTGGAGTCCTCGCCGAAGCAGGACGGCCGCAACATGATCATGGTCCTCGGTCCGCACAAGAAGAAGACCGAGGCGATGGCCGAGGCCCGCGAGGCGCAGGCCGCCCGCAAGGCCGGTCGCCTGCCGAAGGACGACGACGGGCAGGAGCAGGAGCAGGCCGAGCAGGACGCTCCCGCCGACGCCAGCTGACGCCGTCCGACGGCGTCGCCAGGACCCGGAGCCCGCTCCGGGCAATGCAATGAAGGACTGACGCTCTCCGTCCGCCCCCAGGGCGGACGGGAGGGCCAGCGACGAGGAGACTACGGCGCATGCCGAAGAACAAGACCCACAGCGGTGCGAGCAAGCGATTCAAGATCACCGGCTCCGGCAAGGTGATCCGCGAGCGCGCCGGCAAGCGCCACCTGCTTGAGCACAAGCCGTCGACGAAGACCCGTGCCCTGACCGGCACTGTCGTCCTGGCCAAGCCCGACGCCAAGAAGATCAAGAAGCTTCTCGGCAAGTGACGGCACGCCCCCTTCGACCAGGGGGCGCGATGCTGGACCGGGACCCATTCGTTTTCGGGCCGTGTGAGCACCACCACGGTCCCTTAGAAGGAGTTATCTAGTGGCACGCGTCAAGCGGGCAGTCAACGCCCAGAAGAAGCGCCGGGCGATCCTCGAGCAGGCCAGCGGCTACCGCGGCCAGCGTTCCCGCCTGTACCGCAAGGCGAAGGAGCAGGTCACCCACTCCCTCGTCTACAACTACAACGACCGCAAGAAGCGCAAGGGCGACTTCCGTCAGCTGTGGATCCAGCGCATCAACGCCGCTGCCCGCGCCAACGGCATCACCTACAACCGCTTCATCCAGGGTCTGAAGGCCGCCAACGTCGAGGTGGACCGCAAGATCCTCGCCGAGCTGGCCGTGAACGACGCCAACGCGTTCGCCGCGCTGGTCGAGGTGGCCCAGAAGGCCCTGCCGAGCGACGTCAACGCCCCCAAGGCGGCCTGACCCAGGCTCTCCCGGACCCGCAGGCCCTGTGCCTGCGGGTCCGTGCTGTGTTCCCGGAGCGCCGCGCCGCGCCTCCGGGCGGACCCCGACCGAAGTGAGTGCAACCGTCATGCCCGGCCCCGAGCTGACCTCCCTGCGATCCCCCCGCGTCGTCGCCGCGCGTCGCCTGGCCAAGCGCAGCTTCCGCGGCAAGGAGCGGCGCTTCCTCGCCGAGGGACCGCAGGCCGTGCGCGAGGCCATGGCCCACCTGGTCGAGGTCTACGTCACCCCCGAGGCCGCCGCCCGGCACGAGGGGATCCTCGCCGCCGCGCGCGCCGCCCGGGTACCCGTGCTCACCGCGACCGACGAGGTCGTCGCCGAGATGTCGGACACCGTCACCCCGCAGGGCGTCATCGGCCTCTGTCGCTTCCTGGACACCCCGTTCGAGGAGGTGCTGCGCGCCCGGCCGAAACTCGTCGCCGTCCTCGCCCATGTGCGCGACCCCGGCAACGCCGGCACTGTGCTGCGCTGCGCGGACGCGGCCGGTGCGGAGGCGGTCGTCCTCACCGACGCCTCCGTGGACCTGTATAACCCCAAGGCCGTACGCGCCTCCGTGGGCAGCCTCTTCCACCTCCCGGTCAGCGTCGGAGTCCCCATGCGGACCGTGGTCGACGGTCTGCGCGGGGCCGGCGTGCGGCTGCTCGCCGCCGACGGCGCGGGGGAGCGCGACCTGGACGCCGAACTCGACGAGGGCACGATGGGCGGCCCCACCGCCTGGATCTTCGGCAACGAGGCCTGGGGCCTGCCGGAGGAGACCCGCGCACTCGCGGACGAGGTGGTGCGCGTTCCCATCCACGGGCGCGCGGAGAGCCTGAACCTCGCCACGGCGGCCGCCGTGTGCCTCTATGCGTCCGCCCGCGCGCAGCGTGCTCCCGGAGGGTGCCGCTCAGTGACGGTGAGCTAGTAAGGTGACGCCTTCGGGGACCGCCCTGAGAGGGGGTTACGGGGATGGACGTCCAGATGACCGGCGGCAGGCCGTCGCACGCGCCGGAGAGAATGCCGCCTGTCCTGACCGACTGCGGCATCACCCCTGACGAGCTCCCCGACGGCCTCGTCGTCGCCGACGAGCACGGCCTCGTGCGCTGCTTCAACGCCGCCGCCGCCCGGATCACCGCGCTCGACCCCGCGGACGTCCTCGGCCGCCCCATCGAGCAGGCCCTGCCCCTGGAGGACCTGGACGGACGCCGCTGGTGGCAGCTGACCGACCCGTACCAGGGCCTGGCCACCAGGACGGGGCAGCCCGAGCGCAATCTGCTGCTCCCCGGCGGCCGCGAGGTGCTCGTGTGCGCGAGGTACGTCCGCGACCACCCCACCGGCCCGGTGCGCCGGCTGGTGGTCGCGCTGCGCGGCACCGAGGCACGGCGGCGCACCGAGCGCAGCCACGCCGAGCTGATCGCCACCGTCGCGCACGAGCTGCGCTCCCCGCTCATCTCCGTCAAAGGCTTCACCGCCACCCTGCTGGCGAAGTGGGAACGCTTCACCGAGGACCAGAAGAAACTCATGCTGGAGACCGTGCACGCCGACGCGGGCCGCGTCACCCGGCTGATCGCCGAGCTGCTCGACATCTCCCGCATCGACTCCGGCCGCCTGGAGGTGCGCCGCCAGCCGGTCGACATCGCCGCGGCCGTGCGCCGGCACGTGGAAGCGCTCGTGGCCGCCGGACAGCCCGCGGACCGCTTCGCCGTGCGGGTCGCGGGGGCGCTGCCGTCCCTGTGGGCCGACCCCGACAAGGTCGACCAGATCCTGGGGAACCTGCTGGAAAACGCCGTGCGCCACGGCGAGGGAACTGTCACCATTGATGTGGCGCCCTCGTCGTCGCCGCGCGAGCGCGGATGGTCCGGAACAGCGGTGACCGTGAGTGACGAGGGGCCCGGCATCCCGGAGGAGTCCATGAACCGCGTATTCACCCGCTTCTGGCGGGGCAGCAAGCGCGGTGGCACGGGCCTGGGGCTCTATATCGTCAAGGGCATCGTCGAGGCCCACGGCGGCACCATCACGGTGGGCCGCGCGCCCGGCAAGGGCGCCCAGTTCCGATTTATCCTGCCCGTCGGGGCGCCGGCCTTCACGGCCTGAGCATCGCGTGGTGATCCACCGGCCCCGACGGGCGTGACCAGGCTTTCCCCGTGGCCCCGATAGACTCGACCCTTGGCATTCAGCGGTCGGGCAGGCAGGTCGGCCACGCCATCACCCACATCGGAACGGGAAGAAATGTCGGCACCGAACAAGTCGTACGACCCTGTCGAGGTCGAGGCACTGAAACCGGAAGAGATCGAGCGCCGGCGCGACGAGGCGCTCGCCGCGATCGCCGAGGCCGCCGACCTCGACGCGCTGCGCGAGGTCAAGGTGGCCCACACCGGGGACCGCTCGCCGCTCGCCCTCGCCAACCGTGAGATCGGCGCGCTGCCGCCGCACGCGAAGGCGGAGGCCGGCAAGCGGGTCGGCCAGGCCCGCGGCGCGGTCAACCAGGCGCTCAAGGCCCGGCAGGAGGTGCTGGAGAACGAGCGGGACGAGCGGGTGCTGGTCGAGGAGGCGGTGGACGTCACCCTGCCGTACGACCGGACCCCGCGCGGCGCCCGGCACCCGCTGACCACGCTGTCCGAGCGCATCGAGGACATCTTCGTGGCCATGGGCTACGAGGTGGCCGAGGGCCCCGAGGTCGAGGCCGAGTGGTTCAACTTCGACGCCCTCAACATCTGGGCGGACCACCCGGCCCGCACCATGCAGGACACCTTCTTCGTCGAGGGCGACCGGCCCGCCGGCTCCGGCGCGGAGGAGAGCGGCGTCGTGCTGCGCACGCACACCTCCCCGGTGCAGATCCGCTCCCTGCTCGACCGCGAGCCGCCGGTGTACGTGATCTGCCCCGGCCGGGTCTACCGCTCGGACGAGCTGGACGCCACCCACACCCCGGTCTTCAACCAGGTCGAGCTGCTCGCCGTCGACGAGGGCCTGACCATGGCGGACCTCAAGGGCACCCTGGACCACATGGTCCAGTCGCTCTTCGGCGAGGACATCACCACCCGGCTCCGCCCGAACTACTTCCCCTTCACCGAGCCGTCGGCCGAGATGGACATGGTCTGCTACGTCTGCCGCGGCGAGTCCGTCGGCAACCCGGACCGTCCCTGCCGCACCTGCGGCAGCGAGGGCTGGATCGAGCTGGGCGGCTGCGGCATGGTCAACCCCCGGGTGCTGACCGCCTGCGGCGTCGACCCGGAGAAGTACAGCGGTTTCGCCTTCGGCTTCGGCATCGAGCGCATGCTGATGTTCCGTCACAACGTCGAGGACATGCGAGACATCGTCGAGGGTGACGTGCGGTTCACCCTTCCGTTCGGGATGGAGATCTGATGCGGGTCCCGCTTTCTTGGCTGCGGGAGTACGTCGACCTGCCTGCCGGCGAGTCCGGCCGCGACGTCCAGGCCAAGCTCATTTCCGCCGGGCTCGAGGTCGAGACCGTCGAGCAGCTCGGCGCCGGCCTCAAGGGCCCGCTGGTGGTCGGCAAGGTGCTCACCATCGAGGAGCTGACCGGGTTCAAGAAGCCCATCCGCTTCTGCACCGTCGACGTCGGCACCGCCAACGGCACCGGCGAGCCGCAGGAGATCGTCTGCGGCGCGACCAACTTCGCCGTCGGCGACAAGGTCGTCGTCATCCTCCCCGGCGGCGTCCTGCCCGGGAACTTCGAGATCTCGGCGCGCAAGACCTACGGCCGCAACTCGCACGGCATGATCTGCTCCGCCCGCGAGCTCGGCATGGGCGACGACCACGACGGCATCATCGTCCTGCCGCCGGAGCACGAGGCCGGCACCGACGCCATCGAGCTGCTGGAGCTCGTCGACGAGGTGCTCGACATCGCGGTCACCCCCGACCGCGGCTACTGCCTGTCGATGCGCGGTGTCGCCCGCGAGACGGCCATCGCCTACGGTCTGCCACTGCGCGACCCGGCGCTGCTCGACGTCCCCGGCCCGAACTCCTACGGGTACGAGGTGCAGGTCGCCGACCCGGTCGGCTGCGACCGCTTCACCGCGCGCACCGTCACCGGCCTGGACCCGGAGGCGCGCTCCCCGATCTGGCTGCAGCGCAGGCTGCAGAAGGCCGGCATGCGCCCGATCTCGCTCGCCGTGGACGTCACCAACTACGTGATGCTCGAGCTGGGCCAGCCCCTGCACGCCTACGACCGGCACCGCATCGAGGGCGCCATCGGCGTCCGCCGGGCCCAGCCGGGCGAGAAGCTGACCACGCTCGACGGCCAGGTCCGCGTCCTCGACCCGGAGGACCTGGTGATCACCGACAACCACGGCCCGATCGGCCTGGCCGGTGTCATGGGCGGCGCCACCACCGAGATCGACGACACCGGCGCGTCCACGACCGACGTCGTCATCGAGGCCGCGCACTTCGACCCGGTCGCCATCGCCCGCACCGCGCGCCGCCACAAGCTCTCCTCCGAGGCGTCCAAGCGCTTCGAGCGCGGTGTGGACCCGCAGGCCGCCGCAGCCGCCGCGCAGCGCACCGTCGACCTGCTGGTGCTGCTCGCGGGCGGCACCGCCGAGGCCGGTGTCACCGAGGTCATCGCGCCCTCCGCGCCGCACACCATCACCATTCCCGCGGACCACCCGGACAAGGTGGCGGGCATGGCGTACGGCCGTGAGACCGTGGTGCGGCGCCTGCAGCAGGTCGGCTGCGACGTCTACGGCGCCGACGAGCTCATCGTCACCGTGCCGTCCTGGCGGCCCGACCTGCGCGACCCCAACGACCTCGCCGAGGAGGTCATCCGCCTGGAGGGCTACGAGAACCTGCCCTCCACCCTGCCGAAGCCGCCCTCGGGACGCGGTCTGACGGAGTCGCAGAAGCTGCGCCGCCGTGTCGGCCGGGCGCTGGCGGGCGCCGGCTACGTCGAGGTGCAGAACTACCCGTTCCTCGGCGAGGCCGTCTTCGACCAGCTCGGCCTCGACGCGGACGACCCGCGCCGCGTCACCGCCACGCTGGCCAACCCGCTCTCGGACGAGGAGCCCGCACTCCGTACCACGCTGCTCCCCGGCCTGCTCGGCGCTCTGCGCCGCAACATCGGCCGCGGCGCGCACGACCTCGCGCTCTTCGAGACCGGCCTGGTCTTCCGTCCCAGCGGCGAGGAGAGCGCGCCGCCGCGGCTGCCCGTCGACCGGCGCCCGACCGACGCCGAGATCGCCGCGCTCGACGCCGCCCTTCCGCCGCAGCCGCGGCACGTCGCGGTCGTCCTGACCGGCGCCCGTGAGCAGGCGGGCTGGTGGGGCACGGGCCGTCCCGCGCAGTGGGCCGACGCCATCGAGGCCGGGCGGGTCGTCGCCGCCGAGGCCGGGGTTGAGCTGATCGTCCGCCAGGACCAGCAGGCCCCTTTCCACCCCGGCCGCTGCGCCGCGCTGTGTGCGGTCGTCGACGGTGAGGAGGTGCTCGTCGGTGCCGCGGGCGAACTGCACCCGCGGGTGATCAAGGCGATGCACCTGCCGGAGCGCACCTCCGCCCTGGAGCTCGACCTCGGCGGCCTGGAGCGCGCCTCCGGCGGCCCCGTCGTCGCGCCCCGGGTGTCCGCCTTCCCGGTGGCCACCCAGGACGTCGCCCTGGTCGTGGACGACTCCGTCCCGGCCGCCGAGGTGGAGGGTGCCCTGCGCTCCGGTGCCGGAGAACTGCTCGAGTCCCTGCGCCTGTTCGACATCTTCACCGGTGAGCAGATCGGCACGGGCAGGAAGTCGCTGGCCTACAGCCTGCGTTTCCGGGCCCCGGACCGCACGCTCACCGCGGAGGAGGCCTCCGCGGCCCGTGACGCGGCCGTCTCCGCCGCGGCGGAGCGCACGGGAGCCGTGCTGCGCGGCGCCTGACCCCGCGATGTCGCGCTCCCGTGGGGCGCCCCCGGTCCGCCGGGGGCGCCCCACGGGCGTTCCCGCCGGTCACGTAGCCCGATCGGGTGAAATGCCTTCGTTCGATATCCGGTTCCTCGTGCCCAGTCGCCACAATCGATCGGAACCAGGGCCCACTCGACGCGGGGGCTGTGTCGTCGTCAGCCGCGTCAACGGCTGCAGGGGGAGCCCCGAGGCATGATCCGACCCAGGCCGGCGAGCCGCCGGAGCGGCACCAGGGCGCGGGGGCTGGTGATCCTGTCGCTTCCCGGAGTGTGGGTGGCCGCGGTCCTGGGTCTGGTGTACACGGTGCCGGGGGGAGCCCAGTGGGCGCCCGCCGCGGTCGCCGCCCCCGCGCTCGCCTGCGCCGGCACGGGCCGCCGCCGCTGCGTGCTGGTCGGCGGCGGGCTCGCCGTGGCCGCCGTCGCGGTCCCCGACACCGGGCAGCGGCTGGGCACCGAGGTCGCCGTCGTCGCCGTCCTGCTCGTCTGCCTCTGGCTCGCCGACCGCAGAGCGCGCCTCACCGCCGAACTCGACCGCACCCAGGAGATCGCCCTCGCCGCCCAGCAGGCGCTGCTGCCCCCGCTGCCGCACCGTGTGAGCGGCCTCGCGGTGGCCGGCTACCACCTCTCGGCCAGCCGCGGCGCCCGCGTCGGAGGCGACCTCTACGAAGTCCTCGCCACGCCCTACGGGGTGCGCGCGGTCATCGGGGACGTGCGCGGCCACGGCCTCGAGGCCGTCGGCACCGTCGCGGCATTGCTCGGCAGCTTCCGTGAGGCCGCGCACGAGGAGCCGGAACTCGGTGGCGTGCTCCGCCGCCTGGACCGCGCGCTCCACCGGCACCTGCGGGAACGCCCGTACGCGGCCGAGGAGTTCGTGACGCTGATACTGCTCGAACTCGACGACGACTGCGGTGTCCAGGTCGTCAACTGCGGCCACCCGCAGCCGTACCGGCTCTGCCCCGGCCGCGCGGGGCCGCCGAGCGCCCGACCGCTGGACGCCGGTGAACCGCTGCCGCCGCTCGGCCTGTTCGACCCCGCTCGCGGCGCGAAGGCCGTCCCCTGTGGGGAACTCCTGCCCGGCCAGGCGCTCTTCCTGCACACCGACGGCGTGACGGACGCCCGGGACACCGCGGGAGAGTTCTTCGCGCTGTCACCGGTCCTGGAGAGGGCCGCTCAGGAGGCCGGCCACGGAGCCGTGTTGTCCGCGGGGGCCCTGGTCGAGACGGTGCGGGCCGCGTTCCTCCAGCACACCCGCGGGCGACTCACCGACGACATGGCGTTGCTCGTGCTCCACCGGGACGTCCCGCGCGTGCCCACGCAGGCGGGTGCTCACGGGGCGCCCACGCCCGCACCACGACGGAAGTTCCCGGAGTGCCGTGCCCTTGATTCCGGCTGATCCTTGGTAAACCTGGGTCGAAACCGAGCAGAACACCCCGAGCTCGTGTCACCGGCCAGAATGAGGAGAGGGGCAGGCATGGCAACCCCCACCGTCGCCGGAGCCGATCTGTCCACGCCCACGGGAGAACTGATCGCCGTGGTCGGTCCGCCCGGGCCGCAGCGGTCCGCTCTGCAACTCGCCCTCAACAACGCACCCTGGAGCCGGGGTCCTTCCGTCACGACGACCGTGATCAGCCGCGGCGCGTGGAGCGAACTGCGGCGCGTGGCGGCAGCGGGGATCACGGTCGTCGCCGCGTGCGACAGGGTGGTTGCGGCCGATGCGGGGGCGCACCGCGTGGTGCTGATGCCGCACCCCGACGGCGCGGGGTGAGACCGCGCGTCGTGCGCCGTGTGCGGAGGTCGCGGACGATGCGGAGGGTGCGAGTCGTACGGGCCGGGCGCAACTCACCGCCGGTGAGCGTAAGAACGCGCTGACGACGCCGGCCGCCGCGGAGCGCGCTCTGCGGCGGCCGGACGGTGCGGAGGTGCGACTACAGGTAGTCCTAGAAGCCGTGGCCGCTCTTGCGGCCCAGCCGGCCGGCGTCGACCATGCGCTGCAGCAGCGGGGGAGCGGCGTACAGCGGCTCCTTGAACTCCTCGTACATCGACTCCGCGACCGAGGCCACGGTGTCCAGCCCGATCAGGTCGGAGAGCTTGAGCGGGCCCATCGGGTGGGCGCAGCCCATCTCCATGCCGTTGTCGATGTCCTCCCGGCTGGCGATGCCGGCCTCGAACATCCGGATCGACGACAGCAGATACGGGATGAGCAGCGCGTTGACCACGAAGCCCGCACGGTCCTGGGCGCGGATCGGGTGCTTGCCCAGCACGTCGGTGACGAGCTTCTCGGCGCGCACCAGCGTCTGGTCGTCCGTGGTGAGGGCGGGGATGAGCTCGACCAGCTTCTGCACCGGCGCCGGGTTGAAGAAGTGGATGCCGATCACCTGCTCCGGGCGGGAGGTCGCCACCGCCAGCTTCACCAGCGGGATGGAGGAGGTGTTCGAGGCCAGGATCGCGTCGCGGCGGGTCACCACCTGGTCGAGCACATGGAAGATCTCGGTCTTGACCTGCTCGTTCTCGACGACGGCCTCGATGACCAGGTCGCGGTCGGCGAAGTCGCCCAGATCGGTGGTGAAGGTGAGGCGCTCCAGCGCGGCGTCGCGCTCCTCCACGGTGATCTTGCCGCGCTCCGCCGCCTTGCGGAGCGAGTTCGTCAGCCGGGTCCGGCCCAGTTCCAGGGCCTCGCCGGTGGTCTCCGCCACCCGGACGTCCAGTCCGGCCCGGGCGCACACCTCGGCGATACCCGCGCCCATCTGGCCGCAGCCCACCACACCGACACAACGGATGTCGTCGTTCAACGCCCCGCCTCTCCCTGATCGCGAGATGGAGACCCGGACCGTTCGTGGGGCCCGGACCAGCCCGCTCGACATTACACCCGGCCGGCCCACCGGTCCGGGTTCCCGCAAGGGCTGCCCGGCCGGGGAGCGACGCCGCCCCGGCGGCCGGTGTTCGCGCGGTCGCCGGGGCGCCGCACCGGACGCGACGACGGGGCCACGTGCCGTCCGGGAACGGACGGGGCCTGCCCGGACGGCACGACCGCCGCGACGGGACAGCCGCGACCCGACGGAACCATTGCGGGTGTGCGGGATGTGCGGGATGTGCGGGACGTCGGGTCCATGCTGGTCTCCCGGTTCCGGCGGCACAGCCCGATGCCACATCTCGAGTCCGGTCAGGCCGTCGGCGGCCGAGACGACGCGGTAGCCGTAGCGTTCCAGCACCTTGGTGACCGACCGCTGGACGGGACCCAAGGGGTCCCGAGCGCCCCGACCCGTCCGGCTCCGGGCAGGTTGCCGGACGGACCGATCCGCCCCAGTATCAGCGCCATACGGAAGTGACGGGGAATCAGGGGACACTCATGCGCCCACTCTCACGCAGGACCTTCGCCGCGGGCGCCGCCGGGGCCGTCGGCGCCGTTCTCGCCGCGGGCCCGGCAGCGGGCGCGAGGGGCACGGACGGGACGGTCGTGGCCGGCGGCCCCTCGGGAGCGAGGGAACCCTCCGGGACGGCCGGAGCAGTGGGCGCGGCGGCCGGGCAGTTCCGCGGGATGTGGCTGGCGACGGTCGCCAACCGCGACTGGCCCTCCGCCCGAGGGCTCCCGGCGAGCCGGCAGCGCGACGAACTCCTCCGCTACCTCGACCTCGCCGTCGAGCGGCGCCTCAACGCGGTCGTCATGCAGGTCCGGCCGACCGCCGACGCGCTGTGGCCGTCCCCGTACGAGCCCTGGTCGCAGTACCTGACCGGGGTCCAGGGACGCGACCCCGGCTGGGACCCGCTCGGCACAGCCGTTGCGGAGGCGCACGCCCGGGGACTGGAACTGCACGCCTGGTTCAACCCCTTCCGGGTCGCCACCCACACCGACCCGCGGCGGCTGGCCCCGGACCACCCGGCACGCGTCCATCCGGACTGGATCGTCACGTACGGCGGCAAGCTGTACTACAACCCCGGGATTCCGCGGGTGCGCCGCTTCGTGCAGGAGGCCATGCTCGACGCCGTTCGCCGCTACCCCGTCGACGGCGTGCACTGGGACGACTACTTCTACCCCTATCCGGTCGCCGGCCGGTCCTTCGCCGACGAGGATGCCTTCGCCCGCTACGGCGCGGGCTTCGACGACCGCGCCTCCTGGCGGCGCGGCAACATCGACCTGCTCGTCAGCGAGACCGCGGCCCGCGTCAAGGCGCTGCGTCCCACCACCCGCTTCGGCGTGAGCCCCTTCGCGGTCTGGCGCAACCAGCGCACGGACCCGCGCGGCTCCGCCACCCGCGGCGGGGTGCAGACGTACGACGACCTCTACGCCGACACCCGCGGCTGGGTGCGCGAGGGCTGGATCGACTACATCGTGCCGCAGGTGTACTGGAACATCGGCTTCGACGTCGCCGACTACGCCACGCTCGTGGCCTGGTGGGCCGACGTCGTCGACGGCACCGGCGTCCACCTCTACATCGGGGAGGCGCTGTACCGCGCGGGCTCCGCCGGGGAGGCGGCGGCCTGGCAGGACCCGGCCGAACTCTCCCGCCACCTCGAGCTCGCCCGCAGGCACCCCCAGGTGCGCGGCCATGTCTTCTTCTCCGCCAAGGAGGTCGCCGCCGACCCCATCGGCGCGATGTCCCGGGTCGTCGCCGACCACTATCCGACGCGGGTCCGCACGCCCGCCAGGGGATCGTCGGCGTAGCGGCACACCGGAAGCCGCGGCCGTGTCGTACGACGGCCGCGGTCCGCGTGGCCCGGTGGGGGCGGCTCAGCCGGTGGGGGGCGGCTTGCCCCGTCCGCTCTCCACCGTCGAGTCCGGTCCGGGGGACAGGATGCACTCGTGCCCGTCGTCGTACCGGACGCGGTACGGAGGTTCGCCGCCCGGCCCCATCACTTCGACGATCTCGGCCACCTTGTCGTGCTGGCCGACGACCCGCCCGTGCTGCCTGACCCGGTCACCCTTGTTCGCGTGCATCGGTAGACCTCCTGAGAACTCGGCGGTCCGCAGCTTTGCCCCTCCAGTCTAGATTCGGGCGTCCGCTCCGCACCCCCGGGCACGGACCGGGGCTCAGTCCGGTCGCAGGCCGAGTTCCGCCAGCATGCGCGGGTCGGGGGTGCGCCGGTAGCCCGACCACAGGGGGCCGCCGCAGGCGTGCAGCACCGCGTCGACCGCCGCTGCGAAGGGCTCGCGCGAGCCGCCGCGGACGAGGTCGCGGTAGCCGCCGAGGAGCAGCCCGGCGAGTTCCGGTTCGGCCTCGCGCAACCGGCGGGGCAGCCACTTGCCGCCACCGCGCCAATGTCCCCGGGTGCCGAGCAGGAGCTCGGCGGCACGGTCCAGGAGGGTGGCGGCGACGGCGAGGAGCTCGTCCTCGTCCCGTGCGCCGAGCAGGTCGTCGCGCAGGTCGGTGACGTGGTAGCGACGGTGGTCGCGTACCGCGTCCGCGACCGGGGGCGGCCCGGCGGCGAGGATGCGTTCCGCGGAATCGCGCAGCCGGGCGGCGGTTCCGTCGCGGTCGAGCAGGATGGCGCCGCGCGCGCACATGAACGCCAGCGTGCCGCTGCCGCGGTCGCGGTCCCAGCCCATGAAGGCGTGCGCCGACTCGGGGGTGTGCACGAAGAGCTCGACCGGCCAGGAGCCCCAGGTGAGCGATTCCGCGCGGCACGCGGCGGGCGGGCCGAGGACGACGACCACGTCCAGGTCGGAGGTCGCCGTCCCCTCGCCGCGGGCGGTCGACCCGCCGAGGAACCCGGCCAGAGCGTCGGGGAAGCGTTCGGCGAGGAGGGCGCGGGCCGCGCCGAGCGGATCGTCCATGCGGGGACCCTACGCGCTCGGCTGCCGATGGGGGCGGCACATGGCGGAGGACCTCGCGGGCCGCCGAGGCGGCCATGGCGGAGCCGTGCAAGCCGTCGAACGGCGCTCGGCCCGCCGCCCCGGGGTCGGCGCGGCGGGCTGTGCGACGAGTGCCTGAAGGCCGTGCGCGACGACGACGTCCAGGGGCGCCTGGTGACAGGGAACCCCGCGGCCTGGCTGCCAGAGTGCACCATGCGGCGAGGCCGGCGCGCCTGGCCGCCACCTGGAATCCGGCCCCTGTCGCCTGGGGCGAGGGGAGTGGCAAGGCACCCGCCGCGCATGGCCAGGGCCCCCATGGCCCGACCCGCCACGACCCGGCCCGTCATGAGGGCCCTCGGCTGTCGCGAGGTGCAGACCTCAGCCGCAGCTCCTCGGCGCGCGGACAGGCTCCCGGCGCCGGGAGGCGTCAGGCGCCGGCGGCGCGGGAGCGCTCGGCGTCGCGCTCCTTCAGACGGGCGGCCTCCTTGCGGACCTCGGCCTGGGTGGCGCGCTCCTTCTCCAGCCACTCGGGGGCTTCCTGCTTCAGCGCCTCGATCTGCTCCGTCGTGAGCGCCTCGGTGACCCCGCCGCGGGCGAGACCGGAGATGGAGACCCCCAGCTTCGCCGCCACGACCGGGCGCGGGTGCGGGCCGTTGCGGCGCAGGTCCTGCAGCCACTGCGGCGGGTCGGCCTGGAGCGCGTTCAGCTCGTCGCGCGACACGACGCCCTCCCGGAACTCGGCGGGGGTGGCCTCGAGGTACACACCCAGCTTCTTGGCCGCCGTGGCGGGCTTCATGGTCTGGGTGGAGTGGTGCGACGTCATGCCCCCAGGATATCGATCGCGGGCACAGCCCCCGACCAGTGCCGGGGTAGCCTGGCCGGATGACCGGCTCGGAAGCTCCCCCCTCGTTCCGCCTCGCCTACGTACCGGGCGTGATCCCCGCCAAATGGGTGCGGATATGGCAGGAGCGGCTGCCGGACGTCCCCCTGGACCTGGTCATGGTCCCGGCCGCCGAGGCTCCCGGGATGCTGCGCGGCCTCGACGCGGACGCCGGCTTCGTCCGGCTGCCGATCGACCGGACGGACCTCAGCGCCATCCCCCTCTACACGGAGGCGACGGTCGTCGTCGTCCCCAAGGACCACCTGGTGGCCGCCGCCGACGAGGTGTCCCTGGCGGACCTGGCCGACGACGTGGTGTTCCACCCCCTCGACGACACCCTGGACTGGGAGGCGCCGCCCGGGCGGCCCGCGATCGAGCGCCCGGCCACGACCGCGGACGCGATCGAGCTCGTCGCGGCGGGCGTGGGGCTGCTGGTCGTGCCGATGTCGCTGGCGCGGCTGCACCACCGGCGGGACCTCACCTACAGGCCGGTCACCGACGCCCCGCAGTCACGGGTGGCGCTGTCGTGGCGCGAGGACACCACGACCGACCGCGTCGAGGACTTCATCGGCATCGTGCGCGGGCGTACCGTCAACAGCACGCGCGGCCGGACCCAGGGCCAGGCGGAGCCGAACAAGAAGGCCGACCAGGGCGCCGCCCGCCGCAAGCCCGCCACCGGGAAGCCCGCGTCAGGCAGGTCCGCCGGCCGGACGTCCGCGAAGACCCCCCGCTCCGCGAAGCGGGGCAAGCCCCGCCGCCGGTCGTAGACCGAGTCGTCCCGCGAGACGCCAGGGCTCCGGGGATCACGCGGGACGACGCCTCTGTGACGGACGCGGCGTTCGAGGGCCCGCGACGGCTGCCGGGTGACCGGGCCGCGCGCTCGTCAAAGCGGCGGTCAGAGGGCGTGGCCTCCGTCGATCTTCCAGCTCGCGCCGTTGACGAACCAGGCCTCGGGACTGGCGAGGTAGGCCACCGCACTTGCGATGTCCGAGGGCTGGGCGTATTTCCCGACCGGGATCATCGCCGTCACGGTCTCCGCGTAGGGGCCGGACTCCGAGTTGGCGTCGGTGTTCGTCGGGCCGGGCTGGATGTTGTTCACGGTGATGCCCCGCGGCCCGAGTTCGAAGGCAGCCGCTCGCGTGAGGCCCTTCACCGCCGACTTGACCATGGCGAAGGGGACGAGCCCGGTCATCTGGATGCGGTCACCGGTGACGCTGCCGATGTTGATGATCCGTCCGCCTCGGCCGAGGTGGGGGATGGCCGCCTGGATGGCGGTGAAGACAGCGGTGACGTTGACCGCCAGCATCCAGTCGTAGTGCTCCTGCGCGAAGCCGTCCAGGGGCGCCACATGAGCGCCCCCGGCGTTGTTCACCAGGATGTCGAGACCTCCCAATGAGGCGACGGCGGTCTCCACGGACGCGCGGACCGCCGCCCGGTCGGCGCTGTCGGCCTGGAGGGCCAGGGCGCGGCCACCGGAAGCCTCCACCTCCGCGACGAGGGCCTCGGCCTTGTCCTGGGACTTGTGATAGGTGAAGGCCACCCGCGCGCCTTCGCTCGCCAGCCGGCGCACGATGCCGGCTCCGATCCCCCGCGAGGCCCCGGTGACCAGAGCGTTCTTGCCTGACAGTCGCCGCGCCATGCGTGCTCTCCTCTCGGCGGACCACACAGGAACCGCCTGGCATTTTTGTTGCTGCGTCAAACAATAACCGAGGGGTTGTCAGTCCCCGCGAAAGGCGCTGCTGTTGGTGGCGCACCTCACCCACGAGGTGCGCCGGCCCGCCGAGGGCCCCTGTCGGGACATGCTCACCGGTCCGGCGGTGTCGCGTCCTTCTTGATCTTCTGGCGCCACATGCCATCTCCGGACGGGGCCAAGGTCTGCCAGCCGGCAGGCTCCATGGGTCGACTGCATGTCTCCGTCGCAACCGCGGCGGCTGGAAACCGGCGGGCGATTTTGCATAAAAGTTCCGTGCACCGTATAGTCATGCCATCGACGAGGAGGGTCCATGGCATTCCGTGCAGCGGTGGCGGGAGCGAGCGGGTACGCGGGCGGGGAGATCCTGCGCCTGCTGCTGAACCACCCCGAGATCGAGATCGGCGCGCTCACCGGGAACAGCAACGCCGGGCAGCGCCTTGGCGGCCTTCAGCCGCATCTGCTGCCGCTGGCGGACCGCGTGCTGGAGGCGACGAGCGCGCAGGCGCTGTCCGGGCACGACGTCGTCTTCCTCGCCCTGCCGCACGGGCAGTCGGCCGCCGTCGCCGAGCAGCTCGGCGACATGGCGCTCGTCGTGGACTGCGGAGCCGACTTCCGCCTGTCGGACGCCGCGGACTGGGAGCGGTTCTACGGCTCCCCGCACGCCGGAACCTGGCCGTACGGCCTCCCGGAACTGCCGGGTGCCCGCGCCGCGCTGGAGGGGTCCAAGCGCATCGCGGTGCCCGGTTGCTACCCCACCGCGGTCACGCTGGCGCTCTTCCCCGCCTACGCGGCGGGCCTGGTCGAGCCCGAGGCCGTGGTCGTCGCCGCGTCCGGCACCTCCGGTGCCGGCAAGGCGGCCAAACCGCACCTGCTGGGCAGCGAGGTCATGGGCAACATGACCCCCTACGGGGTCGGCGGCACGCACCGGCACACCCCCGAGATGATCCAGAACCTCTCCGCCGTGGCCGGCGAGCGGGTGAGCGTGTCCTTCACCCCGACGCTGGCGCCGATGCCGCGCGGCATCCTCGCCACCTGCAGCGCGAGGGCCAGGCCCGGGACCACCGCCGAGGCCGTCCGGGGCGCCTACGAGAAAGCGCTGGCCGACGAGCCGTTCGCGCACCTGCTCCCGGAGGGCCAGTGGCCCGCCACCGCCGCCGTGTACGGCTCGAACGCCGCGTTGGTCCAGGTGGCGTACGACGAGGCCGCCGACCGGGTCGTGGCCGTCGGCGCCATCGACAACCTCACCAAGGGGACCGCCGGCGGCGCCGTGCAGAGCATGAACATCGCCCTCGGCCTCCCCGAGGGGCTCGGTCTGAGCACCGCGGGGGTCGCGCCATGACCCGCCGCCCCGCCGCCCGCGCCCGCCGCGCCGTCGCCGTACTGCTCACCCGGGCCGCGCCCTGTGACACGGGCGCGGACGCGGGCGGCACGGCCCCGGTGCCCGGGCCGCGCACCGACACCATGGCGACGACCGCGCCCCTGCGGTGCGTCGGCCCATACGCGGACAAGGAGACGACACAGTGAGCGTCACGGCAGCACAAGGATTCACGGCGGCGGGCATCGCCGCCGGGATCAAGGAGAACGGCAACCCGGACCTCGCCCTCGTGGTGAACAACGGCCCGCGGCTCGCCGCGGCCGGCGTCTTCACCTCCAACCGGGTCAAGGCCGCCCCCGTCCTGTGGTCCGAGCAGGTCCTCAAGGGCGGACAGGTCTCCGCTGTCGTCCTCAACTCCGGCGGCGCCAACGCGTGTACGGGCCCGCTCGGCTTCCAGGACACCCACGCCACCGCCGAGGCCGTCGCCGAGGCCCTCGGGCAGAGCGCGGGGGAGGTCGCCGTCTGCTCCACCGGGCTGATCGGCGTACGGCTGCCCATGGACAAGCTGCTGCCGGGCGTCGCCAAGGCGGCGGCCGAGCTCTCCCCGCACGGCGGTGAGAAGGCGGCCATCGCCATCAAGACCACCGACACCGTCCACAAGACCGCCGTGCACGAGGGCCCGGGCTGGACCCTCGGCGGCATGGCCAAGGGCGCGGGGATGCTCGCCCCTGGCCTGGCCACCATGCTGGTCGTCCTCACCACCGACGCCGACGTGGACTCCGCCGCCCTCGACACGGCACTGCGCGCCGCCACCCGCACCACCTTCGACCGGACCGACTCCGACGGCTGCATGTCGACCAACGACACGGTGCTGCTGCTCGCCTCCGGGGCCTCGGGCATCACGCCCGACGCGGAGGCCTTCGCCGCCGCCGTCGAGCAGGTCTGCGCCGACCTGGCCCGTCAGCTGATCCGCGACGCCGAGGGCGCCTCCAAGGACATCAAGATCGAGGTGATCAACGCCGCGACCGAGGACGACGCCGTCGAGGTGGGCCGCTCCATCGCCCGCAACAACCTCCTCAAGTGCGCCATCCACGGCGAGGACCCCAACTGGGGCCGGGTGCTGTCGGCGATCGGCACCACCTCCGCGGCCTTCGAACCCGACCGCCTCAATGTGGCGATCAACGGGGTGTGGGTCTGCAAGTCCGGTTCCGTCGGCGAGGACCGCGAGCTGGTCGACATGCGCTACCGCGAGGTCCGCATCACCGCCGACCTCGCCGCCGGCACCGAGTGCGCGACCATCTGGACCAACGACCTGACCGCCGAGTACGTCCACGAGAACAGCGCCTACAGCTCATGAGCACCCGCAAGCACACCGCCCTGCCGAAGGCGCAGATCTTGATCGAGGCCCTGCCGTGGCTGACCCGGCACCACGGCAGGACCGTCGTCGTCAAGTTCGGCGGCAACGCCATGGTGGACGAGGAACTGAAGGCGGCCTTCGCGCAGGACGTCGTCTTCCTGCGGCACGCCGGCCTCAAGCCGGTCGTGGTGCACGGCGGCGGCCCGCAGATCAGCGCGCAGCTCGACAAGCAGGGCCTGGTGAGCGAGTTCAAGGCCGGCCTGCGGGTCACCACCCCGGAGGCCATGGACGTCGTCCGCATGGTGCTCGCCGGGCAGGTGCAGCGTGAGCTGGTCAATCTGCTCAACCAGCACGGCCCGCTCGCCGTGGGCCTGACGGGTGAGGACGCCCACACCATCAGCGCCACCCGGCACCGCCCGGTGATCGACGGCGAGGCCGTCGACATCGGCCAGGTCGGGCAGATCACCGGGATCGACACCGGCGCCATCCAGGCGCTGCTGGACGACGGCCGCATCCCGGTCGTCTCCTCCATCGCCCGCAGCGCCGACCCCGCCGACGCGACAGGCGTCTACAACGTCAACGCCGACACCGCCGCCGCCGCTCTCGCGGCCGCGCTCGGCGCGGAGACGCTGATGGTCCTCACCGACGTCGAGGGACTCTACGAGGACTGGCCCCACAGTGACGAGGTGATCAGCCGGCTCACCGCCAGCGAGCTGGAGAAGCTGCTGCCCGAGCTGTCCAGCGGCATGGTGCCGAAGATGGAGGGGTGTCTGTACGCCGTGCGCAACGGGGTCCGGACCGCCCGGGTCATCGACGGGAGGGTCCAGCACTCGATCCTGCTGGAGATCTTCACTGACGAGGGAATCGGCACCATGGTGGTGCCTGACGGCGATGGCGCGGCGGGCGACGGGACCACATCGCGGAACGAAGGGGAACGGGCATGACCGGCACCGACGGCCAGGGGAACGAGGCGCTCACCAAGCGCTGGCAGGGCTCCCTGATGGACAACTACGGCACCCCGCGGCTGCCCCTGGTCCGCGGCGAGGGCGCGCGCTACTGGGACGCCGACGGCAACGAGTACCTGGACTTCCTCGGCGGCATCGCCGTCAACGCCCTCGGCACCGCCCACCCCGCGGTCGTCCAGGCCGTATCGGAGCAGATCGCCACCCTCGGCCACGTCTCCAACTTCTTCATCTCCGAGCCCACGGTCGCCCTCGCCGAGCGGCTGCTCGAGCTGTCGGGCCGCCCCGGGCGCGTGCTGTTCTGCAACTCCGGCGCCGAGGCCAACGAAGCCGCCTTCAAGATCGGCCGGCTGACGGGCCGCACCCATATGGTGGCGACCGACGGCGGCTTCCACGGCCGCACCATGGGCGCGCTCGCGCTCACCGGGCAGCCCAAGAAGCAGGAGTCCTTCCGCCCGCTGCCCGGGGACGTCACCCATGTGCCGTACGGTGACGCCGACGCCTTGCGCGCCGCCGTCACCGAGGAGACCGCGCTCGTCGTGATCGAGCCGATCCAGGGCGAGAACGGCGTCATCGTGCCGCCCGCCGGGTACCTCGCCGCCGCGCGGGAGATCACCCGCGCCACCGGCACCCTGCTCGTGATGGACGAGGTGCAGACGGGCATCGGCCGCACCGGCCACTGGTTCGAGCACCAGGCGCAGGGCGTCGAGCCGGACGTCGTGACCCTCGCCAAGGCGCTCGGCGGCGGACTGCCCATCGGCGCCACCCTCGCCTTCGGCCCCGCCGCGGACCTGATGACCCCCGGCCAGCACGGCACCACCTTCGGCGGCAACCCGGTGGCCTGTGCCGCGGCGCTCGCCGTCCTGGACACCATCGCCGGAGACGGCGTGCTGGAGAACGTCAAGCGCCAGGGAGAGAGGCTGCGCCAGGGCGTCGAGGCGCTGGGCCATCCTCTGGTCGATCATGTACGCGGTGCGGGGCTCCTGCTGGGTATCGTGCTCACCGAGCCGCTGTCCGCGCAGGTGCAGAAGGCGGCTCAGGACGCCGGACTCCTGGTGAACGCCGCCGTACCCGACACGGTGCGGCTCGCCCCGCCGCTGATCCTCGGTGACGCCGAGGTGGACGCGTTCCTGGGGGCGCTGCCAGGTGTCCTCGACGCCGCACACGCCGCAAGGGAACCGCGATCCGGAGAATGACACAGCGATGAGCGAGGCGCAGCAGCAGGCCGGCGGGGGAACCGCCGCCGTACCGCAGACCCGGATGGCACGCCACCGGCGGATCGTGGACATCCTGAACCGACAGCCGGTGCGGTCCCAGAGCCAGCTCGCCAAGCTGCTCTCCGACGACGGGCTGAGCGTCACCCAGGCGACGCTCTCCCGCGACCTCGACGAACTGGGCGCGGTGAAGATCCGCACCAACAACGGCGAGCTCATCTACGCCGTGCCCAGCGAGGGAGGTTTCCGCACCCCCATGGCGCCGCTCGGCGAGTCGGTGAAGGAGGAGCGGATGCGCCGCCTCGCCGGTGAGCTATTGATCTCCGCGGAGGCCTCGGCCAACCTCGTGGTCGTCCGCACGCCGCCCGGCGCCGCGCAGTTCTTCGCCTCCGCGATCGACCAGGCCGAGGTGTACGACATCCTCGGCACGATCGCGGGCGACGACACGGTCATGCTGATCAGCCGCGACCCGGCCGGCGGGCAGGCGGTCGCCGACCACCTGCTGCGCCTGGCCGCGGGCAGTTAGGCCTGTCGGCCCCCGGCTGCCGCAGGGAGCGCGCCGCCGCTTCTCCAGCTCGCTCGCGGTGAGCCGGCTGATCACCTCGTCACTGTGCAGCCAGTCCTCGCCCCCGAGATCGAGATCGGCGCGCTCACCGGGGACAGCAACGCCACGAGGCCGGCCGCGGGGCCGGTCAGACGACGGGGCTCAGGCCGCCGTCGAGGTTGATGCCCGCGCCGGTCACATAGGCGGCCCGGTCGGACAGCAGGAAGGCCACCAGGTCCGCGAACTCCTCGGCGCGGCCCACCCGGCCCAGGGGGATGCCCGAGTCGCGGCCCATCGTGGCGTAGAGCTCCTCGACGGCGATCCCGCGCTCGGCGGCCAGCCGGACCCACTGGCCGCTCTCCACCAGGCCCACGAGAACGGCGTTGACCCGGATGTTGTCGGGCCCGAGCTCCTTGGACAGCGCCTTGGTCAGCGCGAGGCCGGCCGCCCGGGAGACCGACGTGGGGATGCTCCCCGCGCCGGGGGCCTTGGCCGACACCGCCAGGGTGTTGACGACGGCGCCGCCGCCCGCCGCGCGCAGACGGGGCAGGGCCAGCCGGGTCAGCCGTACCGCGGCGTGCAGTTTCAGCTGCAGGTCCTCCTCCCACACCGCGTCGTCCTGGCTCTCGAGGAGCCCGGCCGCACTGCGGCCCGCGTTGTTGACCACGGCGTCGATCCGTCCCCATCGCTCGTCGGCGGCGGCGACGAAGCGCTCGAGGTCCTCCGGACGGGTCACGTCGGCGGGCAGGCCCAGTACGTCGGCGCCAAAGGCTCCGGCCTCCTTCACCACGTGCTCGATGCGCTCGGGGTTCCGTCCGCACAGCGCCACCCTGGCGCCCTCGGCGGCCAGCCGCCGGACCAGGGCGGCGCCGAGGCCGTCGGACCCTCCGGTGACCAGCACGACCTTGCCGTTCAGTTGCAGATCCATGCGACGCATTCTCGCCGGTGGGGACAGCCGACCGTCAAGCGCTCAACTTCGCGGGAGGCGCCCCGCCCTGGCGTCCACGGACGCGCGCCCGCCTCGCGTACCGTGCGGGCAACCGCAGGGAAGGCAGGGTGACGACATGGCGGAGCACGACGACATGGCGGAGCAGGGCGCGGCATTCGCCCGGGACGGCCGCCCGGTGTGCGGCGTCTGCCCCTCCCTGCGCCTGCCCGGCGGCGGGTTCGACGTCGTCGCGCGCCCCTCGAGGGACTGCCCCTTCGATCCGGTCACCGGCCACCGGTTCACCGCGGTCGGTGTGCCGGTGTGCGTCCATCCCGAGCGGGTCGGGCTCCCCGTCGCCCCGTACGCCAGCGGCGGGCAGCCGCTGCCGTGGGAGACCCCGCCGCCCGTGGGCGCCGACAGAGTCCCCGCCTGGGTGCGCGCCGTGCTCGAGGCCGCGCCCCCGGAGGCCTGCGACGAGGTGATCGGCCAGGCCGCCCGGATCCTGCGCGCAGCCGACCCCGGCATCGACGTCACCGCGGTGCTGCGCGCGGCCCTGCGCCCCGGGGGAGCGGGGGACTGACACCACGGGCGGCGTCGGGGCCCGGAGAACGGCCCTGCGGCCCTGCCGCGGGCGGCCGGATCGGATGCCGCGGCCCTCACGCGGCACCGCGAGAATCCGTCGACTTGTCGCTGACCTGCGATGACGGGCTTGGATTGACGAAGCATGCAGTGGAGTGCATACTTATACCCATCAGCGTATGCATCCTCACCGCCGCCATACGCATCCGACCTCGCGCACCAAAGGAGAGACCCGTGACCGAGCGCGTCGTACTCGCCTACTCGGGCGGACTGGACACCTCCGTCGCCATCGGCTGGATCGCCGAGGAGACCGGCGCCGAGGTCATCGCGGTGGCCGTGGACGTCGGCCAGGGCGGCGAGGACCTGGACGTCATCCGCAAGCGGGCGCTCGCCTGCGGCGCGGTGGAGGCCGAGGTCGCCGACGCCAAGGAGGAGTTCGCCGACGAGTACTGCCTGCCGGCGATCAAGGCCAACGCCCTCTACATGGACCGCTACCCGCTGGTCTCCGCGCTCTCCCGGCCGACCATCGTCAAGCACCTGGTGGCCGCCGCCAAGAAGCACGGCGCCTCGACCGTCGCCCACGGCTGCACCGGCAAGGGCAACGACCAGGTCCGCTTCGAGGCCGGCATCTCCTCCCTCGCCCCCGAGCTGACCTGCATCGCGCCGGTCCGCGACTACGCGATGACCCGGGACAAGGCGATCGCGTTCTGCGAGGAGAAGAACCTCCCCATCGCCACCACCAAGAAGTCCCCCTACTCGATCGACCAGAACGTCTTCGGCCGCGCCGTCGAGACCGGCTTCCTCGAGGACATCTGGAACGCCCCGATCGAGGACGTCTACGAGTACACCCAGAACCCGGCCGCGCCCCGCGAGGCCGACGAGGTGGTCATCACCTTCAAGCAGGGCGTCCCCGTCGCCCTCGACGGCAAGCCGGTCACCGTGCTGCAGGCCATCCAGCAGCTCAACGAGCGCGCCGGCGCCCAGGGCGTCGGCCGGATCGACATGGTCGAGGACCGCCTGGTCGGCATCAAGTCCCGCGAGGTGTACGAGGCCCCGGGCGCGATCGCCCTGATCACTGCCCACCAGGAGCTGGAGAACGTCACCGTCGAGCGCGAACTCGCCCGCTACAAGCGGCAGGTCGAGCAGCGCTGGGGCGAGCTGGTCTACGACGGCCTGTGGTTCTCCCCGCTCAAGCGGGCCCTGGACGGCTTCATCGAGGAGGCCAACCAGCACGTCACCGGCGACATCCGGATGACCCTGCACGGCGGCCGTGCCGTCGTCACCGGCCGCAAGTCCAGCGAGTCGCTGTACGACTTCAACCTGGCGACCTACGACACCGGCGACACGTTCGACCAGTCCCTCTCGAAGGGATTCATCGAGATCTTCGGCATGTCGTCGAAGATCGCGGCCAAGCGCGACCTGGCCTAGTCAGTAGCCTCGACCACGGCAGCCCGCCTCCCCGCCGCCGGCGGGGAGGCGGCCGCACATCCACCCCCGAGGGAAGCGAGCAGAGCAGTGAGCACCAACAGCGGCGACGTCCGGCTCTGGGGCGGCCGTTTTGCCGACGGTCCCGCGGAGGCGCTGGCCAAACTCTCCGCGTCCGTCCACTTCGACTGGCGGCTCGCGCCGTACGACATCGCGGGCTCCCGCGCCCACGCGCGGGTGCTGCACAAGGCGGGCCTGCTGAGCGACGTCGAGCTGACCCGTATGCTCGCGGGCCTCGACCAGCTGGAGTCCGACGTCGCCGACGGCTCCTTCACCGGCACCATCGCCGACGAGGACGTCCACACCGCCCTGGAGCGCGGCCTCCTGGAGCGGCTCGGCCCCGATCTCGGCGGCAAGCTGCGCGCCGGGCGGTCGCGCAACGACCAGGTCGCCACGCTCTTCCGGATGTACCTGCGCGACCACGCCCGGACCATCGGCGGCCTGATCGCCGAGCTGCAGCACGCCCTGGTCCGGCTCGCCGAGACGCACATCGACGTCGCCATGCCGGGCCGCACCCACCTGCAGCACGCCCAGCCGGTGCTCTTCGCCCACCATGTACTCGCCCACGTCCAGGCGTTGTCGCGGGACGCCGAGCGGCTGCGGCAGTGGGACGCGCGCACCGCCGTCTCGCCGTACGGCTCCGGCGCGCTGGCCGGGTCCTCGCTCGGGCTCGACCCGGAGGCCGTCGCCAAGGACCTCGGTTTTGAGCACGGCTCGGTGGCCAACTCCATCGACGGCACCGCCTCGCGCGACTTCGTCGCCGAGTTCGCCTTCATCACCGCCATGATCGGCATCGACCTCTCGCGGATCGCGGAGGAGGTCATCATCTGGGCCACGAAGGAGTTCTCCTTCGTCACCCTCCACGACGCCTTCTCCACCGGATCGTCGATCATGCCGCAGAAGAAGAACCCGGACATCGCCGAACTCGCCCGGGGCAAGTCCGGACGGCTCATCGGCAACCTGACGGGGCTGCTCGCCACGCTGAAGGCGCTGCCGCTGGCGTACAACCGCGACCTGCAGGAGGACAAGGAGCCGGTCTTCGACTCCTGCGACACCCTCGAGGTCCTCCTGCCCGCCTTCACGGGCATGATGGCCACGCTCACCGTGAACCGGGAGCGTATGCAGGAGCTCGCCCCGGCCGGCTTCTCGCTCGCCACCGACATCGCCGAGTGGCTGGTGAAGCAGGGAGTGCCCTTCCGCGTGGCCCACGAGGTCGCGGGGGAGTGCGTCAAGGTCTGCGAGGCCGAGGGGATCGAACTGGACCAGCTCACCGACGAGCAGTTCGCGAAGATCTCCCCCCACCTCACCCCCGAGGTGCGCGCGGTGCTGGACGTCCCGGGCGCGCTCGCCTCTCGCGACGGCCGCGGCGGCACCGCGCCGTCTGCGGTAATCGTCCAGCTGGCCGAGGTGAAGCGGGACCTCGCCGTGCAGCTGGCGTGGGCCCAGGCCAAGGGCTGATCCGCACAAGGCTGTCGCGCCCGCACAAGGCCCGGCCGGGTCTGTTCACCCGACCGGGCTCGTTCACTCGACCGGGTGTCATCTGGTCTCGTCTGAGACGTCGGCGTCTCATTCGATATACCGTTGTCTCATGAGGTTCGATCGTGAGCAGATCCTGCGGGACGCCGCCGACCTGCTGTCGCGGCGCGCCACCGCCTCCATGGACGAGATCGCCAAGGCCGCCGGCGTCAGCCGGGCCACCCTCCACCGGTACTACCCCGGCCGGGACACCCTCGTCCGGGCCCTCGGTCTGCTCGGCATCGAGCAGACCGAGCAGTGCCTGGACGCCGCGCGCATCGAGGAGGGCGACCCCGTCGAGGCCGTCCGCCGGCTCATCGCCGAGGCGGTTCCGGTCTCCGGCTTCCTCGCCTTCCTCTACGGCGAGAACCAGCTCTACGACATCGCCGAGATCAACGACGGCTGGGCGCGCGTCGACGCCCGGGTCGCCGCCCTCTTCCGGCGCGGCCAGGAAGCCGGCGCCTTCCGCTACGACCTGACGCCCGCCTGGCTCGTCGAGGCGCTCTACGCGCTCATCGCCGCCTCCGCCTGGTCCGTCCAGGACGGTCGCATGGCCCGCCTCGACCCCGCCCGCATGGTCACCGAGCTGCTGCTCGGCGGCATGCTGCGCGAACCTCGGAGCGCCGCATGAGCACCGCCGCGCCCGTGGCCGCCCGGCCGCACGCCGACCGCGGTCACCCCGCCCGCTGGCCGGCCCTGGGCATCCTCACGCTCGCCCTGCTGCTCATCGCCGTCGACGCCACCGTGCTCGGGCTCGCCGTGCCCTTCCTCAGCGCCGACCTGCGGCCCACCTCCACCCAGCTGCTGTGGATCGGCGACGTCTACTCCTTCGTCATCGCCGGACTGCTCGTCTCGATGGGCGGCCTCGGCGACCGCGTCGGCCGCAAGCGGCTGCTGCTGACGGGCACCGCCGCCTTCGGCGCGCTCTCCGTGCTCGCCGCGTATGCCACGAGCCCGGGCATGCTCATCACCGCGCGCGCCCTCATGGGCGTAGCGGGCGCCACCCTCATGCCGTCCACGCTCGCCCTCATCCGCACCCTCTTCCCCGACCCGCGCGAACGGAGCTTCGCCATCGGCGTCTGGGGCGCCGTCTCGACGGCGGGCGCGGCCCTCGGCCCGATCGCCGGCGGCATCCTCCTCGAGCACTTCTGGTGGGGCTCCGTCTTCCTCGTCAACGTGCCCGTGATGGCCGCGCTGCTCGCCGTCGGCGCCCGGCTGCTGCCCGAGTCCCGCGACCCTGCGCCCGGTCCGTGGGACCCGCCCAGCGTGCTGCTCTCGCTGATCGGAATGATCGGCGTCGTCTACGCCGTCAAGCAGCTCGCCGTCCACGGTCCCGGCCCCGGCGCCGCGGCCGTCGGCCTGCTCGGCGCCGCCTGCCTGTACGCCTTCGTCCGCAGGCAGCTCGTGCTGCCCAAACCGCTGCTGGACCTGCGGCTCTTCCGGCACAGGGGCTTCTCCGGCGCGGTGCTGGCGGACCTGCTCACCGTGCTCGGGCTCGCCGGAAGCGTCTTCTTCCTCTCCCAGTTCCTCCAGCTCGTCCAGGGCCGCTCCCCGCTCCAGGCGGGCCTGTGCGAACTCCCTGCGACCTTCGGCGGCGCCGCCACCGGCCTCGCCGCGGGCGCCGCCGCGCGCCGCTGGTCGGTCCGAGCAGCCGTCGCGGGCGGCCTCGGCGCCACCGGAATCGCCCTGCTCGCGCTGCTGGCCCTGAGCCCCGGCACGGGATACCTCTTCCTCGGCGCCGCCCTGCTGGTCGTCGGCGCCGGGGTCGGGCTGTCGTTCACCGTCACGGCCGACGTCATCCTCTCCAGCGTCCCGCCGCAGCAGGCCGGTGCCGCCTCCGGCGTCTCGGAGACCGCGTACGAACTCGGCGCCGCCCTCGGCATCGCACTCCTCGGCTCCGTCGTCACCGGCATCGCCGGCGGGCCCGCCTCAGCCGCCCCCGCCGCCTTCACCGACGGTCTGCGCGCCGCGTCCGGGGCCGGGGGCGCCGTCCTCCTGCTGGCCGCCACCGCCGCCTGGCATCTGCTGCGCGACCAGCGGCTCGCCGGGAACGGGGTCTCGTCGGCGGCTCGCTGACGGGCCGTCGGATCGCGCCGGGGGTTCGCGGTGTCCCGGCGTGCGGCGTCCCGGTTCCCGGCGTCTCATGCGGCGCCGGGCTCGTCGAGGGTGAAGACCGTCAGCCACTGCGCGCCGGCCGGCCGGTAGCCCAGGTCCATCAGCGCCGTGGTCACCGCCCGCATGTGCGCGGCGCCGTAGAGGACCCCGGCCGTGAACGGCTCGTGACGGCCGGCGCGGGCGTGATGCAGACGGGTCACGGCATCGATCAGCAGCCGGTCGCGTCGGTGCAGCACGAGGTCGTCGGTGCCCGCCCAGAACTCCGCGTCCTCCTCGTCGTCACCAGGCAGATCCTCCAACTGCAGGTGCCGGGCGAGGAAGCGCCGCGTGCCGAGCAGCCGCATGCCCGCGACGTAGGCGGGGACCAGCACGGCCAGCGTCGCCCGTTCCCTGAGCGGCACGCGCCGCCACCGCTCGTCGAACTCCGCCCCGGTCATGTCCGGGCACACCACCGGTACGCCCAGCGTGGCGAAGTCGATGTCCTGGACGACCAGTCCGAGGCGCTCGTGGCCGGCGAGGCTGTGGTACGAGCGGGTGAGGGCGCGAGCCGCCGTACTGCCCTCGACGCCCTCAACTATCACCAGGTCGCACGAGGCCCGCAGACGGGCCGTCACCTCCGCGTAGAACGACGGTTCCGCCAGATGGATCATCGGGTACAGCTCGAAGGTGAGCGCCGTCCCGCGGCAGCGGAAGCGTAGGAGCGCCGACCGTACTCCCGCCAGCTCCGTGACCTCTATGTACTGCACGCGTCCCCCCGCCCCCGGCGGATCCGTCGACGGTGAAGACGCTGCACGGGGGCCGAGGGGTTGCACGCCGAACGCCGCCCGGGGCGCAGGCGCGTTCGCGCGGGGCGGCCCCCGGCGCCAACTGCGGCCGCACTGCCGGGCTGTGCGGTCCGTATGCTGCCGTCACCGGCCATGGGGGAAGGAGCGCCGATGAGCACGGACGCGCAGTACGGTCAGGACACCGACACCGACACCGACGTGGGTGGCCGGTACGACGAGGCGCTCGCCGCCGTGACACGTGCCGGGGAGCTCGACCCCTGCGACACCTCCCGGACCGCGATCCGGCTGGCCGAGCGGGAGCCGGAACCGCACTTCGTGGCCGGTGTCGTGGAGCAGCGTCTGGGCACGCAGACCGTCGACGTCCGGCTGAAGCTGCTCCATCGGCGCCGGGCCCGCGGCTTCCTGACCCGGTGCCGCCGCCTCGACCCGGCGCACCAGGAGGCGGAGCGGGCGCTGCGGCTGCTGGAGGAGGACGTCCGGGCCGCCCGGGGGAGCCGGCTGAGCAGTGCGGTCCTGGTGCTGGTGGCGACCGCCGTCCTCGCCGCGGCGTGGGTGGACTTCCTGTGGAAGCACCATGTCACCGCAGTGATGCTCACGACGTTGACGCCGGTACTGGCCGGGCTCGTCGCCGTCGGGTTCCTGCTGCCGGTGCTGACCCGGCTCAAGCTGCCCGGCGGGATGGAGGCCGACCTGACCGCGAGCATCGGCCAGATCTCCCGCGGCCCACGCGGCGAGGTCGTGCCGGCCGCGGCGCGGACACCCGCGGGGAACGGACCGGTGGGCCGGACGCCGAGGCGGTGAAGGCGTGCGCGGCGCGGGCGGGGTGCGGGCGGGGCGGGGTGCGTAACGGGCGGCGCCTCAGGCCGCCGTCGCGTGCTCCGCGGACTTGGACGCCTTCGCCTTGGTGGCGTAGATGTCCACGTACTCCTGGCCGGACAGCCGCATCACATGGCTCATCACCTCGTCGGTGACGGCGCGCAGCACGTAGCGGTCGCGGTCCATCCCCTCGTAGCGGGAGAACTCCAGCGGCTTGCCGAAGCGGACGGTGAAGCGGTGCACCCGGGGGACTCCGGCGCCGCCGGGCTGGATGCGGTCGGTGCCGACCATCGCGAACGGGACGACCGGGGCACCGGTCATCAGGGCCAGCCGTGACACGCCTGTGCGGCCGCGGTAGAGGCGGCCGTCGGGGGAGCGGGTCCCCTCGGGGTAGATGCCGAAGACCTGGCCTTCGTCCAGGACACGACGGCCCGTCATGAGCGCCGCCACGCCGCCGTGGCCCCCGTCGCGGTCCACGGGGATCATGCCGACGGAGGTGAAGAAGGCCGCCATCAGCCGGCCCTTGATCCCGGGGGTGGTGACGTACTCGTCCTTGCCGATGAAGAAGACCTGACGCTTCACGACCAGCGACAGGAACATCGAGTCGATGAAGGTGACGTGGTTGCCGGCGAGGATCACGGGGCCGTCGCCCGGGATGTGCTCCGCGCCCTCGACCCGGGGGCGGAACAGTACGCGCATCAGTACTCCGAGCAGTGCCTTGAGGATGATGCGGAACAACGGGTCCTCCGGTCGCGGTCGGCGGGAGTCCGGCCGGACTCCCGCGGAAGGTGGCTCCACCAGTGTGCGCCTTCCCGGTGACGACGATACTTCCGCCACGTCGCGACACGCACACCGGGTTCACACGACCGGAACGCATTGTTGACGTGCGTTTCCGTCGTGTTCCGCCGTTCGCCGCCCCACGGTGGCGCGGGCGCGCCTACGATGCGCCCGTCGCTTGACAGGTACCGGACGAATGTTCGGCCGACGTGAGGGAGCGCGCATGACGCACGAGCAGCACAGCGACCACGAGCGGGGCAGGGGACCCGGGCGCCGGGCACTGATCGGAGCGGCGGCGCTCGGGGCGGGCGTCACCGTGCTCGGCGGCGCGGGCCCCGCCGCGGCCGGCGAGCACGGCCCCGGCTCCGGACACGTCCCCGTCCACCCCCTGCCCGTCCCGACCGTCGTCGGCCACCGCGGCGCGAGCGGCTACCGCCCCGAGCACACCCTGGGCTCCTACCAGCTCGCCCTGGACCTGGGCGCCGACGTCATCGAGCAGGACGTCGTCCCCACCAGGGACGGGCACCTCGTCTGCCGGCACGAGCCGGAGATCGGCGGTACCACGGACGTCGCCGACCACCCCGAGTTCGCCTCCCGCAGGACTACCAAGACCATCGACGGGGTCGCCACCACCGGCTGGTTCACCGAGGACTTCACCCTCGCCGAGCTCAAGACCCTGCGCGCGGTGGAGCGCCTGCCAGCACAACGCCAGCACAACACCGTCTACAACGGCCACTGGGAGGTGCCCACCTTCGAGGAGGTGCTGCGCTGGGCGGACGAGCAGGGCCGCCGGCGTGGCAAGGCGGTGTGGCTGCACGTCGAGACCAAGCACCCCACCTACTTCCGCGGCATCGGCCTCGGCCTGGAGGAGCGGCTTGCCGTACTGCTGCGCCGTTTCGGTCGCGACAAGCGCGACTCCCCGCTGTTCCTCCAGTCCTTCGAGCCCGGCAGCCTCCAGCGGCTCGGCGCGCTCGGCCTTCGCAACCCCAAGGTCTTCCTGCTGGACGCGGCCGGAACCCGCCCGTACGACCTCGCCGTCGCCGGGGACCCGCGCACCGTCGCCGACCTGGTCACCCCGGCCGGCCTGAGGTGGATCGCCGGTTTCGCGCAGGGCATCGGCCCCACCCTGAACCTGATCATTCCGCGTGACGCGGACGGCAGGCTCGGCGAGCCCACCAGCCTCGTGCGCGACGCCCACAAGGCCGGGCTGATACTGCACCCCTTCACGATGCGCAACGAGAACAGCTTCCTGCCCGCCGACTTCCGGGTCGGCACGGACCCCAACGCCTACGGCGACGCCTTCGGCGCCTTCAGGGTCTACTTCGAGCAGGGCGTCGACGGCATCTTCTCGGACAACTGCGACACCGCGCTGCTGGCCCGCGCGGAGTTCCTCGGCCGGAAGTGATCGTCAACGCCAGGTGATCCCTCCCGCGCACGGGTGGTTCCCCCGCCAGAGGGCAACCGTCCGGCGCGGCAGGGGTGTCCCGGCGGGCATGACCCCGTGCGAACCCCATGAAGAGCCGACCGCGGAAGCGACCGTGCGACCGACCGCGGAACCGACCGCACACCTGCCCGCGCGACTTACCGCGATCCGACCGCTGCTGGCCGCCGAGGCCGCGGCCGAGTCCGTCCCCGCCTGCGTCGAGGCGGCCGACCTCGAGCAGTCCGTGTGGCTGCGCCTGCTGGAGCTCGGCGAGCCGCCCGCCGACCCCGCCCGCTGGCTGCGCCGGGCGGTGCGGGCCGAGGTGCGCCTCGCTGTGCGCCGGGCCCGGCGGGAGACCCCGTACGGTCCCGGCCCCCACCTTCCCACCGAGGTCGTGCCGAGCACCGAGGCGCAGGTGCTCGCCGCCGAGCAGCGGCGCGCCCTGCTGGCGGCAGCGCGCCGGCTGCCCGGGCGCTGCCCGCAACTGGTGTCCGCCCTGATCTCCCGGTCCGACCCCACCTACCGGGAGATCTCACGGGAGTTGGGAATCTCACAGGGCAGCCTCGGCCCGATGCGCTCCCGCTGCCTCAGCTGCCTGCGTACGATCCTCGCAACCGGGGTTGCATCGCCCGTACGACGGGGTAATGCACCGTAGAACAGTCGGCGTACGGACGCTTGTGCACGGCCGCGCCGCCTTCCGGGGACTATTCAGGGCAACGTTCCGCGCCGCACCCTCACCCCCCGCGGCCCGGGCGAACATGAAGGAGAGGCCAGCGCACATGGGCATGAGCGTGACCATCTCTGCGGCTACCGGCGACGACGCCGAGAAGATCCTCAAACTGCAGTACCTCTGCTACCAGGACGAAGCCGCTTTGTACGGGGACTACGGCATAGAACCGCTGACCCAGACCCTCGAGGCGCTGCGCGCCGAACTCGAGGGCGGGATCGTGCTGGTGGCCCGGCTGGGCGAGGAGGTGGTGGGTTCGGTCCGCGGCTGCGTGGACGAGGACGGCACCGCGCGGATCGCCAAGCTGATCGTCCACCCGCGCATGCAGCGGCACGGACTCGGCGGCCGGCTGCTGCGGGCCATCGAGGAGCGGCTGGCAGCGGAGAGCGAGGCCAAGCGGTACCGGCTCTTCACCGGGCACCGCAGCGAGTTCAACCTGCGGCTGTACCGCAAACTCGGCTACGCGCAGATCGGCAACGTCGAACCGGTCACCGGCCGGCTGAGCCTGGTGCACATGGAGAAGCCGGCCGTCCGGCCCGAGACCTACGCCGCGAGCGCCTGAGGTAGCGTCAGGAGACCGGGTCCTGCTGGGGCCGCGCCTGGCGGCGCAGCCACAGCAGGCCGGTCACCGGCACGACGACGGGCAGGAACAGATAGCCCATGCCGTAGTCCGACCACACGGTCTGGTCCGGGAACGCGTCCGGGTCCAGCAGGGTCAGCGTGCCCACCGTCAGCACGCCGACCAGCTCGAGGGTGCAGCTGACCAGCGCCACCTTGCGCGCGCCCTCACCGCCCCGCCACAGGGCCACCGTGATCACCGCGTAGACGATGCCCGCGAGCAGGGAGAGCAGATAGGCCAGCGGCGCCTCGTGGTACTGCATGCTGATCTGCACGATCGCGCGGGAGAGCGCGGCGACGGTGAAGACGCCGTACAGCGACAGGAGCAGCCGGCCCGGTCCACGGCCGATGCCGCGGCCTGCGGCGTCCGGAACGGCGGAGTCCTTGCCCGCGGCACCCGCGGCGGCGTCCTTCGTGGTCTCAGGCACTGACGCCTCCCCAGATGTCGTAGAGCCGCACTTCCAGCACGGCCAGGACCACCCCGCCCGCGGCCACGATCGCCGAGCCCCAGCGGGTGCGCTCGGTCAACGACATGAAGCCCGCCGCGGGGACGGTGCAGGCCGCGCCGAGCAGATACGCCACAAAGATCGTCGTGCCGTCCAGCGGCTTCTCGCCGCCTGCGAGCTTGACCACACCGATCACCAGCTGGACCAGCGCCAGCACCGCCACCAGAGCCATGCCGATGAAGTGCCAGTCCTTGGTCGGCTGGTCGCGGAAGGCCGCCAGGCCGCACCAGGCGGCCAGGAGCAGCGCCGTGGCCGAGACCGCGATCGTGAGGGCGTCGAGCATGGCGCGACTCTATTACGGCCGGGAACGGCCCGGTTCCCGCCCCCTGGGCTGTCCATATAGCGGACAAGTAGTCCGGATTTTGGTACGCCTCAGGGGCGTCTGCTTTACTGGTGCCCATGACCACGACGAACCGCCGCTGCCGCGCGACCGAGGCTATGACGCCCGGTGTTCGTCGCATGTGTCGAATGTGTGCACGCTGAGGGCCCACGCCATCTGAGTCTCGCGCCCCGAAGCGAGACCCGCCCCTCCTGCGACACGGACCGCACACCTCCCCCGCACAGGGAACCCCAGCAGACTCTCCGCCCCTGCCTTCCGGCGCACCGCGCCCGGCGGCCCGGCACCCCCTGCTGAACCCCCTCCACGCCCACGCGGGGCGCAGCCATGCCATGTCGCGGTCCATACACCCCGTGTGCGGCCTTTGTCCGCCGCGCACTCGACAGTGACGGAAAACCAGTGATCACCACAACGGGCCTGACCAAGGTCTACCGTTCCCGTGACCGGGAGACGGTGGCCCTCGACGGCGTCGACCTGCACGTCCGCGAGGGCGAGGTGTACGGCGTCGTCGGGCGCAGCGGCGCGGGCAAGAGCACGCTCATCCGCTGCGTCAACCTGCTGGAACGACCCACCTCGGGCACCGTCGAGGTGGGCGGTCGCGACCTGACCGCGCTCGCCGGCCGCTCCGACCGTGCGGGGTCCGCCCTGCGGACCGCCCGCACCGGCATCGGCATGGTCTTCCAGCACTTCAACCTGCTGTCCTCGCGCACCGTCCGGGACAACGTCGAACTGCCCCTGGAGATCCTCGGGGTCTCCGGCCGGGAGCGCCGCCACAAGGCCCTCGAACTGCTCGACCTGGTGGGCCTGGCCGACAAGGCCCGCGCCTACCCGGCGCAGCTGTCCGGCGGCCAGAAGCAGCGCGTGGGCATCGCCCGCGCCCTGGCCGGCGACCCCAAGGTGCTGCTCTCCGACGAGGCCACCTCGGCGCTCGACCCCGAGACCACCCGCTCGATCCTGCAGCTGCTGCGCGACCTCAACCGGCAGCTCGGCCTGACCATCCTGCTCATCACGCACGAGATGGACGTGGTCAAGGCCATCTGCGACTCCGCCGCGCTGATGAAGGCAGGCCGCATCGTGGAATCTGGCAAGGTCACCGATCTGCTCGCCACACCCGGCTCCGAACTGGCCCACGAACTCTTCCCGGTCGGCGGGGAACCGTCCGGCGAGGGCCGCACCGTGGTCGACCTCACCTTCCACGGCGAGGCCGCCACCGAGCCCGTCATCTCCCAGCTCTCCCGCACCTACAACATCGACATCTCCGTGCTCGGCGCCGCCCTGGAGACCGTCGCCGGCCGCCAGGTCGGCCGGATGCGGATCGAGCTGCCCGGCGCCTTCGAGGACAACGTCGTGCCGATCGGCTTCCTCCGCGAGAAGGGCCTGCAGGTCGACATCGCCCCGGTCGCCGGTGACGCGCTGGTGAAGGAGGGCGCGAAGTGAGCTGGTCGCAGATGCAGCCGCTGCTGTCGCAGGCGTGTGGGGAGACCCTGATCATGGTCGGCTGGTCCACCCTGATCGCGGTGGCCGGGGGACTGCCGCTCGGCGTCCTGCTCGTGCTGACCGACCGCGGCGGACTGCTGCGCAACGCCGCGGTCAACAAAGCCGTCGGGGTGGTCGTGAACCTCGGCCGCTCGCTGCCCTTCCTCATCCTGATGATCTCCGTGCTGCCCTTCACCCGCTGGGTGATCGGCACCACCATCGGCGCCGAGGCCATGGTCGTCCCGCTCTCCATGGGCGCCATCCCGTTCCTCGCGCGCCTGGCGGAGACTGCCGTCCGTGAGGTGGACGGCGGACTCGTGGAGGCCGTCCAGGCCATGGGCGGCAGCACCTGGACCGTCGTCCGCAAGGCCCTGCTGCCCGAGGCGCTGCCCTCCCTGATCGCCGGCCTCACCACCACCGTGATCGCGCTCATCGGCTACTCCGCCATGGCCGGCACCATCGGCGGCGGCGGCCTCGGTGACCTCGCCATCCGCTACGGCTACCAGCGGTTCGAGACCTCGCTGATGCTCGTCACGATCGGCGTGCTGGTCGTCATCGTGACGCTCGTCCAGCTCACCGGCGACCTCGCCGCCCGCGCCGCCTCGCACCGTGGCCGCACCTCCACCGCGCCCCGGATGCGCCTGCTGCGCCCGGCCGCGACCCCCGAAGCCTCCTGACACCGCAAGCAACACCCCTGAAGAAAGGCACTTTTCGTGCGTACCCCTGCAAAGATCACGACCGCTGTCCTCGCCGCCGCCGGCCTCACCCTCGGCCTCGCCGCCTGCGGCGCGGACTCGGGCGACACGAAGGACAGCGCGAGCGACCCGCTCGTCGTCGCCGCGAGCCCTGTCCCGCACGCGGAGATCCTGGACTACGTCAAGGAGCACCTGGCGGCGAAGGCCGGGCTCAAGCTCGAGGTCAAGGAGTTCAGCGACTACGTGACGCCGAACACCGCGACCGAGGACGGCTCCGTCGACGCGAACTACTTCCAGAACCAGCCCTACCTGGACGACTTCAACAAGAAGAAGGGCACCCACATCGTGCCCGTCGTCACCGTGCACCTGGAGCCGCTGGGCCTGTACTCCGACAAGCTGAAGTCCGTCGAAGGGATCAAGAGCGGCGCCACGATAGCCGTCGCCAATGACGCGGTGAACGAGGCCCGCGGCCTGAAACTGCTTGCGTCGGGCGGCCTGATCACCCTCAAGGAGGGCGTCGGCAACGAGGCCACCCCCGCCGACATCACCGGCAACCCCAAGAACCTGAAGATCAAGGAGCTGGAGGCCGCCCAGCTGCCGCGCGCCCTGCAGGATGTCGACGCCGCCGTCATCAACGGCAACTACGCGATCTCCGCGGGCCTCAAGCCCGCCCAGGACGCCCTGGTGCTGGAGTCCGCCGAGAACAACCCCTACGGCAACTTCCTCGCCGTCAAGGAGGGCCACGACAAGGACCCGCGGGTGCTGAAGCTCAAGAAGCTGCTCACCTCGCCCGAGGTGAAGAAGTTCATCGAGGACACATACGCAGGCTCCGTCATCCCCTCCTTCTGACCCACCCCGCGGCGGGGGACGGGCCGCGCGCTCACCGCGCGTCGTCCCCCGCCGACCCCGGCCAGTCCAGCCGCAGCCGCTCCGCCCGCGGCAGCCGGGCCACCACCAGGTCGTAGGAGTCCTCGACCAGTTCGCGCACCATGGCGTCGGGCAGCGAGCCGTCCAGCGTCACCGTGTTCCAGTGCCGCTTGTTCAGGTGCCATCCCGGCACGATCGCCGCGTGCTCGCCCCGCAGCCGCACCGCTAGCTCCGGCTCGCACTTCAGGCTCACCTTCAGCGGCGCGCCCTCCAGCGCGCTGATGGCGGAGATCTTCCCGCCGACCTTGAAGACGGTGACCTCCACGTCGCGCGGGAACGGCCTGTCCTCCACGGCGCCGTTGAAACCGAGGCACAGCTCCCTGAGCCGATCTGCGTCCATCCGCCCATCCAACAGCCTCCGCGGCCGGGCGTGTGACCTCAGCCGCGCCGTACCCAGTACACGTCCGTGGTGTACGGCATCTCCACGGCGTCCCTGCCGCGCGTGGCGTCGTGCCCGGCCAGCACCGCCTCCACCTCGGACCGCACCCGCTCCTGCTCGGCGGGGTCCATCACCGCGATGTGACTCGAGGAGGTCATCCGTTCCACGACGTCCGAGACCGTCGTCGAGTGCGGGTTGGGCCAGTGCCGCTCGTGCACCCGCGACCAGCCCGCGCGGTCGGTGAAGGCCTTGCGCCAGCCGCCGTCCAGCGGGCTCGGCAGATCGCGCGGCGCCAGGCGGAAGACGATGTCCTGGTAGTCCCGCACCCACGGCACGGAGGTGTCGTAGGTGTTCCACACCAGCGCCAGCGAACCGCCCGGCCGCAGCAGGCGCTCGACCTCCGCCAGGGCCTCCTCCTCCCGGAACCAGTGCCAGGACTGCGCCGCCACCACCGCGTCCGCGCACCCGTCCGGCAGGCCCGTGGCCTCGGCCGTCCCCGCCGTCACCCGCACCCCCGGAAGCAACTGCGCGAGCCGCTCCCGCATCTCCGCCACCGGCTCGACGGCGATCACCTCCGCGCCCGTCAGGGCCAGCAGCCGGGTGAACTTGCCGGTGCCGGCGCCCAGGTCGACCACCGTACGGCCCGCCTCGAGGGGCAGCGCGTCCGCCAACTCGGCCAGGGCCGCCATGGGGTACGAGGGCCGCGACCGCTCGTACACACCCGCGGCCCGCTGATATCCGACTCCTGCTGCGTGGTGCACCGTCACGCGGGCAGACGGTAGCAGGACCCTATGGCCACAGGAGGAGCGGACCTGCGGAAAAGCCGGAGAACAGCGCACCAACTGCTCCCGTCGCCGGAAGGGTTGCACGTACCCTGGGGACGACGGCCGCGCAGCCCCTGGCGGCGGACCCGGTCCCGCGGGTGAACCGGTGGATGCTGCATGCTGTGCACTTCACCCATGCCCTGGCTACGGAGCGTCGAATGACCAGCTTCCCGGAGATCTCCATCAGTACGGAGCGGCTGGTGCTGCGCCTGTTCGAGGAGTCCGACATCCCCGCCCTGGCGGAGATGATGAACGACGAGGCCGTGGTCGCGTGGACCTCCGTGCCGCATCCGTACACGGCGGCGGACGCCCGCGCGTTCATCACCGAGCTCGCCCCCTCCGAGCGGGCGGCGGGGCACGGCATCGTGCTCGCCGTCACCGAGTTCCTCACCCAGCGCCTGGTCGGCATCGTCCACCTGCAGCGCACCGACTGGCGCCTGCGCAGCAGCGAGGTCGGGTACACCATCGCCCCCTGGGCGCGCGGCGAGGGCTACGCCGCGGAGGCCGTCCACGCCGTCGCCCAGTGGCTCTTCGACGACCAGAAGTTCGAGCGCCTGGAACTGCGCACCGCGGCGGACAACGCGGCCTCCCAGCAGGTCGCGCAGAAGATCGGCTGCATCAGCGAGGGCGTGCTGCGCAGCGCGGGCCTGGTCCGCACCCGGCCGCACGGGGAGCCCGGCGGCCGCTGGGAGCACGTCCGCACGGACCTGATCGTGTGGAGCCTGCTCCCGGAGGACCTCGACGGCCTCGCCGAGGAGTCCGCCGACGGCTCCGACTACGCGGCCTACGCCGACTGGCGGTGAGCACCCGGCGGCGCGGCAACCCGGCCGGGGTACTGTGCACACCCCGGGAACACCGCACCCCCGGGGAACCACACCGCGACGCGCCTTGGAGGCAGGACGACGATGGCAGACCGTGTCACCGTGATCGGGTGGGACGGATCACCACCGGGCGAGGCAGCGCGTTCCGCGCTGTCGGCCGCCACCCTGGTGGCCGGGACCCGGCACCATCTGGCACTGCCCTTCGTGCCGCAGGAAGCCGAGCGGATCGTGCTGGGCAGCATCGAGTTGGCCGCCCGCCGCATCGCGCGGCACCGCGGCACCGCGGTCGTCCTCGCCGACGGCGACCCCGGCTTCTTCGGTGTCGTCCGCGCCCTGCGTGCCCCCGAGTACGGGCTGGAGGTCGAGGTCGTCCCCGGCGTCTCCTCGGTCGCCCAGGCCTTCGCCCGGGCGGGCATGCCCTGGGACGACGCCCGTGTGGTCGTCGCGCACACCCGCACCCTGCGGCGGGCCGTCAACGTCTGCCGCGCCCACCCGAAGGTCGCCGTGCTGACCGCGCCCGGGGCCGGACCGACAGAACTCGCCCTGCTGCTCGGCGACGAGCACCGCACCTTCGTGATCTGCGAGGCGCTCGGCACCGAGCACGAACAGGTCACCGTGCTCACCTCCGACAAGGTGGCCGACCACACCTGGCGGGACCCCAACGTCGTCCTCGTCGTCGGCGCCGCCCCGGCCGCCGCCCCCGTGCCCGCCCCCGCGCAGTCCGGCTGGCTGGCCGGCGGGGACCCCGCCGCGGCCGACCGGGTACGGGGCTGGGCCCTGCCCACCGAGCGGTACACGCCCGAGGACGGCCCGGCGCAACTGCGTGCCCTGCAACTGGCCCGGCTCGGGCCGCGGGCGGGCGACCTGCTGTGGGACATCGGCGCCGGCGGCGGCGCCGTCGCCGTGGAGGCGGCGCGGTTCGGCGCGGCCGTCATCGCGGTGGAGGCCGACGCCGCGGCGTGCGACCGGATCGAGGGAACCGCACGGGACTTCGGGGTGCGGGTGCGGGTCGTCCGGGGCCGTGCGCCGCACGTGCTGGAAGACCTTCCGGAACCGGACATCGTGCGCATCGGAGGCGGCGGACCGGAGGTCGTCGCGGCCTGCGCCGCGCGCCGGCCGGAGCGAATCGCCGCGAGCGCCGCGAACCGGGACGAGGCAGAAGCCGTCAGCCGCGCCCTCGACGAGGGCGGATACACGGTGGAGCGTGCGTTGTTGCAGGCAGTCGAGCTGAATGACGAGTGGCGCGAGCGGGAGCGGGCCGTGGTGTTCGCGCTCCTCGGACACCGCAGGTGAGCCGGTGGGTTGCGCCCGTATTGGCACCGGTTTGAGGTGAACCCCCCTGCGCACGCGCGGGCACACGCGCGGTAGGCTGACGGACCGCTGCGCCGTCGTCGCGCATTGACGTCGCGTGAGGGCTGATCAGGATTGGTCAGGCCCGGTCGATCGCAGTCGTCGTGCCGGTTGCCGCCCGCGCTCGTTCTCTGAGTGGGCAGTGTGCTCGGCGCAGCGATGGAAGGAGCGAAACCGATGGGCGAGGGGCACGCATGACTGACACCGGCCAGGTCCCGGGTGAGGGACTGCCGGAGAACGCAGGCGAAGAAGCGGTTCTGCAGCCGCACGCCGACCTGCCCGGCAGCGGCGCGCAGCAGCAGTCCGTCCCTTTGTGGGACGTCGATCCGCTCACCGCGCCGGTTCCTCCCGGGTACCACTACCTCGACCAGCCGTCCGGCCCCGCGCCGGTCGAGGAGGACGAGGAGATCCTGCTGATGCCCGGTCTGCAGGGGTCCTGGGCCGATCCGCAGCCCGTGCCCCCGCAGCCCGTTCCGGCGCCCGCCGTTCCGCCGCAGCCCGTTCCGGCGCCCGCTCCCGTGACGCCGCCCGCGCCGTTCCCCGCGCAGGCAACCGCCCCCGCCCTGCCGGTCGAGCACTTCCCGCACGGCGTCCCCGGCGCACCCGAGGGCATCGAGCGCGGCGCCCACGAGAGCGGCGGCCGTGACTCGGTCTCCCTCGACTACTCCGCGGTCCGCACCGACACTCCGGTCGCCCCGGGGATGCCGGTCCCGGAGCAGCCCGCGCCCGCCGAGGACGCGGTGCAGGGTCAGGAGCCCGAGCCCGAGCCGCGACCCCATGTGCCGGCCCAGGCCCAGGTGCAGGAGGCCGCCCAGAGCGCCCCCGTACCGCCGCGGCGGCCGCTCCACATGGGCCCCCCGATCCCGGACCCCTCCAACGGCGGCGGCATCGTGCGCTCCCTGGCCGACCGCGGTCCGGCCACCCCGGCGCCCGCCCCGGCGCCCATGCGGCAGTCAGGGCCGCCCACCACGGGACCGGAGTACCTGGACGTCCTCCGCGACGAGGCCCCGGCCGGGGCTGCGACGCCGGCGCCCGAGGCCGTCGTGGCCGCTCCTGAGCCGGCGGCCGCGTCCGAGCCCGGGAACGAGCCGGTGGCCGTGCCCGTGCCGTCGCTGGAGACCCCGGACGAGCCGCTGCCGTTCGGCATGGAGCCGGCTGCCGGGGTGCCCGTGGCGCCGGTCGTCCAGGAGACGCCGGAGTTCGTGGTGGTGCCGGAGCCGGCCGCGGTGCCGGAGCCGGCCGCGGTGGAGGGACCGGCGGCCGCCGAGGCCGTGGCGGAGCCCGCGCCGGTCGTGGAGCCGAAGCCCGCGCCCGAGTCCGCGGCGCCCGTCGCCGAGCCCGTGTCCGCCCCCGCCGCGGCCGCGCCGGAGGAGACCCCGGTCGCCGCCGTCGAGACGCAGCCGGAAGCCGAGACGCACCCGGCGCCCGAGGCGCCCGCGGAGCCCGAGGCATCCGCGGAGCCCGAGGCATCCGCGGAGCCCGAAGCGCCCGCGGAGCCCGAAGCGCCCGCGGAGCCCGAAGCGCCCGCGGCGTCCGAGAATTCCGAGGTGCCCGTGGACCCGGAGGCATCCGTGGACCCGGAGGCGCCGTCGGCTAAGGACGAGGCGGAGCAGCAACTGCCGCCGGCGCCCGCCGCCGAGGGGTACGACCCGGCCGTGCGGGACGCGGTGCACCGCGTCATCCGCGAGCGCCGGGACATCCGCAACGGCTTCCGCAAGGACCCGATCCCGCACGAGGTGCTGATCCGCGTGCTGGAGGCGGCGCACACCGCGCCGAGCGTCGGCCACTCGCAGCCGTGGGACTTCGTCGTCATCCGCTCCGCCAAGACCCGCGAGCGCATGCACGAACTCGCCATGCGGCAGCGCGAGGCGTACGCCAAGTCGCTGCCCAAGGGCCGCGCCAAGCAGTTCCGCGAGCTGAAGATCGAGGCGATCCTCGACACCCCGGTCAACATCGTCGTCACCGCCGACCCCACCCGCGGCGGCCGCCACACGCTGGGCCGCTACACCCAGCCGCAGATGGCCCCGTACTCGTCGGCGCTCGCCGTGGAGAACCTCTGGCTCGCCGCACGCGCCGAAGGCCTCGGCGTCGGCTGGGTCAGCTTCTTCGACGAGCGCGAGATGGTCCGCGAACTCGGGCTGCCCGAGCACCTCGAGGTCGTCGCGTACCTCTGCGTCGGCTACGTCGACGAGTTCCCCGAGGACCCCGAACTGGTGCAGTCCGGCTGGTCCAAGCGGCGCCCCCTGTCCTGGGTCGTCCACGAGGAGGAGTACGGCAACCGGGCGCTGCCCGGCGAGGAGCCGCACAACCTCCTGGAGGAGACCCTGCGCGGCATCCGTCCGCTGGACGCCAAGGCACTCGGCGAGGCCTGGGAGCGGCAGAAGCGGATGACCAAGCCGGCCGGCGCGCTCGGCATGCTGGAGATCATCTCGGCGCAGCTCAGCGGGCTGTCCCGGCAGTGCCCGCCGCCGATCCCGGAGCCCGCGGCCGTCGCGATCTTCGCCGGGGACCACGGGGTGCACGCCCAGGGCGTCACCGCCTGGCCCCAGGAGGTCACCGGCCAGATGGTCGCCAACTTCCTCGGCGGCGGGGCGGTGTGCAACGCCTTCGCCAACCAGGTGGGCGCCGAGGTGTGCGTGGTGGACGTCGGCGTGGCCTCCGAGCTGCCCAGCACTCCGGGTCTGCTGCCCCGCAAGGTCCGTCCGGGCACCGCCGACATGACCGCCGGGCCCGCCATGTCGCGCGAGGAGGCCCTGCGCGCGATCGAGGTCGGCATCGAGACCGCACGCGACCTCGTGGCCGCGGGCAACAAGGCGCTGCTGACAGGGGAGATGGGGGTCGCCAACACCACTGTCTCGGCGGCCCTGATCTCCGTCTACACCGGCGTCGACCCGGCGGAGGTCACCGGGCGCGGCACCGGCATCAACGACGAGATGCACGCCCGCAAGATCGACGTCGTGCGGCGCGCCCTGGAACTCCACCAGCCCGACCCGTCCGACCCGATCGAGGTCCTCGCGGCGATCGGCGGCCTCGAGCACGCGGCCATGGTGGGCCTGCTGCTCGGCGCGGCCTCTCTGCGGACGCCGGTGATCCTCGACGGCGTCAGCGCGGGCGCGGCCGCGCTGGTGGCCCGCGCCATCGCCCCCGAGGTCCTCGCGGCCTGCATCGCCGGCCACCGCAGCGCGGAGCCCGGCCACCGCGCGGCGCTGACCAAGCTGGGGCTGCGGCCGCTGGTCGAACTCGACCTGCGGCTGGGCGAGGGCACCGGCGCGCTGCTGGCGCTGCCGCTGGTGCAGAGCGCCGCGCGGGCGATGCGCGAGGTGGCGACCTTCGACTCCGCGGGGGTCACGGAGAAGTCCTGACGCGGGCGGTCCTCGAGGTGGGGCGGGGTGACGCCCCGCACCCGGCGGCCCACCGCGGGCGCGCCGCAGGTGTGATCTTGGGCGCTGCGGCGCGGTCGCCCCGCACCGTAGGGTTGGGGCGGGGCAGGGTCGCCCCCGCAACCCCGTCACGCCGCGAGGCACACCCGAGGAGCCGCATCGCCATGACCGCCGCCGAGGACCGCAACGACCCGCCCGCCTACCCCGTCGGACTGCGCCTCGCGGGCCGGCGCGTAGTGGTCGTCGGCGGCGGCCAGGTCGCGCAGCGCCGGTTGCCGCCGCTGGTGGCGGCCGGGGCCGACGTCGTCCTCGTCTCCCCGTCCGCGACGCCGTCGGTCGACGCGATGGCCGCCGCGGGCGAGATCCGCTGGGAGCGCCGTCGCTACCGGCCCGGCGACCTCGACGGCGCCTGGTACGCGCTGATCGCCACCACCGACCCCGAGGCGAACGCAGCGGCCTCCGCGGAGGCGGAGGATCGCCGGGTGTGGTGCGTGCGCAGCGACGACGCCGACGCGGCGACCGCGTGGACCCCGGCGACCGGCCGTACCGAGGGTGTGACGGTCGCCGTCCTGACCGGCCGGGACCCTCGGCGTTCGGCGGCCGTGCGGGACGCGATCGTGGAGGGCCTGCGCGACGGCTCCCTCGCGGCGCCGCAGCACCGGGGCAGGACTGCGGGCGTGGCCCTGGTCGGCGGCGGGCCGGGCGACCCGGACCTGATCACCGTGCGCGGGCGCCGGCTCCTCGCGGAGGCGGACGTCGTCATCGCCGACCGCCTCGGCCCGCGCGACCTGCTCGACGAACTGCCCCCGCACGTCGAGGTGATCGACGCGGCGAAGATCCCCTACGGCCGGGCGATGGCGCAGGAGGCGATCAACGCGGCGCTGATCGAGCACGCGAAGGCCGGCAAGGCGGTCGTGCGGCTCAAGGGCGGGGACCCCTACGTCTTCGGACGCGGCATGGAGGAGGCGCAGGCGCTGGCGGAGGCGGGTATCGCGTGCACCGTCGTGCCGGGCATCTCCAGTTCCATCAGCGTCCCGGCCGCCGCCGGCATCCCGGTCACGCACCGGGGAGTGGCCCACGAGTTCACCGTCGTCAGCGGCCATGTGGCTCCGGACGACCCGCGGTCGCTGGTGGACTGGGCGGCGCTCGCCCGGCTGCGCGGCACCTTGGTGCTGCTGATGGCCGTGGAGCGGATCGGCCCGATCGCGACGGCGCTCGTGGAGCACGGCCGGGGCGGCGACACCCCCGTCGCGGTGATCCAGGAGGGTACGACCGCGGCGCAGCGCCGCGTCGACGCGACCCTCGCGACCGTGGGGGAGCGGGTGGTGGCGGAGGGAATCCGGCCGCCCGCGGTGATCGTCGTCGGCGAGGTCGTCGCCGTGGGCGACCGCGCGGCCGACGGGGAGCAGTGACAAAGGTGCCGGCGGCACCGCACTTCGGACAAGGCAGTATCACCTGTGGCTGAGCTCATCACCATCGAGGATCCCGACGACCCGCGCCTTCGGGACTACACCTCCCTCACCGACGTCGAACTGCGCCGGCGCCGCGAGCCCGCGGAAGGGCTGTTCATCGCGGAGGGCGAGAAGGTCATCCGGCGCGCCGGCCAGGCCGGTTACCGGATGCGCTCCATGCTGCTGTCGGCCAAGTGGGCCGACGTCATGCGGGACGTCATCGACGAGGCCGAGGCGCCCGTCTACGTGGTCGGCCCGCAACTCGCCGAGCGGGTCACCGGCTACCACGTGCACCGCGGCGCCCTCGCCTCGATGCAGCGCAAGCCGCTGCCCGACGCCGGGGACCTGTTGGGCGGGGCGCGGCGGATCGTCGTCATGGAGTCGGTCAACGACCACACCAACATCGGCGCCATCTTCCGCAGCGCCGCCGCCCTCGGCATGGACGCCGTCCTGCTCTCCCGGGACTGCGCCGACCCTCTGTACCGCAGGTCGGTCAAGGTCTCCATGGGCGCCGTCTTCTCCGTCCCCTACGCCCGGCTGGCCGCCTGGCCCCGCGACCTGGAGACAGTGCGTGAGGCGGGCTTCCGGCTGCTCGCGCTGACCCCTCACGAGCAGGCCACCGACATCGACGCGGCCGCCCCGCACCGGCTGGAGCGCGTGGCGCTGATGCTCGGCGCCGAGGGCGACGGCCTGTCGAAGCGGGCGCTGGCCGCGGCCGACGAGTGGGTCCGCATCCCCATGGCGCACGGGGTGGACTCCCTGAACGTGGGGGCGGCCGCCGCCGTCGCGTTCTACGCGGTGGCGTCCGGTCGCCCCCGGGACTGACTCAGCCCGCCGCGGCCGGCAGGTCCACCAGCGCGGCGAGGGCCGCCCGATGGCGACCGGGCGTGCCCAGGGCGATCTCGTCGGCCTTGGCCCGCTTCAGGCGCAGGTGGGCGGGGTGTTCCCAGGTCATGCCGATGCCTCCGTGCAGTTGGACGCACTCCTCGGCGGCCCGCACGGCGACCGGCGCGCAGTACGCCTGCGCCACGGCCACCGCGACCGGGGCGTCCGCTCTGTCGCCCGCGAGAGCGTCGGCGGCGTTGCGCGCGGCGGCTCGGGCCTGGACGACCTCCAGCCACAGGTCCGCGAGCCGGTGCCCCAGGGCCTGGAAGGAACCCACGGGGCGGCCGAACTGGCGGCGTTCCTTCAGGTAGGCCACCGTCTCGTCCAGGCACCACTGGGCCAGGCCCACCTGCTCCGACGCCAGCAGCCCCGCCCCCGTCAGCAGGGCCCGTTCCACGGCCGCCGCGGCAGTCCCCGGTCCGGCGAGCCGGCGGGCCGCCGCCCCGTCGAAGGAGACGTCCGCGATCGGCCGGGTCAGATCGAGCGGCACCGGAGCGGAGCGGGCCGTCCCGGGCGCGTCCGTACGGATCTCGTACAGCCCGGGCCCGTCCGGACCGGTCGCCGGCACGACCAGCACGTCCGCGGCGGTCGCGTCGGCGACGCTGGTCACACGCCCGACGAGGACGCCGTCCGCGTCGGCCCGCACCCCCCGGAAGACGTCCGCCCCCGGCGCCGAGGACAGGGGCACGGCGAGGGCGGCGGTCTGCTCGCCCTCAGCGAGCCGTGCCACGAGGGCCTCGGACGCAGCGCCGCCGGCCACCGGCAGGGCGGCCGTGGCCAGCACGGTGCTGCCCAGGAAGGGCACGGGCGCCACGAACGTCCCCAGCTCCTCCAGCACGACCGCGGCCTCCCGCGCGGAGCCGCCCTGGCCGCCGAGCTTCTCCGGCACCAGCAGCCCGGCGACCCCCACCTCCCGGGCCAGCGTCCGCCACAGTGCGGTGTCGTACGGCGCGGCGCCCTCGCAGCGCGCCAGGACCTCCGCCGGGTCGCACCGGTCGAGGAGGAGCGCGCGCACAGCGGCACGCAGGTCGTCCTCGACGTCGGAGTAGAGCAGGTCGGCGCTCATCGCGGCAGGTCCTTCCAGGGGACGTCCTTGTCCGTACGGGGTTCGGCGGGCAGGCCGAGGACACGCTCGGAGATGATGTTGCGGAGGATCTCGGAGGTGCCGCCCTCGATCGAGTTGCCCTTGGCCCGCAGATAGCGGTAGCCGGCGTCGCGGCCGTAGAAGTCGACGCTCTCCGGACGGGTCATCGTCCAGTCGCCGTAGCGCAGTCCGTCCTCGCCGAGCAGTTCCACCTCCAGGCCGCTGACGCGCTGGTTCAGCGAGGCGAACGCCAGCTTCATGCCCGAGCCCTCGGGGCCGGGCGCGCCCACCGCGAGCTGCTGGCGCAGCCGTTCTCCGGTGAGCCGGGTGACCTCGGCGTCCACCCACAGCCGAAGCAGCCGGTCGTGCAGATCGGGGGTGCGCAGCTCGGGCCGCTCCCGCCAGGTCGCGGCGACGGTGCCGATCATCCCGCCCTCGCGGGGGAGCGCGCTGCCGCCGATGGCCACCCGTTCGTTCACCAGCGTCGTCCGCGCCACGCTCCAGCCGTCGCCGACCTCGCCGAGGCGATGGGCGTCGGGGATCCGCACGTCCGTCAGGAAGACCTCGTTGAACTCGGCCTCACCCGTGATCTGCCGCAGCGGCCGCACCTCCACGCCCGGGGCCGTCATGTCGCACACGAAGTAGGTGATGCCTTGATGCTTCGGGACGTCCGGGTCGGTGCGCGCGATGAGGATCGCCCAGCGCGCGCTGTGGGCGTTGGACGTCCACACCTTCTGGCCCGTCACCAGCCAGTCGTCCCCGTCCCGCACGGCCCTGGTACGCAGGCCGGCGAGGTCCGAGCCCGCTCCGGGCTCGCTGAACAGCTGGCACCAGACCTCCTCCCCGGTCCACAGGGGGCGCAGAAAGCGGGCCTTCTGCTCCTCGGTGCCGTACCGGAGCACGGTGGGGGCGGCCATCCCGAGGCCGATGCCGATCCGGCGCGGTTCGTTGTGCGGCGCCCCGGCGGCCGCGAGTTCGGCGTCCACGACTCCCTGCAGCGGGCGCGGTGCGCCCAGGCCGCCGAGGCCCTCCGGGTAGTGCACCCACGCCAGACCGGCGTCGAAGCGGGCCCGCAGGAAGTCCAGGCGGTCCGTCGCCGCCGGATGGTGGGAGGCCAGCAGCGCGCGCACGCGCTCGCGCAGCTCCTCCGGTGTGACCGTGATGCGCATGCGTCCCTCCGCGTGTGCGTAGCGCTAAGCAAGCGCTTAGAAATTAACCCGCGGAGTGGCCTCCCGTCACCCCCTGGTGGGTTGTCGAAGGCGTCAGCCGGCGTGTGCTTCCATGGCCCTGACGCCTTCCTGACGGCTGTGTGACAGCGGACACAGGAACTCGGCCGGGGCGGCGGAGGGTAATGAATGTGACGCAAAGAGAACCATCAGAGCCGTCGCGTGGGCGCATCCGAGCAGGAGACCGCGCCGCGTTCGCCGATCTGTACGAACGGAACGCGCGAGCGGTCTACAGTCACGCGCTGCGGTTGACCGGTAGCTGGCCGGAGGCCGAGGATGTCATGTCCGAGACGTTCCTCGCCGCCTGGCGCGCGCGGGAGACCGTGGATCCCGAGGGCGGCTCCCTCACCCCGTGGCTGCTGGGCATCGCCACGTACAAGGCTCACAACGCCAACCGCGGACTGCGGCGGAAGCTCGCCTTCCTGGCACGCAGCCCGGAGCCCCGCCCCGTCGAGGACTTCGCGGAGGAGACGGCCGGCCGGATCGACGACGCCCGCCGCCTGGCGGCCGTGTACGACACGCTGCGCCGGCTGCGCCGCCAGGACAGGGAGGTGATCGCCCTGTGCGTGGCGGCCGGGTTGGATTACCGGGAAGCCGCCGAGGCCCTGGACATCCCGGTCGGCACCGTGCGCTCGAGGCTCTCGCGCGCCCGGAACCGACTGGCCAGGCTGAGTGCCGCACCAGCGCCGGGCGCGAGGGTGGAACCGGACGGCGCCCGCGGAGGGATAGAGAGCGAGGCCGCGTTCGCGGCGCTCTTTCTGCAGGAGGAAACCCCATGAACGCCGATGATCCGCACGGCCCCGGCTCCCCCCGGAGCGCCGCGGAAGAACTGCTGGCGGCCTCGGCCGCCTGGGACCTCTCGCCGAACCGCCACCTCCACCACAAGGAAGTTCTGATGCAACAGATCGACCGGGACGCCATCTCCGACGCCCGGACGCCGATGGCACGGCTCAGCCGTCGGCTCCGTCCGGCGATGGTCCTGCCCGTGGCAGCCGTACTGACCGGCGTGCTGGTCGTCACCGGGTCCGGCGGTGACCACACCTCGGCCCCGCGCCGGTCCTCCGTCGCCGGGCCGGCGAAGGGCAATGGCGCGGCCGTCACCCTCGACCGGATCGCCGCCGCCGCCATGACGCGGGACGTGACGCCGGTGGAGGACGGCCAGTTCGTGTACGTCGCGTTCCTGAGCCGCGAGAACAAGGGCGCCTTGAACAGCCCGGTCCGGCTCGGTGCGCCGGGCAGGCACGAGGTGTGGACCGCCCAGGGCTCCGGCCCCACCACCAGGACCGGCTGGATCCGCGACACGGGCAAGGACGCGGTCATGCCCGGCGAACTGGTCCCCATCGTCAGCACCTCGCCCGTGGGCCCGGGCCTGGACCACGCCACATACAAGTGGCTGGCCTCGCTGCCCACGGACCCCGAGGCCCTGCGCACCCTGCTCTACGCCCAGACCGAGCCCTGGGGCGACCTGTCCAAGGACGAGACCGTCTTCCGGAACATCGGTGAGCTGCTGCGCTCGACGATCATGCCGCCCGCTACCGCCTCCGCGCTGTACAAGGTCGTCGAGAAGATCCCCGGAGTCACCATGGTGCCCGACGCCGCCGATGCGGCAGGACGCCGCGGCATCGGCATCACGCGCGAGGACCCCGGGTCCGCCACGCGCGACGAATGGATCTTCCACAGGAAGACCTTCGCCTACCTCGGCTCGCGGTCCTACATGACCGCGGCCAAGGGCACCGGCGGAACCGATACGTTGTACGGCATCGACGCCGTCATGGCGAGCGGTGTCGTCGACAGCCCTGGCGAGGTGTCCGCCGACACCGCGGGTTGACTTGCCGCCACCGCAAGGACTCCCCGCTCCCTGGAGCGGGGAGTCCTTGCGGCGCGTCGGCCGGGAGCCGGCGGTCGGTCCGCCCGGCCGGCCGGCGCTCCGGTGACGACTCGGCCGGTGACGACCTGGGGCGCACTCGCGTGACGCGGGCCGCCGGAAGCCTCACCCGCGGCCTCGCCCACCGCCCCCAGCGCCACATCGACGAGCACGTCGACCCTTCAGTCCACGACAAAGGCGGCGACCGAGGTCACGCTCGTGGGCAGGGGTGCGCACCGCGCCGTGGTGTGGACGACGTCGGTGGAGGCGTGGGTGTTCGTGCCGGCCGGGGCGCTTACGGCGTGTGGGGTGCCGTCACGCCCGGCAGCAGGCCGAGCCCCCGGCTCGGCCCCTGGCAGCCCTGGGCGGCCGCGATGCCGAGCGCGACGAGGAGGGTCACGGTGACGAAGACGATGAGCCGCTGCCGCAGCAGCCTGCGGTCGGCGCCCAGCGGTCGGCGGCCGGCGGGTGTGCGCGGCACCGGCGTGCGCCCGGACGGGGTCCGGGCCGGGGTGCGCGGTGTGGCGGGCGTACGGGGGGAGACCGGGGTGCGCGGCGGCACGGGTGTGCCCGGCGCCGTCCGCCGCTCTGTCTGCTGCTCCGCGTACGCCTGCGCCCGCGGGCCCGTGGGCCGCTCCGGGCGCGGAGCGGACGCCTTGGGCACGATGTCCCGCCACCCCGGTGCGGCGCCGAGGCCGCGTGCCTCGCGGGCCGCGATCTCGGTGAGCCGCTCGGAGAGCTGGACCGTGCTCGGCCGCTGCTCCGGGTCCTTGGCCAGGCACGCCTGGACCAGCGGGGCCAACGAGTCCGGCACACCGGTGAGGTCCGGCTCCTCGTGCACGACCCGGTAGAGCATGACCTCCGAACTGCCCTGTCCGAAGGGCGAGTCGCCCGTCGCCGCGTAGGCCAGCGTCGCGCCGAAGGCAAAGACGTCGGTGGCCGGGGTCACCGCCGCTCCGCGCACCTGCTCCGGCGCGAGGAAGCCGGGGGAGCCGACGGCCGTTCCCACGTGGGTGAGGGTGCTCGCGCCGGTCGACCAGGCGATGCCGAAGTCGATGATCCGGGGCCCCTTGGGCGACAGCAGGATGTTGGAGGGCTTCAGGTCGCGGTGGACGACCCCGGCCTCGTGGACGGCGACCAGCCCCTCCGCCAGAGCGGCGCCGATGGACGCGGTCTCGGCTGCGGAGAGCGTGCCGTCCCGGACGACCTTGTCGTGCAGCGAGGGCCCGGGAACGTACTGCGTGGCGAACCACGGCCGGTCCGCCTCCAAGTCGGCGGCGACCAGCCGCGCCGTGCAGCCGCCGCGGATGCGTCTCGCCGCCGACACCTCGCGGGCGAAGCGCGAGCGAAACTCCTGGTCCTCGGCGAGTTCGGGGCGGATCACCTTCAGCGCGACCCGCTGGCCGCGCTTGTCGGCACCCAGGTAGACGACGCCCATGCCGCCCGCGCCGAGCCGCCGGTGCAGGCGGAACGAGCCGACGACACGCGGGTCCTCGCGCCGGAGCCGCATCATCGCCATGTCGTCCATCCCCGCTGCCTGCCTGGCCAGTCTGACCCCGACAGCTTACGGACTGACCGCCCGTCGCGGCGCGAGGCCGCGCCCGCGCGAAGCAGCCGATTGTCAGTGCCGGATGGGATCCTGGTAAGCGTGGGGAAGGTTCCGGCCGCTGACGGGGCCGGAAATTCGTCATGCCGTCAACAGTCCATCGGGCAAGGGGGATTGACGCCATGAAGGGTGATCGAGTCGAGATAGTCGTCGACGCCGGCGACACGACGAGGACGTATGAAGTGGTCGCCACCAGGGCCGGCCGCAGGGTCGAGACGGCGGTCCGCCGAGGGGTGGTGGAAGTGAGCGAAGTCACCCGGTCCGGCTCCGTGGTGCGCACCGCGCGCTTCATGGCCACCCGGGTCCTGGCCCTGGTCGAACAGCCTGTGCCCGCGGGCGACGGCGAGGACGAAGAGCGGGCCTGACGGCCGGAGTCCGTGCCCGCCCGGGAGATCCCCTCGGGGATCTCCCGGGCGGGGCGGCCGGGTTCCTCCACCCAGGGGAGTACACGGCGGGTTCGGGAGTCATCCTCGGGGAGGCCAGGGAAGCGGTACGAAGGCATGACGACCGCTGCCCGCGCCGCGCCTAGGCTTGTGGTCAAGCGGCGGGTGGAGCACTCGTCCCCCGAGGTCGATCACCCGCCGCGTCGACCACTGTGCTTGATCACGGACCACGACCCGGGAGGGGGCCATGGCGAACACGGCGAGCCGTACGGTGCGGCCGGCACGCGGCAGCAGGATGGCCGCCTTCGGCATACGCCCTTCGGGCACCCGGCATCCGCTGGTGGCGGTGGCGATGGTGCTGCCGCTCGCGGTGCTGCTCGCGGTGGCCTTCGGAGGCTGGGACGCGGTGGTCACACAGGCGTCGTCCGTAGCCGGTCTGATGGGGCGCTGACAGAGGCCCCGCGGTCCCGGAAGAGCGGTCCGGGTCCGCAGGAACGGTGAACCAACCCCGTGGGGACGGGGGTCCACGGACGGCATGAGTGCCCGGGTACCTTTGGCGGTACCCGGGCATCACACCGTGGCGCCGACGTGGCGCCCGCGGGCAGGCGGCGGGTGCCGCACAGGGGGCCGGTACACGGGCAGTGGGGGAGTGAGTGAGCAGCAGCGGAGCACCGCTGGCGCACGCCCTGGGGGCGGTCGCGGCAGCGGCTTCACGTGTGCCCGGCCAGGCACGGCCCGCCGTGCTCGCCGACCGCCCCGACGCCACCGTCGTCCGCGGGGGCCGTCTCGTCGCCAAGGCGCACGCCCCGGGGACCGACCCCGCCGAACTCGCCCTGCGGCTGCGTGTGGCCGTCCATCCGCTGCTCGACGGCATCCTGCTGCCCCCGGCGCCGCTGCCCGACCACGGCGGAGCGCTGAGCACGGTGCTCCTCGGCCGCACCGTGAGCCTGTGGCCCGTCGGCCGGCCCGTCGACCGCGACGATCCGGACTCCGCGCCCTGGGCGGAGGCCGGTGCTCTCCTGGCCCGGCTGCACACCGTGCCGCCGTCCCGGCTGCCCGGCCCGCCGCCGCGGATGCGCGGCCCGGCCAGGGCGGCCGGCGCGGTCGCCAGGATGCTCGCCGCCGGCCCCGGCGACCCGGCGGTGCTCGCCGCCTGGCACGGCCTGCCGCCCTGGGCGCGCGGCGAGGCGCCGCAGCCGCGGCAGTCGCTGTGCCACGGCGACCTGCACATGGGCCAACTGGTGCGCCACCCGGCGCCCGACGGCCCCTGGCGCCTCATCGACGTCGACGACCTCGGGCTCGGTGAGCCCACCTGGGATCTGGCTCGGCCGGCGATGTGGTTCGCCGCCGGGCTGCTCGACCCCGTCGACTGGGGTCGCTTCCTCGGCGCGTACCGCGCCGGTGGCGGCCCCGCCGTCCCCGCGGACGGCGACCCGTGGCCGCATCTGGACGCGGCGGCGCGGGCGTTGGCGGTCCAGACCGCGGCGACAGCCGTCGCCAAGGCCGCGCAGGAGGGCCGTGCGCTCGACGGGACGGAACAGTCCGTCCTCGAGACGTGCCGCCGAATCGCGGAAGTAGAGTGCAGTTCCACGCCGGGGGACGACGCCCCCCGGCCGGCGCGAGCGAGGAGATGAGCCGACGATGCTCTGTCCCAAGTGTCATGGCCCCATGCAGACGTTCACCCGCAGCGGTGTCCAGATCGAGCAGTGCGGCAACTGCCGGGGGATCTTCCTGGACTACGGGGAGCTCGAGGCGCTGACCCGCATGGAGTCGCAGTACGCCCAGCCCGCCCCGCCGCCCGCCTACCCGCAGGCGTACCCGCAGCAGCACGCCGCTCCGGCCTGGGGAGCCCCGCATGGCGGGCACCACGGCCACCGCAAGCCGCAGAGCTGGGCGCACATGCTCTTCTCGTCGTGACACGACCGAGGGCCGGAGCGAACGCTCCGGCCCTCGGTTCTGGTGGACGATACTGGGATTGAACCAGTGACCTCTTCCGTGTCAGGGAAGCGCTCTCCCGCTGAGCTAATCGTCCTCGGTACTGCTACGGGTGGTGCAGCGTGCGCGATACTGGGATTGAACCAGTGACCTCTTCCGTGTCAGGGAAGCGCTCTCCCGCTGAGCTAATCGCGCTCGGGTCCCCATGACGACGTGCCGGGGAAGGGCCCTCCCGGGCCCAGTGGACGATACTGGGATTGAACCAGTGACCTCTTCCGTGTCAGGGAAGCGCTCTCCCGCTGAGCTAATCGTCCTCAGAGGTGGAGACGGGATTTGAACCCGTGTAGACGGCTTTGCAGGCCGTTGCCTCGCCTCTCGGCCACTCCACCACGCAGGGGCGGTGACCCCCACTTCGAGCGGACGACGAGATTCGAACTCGCGACCCTCACCTTGGCAAGGTGATGCTCTACCAACTGAGCCACGTCCGCAGTGCCTCCCCCGGAGTTCGCGTCCGGGCGGGACCTCCGCCGGGGCGCTTCCGCGTCCCGGCGACGAGTTGAACTCTAGCGGATTACGGCTCAGCGACCAAAACGCGTTTCCGCAGCGTGCCGGGTCGGTGACCAGCACATCTCGCCCGTCGCCACCGACCTAGACTCGCACTCGCCCCTCCGGACCGACCTGGGAAGCCCCGTGCCCGACCTCGAGCCCCTCGCCAGATTCGGCGGCCTCGTCGCCTCCGACCTGCGGGATGTCACCACCGACCCCGCTGCCCTGGACTCCTCCGGCTTCTGGGCGGTGGTCGCCGGCTTCGACGGCGGCACGGTCTGCGCGCGCTTCGGGAACGTACGGCCGGCGCCGGCCGAGCCGGCCCCGCGCCGTCCGTGGAAGGGACCGGCCCGCGGCGACTGGACGTCCTCACTGGACCGCGTCGGCTACACCGCGGGAGTGCGTCGCGTCCGCGAGTACATCGCGGCCGGCGAGGTCTACCAGGCCAACCTGTGCCGGGTGCTCACCGCTGTGCTGCCCGACCCGGAGGCCGACATCGACGCCCTCGCCGCCGTCCTCGCCCGTGGCAACCCCGCCCCGTACGCGGGAATGGTCCGGCTGCCTGCCCACGGCACAGAGGTGGCCAGCGCCTCCCCCGAACTGTTCCTGAGCCGCCGCGGTGCGGTGGTCGAGTCCGGGCCGATCAAGGGCACCGGCCGCACCGAGGCGGACCTGCTGCCCAAGGACCACGCCGAGAACGTCATGATCGTCGACCTGGTACGCAACGACCTCGGGCAGGTCTGCGCCACCGGCACGGTCACGGTCCCCGACCTCTGCGTCGTGGAGAAGCACCCCGGACTCGTCCACCTCGTCTCCACCGTGCGCGGCGAACTGCGCGAGGGCGCCGGCTGGGCCGCGCTCCTGGACGCCGCGTTCCCGCCGGGCTCCGTCACCGGAGCGCCCAAGTCCAGCGCCCTGCGCATCATCGCCGAACTGGAGACGGCCCAGCGCGGCCCGTACTGCGGCGGCATCGGTTGGGTCGACGCCGACCGCGGCACCGGCGAGCTCGCGGTGGGCATCCGCACCTTCTGGATCGACCGCACCGCGCCCGGCGGCCCCGTACTGCGGTTCGGCACCGGCGCCGGGATCACCTGGGGCTCCGATCCGGAGCGGGAGTGGGACGAGACGGAACTGAAGGCCTCCCGGCTGCTGGCGGTAGCGTCGGGTACGTACGACTCGAACGAAGGCGAACGGAACCATGGGGCGAAGTGACACCGTGAGCACGAACACCGCGGGCGCGATCTGGGTCAACGGCGCGCTATGCGAGACCGACGAGGCATCCGTGTCCGTCCTGGACCACGGCCTGACCGTGGGGGACGGCGTCTTCGAGACGCTCAAGGCCGCCGGCGGCACCGCCTTCGCGCTGGACCGCCACCTGCGCCGCCTGGCCCGCTCCGCGCGCGGCCTCGGACTGCCCGAGCCCGACCTGGACGAGGTGCGCCACGCATGCGAGGCCGTCCTCGCCGCCAACCCGGTGCCCCACGGCAGGCTCCGCGTCACCTACACCGGCGGCACCTCCCCGCTCGGCTCCGAGCGCGGCACCACCGGCCCCACCCTGGTGGTCGCCCTCGGCTCCGCGAGCGTCCGCCCCGACACGACGGCCGTCGTCACCGTTCCCTGGACCCGCAACGAGAAGGGCGCCCTCGCGGGACTGAAGACCACCTCGTACGGGGAGAACGTCGTGGCCCTGGCCCGCGCCCACGAGCACGGCGCCTCCGAGGCGCTTTTCGCCAACACGCGGGGACGTCTCTGCGAGGGCACCGGCTCCAACGTCTTCGTCGTCCTCGGGGGCAAGCTGCTCACCCCGCCGCTTGACTCCGGCTGCCTCGCCGGGATCACCCGGGAGCTGGTGATCGAGTGGGCGGGCGCCGAGGAGGCCGATCTCCCGTTCGAGGTGCTCGGGGAGGCGGAGGAGGTCTTCGTGACCTCCTCGCTCCGCGACGTCCAGGGCGTCCACCGGGTCGACGACCGCGAGCTGCCCACGGGGACCCGTCCCGGCCCGGTGACGGCCAAGGCGATGCGGGTCTTCGCGGAGCGCTCAGCGGCACACCCCAACCCCTGAGCCGGGGCGTCGCGCCTCCGTACCCCGCGACCCACGCAGAGCGGCGACTTGGTAGAACTCGACACCATGACGACCACCCTGCGCCCGGCCGAGCCCGAGCAGCGCCGACCCGACGGAGTGCGCGCCCGCCGCTTCCACGTCTGTGTCAACGGACGAGTGGTGGGCGAGACCACCGTGTCCACCGACCCTCGGTTCGGGCCGGAGGTGGGCGGCATCGTCGCGCTGCGGATCGACCAGGCCGAGCAGCGCCGCGGCCGCGGTACGGTCGCGGCCCTCGCCGCCGAGGAGGTGCTGCGGGGCTGGGGCTGCCGTCGCGTCGAGGTCTCGGTGCGGGCGGAGGACTCGGCGGCGCTCCGCCTCATGGACGCGCTGGGGTACGTCGTCCGCAACCGGTCCATGTCCAAGACGCTGCCCGACGTGCCGCCGGCCCTGCCGCCGGACAGTGCCGTGCGGCCGATGACGGAGGCGGAGTACCCGGTGTGGGCGGCCCAGGCGCGGGACGAGTACGCGCTGTCCCACATCCGGCGCGGCGTGCCCGAGGCGCAGGCCCGCGCCAAGGCCGAGGCGGACTTCAGCGCCCTCCTCCCCGAGGGGCCGGCGACGCCGGGCGCGGTGCTGAGGGTGCTGGAGGCCGGCGGGGCGACGGCGGAGGAACGGGAGGCCGTGGGGAACCTGTGGCTGGGGCGCAGGGACGAGTCCACCGGGTACGTCTACAACGTCCGCGTCGCCGAGGCGCACCGCGGGCGGGGCCATGGGCGCACGCTCATGCTCGCGGCGGAGCGGGAGTGCCTGGCGGCGGGATTCGAGCGGCTGGGGCTGAACGTCTTCGCCGGGAACGAGCCGGCGGAAAGGCTCTACGCGGCCCTCGGGTACGAGGTGACACAGGTGCACGCGGCGAAGCCGCTGGTCTGAGTCCCTGGTCGGCCAGGGGGACGTTGTGTGTGGGGCGGCGTCCACACGGAGCGTACGGAGGCTGCCCACGTACCGGTGGCCGGCTGTCCCGCCGTCTCGCGTCCTGGGGGCGCGAGGATGCCGGCTGCGGAGGGGGAGGGTGTGGGGCTGCCCTTCTCTGCGGTGCGGGTGGGTTCGGAGCGGGGGCTCAGGCTCCGGAGCGGATTCCCGCACCCATGGCGTGAGTCTCGTTGCCCCGCGAGGAGAGACGGCCGCTTCCACGCCCACTCGTGGTGGTGGGGGCGTTCGCCGTGACCGGCGTCTGCGGCCGATACGGGGTGCTGTCGGGCGATTGAGGGGGACGGCGGGCCCGCTTTCGCCGACATGGGTGGCGACACAGAGCCCGATGTCACCAGGCGCATCGGGGGCACCCGCAGACGCGGTTCACGGCGGGCACGGCACCCACGCACAGGGGGCGTGGCAACCGGCCATCCGCACCCGCGGACGGCAAAAGAGACCCCGGCCGCCGCAAAGGTCACCCGCGACGGTGCCGGAGCCCCGCCACGCACCACCCGCACACCCCCGGCGAGGGCAGGCCCCACCCCTCCCCTCCGTAGCCCTCGTCTGTGCGCGCCCGGAGGGCGCGAGGGTGGGACAGCCGCGGTACCCGGAGTCGGACGCGCTCCGACGCGATGGGAACGCCGCCCTTCGGCCTTCAGGCGTCGTGCGTCCGGGGCCGCGTCGCCGTACGGCGGCGGCACAGCTCAGCGGCCCAGAGCGCTGTCCGCATAGGTTTCGATGCGGGCGCGCAGGTCCTCCTGAGAGGTGCCGCCGTCCAGGCGTTCGCCGGAGATGACGTAGGTGGGGGTGCCGGTGACGCCGATGGCCTTGCCCTCGGCGTGATCGGCGTCGACGACGAGAAGGTGCCGCCCGTCGACGAGCGCTGTGTCGACCTCTTCCGCGTCGAGGCCCAGCTCGGCCGCGATCTCGACCAGCACTGCCTCGCCCCGCTCGCCCAGTTCCTTCGTGCGGGCGAGGACCGCCTCCGTGTACTCCCAGCCGCGGCCCTGGACGAAGGCCTCCTCCGCGGCCTGGGCGGCGGCGTAGGAGTGCTTGTGCTTCTCCAGGGGGAAGTGCCGCAGTTGGATCTCCAGGGCGTCGCCGTAGCGCTCGCGCAGGGCGCGCAGGTCGGTGAGGGCGGTGGCGCAGTCGGGGCACTGGAGCTCGCACCAGTACTCGAGGACGACGGTGCGGGGAGTCGCTTCGTTCATGGGGTCAGTCTCCCACTGGGGGAGGAGCCGCCCCGGAGATCACCCTGAGGTCGCGTCGGGGTCGTGGCCCGCGGGCGGGGGCCGGGTGCAGGATGGAGCCAGCAGACGATTTCGGAGGAGCTCCGCATGCTGACTTCGACCGTATGTGTCGCGCTGTCCGCGGCGGGCCTGGCGATCGCCCTGCTCGCCGCTTTCCGGCGCAGGTTCCGCAAGGCGACGGTGATCGCGGCGGCAGCCCTGCTGCCCGTCGGCCTGTACATGACGGGCCTGCTGTCGCTGGCCGGCACCGTCGTCCGGGCCGTCGTGGACTGGGCGGCGGACCTGGTGTTCAAGCCGTCCGTGTGGGCGGGGTTCGCGGTGCTGGCCCTGTCCGTGGTGCTGTACGCCCTGGCGCGGGTCTTCGGACGCCGCGGGCGCGTCACGGAGGGCGGCGGCGGGGGCCGGGCGGTCGCTCCGGAGGCGGAGAAGCCGGCGCTGGGGCGGGGGCGGAAACCGGCCTCGAAGACGGCGAAAAACGATCCCGATCTGGCTGAATTCGGTGAGATCGAGGAGATCCTCAAGCGCAGGGGCATCTGAGCGGCGTGTTGCTCGCGGGGGGTGGCGGCGTTGCGTCATCATCGCCCTGGCGGCCTTCAACTACCGCCCCCTGAGCGGTGTTTGGCACGGCCGGGGGCGTACGGTTGTACGGGTTCGCCCCCCTCCTAGCGCACCGTAAGGCCATGCAAGCCGACGCAGACGACGACGAGCCACGCGGTTGCCTGTTCGCGCTCTCCCAGCCGCCGCTGATGCTCTTCCTGACCGTCATCGGCGGTCTGCTCGCCCTCGGCGGGCTCTACGACCTCTGGCCGTTCTGAGCCGGCACGGCGGCGACGGCCTCCCGGCGGCGCGCCCGGTAGGCGGCGACATGGAGCCGGTTGCCGCAGGTGCGGCTGTCGCAGTAGCGACGCGAACGGTTCCGTGAGAGGTCGACGAAGGCGCGCCGGCAGTCCGGGGCGTCGCAGCGGCGCAGCCGCTCCCGCTCCCCGGCGACGAGGAGGAACGCCAGGGCCATGCCGCAGTCGGCGGCCAGGTGGTCGGCGAGGGAGGCGCCCGGGGCGAAGTAGTGGACGTGCCAGTCGTAGCCGTCGTGATCGGTCAGCCGGGGCGTGGTGCCGGCCTCGGCGACGAGGGAGTTGACCAGCGCGGCGGCCTCGCGGGTGGCGGGCGCGGAAAAGACCTGGGCGAAGCGCTGCCGGAGGGCGCGAACCGCGGCAAGGTCCTTTTCGTCCAGCGAGTCGACGTCGCTGATCGCGTTGCGTTCCACGAAGGCGCTCAGTCCCGCGAGGTCGGCCAGATCCTCGCGGCCGTCACTCTCCGGAGTGGTGTTGAGGAGATCCACCACGCAGTCGAGTGCGCACCTGGTGTCATGGTTGATCAGCACGGGATCGCTCTCTCCCTGGCCTGATGGGTCGGGCGTTCCGGTGACTGTAGCGCGAGAGCCGTCGTCGTGGAGCGCGCTGCTCTGCGACGACGGCCCCGGCAGGTCGGGTCCGCGCCGTACCCCCGAGATGCGTACGGCGACGGACGGTCGGTGGACTCAGCTCTCGGCGAGGATGTGCGAGAGCTCGGTGTCCAGGTCGAAATGGCGGTGTTCGGTGCCGGGGGGCACCGCGGCGTCGGTCCGCTTCAGGAACGACTCCAGGGCCCGCGCCGGGGCCTCGAGCAGCGCCTCCCCCTCCGGAGAGCTGAGGGCGATGCACACGACGCCCTGGCCGTGACTGCGGGACGGCCAGACCCGGACGTCGCCGGTGCCGGTGGGCCGGTGCAGACCTTCGGCGAGCAGGTCGCGGGCGAACACCCATTCGACTGTCTCCTCGGCACCGGTGTGGAAGGTGGCGTGCACGGCGTAGGGATCGGCCGTGTCGTACCGCAAGCCCGCGGGTACGGGCAGTGACGATTCGCTCGACACAACGAGGCGCAGGTGCAGCTCGCAGCTGACCGTGGTGTTCATAAGCGCCAGGGCCTTTCGCTCAGTGTGCGCTCGGGGATTCGCACGTCGGCGAAATCGACATGCCACCTGCGGGGACGTTGTAAACCCCTCTGACGGGTTTGTGAGGGTTCCGGTACCTCGTCCGGCCGAGTTCTTTTCCTCCCCGGCGAGCCATTACGGTGACGGAGTCGGGTCGGGTAGGTTTGGCGGCATGACTGCGGAGAGTGACGAGCGGGAGGTGGCCGTGGCCATGGATCCCGCGACACGCGACATGGGGGACGGCGGGGAGGCCGGCGACGGGCGGGCCGGGGGCTCCGAGCCCCCGCTGGGGTCGAGGGCGCCGCAGTTCATCCGCCGTTCCCGAGCGCTGCACATGAGCTGGCAGGTCGGGGTCTTCCTGGTGGGTCTGGCGGTCGTGGGCACAGGTGTGATCCTGCTTCCGCTGCCGGGGCCCGGCTGGGTGGTGATCTTCGCCGGCATGGCGGTCTGGGCGACCGAGTTCGTCTGGGCCCAGCTCGTGCTCCGCTGGGCGAAGCGGAAGGTGACCGAGGCGGCGCACAAGGCGCTCGACCCGAGGGTGCGGCGCCGGAACGTGACGCTGACGGCCGTCGGGCTGGTGATCATCGGCGTGCTGCTGGGATACTACGTGTGGAGGTTCGGCTTCGTGATGCCGTGGAAGGCCGACCTGGGCTGACGCGCCCTGCCGAGGCGCCCTGCCGAGGCGCCCCTGACACATGTCTCGTCGGCGGTCCCGTTCGGTCCTGTTCATGGTTGCGGTCTTGGTCGCGCCGACGTCTGGGCCTCGGGCCTGCGTGATGGTCGGGGGCACCCGCTGACATGCGGTAATGTTGGTCCCGCACCCGGGCGATTAGCTCAGCGGGAGAGCACTTCGTTCACACCGAAGGGGTCACTGGTTCGATCCCAGTATCGCCCACCCGGACCGAGGGCCCGGAAGCCGTAGCGGCTTCCGGGCCCTCGGCGTCGTGTGCGGGCGCGCGCCGGGCTCACAGCTCCGGGGCCGCGTCACGGGCCGGGTCCTGTGCCTGGGGGCCGCGGTGCTGCAGCAGGCGGGCGAGGCCGTGGCGGGTGGCCGCGAGGACGACGCGGTCGTCGGGCCGCAGGACGTAGCCGGGGTGCAGGTCCCAGGCCAGTTCGGGCTCACGGGGACGGAGATCGTGGTCCATCGCCGCGGCCAGGTCCGGCCGCCGGTCGGAGGGCGCGGCCAGGTCGAGGGCGAGCACCCGCCACTCGCCCGGGCGGAAGGCGTCGCTGATGGTGCGTCCCTGCAGTTCCGCGTGATCGCGTACCTCGATCGCCGCGAAGACCAGCACCTGGCGTTCCACCGGAATGGCGCCGAGGACCTGGCGGCCCATCATCGCGCCGGCGAACGCGGGCGCCGCCAGGGTGGAGACGCTGCGGCTGCGGGTCGTGGCCTCGGGATAGGAGTCCCGCATCGCCCGGTAGACGGTGGTGGCGAAGTCGTCGTCGAAGATCCGCATCACCACGCGCAGGCCGGGGGCGGCCTCGCGGGCGCTCAGCGCGGCTTCCAGATTGGTGGTGTCGTCGCTGGTGAGAGCCATCAGTGCCCGGCTGGAGCCGATCCGGGCGTCGTCCAGGACCCCTTCCTCGGTGGCGTCGCCGATGACGACCGGTACGCGCCGAGCGCGGGCATGGGCCACGCCGCGCGCCTCGGGGTCCCGTTCGACGCACACCACGTCGATGTCGAGCGCGCACAGCCTGTCCAGGACCCGGCTGCCCACTTTGCCCAGGCCGATCAGGACGATGTGCCCGGACAGACCCCGGGGCGGCGACCGCAGCGCGGAGGCGGTGCGGAAGCTGCCCAGCGTCTCCAGCACGATCGCGAAGAGCACCGGCAGCAGCGCCGCGCCGGAGAGTCCGGACAGCAACTGGAGGATCTGCCGTCCGGGGCGGTCGTCCACCGCCGGATCGTTGATGTTGAGCAGGTCAAGCAGCGACAGGTACGCGGCGTGCAGGGGCGAGCCCCCGACGGCACGCCAGGTCAGGGCGGCGAAGAGCACCTGAAGGACGATGAGCCCGGCGAAGGCGTACCCCAGCCGCCGGGAGAAGAGCTCCCGCAGGGGTGGCGCGCCCCTGCGCCGCCGGCCCGCGGGCCTGCCCTGGTCCCGGGTGACCGTCTCCAGGACGACACGGCCGTGCGCCCCGGCAGCGGCCCGCACGGTGCTGTCGTCGGGCAGCAGCCGCGCGCCGCCCGGGCCGGCGGCGTCGGCCTCGCCACCCGGATCGGCGGGGGAGTCGGACAGCACGGCCAGGGTGCACAGCGCCGGCGGATGGCGCGGCCCGTCGTCCTCGCTGTTGAGCGGACGCTCGGCGGCGCCCAGGATCAGTCCGCCGGCCTGGACGACCTTGCTGCTCCCGACCACGGCCGCCGCCACCAGGGCCGGGGCGGCGGTGTCCGCGTCGGACAGGACGGTGGTGGACGCGTCGAGCTCGTAGGGCCGCAGCTGCGGAGAGCGGGCCGCGGCGGCCCGTTCGAGCATCTCCTCCAGATGCCGGCCCAGCTTGCGGTTGTACATGCGGATGACGAGCCGGATGTCGGGGTTCAGGCGCCGGGCCCGTAAGGCGGCGTGGATGTTGGTCTGGTCGTCGCCGTACGCGAGCGCCAGCGCCACCGCGTCCCGCACACCCGCCTCGAGCAGGGTGGTGTCGCTCGGCTCCACCGCTTCGAGCACGCGCACGCCGTGCCGCCGCGCCAGTTCGGCGATCCGGGGTCCGCGGTCGTGGCGCAGCGAGGGCAGGACCACCGTGACGTGCTGGCGGTAGCTGGCGGCCAGTTCGTGGGCGAGCCGGTGGACGAGCGCGTCCTCTCCGCAGATGACCATGTGTCCGAGCAGCGGTGCACTGCGCCTCTGGCTCGGCACACCCGGCATGCCCGCGGCTTCCCCGATCCCCGGCACGTGCCCCCCGTTTCCGCTTCCGGGCGGGCTCTCCGCCCCCGGCGGCAGCGCCGGACCGATCGGGCGCGGCCGGCCCTGCGGCAGGGTATCCGCTCTGCCGCCGAGGGTGTGCCCCGGTCGCCCGTCCACCGCGGCACGCGCCTGTTCGGTCGACATTCAGCGGTTCCCGGTGGCGGCGCGACGGACCCCGGCCGCGGCCGGGATATGTCATGGACCATGAGCGGCAGCGGAGAACCATCGCCGAACAGGGGGCCGGGACAGCCGGGGAAAGCACAGGCATCGCCACGATGGCGCCGTGCCTTCACCGCCGGCGCCCCCGCGGGTCCCTTCCGTCCCGAGTTCTGGCGCAGCCCCATCCGCGGGCCGTGGCTGACGTCGGTCTTCGGCCTGGTGCTGCTGTTCGGCATCCCGGTGATGTTCGTGACCGGCGCGCTCTCCTACGCCGCCTACAACCCGGACCTGGGTCCGACCAACGACCAGACGCCGGACAAGGGACTGTTCGGCTTCTACCTCTTCGACTGGCCCACCGATCCCGCCTGGCTGTACCGGCTGACCCAGGGCGTGCATGTGACGCTCGGAGTGGTCCTCGTGCCGGTGGTGCTGGCGAAGCTCTGGTCGGTGATCCCGAAGCTCTTCGTGTGGCCGCCGCTGCGGTCGCCGGCTCACGCGCTCGAACGCTTCTCGCTGCTCCTGCTGGTGGGCGGTGTCATCTTCGAGTTCGTGACCGGGATCTTCAACATCCAGCTCCTCTACGTCTTCCCCGGCTCCTTCTACACGCTGCACTTCTATGGCGCCTGGGTGTTCATCGCCGCCTTCGTCGTCCATGTGAGCCTCAGACTCGGCCGGATGCGGCGCGCCCTGCGCAGCCGCGATCCGATCCGGGAACTGCGCACCGGGGTCGCCGGCACCCGCCCCGAACCGCCCGATCAGGACGGCCTGGTGCCCGTCGCGCCGGCGTCCCCCACCATCAGCCGGCGCGGCGCGGTGGGGATGGTCGGCGCCGGATCGCTGCTCGCGCTGGTGGTCACCGCGGGGCAGAGCATCGGCGGCCGGCTGCGCGACACGGCGCTGCTCGCGCCGCACAACCGCGAGCCGGGCAGCGGCCCGAACGGCTTCCAGATCAACAAGACGGCCACGTCCGTCGGTGTCACCCCGCGACTCGTCGGCCCCTCATGGCGGCTCGAGGTGCGCGGCAGCGGACGGACAGTGGTCCTCACCCGCGAACAGCTGCTGGCCATGCCGCTGCACACCGCGGCCCTGCCGATCGCCTGCGTGGAGGGCTGGTCGACCACCGACCAGCAGTGGGAGGGCCTGCGGCTCGCCGACCTCGCGGCGCTCAGCGGGCTGCGTGACGCCGGCAGCGTGCTGGTGGAGTCCGTCCAGCCCCCGGGCCCCTACAGCTCGGTGATGCTGCGGGGAAACCAGATCCACGACCCGCGGGCCCTGCTGGCGCTGCGGGTCAACGGAGCGGACCTGTCCTTGGACCACGGCTATCCGGCACGTGTCATCGTCCCGGCCAACCCCGGGGTCAACAACACCAAGTGGGTCCACCGCCTCACCTTCCGGACGTGATCATGCTCCGAAGCCTGCGCTGGTACGGTGCCAGTCCCCTCCACCTCCTCGTCCTCCTGTGCTCCCTCGCCGTCACCGGGTACGCCTGCGTCCGCCTGTTCGCGCAGCGGCCCGTGGAGGTGGCGATCTGGCTGGTGGGCGCGGCGATCCTGCACGACCTCATCCTGCTGCCGCTGTACTCGCTCGCCGACCTGTCGGCCCGTTCCGTCCTCCGCCACCGGGTCCAGGACACGCCCGCGCTGCCCTGGATCAACCATGTGCGCGTACCCGCCTTCCTGTCCGGCGTCCTGCTCCTGACCTGGTTCCCCCTGATCCTGCGGCTGTCCGGCCCCTACGAGGCGGCCACGGGGCTCTCCGACGACGTCTACCTCGGCCGCTGGCTGGCCGTCACCGCCGTGCTGTTCGGCCTGTCCGCCGTGGTCCTCGCCGCCAGGCTGGGCCGGGCCCGCCGACGGGCGCGGGGCGGCGGGAAGCGGCCCCCTGCGGGCAGCGGTCGAGGATGACCTCCTTCGTGCGAAGGCTTACGAACCGCTGACGTGACGGCGTCGTGCGGCCGCGGGCGGGGCGGGCGGCCGTACGGTCGTCGCATGTTGATCCTCGTCACCGGAGGTGCGGGCTTCATCGGCTCGCACGTCGTCACCGCCCTCAGCAGCGCCGGGCACGAGGTGCGCGTGCTCGACGCACTGCTGCCCGCCGCGCACCGCACGCCCCCGCCGGTCCCCGACGGGGTGGACTGGAGGCACGCCGACGTCCGCGACGCCTCGGCTGTCGCCGAGGCCCTGCACGGTGTGGACGCCGTCTGCCATCAGGCGGCGATGGTCGGACTCGGCAAGGACTTCGGCGACGCACCCGCCTATGTGGGGTGCAACGACCTGGGCACCGCGGTGCTCCTGGCCGGCATGGCGGAGGCGGCGGTGGGCGCCCTGCTGCTGGCCAGTTCGATGGTGGTCTACGGCGAGGGACGCTATGAGTGCCCGGCGCACGGCGTCGTGGAGCCGGGGCCGCGCGCGGAGTCCGACCTGAGGGCGGGACGCTTCGAACCGCCGTGTCCGAGGTGCGGCGAACCGCTGGCGCCCGGACTGGTGGCCGAGGACGCCCCGCTGGACCCGCGCAACGTCTACGCCGCCACCAAACTGACGCAGGAGCACCTCGCCTCCGCATGGGCTCGCGCGGTGGGCGGACGGGTGATCGCGTTGCGGTACCACAACGTGTACGGGCCGGGGATGCCGCGCGACACCCCGTACGCCGGGGTCGCCTCGCTGTTCCGGTCCGCGCTGGAGCGCGGTGAGGCGCCCCGGGTGTTCGAGGACGGCGGCCAGCGGCGCGACTTCGTCCACGTACGGGACGTGGCCGGGGCCAACCTGGCCGCGCTGGACGGTCTGCCCGGGCTGCCGGAGGGGACCGCGCGGGCGTACAACGTGGGCAGCGGCGAGCCGCACACGGTGGGGGAGATGGCCGCCGCCCTGGCGAAGGCGCACGGCACGAGGACGCCGGTGGTCACGGGCGAGTACCGGCTCGGCGACGTCCGCCACATCACCGCCTCCTCCCGCAGGCTGCGGGACGAACTGGGCTGGAAACCGCACGTCGGCTTCGCCGAGGGGATGGCGCGGCTCGCGACGGCTCCGCTGCGTGACGGCTGATCCGCCCGCCCGTCCGCCCGCCGCCCGCCCGGGCCCGGACGGTGCGGGCGCGCCCGGCACCGGTGGGGACGTCAGGCGGCGGCGGGCAGACGGACCTCGAAGCGGCAGCCGCCGGGGACGTTGCGCACCGCCGCCCGCCCCTGGTGGGCCTCGACGATGCCCCGCACGATCGCCAGCCCCAGACCCGCACCGGCGGGCGGGGTCCGCGCATCGGTGCCGCGCCACCCCGTGTCGAAGACGCGGGGCAGATCCTCCGCAGGAATGCCGCCGCAGCCGTCCGTGACGGACACGACGACGCTGTCCGACTCCCGGTGGGCCGAGACCGCGACGGTGCCGTCGGCCGGCGTCCGGTGGATGGCGTTGACGAGGAGGTTGGCCAGGGCGCGGGTCATCTCACGGCCGTCCACCTCCACCGGGACGGGTTCGACGCCGTCCCCGACGATCCGCACGCCGTGCGCCTCGGCCGTGGCGGCGGCTCCCGCCAGCGCGTCGCCGACGAGGTCGTAGACCGACATGCGGGTGGTGCTGAGGGCGAGGACACCGGCCTGGATGCGGGAGAGCTCGAAGAGGTCGCCGACCATGCCGGTCATGCGCGCGACTTCCCTGCGGATGCGGGCGTGGTAGACGGCGGGGTCCGCGGCGATGCCGTCCTCCAGGGCCTCGGCCATGGCCTGCAGCCCGGCGAGCGGGGTGCGCAGGTCATGGGAGATCCAGGCGACCAGTTCGCGGCGGGATTCCTCCAGGGCCCTCTCCCGCTCCCTGGAGGCGGCGAGCTTCGCGCTGGTGGCGGCCAGCTCCCGGCCGAGCTCGGCGAGTTCGGCGGTGGGCGCGGCGGCGGGCGGGGTGAAGCCGCCGTCCTCGCCGAGGGCGCGGGTGGCCTCGGCCAGGGCCCGGCTGCCGCGGACCACGCCGCGGCCCAGCGTGAGCGCCACCGCGAGCGACACGACCGCCGCGACGGAGCAGACCGTGGTGACGACCCACATGTCGTGGTCGGAGAGGAACATGGCCCAGGCCACGAGCATGGTTCCGGCGAGCATCGCCGCGACCGCGACCGCGGCCACCACCGCCAGCGACAGCGCGACCGAGCGGTGGCGCAGCAGCCGCAGGGCACCCGTGCCGAGCAGGCCGGCGCCGGCCGCGCCGACGGCCGCATAGGCCACGATGAGGACGGCGTCACGCACCATCGCCGGCCTCCTTCTCCGCGGCCGGAGGGTCGAACCGGTAGCCCACACCCCACACGGTGCTGATCAGGCGGGGGCGCGCGGGATCCTCCTCGATCTTCTCGCGCAGGCGGCGGACGTGGACGGTGACGGTCGACAGGTCGCCGAACTCCCAGCCCCACACCCGGTGCATCAGCTCCTCGCGGCTCATGGCCCTTCCGGGATGCCGCAGCAAGAAGCGCAGCAGGTCGAACTCACGTGCCGTCAGGGAGAGGTCGGTCCCGTGGCGGGTGACCCGGCGGGCGTCCGGGTACAGAGCGAGCGGGCCGGCCCGCAGCGCCGCCGCGGCCGGGGCGGTCCGGCCCGCCGGCTCTCCCGCGCGGCGCAGCACCGACTCCACCCTGAGCACGAGTTCGCGGGGGCTGAAGGGCTTGGTGACGTAGTCGTCCGCCCCGACCTCCAGGCCGAGGACGCGGTCCGCCTCGTCGCCGCGTGCGGTCAGCATGATCACGGGGAGCGGGCCGCCGGCGCGCAGGCGGCGGCAGACCTCGAGGCCGTCCATGCCGGGGAGCATCAGGTCCAGGACCACCAGGTCGGGCGCCCGGGCAGCGGCCAGGGCCACGGCGGTCGGGCCGTCGCAGGCCACGTCGACGGCGAAACCGGCCCGGTTCAGGTAGCCGACGACGACCTCGGCGACGGTGGCGTCGTCGTCCACGACGAGTACGTGCTTCACGCCACCGAGTCTCGCACCCGCGTTTCGGCCGGAGGTGGGAGCGCTGGCGGGACGTCAGCGATCCGTAAGACGCCCAAGTCCCTTTTGCCGCTTTTGTGCCCGTAGGGTGAGTGGGGTGATCGAGTCCTCCTCCTCTCCTTCCGCCGCCGTGGACGTGGTGCTGCCCTGCCTCGACGAGGCCGAGGCCCTGCCGTGGGTGCTGGACCGCATCCCGCCGGGATGGCGCGCGATCGTCGTCGACAACGGCTCCACCGACGGTTCGGCGGACATCGCCCGCGCCCTCGGGGCGCATGTCGTCCATGAACCCCGGCGCGGTTTCGGCGCCGCCTGCCACGCGGGCGTCACCGCCGCGACGGCCGACGTCGTCTGCGTCTGCGACTGCGACGCCTCCCTCGACCCCGCTCTGCTCCCCGCCGTCGCCGGTCCCGTCCTCGACGGCGCGGCCGACCTCGTCCTCGGACGCCGCAGGCCCGTGACACGGCGCGCCTGGCCCTTGCACGCCCGGCTGGCCAACGTGGAACTCGCCCGTATGGTCCGCCGGCGCACCGGCCTGCGCCTGCACGACCTCGGACCGATGCGCGCCGCCCGCCGCGAACCTCTGCTCGCCCTCGGCCTGACGGACCGTCGGTCGGGATATCCGCTGCAGATGGTCGTCCGCGCCGCCGACGCCGGCTGGCGGGTGCGGGAGACGGACGTGCCCTACCGGCCGCGCACGGGCCGCTCCAAAGTGACGGGTACCTGGCGCGGCACCTGGCAGGCGGTACGCGACATGCGCTCCGTCCTCGCCGAACCGGTCGCGGTCGGCGCCGGAGCGGGCACCGACGCACCCGAGCCGGCGGCCCCCTCCCGGGGCGCCGGGCGGTGACCGCCCGTCACCCGGCCCCGCCGCGGGCCACGCTGCTGGTGATCGCCAAGGAACCCGTCCCGGGACGGGTCAAGACACGGCTCACCCCGCCCTACACGCCCCGGGAAGCGGCCACCCTCGCGGAAGCCGCGCTCGCCGACACCCTGCACACCGTGCTCGAGGCACCCGCGCGGCGGCGCGTGCTCGTCCTGGACGGCGCCCCCGGTCGCTGGCTGCCGCCCGGTTTCGATGTCGTGCCCCAGGAGGACGGCGGCCTCGACGAGCGGATCGCGGCCGCCTTCGGCCACTGCGACCGCGGACCGGCCCTCCTCATCGGCATGGACACCCCGCAGCTGACGGCGCGGCTCCTCGCCGAGACCGCAGGCGCAGGCCACGACGCCTGGTTCGGTCCGGCCGAGGACGGCGGTTTCTGGGCGCTGGGGCTCGCCGATCCCGGACTCGCCGCGGCCCTGGTGCGGGGCGTGCCGATGTCCACCGAGCGCACCGGGGCGGCACTAAGGCGCCGGCTCGTCGAGGCGGGTCTCACGGTCCGCGACCTGCCGGTGCTGCGGGACGTGGACACCGCCGCCGACGCCGCCGCGGTCGCCGCCTGCTGCGCACCCGGCTCGCGCTTCGCCACCGCGCTGCACTCGCTGAGCGGAGAGCGCCGGTGAGCGCCGCGCCCGGCGGTCCGGACCCCGCCCTCGCCGGAAGGACGGCGCGGACGGCGGCGCCGTGGACCGGCCGGACCGTGCCGGCGCGGCCGGCGGACCTCGGCGTACCGCCGCATCCGGACACCCGGCCGGACCCGTGCCTGCCGGGCGAGCCATGGACGGACGACCCCTATGCGCACGCCATACGCACCGGTCGCGGCCCGCTCTTCCTGCGGCGTCTGTCGCCGGTCTCGCCACCGCCCGGCGACGGGGGCTCCGAGAACTCCGGGGATTTTGGGGCGGACGGGGAACTGCTGCCGCTGGACATCGAGCGCTGGTGCGCCGCGGCCGACACCGCCGACACCGCCGTCCTGGACCGCTGCACCGGTGCCGTCCTCGACGTGGGCTGCGGGCCCGGACGCCTGGTCGCGGCCCTCGCCGCCGGGGGTGTCCGGGCTCTCGGAGTGGACGTCAGCCCGGCCGCGGTGGCCCGCACCAGGCAGCGCGGAGGTTCCGCCGTGCGCCGCTCCGTCTTCGACCGCCTGCCGGGGGAGGGCCGCTGGGACAGCGTCCTGCTGATGGACGGCAACGTCGGCATCGGCGGCGACCCGTTCGCCCTCCTCACCCGCCTGCGCGCCCTGACCGCGCCCGGTGGCCGCCTCCTGGCGGAGGCCGCGCCGTACGACGCGGACGAGCGCCTCGTCGTCCGGGTCGAGGACGGCCACGGCCGGCACGGCCGCCCCTTTCCCTGGGCCCGACTCGGCGTCACCGTCCTGCTGCGCACCGCGGAAGGCGCGGGGTGGGTCGCGGCGGGGCGCTGGACCGCCGAGGGCCGCTCCTTCGTGGAACTGCGCCGCCCCCGGACAGGACGGCGCGACAACTCTCCCACGGCCACCGGAAGGCGGCAGCGGCCATGAGCGACACCGCCCCCGCACCGCCCCGCATGCCGCAGCCGCCGCCCGTGCGTCCCGGGACGTCTGCGCACCGCGTACCGGCCCGTGTCCGCGTCATCGCCGTCGTCCTCCTCCTGGCCGCACTGACCGCCGTCGTCGTCTGCACCCTGCGAGCGGACGACGGGCAGGGCGGCCCGGGCCGCCTGCTGCCGGCCGGATACGCCGTCGCCTGGGCGCTGTTCGCCGCCTCCGCGTGGGCCGTCCGCACCGTCCCGGCGCGCGCCGCGACGGGGCTGGTCCTGGCGGGAGCGGCCGCCGTGGCGCTGGCCGGCCTCGCCGGACCGCCGCGCACCAGCACCGACATGTACCGCTACGTCTGGGACGGCCGCGTCCAGGCAGCCGGGATCTCCCCGTACGCCCGTCCGCCCGCCGCTCCCGAACTGGCCAGGCTGCGCGACGGCTGGCTGTTCCCCGCCGAGGACTCCTGCCGGGGCTGGGGACTGACCCGGACGGACAGCGGCCTGTGCTCCCGGATCAACCGCCCCACCGTCCCGACCATCTATCCACCGGTCGCCGAAGGGTGGTTCCTCGCCGTCGACCTCCTCTCCTCGCCCGGCGACCGGCACAAGCCGCTCCAGGCGGGCGGAGCCCTGCTGGCGTTCGGGACCACCGCCGCCCTGCTGGCGGTGCTGCGCCGGCGCGGCGACCCGGACCGGGCCCCTGCGCGTGCCGCCCTGTGGGCCTGGTGCCCCGCCGTCCCCTTCGAGGCGGTCGACAACGCGCACATCGACACCCTCGGTGTCCTGCTGGCCGTGCTGGCCCTCGGCACCGCCACCGCCGGGGCCCGGCGGGGCGCGTTGCTCGGTGCGGCCGCCGCCGTGAAACTGCTGCCCCTTCTGGCGCTTCCCGGCGCTCTCTCGGGGGAGCGCGGGGCGGGCCGCGTCCTGCGCACGGTGTCGGCGGCGGCGGCCGTCATCGCGCTCGCCTATCTGCCGTACGCCTTCGCCTCGGGCGCGGGCGTCCTGGGCTACCTGCCCGGCTACCTCGCGGAGGAGGGCTACCAGCCCGACGCGGTGCGCCGCTTCGCCCTGCTGCGTCTGCTGCTCCCGGACGCCGCCGCGGGGGCGGCCGCCGGCGTACTGATCGTCCTCGCGGCCCTGTACGTGTGGCGACGGGGCGACCCGGCCAGGCCGTGGCGCGGCGCCCTGATGCTGACCGGTACCGCGCTGCTGCTGGTCTCGCCCAACTACCCCTGGTACTCCCTGCTGCTCGTCGGGCTTGTCGCGCTCGACGGGCGCTGGGAGTGGCTGACCGTCACCTTCGCGGGCACCGCGCTCTACCTCGGCGGTCCGCTCCTGCCGGGCTTCCCCCTCCAGGCGGTGACGTACGGCACGGCGGCCGTGTGCGTCGCGAGCGGCGCCTGGCTGCGCACCGCCGCCGCACGACGACTCCTGCGGAGGAGCCCGCGCTCCTGAGAGAGGCCGCGCCGGGCCTGCGCGGCGCCGGGGCGGGGCGCGGGCGGGAACCCCGGCGGCGGGCGGACCTCCCACCCGCACGTACCGTCACCTGAGGCGGCCCAGCGCCTCCCGCACGCGGCGCACGTCGCGCAGACGCCGCTCGTACGTCGCCCCGATCCCCAGCAGGAGGACGCCCGCCAGGGCGAGCGGCACCCAGCGGGGTACCGCGCCGAGGGCCTGGGCGAGGTACGGAGCCAGTTCGTGCAGCGCGTCGAGCGCGAGCACCGCCGAACCCAGCAGCAGCGGCGCGGCCAACCGGTGGCGGGCACCGAGGAGCAGTACCGTGAGCGAGGCCGCGCCCAGGCAGAGGGGGCGGCCCCAGCCGGGGTCGCCCCAGGCGGCGGCGAGGCTCGGCAGGAGGGTCGCGGCGAGCCCCGGGGCGTAGGCCGCCCAGGACGAGAACGCGGGGTCGCGGCGCCGCCGCAGGGCGCCGAGGGCCAGGGCGGCGACCGTGACGGGGAGGGTGTACGCCTCCGGGGCGCCGACCCCGGACGCCGCCAGGCGCACCCAACTCGCCGCTGTCAGCAGGCAGGTCGCCACGTATCCGAGCCACCGCCGGTCGGCCCGCAGCGCCGCGACGGCCGCTGTGAGGACGCCCGTGAGGGCGAGCGCGAGGGCGAGCAGCGCGGGGTCGTCGGCGACGAGGACGACCCCGAGGAGGGCGGCCGCGTGACCGGGGTCCTCGAAGGGGCGACCGGGGGCGCGCAGGGCGGCGCTCTGGGCGGCCGCGGCGATGGCCAGGAGGGTGAATGCCGCCGCGTGGGCGGGCAGTCCGATCCAGGCGAGGCCGGCCGCGCAGACGACCGTGGCGGCGGCGGTCACCGCGCGGGTGCGTGCCGCCGCGGCGTACAGCGCGCCGAAGCAGGCCAGCAGCACGGCGAGCACGGTGAGCGTCGCCGTGCGCTCGGGGTGGACCCAGGCGACGGCCGTCGCGGCGAGCCCGCACGCAGCCGCCAGGGCGGTCCAGGCGAGGGCTCTGGCGAGGGCTCTGGCCGACAGCGCGAGCAGGGCGGCCACGACGACAAGCCGCAAGGGCAGCGGGCCGGGCACGCACACGGCGAGCGCCGCCGACACCAGGGCGCCGCAGGCGGCGACCGGGCCGTACGCGGTGCCGCGGTGCAGCCGCGCCGCAGCGGCCAGTTCGGCGGCGAACACCCCGGCCACCACGACCGCGCCGTACCGGCCCTCCCACGCGTCGGGCCTGAGCACGCCCACGGCCAGCGAGGGCAGCGCCCACAGCAGTGCCAGGGCGTGTACGGCGGCGGCTCCCGCCCCCAGCCCCGCGGCCACCGGGCGGAGGCGGACCGGGACGGCGAAGGCCGCGAAGCCGAGGACGAGCGCCGCGCACACCAGGTACCCCGGCACGACCCAGCCACCGGGCACAGCGGTCCGGGCGAGCCCGCCCACCGCGCCGACGACCGTGAGCGCCACGCCCCCCGAGAGCGTTCCGGCCACCGCGGCGGGCACGGTGCGCCGCAGCGCGACGGCGAGCGCCACCGCCGCGGCGCCCAGCAGCAGCGCGCCGGCGCGCAGGGCCGCACCAGCGTCGGCGGCCGAGAAGGAGAGTCCGCCCGCGGTGAGCAGCCCTGCCGCCCCGACGGCCGTGCCGGCGCAGGCGGCGGTGATCCGCGTGCCGCGTCCGCCGGAACGGAGGGCGGCCACCGCGTCCAGCGCGGCCGTGACGAGCAGGGCGGAGGTGACACCGTAGGCCGACTCCGTGGCCGACGCCCACAGCGGCAGGGGGAGTTGGCCGATGAGCACGGCGAAGGGCGCGGGCAGCGCGAGCCGCCCGAGCGCCTTCCCGTACCCGGCCCAGAGGGCGGTGACGACGGCCAGGGACACCGCCGCGTAGCGCAGCCCGTCCGTGCCGGACAGGGCCACGCGGTGCAGCGCGTACGCGTCGAGCAGCAGCAGGACGAGGCCCAGGCAGGCGACGACCTCGGCCGTCGCGGTCAGCCCGCGGCGCAGCAGCAGCGCCGGCGCGCCCGTCGCGGCGAGTGTCAGCGCGGCAAGGACGGCGGCGCGGCCGCCGATGCCGAGGTGGCCCCAGCTGATGACGGTGAACGCGGTCGCGGCGACGGCCAGCAGCACTCCGCCCAGGGCGAGCAGCAGGTTCTGCACCGCGTGCGGCGAGGCCTCCCGCCGCGGCGCGGCACCCCCGGGCGCGCCCGGACCGCGGCCCCAGGCCGCGCCCGGCCGCCCGCCCCGCGGTGCGGGCGGCTGCGGCGGCCGCAGCAGCGCCAGCAACTCCCCGCGCCGCACGAGCAGGCGGCCGCGTTCGGAGTCGAGCCGCAGCAGTGCCCGGTCGGTGGCCCGCAGTTCCTCGGCGACCGGGCCGGTCAGGGGCAGCGCGCAGCGCGGGCACGCGGGCGGTGGCGCCGTCGCGGGCAGCCAGGTTCCACACGCGGGGCAGCGGTCGTGCGGCGGGGGCGTCGTCTCCATGGCTCGGAGTGTGACGCGGCCCACGCACCCGGGCATGCGCGCCGGTACTCATCTCCGGCTTGAGTACGCACACTGACCCCATGGACTGGAGCCGTTACCGCTTCCGCAGCCTGTGGCGGATCGCCGCCGCACCCGAGGCCGTGTACGCCCTCCTGGAGCGCCCGCACGAGTACCCGGCCTGGTGGCCCCAGGTCCGCGAGGCGCGGCGGACCGGTGCGAGCTCCGGCGCCCTGCGCTTCCGCTCGCTGCTGCCGTACGACCTGTCCGTCACCGCGCACGAGACGCGCCGGGACCCGCAGGAGCGGGTCCTGGAGGCGGCGCTGTACGGGGACCTGGAGGGGTGGGTGCGGTGGACGGCGGCCGCCGACCACACGGGCGGCGGCACCCGGCTGCTCTTCGAGGAGGACGTGGTCGTCAACAAGCCGCTGCTGCGGCGGCTGGCCGTGCCGTGCCGCCCGCTGCTGCGGGCCAACCACGCCCTGATGATGCGGCAGGGGCGGCGCGGCATGGCCGCCGCCCTGCGCGCGCAGGGCGCACCCGGCGCGGAAGCCGTTTGAACGCAGCCGCCCGCGCCCTGTATTGTTCAGGTCGTCCCGGGCGATTAGCTCAGCGGGAGAGCACTTCGTTCACACCGAAGGGGTCACTGGTTCGATCCCAGTATCGCCCACCCTCACGAAGGGCCGGTCCATCACGGACCGGCCCTTCGCCGTGTGACCGGGCCGCACGACGCGGTGCCGTACGACGCGGTGTCGCACGACGCGGTGCCGCACGGCACCGGGCGGCAACTCCCCGGGCGTGACGCGGGGGAGTCCTACGCCGCGGGCTCCTCGGGGGCCCGTGCCGGCGACGGTCGCAGCGGCCAGGCCGGGTCGACCCGCTCCTCGGTGCCGCTGCGGGCGAACCACGCCTGCAGCCCGCGGGCCTGGCCCGCGTGCCAGAGCGCCTGCCGGGCGTGCAGTTCGGCGGGCAGCACCTCGCCGATCCGCGCGGAGAAGCGGTGCCCCAGCACCCGTACGAGGGCGAGCGCGGCGAGGGCGTCCGCCGCGGCGTCGTGGGCGTCGGTCAGGGCCACACCGTAGTGGGCGCACAGGTCGGTCAAGGTGCGGCGGCCCTTGCGGTAGCGGTCGAGGTGCTTGTCCAGGACCCGGGGGTCGAGGACGCGCAACGGGCCGCGGACCAGGTAGGCGTCGAGCGCCCTGCCGCGATGGCGCCTCAACTCCCGGTCGAGCAGCGTCAGGTCGAAGGGTGCGTTCATCACCACCAGCGGCACCCCGGCCGCGGCCAGTTCGCCGAGCGCCCGGGCCACTTCCTCCACCACCGGGCCCGGACGGCGTCCGTTCGCGCGGAGGTAGTCGTCGTCCAGCCCGTGCACCGCCCGGGCCCCTTCGGGTACCGGGACGCCCGGGTCCACCAGCCAGCGGGTCGTCCGGACGGGTGTGCCAGGGGCGTCCTCGACCGCCAACGCCGCCGAGACGACCCGGTCGTGCTCCACGTCGACCCCCGTGGTCTCCGTGTCGAAGGCGGCCAGCGGGCCGTCGTACCAGTGCGGCATGGCGCACCTCCCGTGCGGTCGGGGGATCGGGCGGCCGACGGACGCCCTTACGGTACGTACCCGTGACCGCACGTCACCGAACCGCAACGGTTTGCGACTTGTCACTGGTGGGGATGAACTCCGCAGCGGGGATCGTCAGGATTCCCGGGCCCGGAAAGGCACGGAGAGCGATGGCGCTCGAGCAGCCAGGCCCGGGTGGGCTGCTGTCCGAGCGGAACACACCGCTGCGCGGCGGACTCGCCACCACCAGCTGCATGGAAACCCTCCAAGTGGGATATCTGCACGCGGTGGCGGCCGCCGCCGGCTGCTCGCTCGCCCAGCCCTTCCCGGACAACGGCATCGACTGGCACATAAGCCACAGTTCGCACGGCCACGGAGTGGACGACGAGGTCACGATCAAGGTGCAGCTCAAATGCACCTACCAGGTCGCCCCGCGGCCTGCCGGTCCGAGCTTCGCCTTCACTCTCGACAACGAGCACCTGGTGAAACTGGCCCGGACCCCGGTCTCGGTGCACAAGATCCTCGTCGTGATGCTCGTGCCGCGTACTCAAGAGGAGTGGCTGCGCGCCGGCCACGACCGCCTGGAGCTGCGCCACTGCTGCTACTGGACGAACCTGGCCGGCCACGCGGTGACCGGCAGGCGCAAGACCACCGTGCGGATCCCCACCGCGCGGATCTTCGACGACCGGGCCCTGTGCGAGATCATGACGCGGGTCGGGGCGGGAGGGAGGCCCTGATGAGCCGGACGTCCGACGACGCAATCGTCCCGCCCGACCCCGAGCAGGTCGACCCGGGCGTTCTCGTCGCCCTGCTCGCCCGGCACGGCTGGCGGCGGCGCGGGGGCGCCCCGGGCCGCTACACCCGCTGGACGCCGCCGGGCGATGGGGAGTCCATGGCGCGGACCAGCCTCCTGGTGCCCGAGCGGAGCGTCCCGGGCGCCGCCCGCTACGCCGACCACTCCGAGCTGCTGGGTGAGGCCCTGCACGCGCTCGCCCGCTGCGGCGAGCCCTCGGCACGCGAGGTGCTGACGGCGCTGGCCGTCCCGGGCGACGAGATCCGCTGGCACCGCGAGCCGCCACCGGCCGCGGGCGCGGCCGTGCCGTGGACGGCGGCGGAGCAGCTGCGCGCCGCCGCGCGGGCCATGCTGATGTCCGCCGCCCGCGCCGAGCAGGACCGCTTCGGCTACTTCGGCGCGCGCCACACCGGGCACGCCGCGGCCCTGCTGGAGCGGGTACTGGTCGGTGACGCCCCGGGCCACCGGCTCACCGCCTATGTGCCGGTCACCGAGGGGCGCGGCACCGTGGCCACGATGCTGCGGGCCCTGCAGGCCACCCGGGACGCCGTGGACTACCAGCGGGCCACCGGCCGCATGGAGGCTTTCGACGCGGCCGTCGGCCTCGGCGTCTGCCACGAACTGGCCGATTCCCTGGTTCGGATGGTGCGCGGCACCGAGGGCGTGCTGGTCAGCCTCGCCTGGGCCCCCGCGGCCGGCCCGCCCACGGGGTTCACGACCGTGCCCGAACCGGTCGAGTTCTCCCCCGGCGACCTCCCGGCGCTGGTCGCCGCCAGTGAGCGGTACGTGCGCGCCGAACCCCCGGTCGACGTACGCGTCACCGGCACCGTCACCAGGCTGCGCCGTCCGCGACCGACCGGGGGCGGCACCATCCGGCTGCGCGTCCTGGCGGGCGCCGACGTCCGGCACATACGTGTCGTCCTTCCCGAGGAGGGGTACCGCATCGCGGCCCAGGCGCACCTGGTCGGGCTGCCCGTCCGGCTCTCCGGGCGGTTGGAGCGCCGTACCGGCTTCCGCCACCTCACCCACCCCTCCGCGCCGGTTCCCGTCCACGTCGACGAGGCCGACCGCGACCGGCTGCTGAAGGCGCTGCACGGCGGAGTCGACACCTTCGAGGACTCCTTCGGCGGCTGACGGTGCCCGACGGCGGCTGACGGCGCCCGCCGTGCAGGCGGCGTCGCCCCCGCGGAGGGACCGGCGCCAATCGCTTCGCGGTACACCCGCGCGGCTCGGTAGGATTCAGCGGTGCAGCATTCCGCTGCCGGATTCTGTGGGACATACGTCAGGAGCAACCGGTGTCAGACGTCCGTGTGATCATCAAACGCGATTCCGAGGAGCAGGAAGAGCGGCTGGTCACCACGGGCACGACGGCGGCCGAGCTCTTCGACGGCGACCGCACCGTCGTGGCCGCGCGTGTGGGCGGCCTGCTCAAGGACCTCGCGTACGAGGTAGCCGACGGCGACGTGGTCGAACCCGTGGGGATCGCCAGCCCGGACGGCCTCGACATCCTGCGCCACTCCACCGCCCATGTGATGGCCCAGGCCGTGCAGGAGCTCTTCCCGGAGGCCAAGCTCGGCATCGGCCCGCCGATCAAGGACGGCTTCTACTACGACTTCGACGTCGAGAAGCCCTTCCACCCCGACGACCTCAAGCGCATCGAGAAGAAGATGCAGGAGATCGTCAAGCGCGGGCAGCGCTTCTCCCGCCGTGCCGTCAGCGACGACGCGGCCCGCGAGGAACTCGCGAAGGAGCCCTACAAGCTGGAGCTGATCGGACTCAAGGGCTCCGCCGCCGAGGCCGCCGAGGGCGCCTCGGCGGAGGTCGGCGCCGGCGAGCTGACGATCTACGACAACCTGGACGCCAAGACCGGCGAGCTGTGCTGGAAGGATCTCTGCCGCGGTCCCCACCTGCCCACCACCCGGCTCATCCCGGCGTTCAAGCTGATGCGCTCGGCCGCCGCCTACTGGCGCGGCAGCGAGAAGAACAAGCAGCTGCAGCGGATCTACGGCACCGCCTGGCCGTCCAAGGACGAGCTCAAGGAGTATCTGGACTTCCTCGTCGAGGCCGAGAAGCGCGACCACCGCAAGCTCGGCGCCGAGCTCGACCTGTTCTCCATCCCGGAGCAGATCGGCTCGGGCCTGGCGGTCTTCCACCCCAAGGGCGGCATCATCCGCCGGGTCATGGAAGACTACTCGCGCCGCCGCCACGAGGAGGAGGGCTACGAGTTCGTCTACACCCCGCACGCCACCAAGGGGAAGCTCTTCGAGACCTCCGGCCACCTGGACTGGTACGCCGACGGCATGTACCCGCCCATGCAGCTCGACGAGGGCGTGGACTACTACCTCAAGCCCATGAACTGCCCGATGCACAACCTGGTCTTCGACGCGCGCGGCCGCTCCTACCGCGAACTGCCGCTGCGCCTGTTCGAGTTCGGCACCGTGTACCGGTACGAGAAGTCGGGTGTCGTGCACGGCCTCACCCGCGCCCGCGGGTTCACCCAGGACGACGCGCACATCTACTGCACCAAGGAGCAGATGGCGGACGAGCTCGACAAGACGCTCACCTTCGTCCTCAACCTGCTGCGCGACTACGGTCTGACCGACTTCTACCTGGAGCTGTCCACCAAGGACCCGGAGAAGTTCGTCGGCTCCGACGAGATCTGGGAGGAGGCCACGGAGACGCTGCGGAAGGTGGCGGAGAAGCAGGGCCTCCCGCTCGTCCCCGACCCGGGTGGCGCCGCGTTCTACGGTCCCAAGATCTCCGTCCAGGCCAAGGACGCCATCGGCCGCACCTGGCAGATGTCGACCGTGCAGCTCGACTTCAACCTGCCCGAGCGCTTCGATCTGGAGTACACGGCGGCCGACGGTTCCAAGCAGCGCCCGGTCATGATCCACCGCGCGCTCTTCGGATCCATCGAGCGCTTCTTCGCCGTGCTGCTGGAGCACTACGCGGGCGCGTTCCCGGCCTGGCTGGCCCCCGTCCAGGCGGTCGGCATCCCGATCGGCGACGCGCACGTGTCCTACCTGCAGGACTTCGCCGCCGAGGCGAAGAAGAAGGGTCTGCGGGTCGAGGTGGACGCCTCCGCCGACCGGATGCAGAAGAAGATCCGCAACGCGCAGCGCAGCAAGGTGCCGTTCATGGTCATCGTCGGTGACGAGGACATGGCGGCGGGGTCGGTCTCCTTCCGCTACCGGGACGGCTCGCAGAAGAACGGCATCCCGCGCGACGAGGCGATCGCCGAGATCGCCAAGGCCGTGGAGGACCGCGTCCAGGTCTGAGCGACCGGACGCACCGGGGCCCCGGAGGCTATTCGCCCTCCGGGGGCCCCGGTGCGTCGGGCCGCTCCTCGGGTCGGCGGAAGCTTTTGATCAGCCAGGACGAGAAGGACCCGACGACCGCGCCGATCAGGATCACGCCCAGGAACATCACGCCCACGGCGATCACCCGCCCGCGCACCGTCACGGGGACCAGGTCGCCGTACCCGGTCGTGGTGATCGTGGAGCAGAGCCACCACACCGACTGGCCGTAGGTGCGGATCTCCGCGCCGGAGGCGTACCGCTCGTCCGCGTAGACCTGCAGGCTCGCCGCGAAGCCGAGCAGCAGGGCGCTGAGCCCTGCGTAGGCCATGACCCGAACCTCCAGGGAGAGCCGCGGCCGCTGGTAGCGGTTCTGCATCTGTCCGTAGAACTGCAGCATGCGCAGCGGGCGCAGCAGCGGCATGAACACCACCACCAGGTCGAGCCAGCGCCGGCGGACGTACGTCCAGCGGTCCGGCGCGACGGCCACTCGGACCACGTAGTCCAGCACGAAGAGTCCCCAGGTCGCGAGGGTGATCAGGAGCAGTAGGTCCGACCAGCCGGGCGGCAGGTCCGGGACGAGCACGCGCACCGCGTACGTGACGAGGAACACCAGGGACGCGAGGGACAGCGGCACGCTGCCCCAACGCTCCCATTCACGCAGCCGCCGCTCGTCATCCATGGGCATGGGGCCAGCATCGGCCCCGCCGCCCGGAGTGCCCCCGGCGACACGCAGGGCGGGGACGACGCCATATGCTGCAAGGCATGACGAGTGAGCCGGAACTGCAGAACGGAGTGGGGACGCAGGACGCGTTCCAGCGCCTGTGGACACCACACCGCATGGCGTACATCCAGGGCGAGAACAAGCCGACCGGCCCCGGGGCCGGGGACGGCTGCCCCTTCTGTGTGATTCCGGAGATGAGCGACGAGGACGGGCTCGTCATCGCGCGCGGAGACGCCGTCTACGCGGTCCTGAACCTCTACCCCTACAACGGCGGCCATCTGATGGTGGTGCCCTACCGCCATGTCGCGGACTACACCGACCTCGACGGGCCGGAGACCGCTGAGCTCGCGGAGTTCACCAAGCGCGCCATGGTCGCGCTGCGCTCCGCCTCTGGCGCGCACGGCTTCAACATCGGCATGAACCAGGGCGCATCGGCGGGCGCGGGGATCGCCGCGCACCTGCACCAGCACGTGGTACCGCGCTGGGGCGGGGACACCAACTTCATGCCGGTGGTCGGGCACACCAAGGTGCTGCCGCAGCTCCTCGCCGACACGCGCAAGATGCTCGCCGACGCCTGGCCGGCCGGCTGACCGCCGCGCCGCGGCGTCCACCGCCTACGCGGCGGCGCCCGCGGTCGGTCCGGAAGCCGGGGGCGGGGCCGGTTCCGCCCCCCCGGCTCCGCCCCGTCCCTGACTGCCCTCAGCCCTGACGTCCCACCCCGCCGGGCCTCGTCAGTAGACGTCGACGTCGTCGGGCGAGGCGTCCTGCACCGTGTTGCTCAGGATGCCCGAGCGGTTGTCGAACTTCGAGACGTCGACGCCGTTCTCCGCCATGACGGAGATGGCCGCGGAGTGCACCGCGCGGAGCACCGGGGTGGCGGCGCGCAGCGCGTCGTCGGCCATGAAGCGGTGCGTCCACGGCGTCGAGGCCCAGCTGTGCCGCAGACCGAAGGGCTCGGGCAGGGTGATCTTGCCACCGAGGTGGTCGAGTATCTGGGGGAAGCGCGTCAAAGGGGCGCGGGCAGCGAGCCGGACCACCTCGTCGCTCCCTACGAGGGGCAGCTGCACCTTCTTCTTCTCCCAGAACTTGAGCGGGTGGGCCACCTCCTTCTCCTTGGCCTCCGGCGCCGTGGTGAACAGGGAGAGCACGGGGCCGAGGGCGTGCCCGGTCACCTCGACCCGCAGGGTGCTCGCCAGCACGGTCACGGTGACCATCATGGTGATCACCAACTGGCCGTCCCAGACCACGAACTGCACGCCCAGATAGTGCCGGTTGCCCTTGTCGAACTGCTGCTCGTTGCAGATCCGCTGGATCTCGAAGTCCCGGACGACGTAGCCGTCGACATCCGTTCCGGTGGGCCGGGTGATCTTCTTCGCGTCCGCACCGACATGGGAGACGATCCAGTGCTGCACGTGCGGCTTGGGGAAGCCGCCGGTGTGCAGGGGGCCGAGCTCCAGTGAGCGCAGCCTGCCGTGGATCGCCTTGATCACGTCCCAGCTGCGGAACGGGTGGATCTCGCTCAGGCCCTCGCGCGGGGTGAGTTCCTCGGCCATGCGCCAGGCGCCCCAGCGGGCGCCCATGCCGAGTATGCCCTTGTGGCCGGCGTAGAAGACCACGTTGCTCTGCTGCTCGGCGGAGAGCTTGGCCAGGTTCTGGCGCAGGGTCTCGGCGCGTGTCTGGTGGGGGTTGCGCGGCACGGCCTCGGGGATCTTGGCGCCGACACCGCTGCCGGAGACCAGGCCCGCCCAGCGTTCGCGCAGATCCTTGGCGGTCTGCTCGCAGATGCGCTGCGCCCAGAACCAGCCGAGCACCGGGGCCACCAGCATCACCCGCAGGTACTGCGACCAGAAGCCGGCGAGCGGCGGGTTGACGATGAACAGGAGGGTGAGGAAGCCGACCACGACGAACACCACCGAGCCGAGCAGCCCCGCCCGGGAGTTCTCGGGCTTCCGTATGGCGGCCCGCAGTTGGAAGGCGCCCAGCCAGATCAGCGTCCCCGGAAGGAAGAGCAGGCCGAACACGGCCATGACGGCCGTCAGCTTGGTGTCGCGTTCCTGGCGGATCCGGTTGGCGGCGAGGCAGTGCTCGACGACGGTCTGCGGCTCGGCGCCGAAGGACTGCACCAACTCGTTGCGTCCGGCGCCGAGCATCCGGTTCTGCACGGCGCGGGCGAAGGCCTCGCCCAGATTCGCCCGCAGCAGCTGGATCTTCGGCTCCGTGGCCGACGACACACCGTTGTCGGCCTCCGACAGGGCCTTCAGGGGGGTGTCGCGGTACGCGGCCGAAGCGAGCGCCTGGGTGGCTCCCGTCTGCCCGTCGGAACCGCTCAGCGGTATCTGCGCGCCCGGGCTCAGGAAGTCGAAACCGTCGGTCACTGCCGCCCCCTTCTGGTCCCCGCCCGCGCGGAAGTGAACCCGTCCCGGCCCTTTCCCCTGCCGCGGCGCCGCCACACCTGCGACACCGCCCACCCAGCGTATACGGGGCATGTGACATGCGTCATCGGCCCGGCGGAAGAAGATCGTCCGCCGGGCCGTCGACCTCCCGCTCGCAGCAGCTGCTCGGGGGCTACTTGCCGGAGTCCTTCCCGTGCTGCTCCCTCAGCCTCTGCGCCAGCTGAGGCGGCATCGGCTCATGCCGCGCGTAGCTGCGGCCGTACCGTCCGGTGCCGTGCGACAGCGACCTCAGATCGACCGCGTAGCGCCCGATCTCGATCTCCGGTACCTCGGCCCGCACCAATGTGCGCCCCTGGCCCACCGGTTCGGTGCCCAGCACCCGGCCGCGGCGGCCGCACAGGTCGCTCATGACCGGCCCGACGTATTCGTCGGGCACCATCACCCGGATCTCGCTGACGGGTTCGAGCAGGTGGATGCGGCACTGCGAGGCCGCCTCGCGCAGGGCGAGCGCGCCCGCCGTCTGGAAGGCGGCGTCGGAGGAGTCCACGGAGTGCGCCTTGCCGTCGACCAGGGTGATGCGGATGTCCTCGACCGGGAAGCCCAGGGCCACGCCCTTGGCGGCCTGGGCACGTACGCCCTTCTCCACCGAGGGGATGAACTGCCGGGGGACGGCGCCGCCGACGACCTTGTCGACGAAGTCGATGCCGGAGCCGACAGGCAGCGGTTCGACCTCGATGTCGCAGATGGCGTACTGGCCGTGCCCGCCGGACTGCTTGACGTGCCGTCCGCGCGCCGCCGTCCTCTCGCCGAAGGTCTCGCGCAGCGCCACCTTGTGCGGCACGGCGTCGACCTGCACGCCGTAGCGCGTGCGCAGCCGCTCCAGCGCCACGTCCATATGCGCCTCCCCGAGGCACCACAGCACGACCTGCCGGGTGTCCGGGTTCTGCTCCAGCCGCATCGTGGGGTCCTCGGCGACGAGCCGGGACAGGCCGACGGACAGCTTGTCCTCGTCGGCCTTGCTGTGCGCCCGGATCGCGACCGGCAGCAGCGGGTCCGGCATCAGCCAGGGCTCCATCAGCAGGGGGTCGTCCTTGGCGGAGAGCGTGTCGCCGGTCTCCGCGCGGCTCAGCTTGGCGACGCAGACGAGGTCTCCCGCCACGCAGTGCGGCACCGTGCGCTGGTGCTTGCCGAAGGGCGAGGACAGGGCGCCGACGCGCTCGTCGACGTCGTGGTCCTCGTGGCCGCGGTCCTCCAGGCCGTGACCCGAGACGTGGACCGTCTCGTCGGGGCGCAGGGTTCCGGAGAAGACCCGCACGAGGCTGATCCGCCCCACATAGGGGTCGGAGGAGGTCTTCACGACCTCGGCGGCCAGCGGCCCTTCCGGGTCGCAGGCCAGCTGCGGGTGCGCGGTGCCCTGCGGCGTCGTGACGTGCGGGATCCCGCGCTCCAGCGGCGTCGGGAAGCCGCCGGTGATCAGATCCAGCAGCTCCACGGTGCCGATGCCCTGCCGGCAGCCCTCGGCGGCGGGCGCGGCGGCCAGCACGGGATGGAAGGAGCCGCGTGCCACGGCCCGCTCCAAGTCCTGGACCAGCGTCTTGAGGTCGAGTTCCTCGCCGCCGAGATAGCGGTCCATCAGGGTCTCGTCCTCGCTCTCGGCGATGATCCCCTCGATGAGCCGGGCCCGCGCCTCCCGCATCCGCGGCAGCTGCCCCTCGTCCGGGGGGCGCTCCTCGCGTCTGCCGGAGGAGTAGTCGTAGACCCGCTGCGACAGCAGGCCGACGAGCCCGGTCACGGGCGCGTGGCCCTCCGCGGTCTGCTCTCCGTGCAGCGGGAGGTACAGCGGCAGCACCGCGTCGGGGGAGTCGCCCCCGAAGGCCTCGCGGCAGGTCTCGGTCATCTCGTCGAAGTCGGCCCGGGCCGACTCCAGGTGCGTGACGACGACCGCGCGCGGCATGCCGACCGCCGCGCACTCCTCCCAGACCATGCGGGTCGCCCCGTCGACGCCGTCGGCCGCCGAGACGACGAAGAGGGCCGCGTCCGCGGCGCGCAGACCGGCCCTGAGCTCCCCCACGAAGTCGGCGTACCCGGGGGAGTCCAGCAGATTGATCTTGATTCCGTCCCACTCCACCGGTACGAGCGAGAGCTGTACCGAGCGCTGCTGACGGTGTTCGATCTCGTCGTGGTCGGAGACGGTCGCCCCGTCGGCCACCTGCCCGGCGCGGTTCACCGCCCCTGTCGCCAGGGCGAGCGCCTCGACCAGTGTCGTCTTCCCGGAGCCACTGTGGCCGACCAGCACCACGTTGCGTACGTCCTCGGGCCGGTCGGCCGCCCGTGCCCTTCCGGCGGCTCCCGGACCTGCCTCTCTCCTGTCACCCATGTGCCTCGCCTCCCGGTCCGTCACGGCATGGGGACTGGCGCCACGGGAGACCACCCGCCCAGGCGGTCTGCAATGGCGCCCGCGGTAATTCGACCTTCCCACGCGCCTCACGGCGCGTCCATACGTCGTACGGGCCGCGACGGGACGGGAGCCAGCGAGATGTGCCGGAACGCGCCTGGCTACGATGGGCCAGCCGGGCGGCCGACGGGGCCGCGCCGGGGGACCCACGAACCACCGGGAAGGCCATGCTGAACAAGTACGCGCGTGCTTTCTTCACGCGTGTTCTCACACCGTTCGCCGCGTTCCTGCTGCGCCGGGGCGTCAGCCCGGACACGGTCACGCTCATCGGTACGGGAGGCGTGGTCGCGGGAGCGCTGGTCTTCTACCCCAGGGGCGAGTTCTTCTGGGGCACGGTTGTCATCACGCTCTTCGTCTTCTCCGACCTGGTCGACGGCAACATGGCCCGCCAGGCGGGCGTCTCAAGCCGCTGGGGAGCCTTCCTGGACTCCACCCTGGACCGGGTCGCCGACGCGGCGATCTTCGGGGGGCTGGCGATGTGGTACGCCGGCGGCGGCGACAACCTCGTGCTGTGCGCAGTGACGATCTTCTGCCTCGCCAGCGGCCAGGTGGTCTCGTACACCAAGGCGCGCGGTGAGAGCATCGGACTGCCGGTCGCGGTGAACGGCCTGGTCGAACGGGCCGAGCGACTGGTGATCTCACTGGTCGCCTGCGGTTTCGCCGGGCTCCACACGTTCGGTGTGCCCGGCATCCAGTGGCTGCTGCCGATCGCCCTGTGGATCGTGGCCGTCGGCAGCCTGGTGACGTTGGTGCAGCGGGTGATCACCGTGCGCCGCGAGGCCTTCGAGGCGGACGCGGCAGCGCGCGAAGGGAGCGGGACGGCGTGAAGGACGGGCTGGCCGACGCGCTGTACGGGCTGGGCTGGGGCGCGGTCAAACGACTGCCGGAACCCGCTGCGGCGCGGCTCGGCCGGTCCATCGCCGACCTGGCCTGGAGCCGCCGCGGCCAGGGCGTCCAGCGCCTGGAGTCCAACCTGGCCAAGGTGGTGCCCGACGCCGACGAGACCCGGCTGCGCGAGCTGTCGAAGGCCGGCATGCGCTCGTACCTGCGCTACTGGATGGAGTCCTTCCGACTGCCGGCCTGGGGCGAGGAGCGCATCCGCTCCTCCTTCGAGCCGGAGGGCCTGCACCACCTGAAGGAGGGCCTGGCAGCGGGCCGCGGCGTCGTCCTCGCCCTGCCCCACATGGCCAACTGGGACCTGGCGGGCGCGTGGGTCACCACCGGGCTCGGGGTGCCCTTCACCACCGTCGCCGAGCGCCTGAAGCCGGAGAGCCTCTACGACCGCTTCGTCGCCTACCGCGAGGGCCTGGGCATGGAGGTGCTGCCGCACACCGGCGGCGCCGCCTTCGGGGCGCTGGCCCGGCGACTGCGCGCCGGCGGCCTGGTGTGCCTGGTGGCCGACCGCGACCTGTCCGCCTCCGGCGTCGAGGTGGACTTCTTCGGCGAGGCCACCCGTATGCCGGCGGGCCCCGCCCTGCTCGCCCAGCAGACCGGTGCGCTGCTGCTGCCGGTCACCCTCTGGTACGACGACTCGCCCCGCCTCAAGGGCCGCGTGCACACGGCGATCGAGGTGCCGGAGGGCGGCACGCGGGCGCAGCGGACCGCCGTCATGACGCAGCGCCTGGCGGACGTCTTCGCCGCCGGCATCGCCGAGCACCCCGAGGACTGGCACATGCTGCAGCGGCTGTGGCTCGCCGACCTCGAACCGCGGCCGGACGCGCCGGCCGGGCAACCCGGGGGCCGCGGCGCGGCGTCCTCCCCGGTGTCCGGCGACCCCTTCGACCGCTCCGGAACGGAGACACCTTGAGGATCGGGATCGTCAGCCCGTACTCGTGGGACGTCCCCGGCGGCGTCCAGTTCCACATCCGCGACCTCGCCGAGCACCTCATCGCGCTCGGCCACGAGGTCTCCGTTCTGGCACCGGCCGACGAGGACACCCCGCTGCCGCCGTACGTCGTCTCCTCCGGCCGCGCCGTGCCCGTGCCCTACAACGGCTCGGTCGCACGGCTCAACTTCGGGTTCCTGTCGGCCGCGCGGGTGCGCCGCTGGCTGCACGAGGGCGCCTTTGACGTCATCCACGTCCACGAGCCCTCCTCGCCCTCCCTCGGCCTGCTGACCTGCTGGGCCGCCCAGGGGCCGATCGTGGCCACCTTCCACACCTCCAACCCGCGCTCCCGGGCGATGATCGCCGCCTACCCGATCCTGCAGGCCGCGCTGGAGAAGATCAGCGCCCGCATCGCGGTCAGCGAGTACGCCCGGCGCACCCTGGTCGAGCACCTGGGCGGCGACGCCGTGGTCATCCCGAACGGCGTCGACGTGGGTTTCTTCGCCGACGCCGAGCCCAAGGCGGAGTGGCAGGGCGGGGGCGCGGAGGACGAGCGGACCATCGGGTTCATCGGACGGATCGACGAGCCGCGCAAGGGCCTGCCCGTGCTGATGAAGGCCCTGCCGAGGATCCTCGCCGAGCGGCCGCGCACCCGGCTGCTGGTCGCCGGGCGCGGCGACGAGGCCGAGGCCGTGGCGGGCCTGCCCGAGCAGATGCGCGACCGGGTCGAGTTCCTCGGCATGGTCAGCGACGAGGACAAGGCGCGGCTGCTGCGCAGCGTCGACCTGTATGTGGCGCCCAACACCGGGGGCGAGAGCTTCGGGATCATCCTCGTCGAGGCCATGTCGGCCGGGGCGCCCGTGCTCGCCAGCGACCTGGACGCCTTCCGACAGGTGCTCGACGGCGGCGCGGCCGGCGACCTCTTCCCCAACGAGGACCCGGAGGCGCTGGCGGCCTCGGCCGTGCGGCTGCTGGGCGACGCGGACCGCCGCGGGCGGCTGCGCGAGCTGGGCTCCCGGCACGTGCGGCGCTTCGACTGGTCGGTGGTGGCCGCGGACATCCTCGACGTCTACGAGACGGTCACCGCGGGCGCCGCGTCGGTCGCCGCCGACGAGCGGGTGGGCCGGCGCGGCCGCTTCGGTTTCGCCCGCGACTGACCGGGGACGGCTCTACTCGCGCCGAGCCGCCCCGGGGCGGGCCTGCTACGCGTCTCGGCGACGCTGCGGCTGTCCCGTGGCCGCGTCGCCGCCCTCGCGGCGATCCCGGCCTCGCAGCGGACCCCGGGCGGGGCCGGCGCCGGTGAGGACGTGACAGGCCGGAGCGCGCCGCCGTGGCCCCGTGTCCCGGCCCGCCACCGCGGGCCCCGTCGTCCGCACGGCGGGCCGCACCAGGCGCACCGGTAGCCTTGCGGTCCGTGACCACCTTCATCTGGGTCGCCGTGGCGCTGATCGCCGTCGGCCTCTACCTGAGCTGGACCGCGGGGCGGCTGGACCGTCTGCACGCCCGGATCGACGCCGCGCGGGCCGCGCTGGACGCGCAACTGCTGCGCAGGGCCTCCGTGGCGCAGGAGCTGGCCACCGCCGGGGTGCTGGACCCCGCGGCGAGCATCGTGCTCTACGAGGCGGCCCACTCCGCCCGGCAGGCGCAGGACGAGCAGCGAGAGGTGGCCGAGAGCGAACTGAGCCAGGCGCTGCGGGCCGTCTTCGCCGAGCCCGACGCGGTCGACGCCGTCCGGGCGGCCCCCGGCGGCGACGAGGCCGCCCACGAGCTCACCCAGGCGGTGCGCCGGGTGCCGATGGCCCGGCGCTTCCACAACGACGCCGTGCGCGCCGCCAGGGCGCTGCGTGAGCACCGCAAGGTGCGCTGGTTCCGGCTCGCCGGGCACGCGCCGCAGCCGGTGACCTTCGAGATGGACGACGAGCCCCCGGCCGTCCTGACCGCCGAGGGCCTGGCAGGCCACTGAGGAGCGATTGGCCCTTTTGTGGTCCGGTTCGTGCGGTCCACCATGAAAGGCAGAGCAGCCATCGGTGTCCCCCGGTCGGCTGCGCGGGCAGGGCAGGCAGGCGAGGCAGGCCGGTCCGGCGGGCAGGGCCGGGGGACGCCGGGGTCGCCGCCACCCCGCAGTTGAGTCTCCGAGTGAGGTTTCCGTGTCCACCACGCTTCCCAGCACCCCCGAGTCCCCCCAGACCGGCACCGCGCGCGTCAAGCGCGGCATGGCCGAGCAGCTCAAGGGCGGCGTGATCATGGACGTCGTCACCCCTGAGCAGGCCAAGATCGCCGAGGACGCGGGCGCCGTCGCCGTCATGGCGCTGGAGCGGGTCCCGGCCGACATCCGCAAGGACGGCGGCGTCGCCCGCATGTCCGACCCGGACATGATCGAGGGCATCATCGACGCCGTCTCGATCCCGGTCATGGCCAAGTCCCGCATCGGGCACTTCGTCGAGGCCCAGGTCCTGCAGTCGCTCGGCGTCGACTACATCGACGAGTCCGAGGTCCTCACCCCGGCCGATGAGGTCAACCACTCCGACAAGTGGGCCTTCACCACCCCCTTCGTCTGCGGCGCCACCAACCTGGGCGAGGCCCTGCGCCGCATCGCGGAGGGCGCGGCCATGATCCGCTCCAAGGGCGAGGCCGGCACCGGCAACGTCGTCGAGGCCGTCCGCCACCTGCGCCAGATCAAGAACGAGATCGCCCGCCTGCGCGGCTTCGACAACCACGAGCTGTACGCCGCCGCCAAGGAGCTGCGCGCCCCGTACGAGCTCGTCAAGGAGGTCGCCGAGCTCGGCAAGCTGCCCGTGGTGCTGTTCTCCGCCGGTGGTGTCGCCACCCCGGCCGACGCCGCCCTGATGCGTCAGCTCGGCGCCGAGGGCGTGTTCGTCGGCTCCGGCATCTTCAAGTCCGGCGACCCGGCCAAGCGCGCCGCCGCCATCGTGAAGGCCACCACCTTCTACGACGACCCCAAGATCATCGCGGACGCCTCCCGCAATCTGGGCGAGGCCATGGTCGGCATCAACTGCGACACCCTCCCCGAGGCCGAGCGCTACGCCAACCGCGGCTGGTAGGCGTCCCGCGCCCCAGTGCCGCTGATGGGCAGGCCGGCCGCGGCCTGCCCATCCTCCGTTGCCCCACCCGACGTCCGGAAGGCCCCGCACCCGTGTCCAGCAGCACCGCCACCATCGGAGTCCTCGCCCTGCAGGGCGACGTACGCGAGCACCTGGTCGCGCTCGCCGAGGCCGACGCCCTGGCCCGCCCCGTGCGGCGGCCCGAGGAACTGGCCGAGGTGGACGGTCTGGTGGTCCCGGGCGGCGAGTCGACCACGATGTCCAAACTCGCCGCGTTGTTCGGCCTGATGGAGCCGCTGCGCGACCGCATCCGGGAGGGGCTGCCGGTCTACGGAACCTGTGCGGGCATGATCATGCTCGCGGACAAGATCCTGGACGGCAGGGACGACCAGGAGACCTTCGGCGGGATCGACATGATCGTGCGCCGCAACGCCTTCGGTCGGCAGAACGAGTCCTTCGAGACCGCGGTCGAGATCGAGGGAGTGGAAGGCGGCCCGGTCGAGGGCGTCTTCATCCGTGCTCCCTGGGTCGAGTCAACCGGCGACGCGGTCGCCACGCTGGCCCGTCTCGATGACGGAACGATCGTCGCCGTGCGCCAGGGCAACCTGCTGGCCACCTCGTTCCACCCCGAACTGACCGGAGACCACCGGGTGCACCGGTACTTCGTCGACATGGTGCGCGCAGCCCGGTGATGTGATCCCGGTAGGATCGCAGTGTTCGTGAAGCAATCGGTGACGTGAAGGAGACAGGCTGATGTCCGGCCACTCTAAATGGGCTACGACGAAGCACAAGAAGGCCGTGATTGACGCCAAGCGCGGCAAGCTCTTCGCGAAGCTGATCAAGAACATCGAGGTCGCCGCGCGTGCCGGCGGCGCCGACGTCAGCGGCAACCCCACCCTCTTCGACGCCATCCAGAAGGCCAAGAAGAGCTCGGTTCCCAACAAGAACATCGACAGCGCGGTCAAGCGCGGCGCCGGTCTCGAGGCGGGCGGCGCCGACTACGAGACGATCATGTACGAAGGCTACGGCCCCAACGGCGTCGCGGTGCTCATCGAGTGCCTCACCGACAACCGCAACCGCGCCGCCTCCGACGTGCGCGTCGCCATGACCCGCAACGGCGGCTCCATGGCCGACCCTGGTTCGGTGTCCTACCTGTTCAACCGCAAGGGCGTCGTGATCGTCCCCAAGGGCGAGCTCACGGAGGACGACGTGCTCGGCGCCGTCCTGGACGCCGGCGCGGAGGAGGTCAACGACCTCGGCGAGTCCTTCGAGGTGCTCAGCGAGGCCACCGACCTGGTCGCGGTGCGCTCGGCGCTGCAGGAGGCCGGCATCGACTACGACTCCGCGGAGGCCAACTTCGTCCCCACCATGCAGGTGGAGCTCGACGAGGAGGGCGCCCGCAAGATCTTCAAGCTCGTCGACGCGCTCGAGGACAGCGACGACGTGCAGAACGTCTTCGCCAACTTCGACGTCTCCGACGAGGTCATGGAGAAGGTCGAGGCCTGATCCGGCCGCCAGGACGCACGGCGGGACGGCGGTCCGTGGAGATGACACACCTCCACCGGGCCGCCGTCGTTGTCGGTGGCACCCGATAGCCTCCCCGGAACAGGCGAGACGGCTGTTCGAGCAAGGGAGGGGTGCGGTGCGAGTGCTGGGCGTGGACCCGGGACTGACCCGCTGCGGCATCGGCGTGGTGGACGGGGCTCCGGGCAAGCCGCTGCGTATGGCGGGGGTCGGCGTCGTCCGCACCCCGGCGGAGGCCGCCATCGGCCACCGCCTCGTGCTGGTCGAACGCGGCATAGAGGGCTGGCTGGACGAGTACGCGCCCGAGGCGGTCGCCGTGGAGCGGGTCTTCAGCCAGCACAACGTGCGCACCGTGATGGGCACCGCCCAGGCCAGCGCGGTCGCCATCCTCTGCGCGTCCCGCCGCGGGCTGCCGGTGCACCTGCACACCCCCAGTGAGGTCAAGGCCGCCGTCACCGGCAGCGGCAGGGCCGACAAGGCCCAGGTCGGGGCCATGGTCACCCGCTTGCTGCGGCTCGACGCCCCGCCCAAGCCCGCCGACGCCGCCGACGCACTGGCGCTCGCCATCTGCCACATCTGGCGCGGCACCGCGAGCAACCGCCTCCAGCAGGCCGTCGCCCGAGCACGAATCCAGGAGCCCAGCACATGATCGCCTTCGTCAGCGGGCCGGTGGCCGCCCTCGCCCCCGACACAGCCGTGATCGAGGTCGGCGGCATCGGGATGGCCGTCCAGTGCTCCCCGGGCACCCTCGCCGGGCTGCGCGTGGGAGAGCAGGCCCGGCTCGCCACCTCCCTCGTCGTCCGCGAGGACTCCCTGACCCTGTACGGCTTCGCCGACGACGACGAGCGCCAGGTCTTCGAACTGCTCCAGACCGCCAGCGGAGTCGGCCCCCGGCTCGCCCAGGCCATGCTCGCCGTGCACAGCCCGGACGCGCTGCGCACGGCCGTCGCCGGCGGTGACGAGAAGGCCCTCACCGCCGTCCCGGGCATCGGCAAGAAGGGCGCCCAGCGGCTGCTGCTGGAGCTCAAGGACCGCCTCGGCGCGCCCGTGGGCGGCGCGGCGGGCGCCTCGGCGACCGCGAGGGCCGCCGGACCCGCCTCGTGGCGGGAGCAGCTGCACGCCGCGCTGATCGGCCTCGGCTACCAGCCGCGCGAGGCGGAGGAGGCCGTCGCCGCCGTCGCCCCGCAGGCCGAGGCGAGCGCCGACCCGCAGGTCGGAGCCCTCCTGCGGGCCGCCCTGCAGACCCTGAACCGAGCCCGCTGACCCTGGCCCGCCGAGCGTAAGGCGCACCGAAGTGAACTGGGACGACGAGTCCGTACCGACCACCGACGACCGTCTCGTCGGCGCCGCCGCCGACGGCGAGGACCAGGCCGTCGAGGCGGCGCTGCGCCCCAAGGCGCTGGAGGAGTTCGTCGGGCAGGAGCGGGTCAGGGAGCAGCTCGATCTGGTGCTGCAGGCCGCGCGCCGGCGCGGCGGCACCGCGGACCACGTGCTGCTCTCCGGCGCCCCGGGGCTCGGCAAGACGACCCTGTCGATGATCATCGCGGCCGAGATGGGCGCCCCGATCCGCATCACCTCCGGCCCCGCCATCCAGCACGCCGGGGACCTCGCCGCCATCCTCTCCTCCCTCGCCGAGGGCGAGGTGCTCTTCCTCGACGAGATCCACCGGATGTCCCGGCCCGCCGAGGAGATGCTCTACATGGCGATGGAGGACTTCCGGGTGGACGTCATCGTGGGCAAGGGCCCCGGCGCCACCGCCATCCCCCTCGAACTGCCGCCGTTCACCCTGGTCGGCGCCACCACCCGGGCCGGTCTGCTGCCGCCGCCGCTGCGCGACCGCTTCGGCTTCACCGGGCACATGGAGTTCTACGCCCCGGCCGAACTGGAGCGGGTCATCCGCCGTTCCGCGCTCCTGCTGGACGTCGAGATCGAGTCCGAGGGAGCCGCCGAGATCGCCGGCCGCTCCCGGGGCACCCCGCGTATCGCCAACCGACTCCTGCGCCGGGTAAGGGACTTCGCGCAGGTGAAGGCCGACGGCGTGATCACACGCGAGGTCGCCGCACAGGCCCTCGAGGTGTACGAGGTCGACGGCCGCGGCCTGGACCGGCTGGACCGCGCCGTACTGCGGGCGCTGCTGGGGCTCTTCGGCGGCGGACCGGTGGGGCTGTCGACACTGGCGGTGGCCGTGGGGGAGGAGCGGGAGACGGTGGAGGAGGTGGCGGAGCCGTTCCTGGTCCGGGAGGGGCTCCTGGCGCGCACACCCCGTGGCCGCGTCGCCACTCCGGCCGCGTGGGCACACCTCGGACTCGTCCCGCCACAGGGCGGCGGACCCGGGCAAGACGGGCTCTTCGGCCCTTGACGGCGGGGAGACTCGCCGCCGCAGGAACCTCGGTGTAATGCTTGGCATTGTTCCACCGGCGAACGAACGCTTAGACTCCGCCGACGTCGTCCCTCCGGGACCGACAGCCCCAACCCCCGTAGACCAGGCCCGAGCGGCCGTGCGAAGGATCGTCAAGACACCATGAATCCGGTTCAAATCCTGCCTTTCGTCCTGATCATCGGTGTCATGCTGCTGATGACCCGCTCCGCGAAGAACCGGCAGCGCCAGGCCACCCAGATGCGTGACCAGATGGCCTCCGGCTCGGGCGTCCGGACGATCGGCGGCATGTACGCCGTCGTCAAGGAGGTCCACGAGGACACGGTCCTGCTGGAGCTGGCCGACGGCGTCCACGCGCACTTCGCCAAGAACGCCATCGCCGCGGTCCTCGACCAGGCCGAGTACGACCGCATCGTCCACGGCATCGAGCCCGCGCCCGAGCTCGAGGCGCAGGGCGCTGACGACAGCGAGGACGCCAAGCCGGGCGAGGCCGTCGACCTGAGCAAGTCCGCCGGCGAGGCCGCGACCGCGGACGCCCCCGAGACGGACGGCACCGACAAGAAGTAACGGCCCGCCCGGTACTTTTCCTGGGTCGGCAAGTCCGTACTACTCATCGTGCCGCCCTGCTGCGCGCAGGTCGCAGGGCGGTTGGACAGGGAGAATCGAGAAGGTGGCAGCACCGAAGAGGGGCCGTAGGCCCTCGGGGAGCCAGGGGTACCCCGGGCGGGCGCTGGCAGTGATCCTGCTGGCCATCGTGGCGCTCACCGGAGGGATGTTCCTTTCCGGCCACACCACCCCCCGGCTGGGCATCGACCTCGCCGGCGGTACGAGCATCACGCTGACGGCCAAGAGCGACCAGGCCGGCGCGATCAACAAGACCAACATGGAGACCGCCAAGTCGATCATCGACCGGCGGGTCAACGGTCTGGGTGTCTCGGAAGCCGAAAGCCAGATCCAGGGCGACAGGAACATCATCGTCAACATCCCCAAGGGCACCAACGCCGCGCAGGCCGAGCAGCAGGTCGGCACGACCGCCCAGCTCTACTTCCGGCCCGTGCTCGCCGAGGTGGCCAACACCCCGCCCGCCTCGCCCTCGCCGAGCGGCAGCCCCTCGGGATCGGCCTCGCCCTCGGCCACGCCGTCCGCGACCGGCGACAAGGCGTCCGCGCCCCCGTCCGCCACCGCCTCGACGCAGGGCCGCGCCGTCACCGACGCGCTGAAGGCCACGTCGACGCCGTCCGCCTCCGCCTCCACCGGAGCGCCCTCGACGGACCCGTCGCCCCCGGCGGGCACCGAGGCCCCGGGCAGCGCGCTGGACACCTCCATCCCGGAGGACCTGCAGGCGAAGCTCGCCGCGCTGGACTGCTCCGACGCGAAGACGCGCGCCAACCTCAACCTCAAGGCCAAGCCGACCGACAAGATCGTGGCGTGCAGCCAGGACGGCAACGCCAAGTACGCCCTCGGCCCCGCCGCGGTCGACGGCAAGAACGTCAGCAAGGCCGCCGCGCAGTTCGACACCCAGGGCGGCAACGGCTGGGTCGTCACCCTGGACTTCGACGGCACCGGCTCCAAGGCCTTCTCGAAGATCACCTCGCAGCTGTCCCAGCAGCAGCCGCCGAACAACCAGTTCGCGATCGTGCTGGACAACGAGGTCGTCTCCGCCCCCTCGGTGAACCAGACCCTGAGCGGCAGCGCCGAGATCTACGGCAGCTTCACCCAGGAGAGCTCCGAGGAGCTGGCCAACGTCCTGTCCTACGGCTCCCTGCCCCTCACCTTCGACAAGTCGGACGTCACCAAGGTGTCGGCGGCGGTCGGCGGCGAGCAGCTGCACGGCGGTCTCATCGCCGGCGGCGTGGGCCTCGCCCTGGTCGTGCTCTACCTGGTCGCCTACTACCGCGGCCTGAGCTTCGTGGCGATCGTCAGCCTCGTCGTCTCGGCGATCCTCACCTACGCCATCATGACGCTGCTCGGCCCGGCCATCGGCTTCGCGCTGAACCTGCCGGCGGTCTGCGGCGCCATCGTGGCCATCGGCATCACCGCCGACTCCTTCATCGTCTTCTTCGAACGCATCCGTGACGAACTGCGCGAGGGCCGCTCCCTGCAGCCGGCCGTCGCCCGCGGCTGGCCGCGCGCCCGCCGCACGATCCTCGTCTCGGACTTCGTGTCGTTCCTGTCCGCCGCCGTGCTCTTCATCGTCTCGGTCGGCAAGGTGCAGGGCTTCGCGTTCACCCTGGGCCTGACGACGCTGCTCGACGTCGCGGTGGTGTTCCTCTTCACCAAGCCGCTGATGACGATCCTGGCCCGCAAGAAGTTCTACGCCGGCGGACACCCCTGGTCCGGGCTCGACCCGCGTGCCCTGGGCGTCAACCCCCCGCTGCGCCGCACCCGCCGCCCCGCGGCCCGTACCGACGTCAAGGAGGCCTGATGTCCCGGCTCGGTAATCTCGGGCACCGCCTGCACCGAGGCGAGATCGCCTACGACTTCGTCGGCAAGCGCAAGCTCTGGTACGGCGTCTCGGTCCTGATCACGGTCGCGGCGATCATCGGTCTCGCCGTGAACGGCCTCAAGCTCGGCATCGAGTTCTCCGGCGGAGCGGTCTTCACCACCCCCAAGACCGAGATGTCGGTCAGCCAGGTGCAGGACAAGATCGCCGACAACACCGGCGGGCACCAGGCCATCGTGCAGAAGCTCGGATCGGGCGCCGTCCGCATCCAGATCAGCGACATCTCGCTCAACGAGGCCAAGGCCATCCAGGGCGAGATCGCGACGGACCTGAACGTCAAGGCCAACGACATCGACCCCCAGATCATCGGTCCGAGCTGGGGCGACGAGATCTCCAAGAAGGCCTTCCAGGGCCTGGTGATCTTCATGGTCCTGGTGACGATCTACCTGGCGATCGCCTTCGAGTGGCGCATGGCCGTCGCCGCCCTGATCGCCCTCATCCACGACCTCACGATCACCATCGGCGTCTACGCGATCGTGGGCTTCGAGGTCACCCCGGGCACGGTGATCGGTCTGCTGACCGTCCTCGGCTACTCCCTCTACGACACCGTCGTCGTCTTCGACGGTCTGAAGGAGTCCACCAAGGACATCACCAAGCAGAACCGCAACACCTACAGCGACGTCGCCAACCGCAGCCTCAACCAGACCCTGGTGCGCTCGATCAACACCACGGTCGTGGCGCTGCTCCCGGTGGGAGGCCTGCTCTTCGTCGGTGGCGGTCTGCTCGGCGCGGGCATGCTCAACGACATCGCGCTGTCGCTCTTCGTCGGTCTCACCGCCGGTGCGTACTCCTCGATCTTCATCGCGACCCCGCTGGTCGCGGACCTCAAGGAGCGCGACCCGGAGATGAAGGCGCTGCGCAAGCGCGTGCTCGCCAAGCGCGCAGCCGACGCCCGCCGTGGCGAGGACGCCGCGGACGAGTCGCAGGACCCGTCTCCGGCGGGCGCCGACGCGGACGCGGACGCGGGCGACGAGCCGGCGGAGGAGGCCCACGCGGCCGTCGTCGGCGGCCAGCGCAGCCAGCCGGTCCGCAACAACCGCGGCCGCAACCGTCCCTCCGGCAAGCGCCGCTGAGGACGGGCGGAGTCCCACGGCACACGGTGACCAGGCCCGAGGAACGGACGCGATGACCACGACGGACACCACGCCGGAGGGGCTGCGCAGCCTGCTGCTCAGCCGCATCCGGGATGTGCGCGACCACCCGAGGCCGGGCGTGATGTTCAAGGACATCACGCCGCTGCTGGCCGACCCCGCGGCGTTCAACGCGCTGATCGACGCCCTGTCCGGGCTCTGCGCCCGGCACGGCGCCGACAAGGTCGCCGGCCTCGAGGCGCGCGGGTTCATCCTCGCCGCCCCGGCGGCCGCGCGCGCGGGGCTCGGGTTCGTGCCCGTGCGCAAGGCGGGCAAGCTGCCCGGTGAGACGCTGGGCCAGACCTACGAGCTCGAGTACGGCACGGCCGAGATCGAGGTCCACCGCGACGCGTTCTCGGCCGGCGACCGGGTCCTGGTCATCGACGACGTGCTCGCCACCGGCGGCACCGTCGAGGCGTCCCTGGAGCTGATCCGCCGCACCGGCGCCGAGGTCGCGGGCGTCGCGGTCCTCCTGGAACTGGGCTTCCTCGGCGGGCGCGCCCGTCTGGTCCCCTCCCTCGCCGGCGCCCCCCTGGAGGCGCTGGTCGCCGTCTGAGCCCCTGGCTCGCCCGAGGCGGGTTCCCGGCCGCGCAAGCGGTGCGGGAGCCCGCCTCGGGCGTTGTGGGGGGCCATGGGGCGGACGGGACGCGGTTCACCCGTTCAGATCGCTACCATGGTGACTCGGAACCTCCCTCCTCGCCCGTCTCCGGCCGGGAGGGGACCAGAAGGAGTGCCCTTGCAAGAAGAGGCCAGGCAGGCGCAGCCGATGACCGCCGCAGAGGGGAAGCAGGCGGCTTCCCGCCCGGCGGCCCCTCCCGTCGCGTCCGCCGCACCGGCGGAGGGCAAGGCGGCCAAGCCCGCTCCCGCCGCGCCGGCGGCCCCCGCCGCCCGGCCCGTGCGCACTCCCGGCAGCGTGGCCCCGAACCGGCCCGCCACTTCCTCCAACCGCGTGCGCGCCCGCCTCGCCCGGCTCGGCGTGCAGCGCTCCAGCCCGTACAACCCGGTCCTGGAGCCCCTGCTGCGGATAGTCCGCAGCAACGACCCCAAGGGCGACCCGTCGCAGTTGCGCCAGATCGAGCGCGCCTACCAGGTGGCCGAGCGGTGGCACCGGGGCCAGAAGCGCAAGAGCGGCGATCCGTACATCACGCACCCGCTGGCGGTCACGACGATCCTGGCCGAGCTGGGCATGGACCCGGCGACTCTGATGGCCGGGCTGCTGCACGACACCGTCGAGGACACCGAGTACGGCCTCGACGCGCTGCGCCGCGACTTCGGCGACTCCGTCGCCCTGCTGGTGGACGGCGTCACCAAGCTGGACAAGGTGAAGTTCGGCGAGGCCGCGCAGGCCGAGACGGTGCGCAAGATGGTCGTCGCCATGGCGAAGGACCCGCGCGTGCTGGTCATCAAGCTCGCCGACCGCCTGCACAACATGCGTACCATGCGCTACCTCAAGCGGGAGAAGCAGGAGAAGAAGGCCCGCGAGACGCTGGAGATCTACGCCCCGCTGGCGCACCGGCTGGGCATGAACACCATCAAGTGGGAGCTGGAGGACCTCGCCTTCGCGATCCTCTACCCCAAGATGTACGACGAGATCGTCCGGCTCGTCGCCGAGCGCGCCCCCAAGCGGGACGAGTACCTGGCGGTCGTCACCGACCAGGTGCAGCAGGATCTGCGCGCCGCCCGCATCAAGGCGACCGTCACCGGCCGCCCCAAGCACTACTACAGCGTCTACCAGAAGATGATCGTGCGGGGCCGGGACTTCGCCGAGATCTACGACCTGGTCGGCATCCGCGTCCTCGTCGACACCGTCCGCGACTGCTACGCGGCGCTGGGCACCATCCACGCGCGGTGGAACCCGGTGCCGGGGCGGTTCAAGGACTACATCGCGATGCCCAAGTTCAACATGTACCAGTCGTTGCACACGACGGTCATCGGGCCCAGCGGCAAGCCGGTCGAGATCCAGATCCGCACCTTCGACATGCACCGCCGTGCCGAGTACGGCATCGCGGCGCACTGGAAGTACAAGCAGGAGGCCGTCGCCGGCGCCTCCAAGGTGCGCACCGACAGCCCCAAGTCCGCCAAGAAGGACGACGCCGTCAACGACATGGCGTGGCTGCGGCAACTGCTCGACTGGCAGAAGGAGACGGAGGACCCGGGCGAGTTCCTGGAGTCGCTCCGCTTCGACCTGTCCCGCAACGAGGTCTTCGTCTTCACCCCCAAGGGTGATGTCATCGCGCTGCCCGCCGGGGCGACCCCGGTCGACTTCGCGTACGCCGTCCACACCGAGGTCGGCCACCGCACGATAGGGGCCCGCGTCAACGGCCGTCTGGTGCCGCTGGAGTCCACCCTCGACAACGGCGACACGGTGGAGGTCTTCACCTCCAAGGCGGCGGGCGCGGGCCCGTCCCGCGACTGGCTCGGTTTCGTCAAGTCGCCGCGCGCCCGCAACAAGATCCGCGCCTGGTTCTCCAAGGAGCGCCGCGAGGAGGCCGTCGAGCAGGGCAAGGAAGCGATCGCGCGCGCGATGCGCAAGCAGAACCTGCCGATCCAGCGGGTGCTCACCGGCGACTCGCTGGTCACCCTCGCCCACGAGATGCGCTACCCCGACATCTCCGCGCTCTACGCGGCGATCGGCGAGGGGCACATCACCGCGCAGTCCGTCGTGCACAAGCTTGTCGAGGCCCTTGGCGGCGAGGAGGGCGCGACCGAGGACATCGCCGAGGTCACGACCCCGTCGCGGAGCCGCACCAGGCGGCGTGCGGCCGCCGACCCGGGTGTCATCGTCAAGGGCGAGAAGGACGTGTGGGTCAAGCTGTCCCGGTGCTGCACCCCGGTGCCGGGCGACCCGATCATCGGCTTCGTCACCCGCGGCAACGGGGTCTCCGTGCACCGGGCCGACTGTGTGAACGTCGAGTCGCTCTCGCAGCAGCCGGAGCGCATCATCGACGTCGAGTGGGCGCCGACCCAGTCCTCCGTCTTCCTGGTCGCCATCCAGGTGGAGGCGCTGGACCGGTCCCGCCTGCTGTCCGATGTCACCCGCGTCCTGTCGGACCAGCACGTCAACATCCTGTCCGCCGCCGTGCAGACCTCCCGCGACCGGGTGGCCACCTCGCGCTTCACCTTCGAGATGGGCGACCCGAAGCACCTCGGGCACGTACTGAAGGCCGTGCGCGGCGTCGAGGGCGTCTACGACGTCTACCGGGTGACGTCCGCGCGCCAGCGCTGACGCCACGCCCCCCGCGGACCCGGCGAAGGGCCCGTACGCCTCGCGTACGGGCCCTTCGCCGTCGTTCCCGTGCCGGCCGGGGCGCGGACGGCCCCGGCCGGCAGCAGCCCGGTCTCAGCCGCCGAACTCGTCCAGGGACTTGAGCGCCTGGTCGAGCAGCGCCTGCCGCCCGTCGAGCTCCCGCTGGAGCTTGTCGGCCCTGGCGGTGTTGCCTGCCGCCCGCGCCGCCTCGATCTGCTCACGCAGCTTGTCGACGGCCGCCTGGAGCTGGCCCGTCAGGCCCGCGGCACGCGCCCGCGCCTCGGGGTTGGTGCGGCGCCACTCGGACTCCTCGGCCTCCTGGAGCGCGCGCTCCACCGCGTGCATGCGGCCCTCGATGCGGGGGCGGGCGTCGCGCGGCACATGGCCGATCGCCTCCCAGCGCTCGTTGATGCCGCGGAACGCGGCCCGCGCCGCCTTCAGGTCGGTGACCGGGAGCAGCTTCTCGGCCTCGATGACCAGCTCCTCCTTCAGCGCGAGGTTCTCGCGCTGCTCGGTGTCGCGCTCGGCGAACAGCGCGGAGCGGGCCGCGAAGAAGACGTCCTGGGCGCCGCGGAAGCGGTTCCACAGGTCGTCCTCCACCTCGCGCTGCGCGCGGCCGGCGGCCTTCCAGTCGGCCATCAGCTCGCGGTAGCGCGCCGCGGTCGGGCCCCAGTCGGTGGAGCCGGACAGCGCCTGCGCCTCCTCCACCAGCTTCTCCTTGCGCCGCCGGGCGTCCTCGCGCTGTGCGTCGAGCGCCGCGAAGTGGGCCTTGCGCCGCTTGGAGAAGACCGAACGGGCGTGGCTGAAGCGGTGCCACAGCTCGTCGTCGGTCTTGCGGTCCAGTCGCGGCAGGCCCTTCCAGGTGTCGACCAGGGCGCGCAGCCGCTCGCCGGCGGCCCGCCACTGCTCGCTCTGGGCCAGCTGCTCGGCCTCGGCGACCAGTTCCTCCTTGGCCGTCTTCGCCTCCTCGGAGGCCTTCGCCTTGGCGGCCTTGCGCTCCTCGCGGCGCGCGTCGACCTGCTCGGTCAGCGCGTCCAGCCGCTTGGCGAGCGCGTCCAGGTCGCCCACGGCGTGCCCCTCGATCACCGCGGCGCGCAGGTGCTCGATGGCGGTCAACGCGTCCTTGGGGGCCAGGTCGGTGGTCTTCACCCGGCGTTCGAGGAGGCCGATCTCGACGACGAGGCCCTCGTATTTCCGCTCGAAGTAGGCCAGCGCCTCCTCAGGGGAGCCCGCCTGCCACGAGCCGACTTCGCGCTCGCCATCGGCCGTACGCACGTACACGGTCCCCGTCTCGTCGACGCGGCCCCACGGGTCGCTGCTCACAGCGCCTCCTCCACGTGATACCCGGCCGGTTCGCGGCTCGCGGGCATCGTCCACAGTTCCATTCGGCCGGGCCGTGCCCGAACCGGTCCGACGGTCTGCCTACTTCCATGGTGCAGCCGTCGGAGCAGGCACCCTACACAACGCCAACATAGGCGACCGGTGCCCTGCCTGTCCGCATCCCGCACCCGCCGAATCGACCCGCGGGTGCGGGACGCGGCGGTCAGGCCTTCCCGACCGTCGCCTTGTTGATCACCACGGTGGCGTTCGGGGCGCCGTCGCCGCCACCGGTCGCCTCGCCCGCGGCGGCGATCTTGTCCAGCACCTTCATGCCGGCCGCGCTGATCGTGCCGAACGGGGTGTAGCTCGGCGGCAGCGGGCTGTCCTTGTAGACCAGGAAGAACTGGCTGCCGCCGGTGTGCGGCTGGCCGGTGTTGGCCATGGCCACGGTGCCGGCCGGGTACGTGCCCCCGGCGATCTCCTTGGCCTTCAGGTTCTCGTCCGGGATGGTGTAGCCGGGGCCGCCGGTGCCCTGGCCCGTCGGGTCGCCGCACTGCAGCACGTAGATGCCGCTGGTGGTGAGCCGGTGGCACTTGGTGTGGTCGAAGAAGCCCTTGCCGGCCAGGAAGACGAAGGAGTTCACCGTGTGCGGGGCGTCCTTCGCGTCGAGGTCCAGCGCGATGTCGCCGCAGGTCGTCTGCAGCGAAAGGGTGTACTTCGCCGCGGTGTCGACGGTGAGCTCGGGCTCCTTCTTCCACTGCTCCGTGCCGGCGCTGCCCGCGGCAGCCTCGGCGCAGGGGTCGGGCGCCTTGCTCGGCTGTGCGGCCGAGACGGAGGCGGAGGCGGAGGGCAGAGCGCCCGCCGCGGCGGCGCTGTCGGTCTTCTCGGCGTCCGTGCTGAACGCGCCGCCGGCCCAGGCCGCGGCGCCGGCCGCCAGCACCACCGCGAGGACGGTGGCGATCACCGCGTTGCGCCGCACGGTCTTGCGGTGGGCCTGCGCACGGCGCTCCTGCTGCCGCTCGAACTTATCCCGGGCGAGCTGCCGCCGCCGCTGTTCCTTGGTGACCACTGAGCCGTCTCCCGATGACTTCTGTTCGTCGCGTCCGAATGTGAGTGCGCCGCCGATCTTCGCGCCTGGCGCACCCCTCAGTCCAGCGACGTTACTGGTTCGCGATGGCCGTCTTCGCGCCGGTAGGCTCGTGGGGCCGCCACTGTGCGGTACGACCTGCCGCGAACGACAGCCGACAGAAGGACGAACGTGCTCATTGCCGGGTTCCCCGCAGGGGCCTGGGGCACCAACTGCTACGTGGTCGCCCCCGCCGCCGGTGAGGAGTGCGTGATCATCGACCCGGGCCACGAAGCGGCCCCGGGCATCGAGGACACGCTCGCCAAACACCGTCTCAAGCCGGTCGCCGTCATCCTCACCCACGGCCATCTCGACCACACGGCCTCGGTCGTCCCGGTCTGCGGGGCCCACGGGGTCCCCGCCTGGATCCACCCCCGGGACCGCTACATGCTCAACGACCCGGAGAAGGCCCTCGGCCGCTCGGTCGGCGCGCAGTTGCTCGGCGGGCTGACCATCGGCGAGCCCGACGACCTCAGGGAGCTCACCGACGGCGGCACACTGGCGCTCGCCGGTCTCGAGCTGTCCGTGGCGCACGCGCCCGGCCATACCGAGGGGTCGGTGACGTTCAGGCTCCCGCAGACGCCCGAGATCCCCTCGGTGTTCTTCTCGGGGGACCTGCTGTTCGCCGGCTCCGTAGGCCGCACCGATCTGCCCGGCGGTTCCATGGACGAGCTGTACGCGTCGCTGGCCCGTGTGTGCCTGCCGCTCGACGACTCGACCGTGGTGCTGTCCGGCCACGGACCCCAGACGACCATCGGCCGTGAGCGCGCCACCAACCCTTACCTGGCGGAGGTGGCCCGCGGCCTCGGAGGGGACGGGCACCCGTCCGCTCCGCGACGAGGAATGTGACGAGAGACCTCACCGTGAGCACCTTCAAGGCCCCCAAGGGCACCTATGACCTCCTGCCGCCCGATTCCGCCGCGTTCCTGGCGGTGCGCGAGGCGCTCGCCGCGCCGCTGCGGCGGGCCGGCTACGGCTATGTCGAGACCCCCGGTTTCGAGCAGGTCGAACTCTTCTCCCGCGGCGTCGGCGAGTCCACCGACATCGTGACCAAGGAGATGTACACCCTCACCACCAAGGGCGGCGACGAACTGGCGCTGCGCCCGGAGGGCACCGCCTCCGTGCTGCGCGCCGCGCTGGAGGCCAATCTCCACAAGGCCGGCAACCTGCCGGTCAAGCTCTGGTACTCCGGGTCGTACTACCGCTACGAACGCCCGCAGGCCGGACGGTACCGCCACTTCTCCCAGGTCGGCGCGGAGGCGATCGGCGCCGAGGACCCGGCGCTCGACGCCGAGCTGATCATCCTCGCCGTGGACGCCTACCGCTCCCTGGGGTTGCGGAACTTCAGGCTGCTGCTCAACTCGCTGGGCGACCGCGAGTGCCGTCCGGTCTACCGGGCCGCCCTCCAGGACTTCCTGCGCGGACTCGACCTCGACGAGGACACCCGCCGGCGGATCGAGATCAACCCGCTGCGGGTCCTGGACGACAAGCGGGAGAGTGTGCAGAAGCAGCTCGTCGGGGCGCCCCTGATGCGCGACCACCTGTGCGAGGCGTGCAAGGCCTACCACGAGCAGGTGCGCGAGCTGCTGACGGCGGCGGGCGTGGAGTTCGAGGACGACCCGAAGCTGGTGCGCGGCCTGGACTACTACACGCGCACCACCTTCGAGTTCGTCCACGGCGGCCTCGGCTCGCAGTCCGCGGTCGGCGGCGGCGGCCGCTACGACGGCCTGTCGGAGATGATCGGCGGCCCCGCGCTTCCGTCGGTGGGCTGGGCGCTGGGTGTGGACCGCACGGTGCTCGCCCTCAAGGCCGAGGGCATCGAGCTCGAACTGCCCGCGCCCACCCAGGTGTTCGCGGTTCCGATGGGCGAGGAGGCGCGCCGCGTGCTGTTCGGCGTGGTCACCGAGCTGCGCCGGTCGGGCGTCGCCACGGACTTCGCCTTCGGCGGCAAGGGCCTGAAGAACGCGATGAAGTCCGCCAACCGCTCGGGCGCGCGCTTCGCGATCGTCGCCGGCGAACGCGACCTCGCCGAGGGCGTCGTCCAGCTCAAGGACCTGGTCAGCGGCGAGCAGGACGCCGTCCCGCTCAGCGGCGTCGTGGCGGCCGTACGCGAGCGGCTCGCCTGAACCGCCCGCGCTCACGCGGCGTCGAGCGGCCGCCCCGAGATGACCACCGGTCAGTCGGGGCGGCCCCGCTCCATCCACCGGGCGATCCGTTCGGGTCGCACCGGCCGTCCGAAGTACCAGCCCTGGCCCCAGTCGCAGCCCAGTGAGCGCAGGTGGCGGGCGTGTTCGGAGTTCTCCACGCCCTCGGCGGTGACGGTGAGCCCGAGCGCGTGCGCCAGCGACACCAGTCCGCCGACGATCCGCCAGCCGACCGGGTCGTTCGTCCCGGCCCGGTGCGGGTCCGCGACGAACGACCCGGCGATCTTCAGCCCGGACACCGGAAGGTCCCTCAGATAGGCGAGGTTCGACCAGCCGGTGCCGAAGTCGTCGACGGCCAGCGTGACCCCGGTGTCGGCGATCTCCTGCAGGGCGCGCAGCGACTCGTCCTCGGGCCCGATCACCGCGCTCTCGGTGATCTCCAGCTGCAGCCGTTTCGGTGCGAGGCCGGTGCTGTCCAGGATCGACGTGACGTCGTGCACAAGACCGGGGTTGCGGATCTGGCGCACCGCCAGATTGACGTTGATCTGCGGGGCCGCCGCCCCGTAGCGCCGCACCCAGGCGGCCGCCTGGCCGGCCGCGCGCTCCAGGATCCACCGGCCCAGCGGCATGATCAGCCCGGTCTCCTCCGCCGTGGCCACGAACTCATCCGGCCCCAGCACCCCGAACTGCGGATGACGCCAGCGCACCAGGGCCTCCACGGCCACCAGGGAGCCGTCGGCGAGCGAGCACAGCGGCTGGTAGTCCACGTAGAACTCCCCGCGGTCCAGTGCCACCGGCAGCCGCACGGAGATGGCGTACCGGCTCACCGCCCGCGCGTTGTGCGTGGGGTCGAAGAGCGTCCAGCGGCCCCGGCCGGCCGCCTTGGAGCGGTACAGCGTCAGATCCGCCGCCCGCACCGCTGCGCCCGGGGTCGTGGCGGCGATCCGCTGCGCCAGCACGCCGACGCTCGCGCCGACCGTCAGCTGCTGGTCGCCGACGAGGAAGGGCCGCGAGAGCGTGGTGAGGACCAGTTTGGCGACCGCCACCGCCTCCTGGTCGCCGCGGCAGTCCTCCAGCAGCACCACGAACTCGTCCCCGCCCAGCCGGGCCACCAGATGCCCCAGTGGGGCGAGCGCGGCGTCCAGCCGCTCGGCCACGGCCGTCAGCAGCCGGTCCCCGGTCTCGTGGCCGAGGCTGTCGTTGACGACCTTGAAGCCGTCGAGGTCGACGTAGCACAGGCCGAAAAGCGCGCCGGGCTGCGGCTGATCGAAGAGGCGCTCCAGCCGCTCGAAGAACGCCGTGCGGTTGGGCAGCCCGGTCAGCGGGTCGTGGGTGGCCTGGTGGCGCAGCCGCTCCTCCAGCCGGTAGCGGTCGGTGATGTCCTCGACCATCGCCACCTGGTAGCGGGGCACGCCGTCCTCGTCCCGGATCAGCGAGACGGTCAGATGCGTCCACACCACCTCGCCGTCGCGCCGGTAGTACGGCTTGTCGCACTGGAAGCGCTCGCGGCGCCCGGCCACCAGGTCCTCGTACGCCTCCCACACCCCCGGGGCGTCCTCGGGGTGCACCAGCTCGGTGACGCGGCGGCCGCGCAGGTCCTCCGGGCGGGCCCCCAGCAGCTCCCGCAGTGCCTGGTTGACCTGCACGATCGTGCCGTCCACGTCGGCGATGCCGATGCCGATGGCGGCGTGCTCGAACAGCGCGCGGAACCGGGCCTCCGAGGCGTTGCGGGCGCGCTCGGCGTCCTCGCGCGCCCGGAACGCGGCGCGCTGGATCGCCTCCTGCTCGCGCAGGGTCCGTTCGCGCAGCGCGGCGGACCAGCCCGCGGCGAAGGCCCCGGCCACGGTCGGGACCCGCTCGGGACCGGCCGGCTGGATCTGCAGCAGCGCCACGGCGGCGGCGAGCAGCTCCGGGTCGGTGAAGTGGGCCTCCACCAGCAGGGCGCCGGCCCGCTCCGCGAGCGCCGTGTCGCACACGGGGTCGCCGAGGGCCCGGCCGAGCAGGTCCGCGGTCGTGGCCGCCACCTGGCGCAGGGTCAGCGGGGGCAGCGCGAGCCCCGGGCCGGAGCGCAGCAGGCGCGACCAGGCGTCCGCGAAGTCCTGGGCGGGTCCCGCGACGGGCGACGGCGACTGCCTCACGGCCGCCGCCCCACTCCGGCCAGGCCCGAGATCCGTTCGGGGTGGGGTCCCACGGACTCCGGCTCCTCCGGCCGCCACTCGGGGAGCCAGACCACCCCGGGCGGCAGGAGATCCCAGCCGTCGAAGAAGGCCGCCACGTCCTTGACGGTCCGCATGACCAGCGGCGTTGTGGTGCACCGGGCGTAGAGCTCGGCCAGCGAGTCGGCCTGCTCGGGGCGGCTCTCCCCGGAGGCGTGGGAGAGCACCAGATGGCTGCCGGGCGGTACGGCGTCGCGCAGGGCGGCCACGATCTTGCCGGGGTCCTCGGCGTCGGTGACGAAGTGGAGCATCGCCACCAGCAGCACCCCGACCGGTTCCCCGGGTGCGAGGAGGGCGGTAACCTCGGGCCGGGTGAGCAGGTCGCCGGTGTCGGTCATGTCGGCCATCACCACGGCGCTCAGCGGGTCGTCCCGGAGCAGCAGGCGGCTGTGCGCCACCGCGATCGGGTCCAGGTCCACGTACACCACGCGGGCCTGCGGCTGGACGGCCCGGGCGACCTCGTGGACGGCGCCGTAGGTCGGGATCCCGGCTCCGACGTCCAGGAAGCGCGTGATGCCCAGGGCCGCGAGGTGCTGCACGGCGCGGCGCAGGAAGGCGCGGTTGGCACGCATGATGACCGGCAGGTCGGGCCACAGCGCCATGGCCTGGCGGGCCATGTCCCGATCGGCCTTGAAGTTGTGGGACCCGCCCAAGTAGAAGTCGTACACCCGGGCGGCGTTCGCGGTCTCCACGTCCGTACCCGGGGGTACCCACTGAGGTCGTCGCATGGGGCACCCCTCCCCGGCTGGGTCGATCCTCGGATGTGCGGGTCCACCCCAGAATCCTATATGCCCCAGATTCATGCACTTGCGGACGATATGTAGACCGGGGTCGAGTGGGATGTGGTAACACATGGCTACGGCATGGGTACGGTACGCGGTCGAACTCCACTCGCCCGCCCTGCCGTTGTCCCTCGCGTGGGTGACACGGCACCATGGGACCCGGCACTTCCTGCGGGTTCGGCGCGTTGGGCAGTGCGGCACATCCCCGACCCACGGAAACGGCGACATGGTGACTACGGCGGTTGACGCGGCTCGCACGGACAGCGGGAGCCAGGAGTCCGCGGACGGACTCATCGGCGCGGGCAAGGCCTTCACCTGGCTGCTCGCGGTCTGCGGTGCGCTCGGCCTGCTCGCCTCGTGGGTCATCACGATCGACAAGTTCAAGCTGCTGGAGGACCCGAACTTCGTCCCCGGCTGCAGCCTGAACCCGATCATCTCCTGCGGCAACATCATGAAGAGCGAGCAGGCGGCGGCCTTCGGCTTCCCCAACCCGATGATCGGCATGGTCGCCTACCCCGTCGTCGTCGCTCTTGCCGTGGGGATGCTGGCCGGCGCCCGGTACCGCCGGTGGTTCTGGCTCGGACTGCAGGCCGGCACGCTCTTCGGCGTCTGCTTCGTGACGTGGCTGCAGTACCAGTCGCTGTACAACATCGGCTCGCTGTGCCTGTGGTGCTCGCTGGCCTGGGTCGTGACCATCGCGCTGTTCTGGTACACCCTCGTCCACAACCTCAAGCACCGGATCATCCCGGCGCCCGCCCGGGTCCGCGACCTCGTCCTGGAGTTCCACTGGGTCGTCCCCGTGCTCTGGTACGGGGTGATCGCGGTGGCGATCCTGACCCGCTGGTGGACGTACTGGAGCACCCTGATCTGACGGCGGCGCCGCGCTGTCGGCGCGGTGGCATAGGCTTCATTGCCGTGGAGCCCGACCTGTTCACCGCCGCCGCAGAGGAACGCCAGTCCAGGGAGCCCGGAGGCAGTCCGCTGGCCGTACGGATGCGCCCGCGCACCCTCGACGAGGTCGTGGGGCAGGGCCATCTGCTGCGCCCCGGCTCGCCGCTGCGGCGCCTGGTCGGCGAGGGCGGCGGCGGACCGGCGGGACCGTCCTCGGTGATCCTCTGGGGCCCGCCCGGCATCGGCAAGACGACCCTCGCCTACGTCGTCAGCCACGCCACCAAGAAGCGCTTCGTCGAGCTTTCGGCGATCACCGCGGGCGTCAAGGAGGTCCGCGCGGTCATCGAGAGCGCCAAGCGGGAGTCCGGCGGCTACGGCCGCGACACCGTGCTCTTCCTGGACGAGATCCACCGCTTCAGCAAGGCACAGCAGGACTCCCTGCTGCCCGCGGTGGAGAACCGCTGGGTCACCCTGATCGCCGCCACCACCGAGAACCCGTACTTCTCGGTCATCTCCCCGCTGCTGTCCCGGTCCCTCCTGCTCACTCTGGAGCCGCTGACCGACGACGACCTGCGCGGCCTGCTGCGCCGGGCGCTCACCGACGAGCGCGGCCTGAAGGGCGCGGTCACCCTGCCGGAGGACACCGAGGAGCACCTGCTGCGGATCGCCGGCGGGGACGCCCGCCGGGCGCTGACGGCCCTGGAGGCGGGCGCGGGCGCGGCCCTGGCCAAGGGGGAGCCGGAGATCTCCCTGAGCACCCTCGAGGAGACCGTCGACCGCGCCGCCGTGACCTACGACCGCGACGGCGACCAGCACTACGACGTGGCGAGCGCGCTGATCAAGTCCATCCGCGGCTCGGATGTGGACGCCGCCCTGCACTACCTGGCCCGCATGATCGAGGCGGGGGAGGACCCGCGGTTCATCGCCCGCCGCTTGATGATCTCCGCCAGCGAGGACATCGGCCTGGCCGACCCGACCGCGCTGCCCACGGCGGTTGCCGCCGCCCAGGCGGTGGCGATGATCGGCTTCCCGGAAGCCGCGCTGACCCTCAGCCACGCCACGATCGCGCTCGCCCTCGCCCCCAAGTCCAACGCGGCGACGACGGCCATCGGGGCCGCCCTGGCCGACGTACGCGCCGGCAAGGCCGGCCCGGTCCCGGCCCATCTGCGCGACAGTCACTACAAGGGCGCCGCGAAGCTCGGCCACGGCAAGGGCTACCAGTATCCGCACGATCTTCCCGGCGCCATCGCGGCCCAGCAGTACGCGCCGGACGAGATCCACGGTCGGCGCTATTACGAGCCGACCCGGTACGGGGCCGAGGCGCGGTACGCCGATGTGCTGGAGCGGGTCAGGGAGCGGCTGGCGGGGGAGTAGCCGGCCGTCGTGGGGTCAGCGCTCGCGTGCGGCGGCCTCGCGCGCGGCGTCGAAGAGCGTGTGCATGGCGCGGTGCAGGTCGGCGTGGCCGCGAATCGGCTCCAGGAACTCGAAGCGGGCGTCGAAGGTGCCGTCCGCGCCGGTGAAGCGCACCCGCAGGCCGAAGCGGTCCAGGGCGAGCGGCACCGCGGCGGTCGGTTCGCCGCGGCAGGCGCCGGCGCCTCCCGCAAGCGCGCACAGCCATCCCACCTGGTCGGCGTGGGCGGCCGCGAGGTGCTGCAGCAGGTCGGCCTCGTGGTCGACGAGGGGGTCGGGGCGGGCCGCGGCGAACTCGTCCGGCTCCACCGCCTCCGCGCCCCACAGGTCGTCCACCGACGCCTCGCCGACCTCCAGCCGCAGCAGCGCCTTCCCGGCAGGAGCCGGCAGGTCGCGCGCAGCGGTGAGCCAGCCCGCGATCCAGGCGCGGCCGCGGATGCGTCCCGGCACCGCGACCGGGGCGACGTCCGTGATGTCGAGCACAGCCGTGAGCTCGTCGTCCTCGGCGCGGGCGGCGGCCCTGACGGCGGGCGATTCCGCGGGAAGCAGCAGGAAGAGGTCCCCGTCCGCCCCGACGGTGCGCCCCTCGGGAACCATCAGTTCGGGGAGGTCGGGCACCAGGCCGGGAATCACCAGGATGGCGGAGGCGGTACTCTGTACGAGAGTTCGTGTGCGCTCGGCTGCTGACGGCAGTCGGGCGGTTTCATGCCCGTCGGGACGCGGCTGACCATGAGCTGATCGGACCTCCGTCATGTCGGCGCCCGCTGAGGCGTCGACGGCGCCCTGTGCGGCGCTGGCACTGTCTGTGATGCGCGTGGTGTTCCCAGGGCGCGACATACGATCTCCTTCGCTAAGGTAAGCCTTACCTAACTTACATGGAGGTCTGGGAAACGTGAACCAGTCGCGTCCCAAGGTCAAGAAGTCGCGTGCCCTCGGCATCGCCCTGACGCCGAAGGCCGTCAAGTACTTCGAGGCCCGTCCCTACCCGCCGGGCGAGCACGGCCGTGGCCGCAAGCAGAACAGTGACTACAAGGTCCGACTGCTGGAGAAGCAGCGTCTGCGCGCGCAGTACGACATCTCCGAGCGCCAGATGGTCCGCGCCTACGACCGCGCCCGCAAGGTCAGCGGCAAGACGGGCGAGGCCCTGATCGTCGAGCTCGAGCGCCGCCTGGACGCCCTCGTCCTGCGCGCCGGCCTGGCCCGCACCATCTACCAGGCCCGTCAGATGGTCGTCCACGGCCACATCGAGGTCAACGGCCACAAGGTCGACAAGCCGTCCTACCGCGTCGCCCCCGACGACGTCGTGATGGTCCGCGAGCGCTCCCGCTCCAAGACCCCGTTCCAGGTCGCCCGCGAGGGCGGCTGGGCCGGCGAGGGCGAGACCCCGAAGTACCTGCAGGTCAACCTGCAGGCGTTGGCCTTCCGCCTGGACCGCCTGCCGAACCGTCGTGAGGTCCCCGTGATCTGCGACGAGCAGCTCGTCGTCGAGTACTACGCTCGCTGACGCCTGCCGCACCCGGCGCGCACGTCAGCCCCGGCGCCCCGCTCTTCCGGCGGGGCGCCGGGGCTTTCGCGTTCCCCGCCCGAGGGCGACGCAGGGTGCGGGCCGATGAACGGAAGGTATGGCCGGGTCCGGTCGGGCGAGGACGGTCGCGGGCGGCACCGGCCCGCAACGCGGTACGGAGCGCGCCGCCTGTCGCGATAAGGTCGGTATCTGATCGGTACCTGGTGTGGCGCGGTGGATCCGAGGGAGTGGCGACGTGTCCGGTGGAGAGGTGGCCGGCCTCATCGTGGCCGTCTTCTGGGCGATCCTGGTGTCGTTCCTCGCCGTGGCACTCGTGCGTCTCGCCCAGGCTCTCCGTGAGGCCACCCGACTGGTGGCGGAGGTGACCGACCAGGCCGTGCCCTTGCTGGGCGAGGCCTCCGACGCGGTCCGCGCGGCCCACGCCCAGCTGGCCCGCGTGGACACCATCACCTCCGACGTCGCCGAGGTGACCGCCAACGCCTCCGCCCTGTCCACGACCGTCGCCTCCGCCTTCGGAGGCCCCCTCGTGAAGGTCGCGGCCTTCGGCTACGGCGTACGGCGCGCGGTCACCCTCCAGACCAAGGGCGCGGGCAAGAAGCGCACCGTGGTCGTCGGCCGGACGCTCCCGTCCGCCCGCAGCCGCAAACCAAGGGGCTGACCTGCATGTTCCGCCGTGCCTTCTGGTTCACCGCCGGTGCCGCAGCCGGGGTGTGGGCCACCAACAAGGTCCATCGCAAGATCCGCAGCCTGACCCCCGAAAGCCTCGCCGCGAAGGCGGCCGACAAGGCCCTCGAGGCCGGGGGCCGATTGCGCACCTTCGCGCAGGACGTCCGCGCCGGCATGGCCGAGCGCGAGGAACAGCTCAACGACGCACTGGGCCGCACGGCCCCCGACCTCGACATGCCGGCCCCGCGGCCGGCGATCTCGTACCACCACCGGAAGGACGAACACTGATGGAGTCGGCAGAAATCCGCCGCCGCTGGCTGCGTTTCTTCGAGGAGCGCGGGCACACCGTCGTGCCCTCGGCGTCGCTCATCGCCGACGACCCGACGCTCCTTCTGGTGCCCGCGGGCATGGTCCCGTTCAAGCCCTACTTCCTGGGCGAGGTCAAGCCGCCCTTCCCGCGCGCCACCAGCGTGCAGAAGTGCGTCCGCACGCCCGACATCGAAGAGGTCGGCAAGACCACGCGGCACGGCACGTTCTTCCAGATGTGCGGCAACTTCTCCTTCGGCGACTACTTCAAGGAAGGGGCCATCAAGCTCGCCTGGGAGCTGCTCACCACTCCCGTGGCGGACGGCGGTTACGGCCTCGACCCCGAGCGGCTGTGGATCACCGTCTACAAGGACGACGACGAGGCCGAGCGGATCTGGCGCGAGGTCGTGGGCGTGCCCGCCGAGCGCATCCAGCGTCTGGGCATGAAGGACAACTTCTGGTCCATGGGCGTCCCCGGGCCCTGTGGTCCGTGCTCCGAGATCAACTACGACCGCGGCCCCGAGTTCGGCGCCCCGGGCGGCCCCGCCGTCAACGACGAGCGGTACGTGGAGATCTGGAACCTCGTCTTCATGCAGTACGAGCGCGGGGAGGGCAGCGGCAAGGAGGAGTTCCCGATCCTCGGCGACCTGCCCGCCAAGAACATCGACACCGGCCTCGGTCTCGAGCGTCTCGCCATGATCCTGCAGGACGTGCAGAACATGTACGAGACCGACACCCTGCGCGCCGTCATCGACAAGGCCACCGAACTCACCGGCGTCGCCTATGGCGCCGCCCACGAGTCCGACGTCTCGCTGCGCGTCGTCGCCGACCACATGCGCACCTCGGTCATGCTCATCGGCGACGGCGTCACTCCCGGCAACGAGGGCCGCGGCTATGTGCTGCGCCGCATCATGCGCCGCGCCATCCGCAACATGCGGCTGCTCGGGGCCACGGACGCCGTTGTCGGGGACCTCGTGGACACCGTCATCAAGACGATGGGCCAGCAGTACCCGGAGCTCGTCGAGGACCGCAAGCGCATCGAGACGGTCGCCCTCGCCGAGGAGTCCCGCTTCCTCAAGACGCTGAAGGCCGGCACCAATGTGCTGGACACCGCCGTCACCGAGGCGAAGGCCGCCGGCTCCGGAGTGCTGCCCGGCGACAAGGCCTTCCTGCTCCACGACACCTGGGGCTTCCCGATCGACCTCACCCTCGAAATGGCCGCCGAGCAGGGTCTGTCGGTGGACGAGGACGGCTTCCGCCGCCTGATGAAGGAGCAGCGGGACCGCGCCAAGGCGGACGCCCTGGTGAAGAAGAGCGGCCATGTCGACATGTCGGCGTACCGTTCGATCGCCGACACGGCCGGCAGCACCGTCTTCACCGGCTACAGCGACAACGAGGGCGAGGCCAGCGTCGTCGGCCTGCTGGTCGACGGCGTCCCCTCGCCGGCCGCCAACGAGGGCGACGAGGTCGAGGTCATCCTGGACCGGACCCCCTTCTACGCCGAGGGCGGCGGCCAGCTCGCCGACACGGGCCGGATCCGCACCGACTCGGGCGCCGTCATCGAGGTCCGCGACGTGCAACAGCCCGTGCCGGGCGTCACCGTGCACAAGGGCAGCGTGCAGGTCGGCGAGGTGACCATCGGCTCCGGCGCGTTCGCCAAGATCGACCTCGGCCGCCGCCGGGCCATCGCCCGCGCCCACAGCGCCACCCACCTGACCCACCAGGCGCTGCGTGACGCCCTCGGCCCCACCGCCGCCCAGGCCGGTTCTGAGAACTCCCCTGGCCGCTTCCGCTTCGACTTCGGCTCGCCGGCCGCCGTGCCGGGAAGCGTGCTGACCGACGTCGAGCAGAAGATCAACGCCGTGCTCGCCCGGGAACTCGACGTCACCGCCGAGATCATGAGCATCGACGAGGCCAAGAAGCAGGGCGCCATCGCCGAGTTCGGCGAGAAGTACGGCGAGCGGGTGCGCGTCGTGACGATCGGCGACTACTCCAAGGAGCTCTGCGGCGGCACGCACGTCCACAACACCGCCCAGCTGGGCCTGGTGAAGCTCCTCGGCGAGTCCTCGATCGGCTCCGGCGTGCGCCGGGTCGAGGCCCTGGTCGGCGTGGACGCCTACAACTTCCTGGCCCGTGAGCACACGGTCGTCGCCCAACTCCAGCAGCTGGTCAAGGGCCGTCCGGAGGAGCTCCCGGAGAAGATCTCCGGCATGCTCGCCAAGCTCAAGGAGGCCGAGAAGGAGATCGAGCGCTTCCGCGCCGAGAAGGTCCTGCAGGCCGCCGCGGGCCTCGCCGAGTCCGCCGAGGACATCAAGGGCGTCGCCGTGGTGACCGGTCAGGTCCCGGACGGCACCGGCGCCGACGACCTGCGCAAGCTCGTGCTGGACGTCCGCCAGCGGATCGGCGGCGGCCGCGCCGCCGTCGTGGCCCTGTTCGCCGTGGCGGGCGACCGCCCGCTGACCGTCATCGCCACCAACGAGGCGGCCCGTGAGCGCGGCCTGAAGGCCGGCGAGCTCGTCCGCACCGCCGCCAAGACCCTGGGTGGCGGCGGTGGCGGCAAGCCGGACGTCGCCCAGGGCGGCGGCCAGAACGCCGACGCGGTCGGCGAGGCCATCGCCGCCGTGCAGCGTCTGGTCGCCGAGACGGCCTGAGGCCGGCGATGCGCAGGGGTCGCAGGATCGCGATCGACGTCGGGGACGCCCGCATCGGGGTCGCCTCGTGCGACCCCGACGGGCTGATCGCCACACCCGTCGAGACGGTGCCCGGCCGGGACGTCCCGGCCGCGCGCCGCCGGATCGCGCAGATCGTCGAGGAGTACGAGCCGATCGAGGTTCTGGTCGGCCTGCCCCGCTCGCTCAACGGGCGGGAGGGGCTGGCCGCGGCCAAGGCCCGCGGCTTCGCCCAGGATGTGGCGCAGATCATATCCCCGGTTCCGGTGCGCCTGGTGGACGAGCGGATGACCACCGTGACGGCGACGCAGGGCCTGCGCGCATCGGGCGTCAAGGCGAAGAAGGGACGTTCCGTCGTCGATCAGGCGGCGGCCGTGGTCATCCTGCAGAGCGCGCTCGAGACCGAACGGGTGTCTGGTAAAGAACCGGGTGAGAGCGTCGAACCGCTTATCTGATCGCGGTACGGTAACGTTCCGCGCAGCACGGTGCCACCACAGTGAGAAACGTGGGTGCGGGCGGTGGGACCCGCCCGCGCCGATCAAGCGCCGGCCTGCTGCCGCCTCACCGAACCGTAGGGGATCGATGACTGACTATGGCCGGAGCCCGGGCTCCGAAGCATGGCACCCCGAAGACCCTCTCTTCGGTGATCAATGGGCGCAGCAGCAGCACCTTCAGCAACAACAACAACAGCAGCAGCAGCAACAACAGCAGCAGCAGCAGCAGCAGCAGCAGTATTCCCAGTACCAGCAGCAATCCCAGCACCCTCAGCACCAACAGCACCCCCAGCAGCAACAGCACCCTCAGTACCAGCAGCAGGGTGGCTGGGACCCGTACGGCAGCACCGGTCAGCAGCAGCACCCGTACGACCCTCAGCAGCAGCAGTACGACTCCTGGGGCGCCCCGGCGGGCTACGGCCACGACGGCTACGGCGGCCAGCAGCAGCCCGACTACTACGGGCAGGACGGGTACCCGCCGCCGCAGCGGCCCGACCAGCGGCATCCGGAACAGCAGCAGTACCAGCAGGCCCACCAGCCGCAGCAGGCGCAACACCAGTCGCTGCAACAGCAGCAGGCCCAGCGCTCCCGACCGGTCGAGCAGGACGCCCCCTTGTGGGACGACGAGGCGGGCGCCGCCGACGACCACTCCTTCTTCTCCGGCGCGGACGACGACGAGGAGGACGAGCCGCAGTCCGGCCGCAACGACCGGCGCGGCCGCGCGGGCAAGGGCGGCAAGGGCGGGACGGGCGGCAAGAAGCGGCGCTCCGGCGTGGCGTGCCTCGTGGTGCTGGTCGTCCTCGGCGGCGGCATCGCGGGCGGCGGCTGGTTCGGCTACCGCTACTACCAGAGCAACTTCGGCCCGCCGCCGGACTTCGCGGGGCAGGGCAGCGGCGAGGTCCAGATCGAGGTCCCGCAGGGCGCGAGCGGCATCCAGATCGGCAACATCCTCAAGCGGGCCGGCGTGGTCAAGAGCGTCGACGCCTTCACCACGGCTGTAGCCAACAACCCCAAGGGCGGCACCATCCAGGCGGGCGTCTATGTGCTGCACAAGGAGATGTCGGCCTCCAGTGCCGTGACGATGATGCTCGACCCCAAGTCGCAGAACGTCCTGATCATCGCTGAGGGCCTGCGCGACACGCAGATCTACCAGATGATCGACGCCAAGCTGGGCCTCGACAAGGGCGCCACGGCCAAGGTCGCGAAGGAGCAGGTGGACTCGTTGGGGCTGCCCGAGTGGGCGGACGACGGCCCCGCGATCTCGGATCCCTTGGAGGGTTTCCTCTTCCCCTCGCGGTACAGCGTCGGCAAGGACTCCAAACCCGTGGACCTCCTCAAGCAGATGGTCAAGCGGGCCAACGCGGAGTACACCAGGGACGACCTGGTGAACCAGGCGAAGAAGGTGGGGATGACGCCGCACGAGGTCGTCACCATCGCCAGTCTGGTGCAGGCCGAGGCGAAGGAGGACCACGAGTTCGGGAAGGTCTCGCGGGTCATCTACAACCGGCTGGACGAGTACATGCCACTGGGATTCGACTCGACCATCAACTACGCCAAGGGCCGGAGCACCCTCAACACCTCCAAGGCCGACACCAGGGACCCGTCGCCGTACAACACGTACAACCACAAGGGCCTGCCGCCAGGTCCGATCGGGAACCCCGGGCACCAGGCCGTCGACGCGGCACTCCACCCGACGAAGGGCGACTGGTTGTTCTTCGTGACGGTCAAGCCGGGTGACACGCGCTTCACGAAGAGCCAGGCCGAGCACGACAAGAACGTCGAGGAGTTCAACCGGTACCAGCGGGAGCACGGCGGCTGATGAGCGACGGAACGCGCGCGGCGGTCCTCGGGTCGCCGATCGCGCACTCCCTGTCCCCGGTGCTGCACCGCGCCGCCTACGCGGAACTCGGCCTGACCGACTGGACGTACGGCCGCTTCGAGGTCGACGAGGCCGCGCTGCCCGGCTTCCTGGCCGGGCTCGCCGAAAGCGGCGAGCGGTGGGCCGGTCTCTCGCTGACCATGCCCCTGAAGCGGGCGGTCATCCCGCTGCTCGACGAGATCAGCGACACCGCCTCAGCCGTGGAGGCCGTCAACACCCTGGTCCTGACCGAGGACGGCCGCCGCGTGGGCGACAACACCGACATCCCGGGCATGGTGGCGGCGCTGCGCGAGCGCGGTGTCGGACGCGTCGGCTCCGCCGCCGTCCTCGGCGCGGGGGCGACCGCCTCCTCGGCGCTGGCCGCGCTGGCGCAGATCTGCGACGGGGAGGTCACCGCGTACGTGCGCAGCGAAACCCGCGCCGCCGAGATGCGGCAGTGGGGCGAGCGGCTCGGGGTGGCCGTGCGGACGGCCGAGTGGAAGGACGCCGCCGAGGCCCTCACCGCGCCCCTGGTGATCTCCACGACACCGGCGGGCACCGCGGACGCGCTTGCCGCCGCCGTGCCGCAGCGGCCCGGCACCCTCTTCGACGTGCTGTACGACCCGTGGCCCACCGCACTGTCCTCTGCGTGGGCGGGGCGCGGCGGGGCCGTCGTCGGGGGGCTCGACCTGCTGGTGCACCAGGCGGTGCTGCAGGTGGAGCTGATGACCGGCCGCGGCCCAGCCCCCCTGGCCGCCATGCGGGCGGCCGGAGAGGCGGCGCTGCACCGCTCCTGAGCGGCTTCGGGAAGCCCACGGCGCCGTCCGTCCAGCGGACCGCGCGCCGCCTACGCCGCCGGACGTGCGAGGATCGGATAACGCACGGATGGTCCGGTCCGCCCCACGGCGCCCGGGCGATGATGAAGGAGCGAGCACCGTTGAGCAGGTTGCGCTGGCTGACCGCGGGGGAGTCGCACGGCCCCGCACTCGTCGCGACGCTGGAGGGTCTCCCCTCCGGTGTGCCGATCACCACCGAGATGGTGGCGGAGCACCTCGCGCGGCGGCGGCTCGGCTATGGCCGCGGTGCCCGGATGACGTTCGAGCAGGACCAGGTCACCTTCCTCGGCGGAGTGCGCCACGGTCTCACCCTCGGCTCCCCGGTCGCGATTATGGTGGGGAACACCGAGTGGCCCAAGTGGGAGCAGGTCATGGCGGCCGATCCGGTGGACCCCGAGGTCCTCGCCGGGCTCGCCCGCAACGCCCCGCTGACCCGGCCGCGCCCCGGCCACGCCGACCTCGCCGGCATGCAGAAGTACGGCTTCGACGAGGCCCGGCCGATCCTGGAGCGCGCCTCCGCCCGTGAGACCGCCGCCCGCGTCGCCCTCGGCGCGGTGGCCCGCTCCTACCTCAAGGAGACGGCCGGCATCGAGATCGTCTCCCATGTGGTGGAGCTCGCCGCGGCCAAGGCCCCGCACGGCGTGTACCCCACCCCCGAGGATGTCGAGCGGCTCGACGCCGACCCCGTGCGCTGCCTGGACGCCGACGCGAGCAAGCGGATGGTCGCCGAGATCGACCAGGCCCACAAGGACGGCGACACGCTCGGCGGTGTCGTCGAGGTGCTCGCCTACGGTGTGCCGGTCGGCCTCGGCAGCCACGTGCACTGGGACCGCCGGCTGGACGCCCGGCTGGCCGCCGCCCTCATGGGCATCCAGGCCATCAAGGGCGTCGAGGTCGGTGACGGCTTCGACCTCGCCCGCGTCCCCGGCTCCAAGGCGCACGACGAGATCGTGTCCACCGAGGACGGCATCCGCCGCTCCACCGGCCGCTCGGGAGGCACAGAGGGGGGCCTGACGACCGGCGAACTGCTGCGGGTACGGGCCGCGATGAAGCCCATCGCCACCGTGCCGCGCGCTCTGGCCACCGTGGACGTGGCCACCGGCGAGGCCGCCCACGCCCACCACCAGCGCTCCGACGTCTGCGCCGTCCCGGCCGCGGGCATCGTCGCCGAGGCGATGGTCGCCCTGGTCCTGGCCGACGCGGTCGCGGAGAAGTTCGGCGGGGACAGCGTCACCGAGACCCGCCGCAACGTGCGCGGCTACCTCGAGAACCTGGCGATCCGGTGAGCGCGCCGGTCGTCGTCCTGGTGGGCCCGATGGGGGTCGGCAAGACCACCGTCGGCGAACTGCTCGCCCAGCGGCTGGGCACGACCTGCCGCGACACCGACGCGGACATCGTCGAGGCCGAGGGCCGGTCGATCGCGGACATCTTCGTCGAGGACGGAGAGGAGCACTTCCGCGCGCTGGAGGCGGAAGCCGTCCGTGTGGCGCTCGCCGAGCACCGGGGCGTGCTCGCGCTCGGCGGCGGCGCGATCCTCGACGAGCGCATCCGCCGGCTCCTTACCGGGCTGCCCGTGGTCTTTCTCGACATGGACGTCGCCGAGGCGGTCAAGCGCGTCGGCCTCGACACCGCCCGACCCCTGCTCGCCGTCAACCCGCGGCGGCAGTGGCGCGAGCTGATGGAGGCGCGCCGCCCGCTGTACACCGAGGTCGCCCGCGCCGTGGTCGAGACGGGAGCCCGGACCCCCGAGGACGTCGCGGAGGCCGTCCTGGACGCACTGGAGCTGAAGAACGCATGACGGAGAACGCCGCCCACACCCCCGTCCGCATCCGGGTCGGGGGCAGTGAGGGCACTGAGCAGTACGAGGTGCTGGTCGGCCGGCAACTGCTCGGCGAGCTGCCCGGCATGATCGGGGACAAGGCGGCCCGGGTCGCCGTCATCCACCCCGAGGCCCTGGAGGCCACCGGCCAGGCGCTGCGCGAGGACCTTGCGGAGCAGGGCTACGAGGCCGTCGCCATCCAGGTGCCCAACGCCGAGGAGGCCAAGACCGCCGAGGTCGCGGCGTACTGCTGGCGGGCGCTCGGCCAGTCGGGATTCACCCGGACGGATGTCGTCGTCGGCGTCGGCGGCGGCGCCACCACCGATCTCGCCGGGTTCGTCGCGGCGACGTGGCTGCGCGGGGTCCGATGGGTCGCCGTGCCGACCACCGTGCTCGGCATGGTGGACGCCGCGGTCGGTGGCAAGACCGGCGTCAACACCGCCGAGGGCAAGAACCTCGTCGGCGCCTTCCATCCGCCCGCCGGGGTGCTCTGCGACCTCGCGGCCCTGGAGTCGCTGCCGGTCAACGACTACGTCAGCGGACTCGCCGAGATCATCAAGGCGGGATTCATCGCCGACCCGGTGATCCTGGACCTGATCGAACAGGATCCGGCCGCCGCCCGCGGTCCCGGAGGCCCGCACACGGCCGAGCTGATCGAGCGCGCCATCCGCGTCAAGGCCGAGGTGGTCTCGGCCGACCTCAAGGAGTCGGGCCCGCGCGAGATCCTCAACTACGGCCACACGCTGGGCCACGCCATCGAGAAGAACGAGCGCTACAACTGGCGGCACGGCGCCGCCGTCTCCATCGGCATGGTCTTCGCCGCCGAACTCGGCCGCCTCGCCGGCCGGCTGGACGACGCCACCGCCGACCGCCACCGCTCCGTCCTGGAGTCCGTCGGCCTGCCGCTGACCTACCGCGGCGACCAGTGGCCGCGGCTGCTGGAGACGATGAAGGTGGACAAGAAGTCCCGTGCCGACCGGCTGCGCTTCATCGTCCTGGACGGCCTCGCCAAGCCGACCGTCCTCGAGGCTCCCGACCCCGGGGTGCTCCTCGCCGCCTATGCGGAGGTCTCCTCGTAGCCGCCGCCACGAGTGCGGGACCGCGGTTTCCGGACAGCCGGGCACCTTGGGGGGTGCCCGGCCGTTCACACAACTGCGGTCGCCCACGGTACCGTTCGGTCGGACCTGAAAGCTCTCGTACGGACGGAGTGGCTTCGATGCAGCATCCCGTGGGTGCGCCGCTGCCGCCACCGCGCGGTGGGCAACAGGGGGCGCAGCCAGGGCTCCCGCCGCAGCCTCCGGGCACCACCGGCCACTTCCCCATGGCTACGGGGGCTCCCGTGCAGCACCCGGTCCAGCCGCCCCCTCAGACGGCCGGCAGCGGCGGCGCTCCGCTGCCCCCCACCGCGCCCGGTCCCGGCCCGGTCGCCGTCCTGCTGATCGGCGCGGCCGGCGCGGGCAAGACGACCATCGCCCGGCACTGGGCGGACCACCGGGGCGCGCCGACCGCCCACATCAGCCTGGACGACGTCCGCGAGTGGGTCCGCTCCGGTTTCGCCGACCCGCAGTCCGGCTGGAACGACAACTCCGAGGCGCAGTACCGCCTCGCGCGCCGCACCTGCGGCTTCGCGGCCCGCAACTACCTGGCCAACGGCATCTCCTGCATCATCGACGACGCGGTCTTCCCCGACCGTCCGGTCGTCGGCCTCGGCGGCTGGAAGCGGCACGTCGGGCCGGGCCTGCTGCCCGTCGTCCTGCTGCCCGGCCTCGACGTCGTGCTGGCCCGCAACGCCCGGCGCAGCGGCAACCGGCGGCTGTCGGACGAGGAGGTGGCCCGCATCCACGGCCGCATGGCCGGCTGGTACGGCTCCGGGCTGCCGATCATCGACAACTCGCACCTCGACGTGGCCGCTGCCGCCGCCGCGCTGGACAGCGTGGTCACCCGCAGCCTCCTGGGCCCGCCCGCCCGATAGCCCCCGCCCGGCAGCCGCCGCACGGCAGCTCTCGACAGGCCGACCGGCGGACCGCGACGTACGCTCGCCACATGTCCGAGGTGCACGCTGCCCGCAGGGAACGCCTCCGGGACCGGTGCGCGGCGGCCGGATCGGCGGCGGCGCTGGTCTCCCGTCCCGCCAACATCCGCTATCTGACGGGCTGCGCCCCGCCGGGGACCGTCCTGCTGGTGGGACCGGGGCCCGAGGACGTGCTCGTCCACCCCCGTCATCCGTCCGGCGACCTGGCCGAGGGCCGGCTCCCGGACGACGTACGGGCTGTCGTCCTGCCCGGCCCCGAGGGCGATCCGGCGGTGACCGCCGCCGCCCTGGCTGCGGAACGCAGGGCGGAGGCCCTGGCCGTCGAGGAGCACCACCTCACCGTCGCGCGGCACCGCGCGGTGGGCGGAGCGGCCCCCGGGGTCCGTCTGCGCGACCTCGGCTCGGCTGTGGAACAGCTCCGGCTGGTCAAGGACGAGCAGGAGATCTCCGCGCTGCGGATCGCCGCCGAGATCGCCGACCAGGCGCTCAGCGAACTGCTGGAGTCGATCCTGGTGGGCCGCACCGAACGGCACCTGGCCCTGGAGCTGGAGCGCCGCCTCATCGACCACGGGGCCGACGGGCCGGCCTTCCCGACCTGCGTGGGCACCGGCCCCCACTCGGGCGCCGCGCGCCATCTGCCCACCGACCGGCGCGTCGAGGAGGGCGACTTCCTCACGGTCTGCCTCGGTGCCTGCTACCGCGGCTACCGCTGCGAGGTGGGGCGCACCTTCGTCATCGGCACCACGCCCGCGGACTGGCAGATCGAGCTGTACGACCTGGTCTTCGCGGCCCAGCGGGCCGGACGCGAGGCCCTCGCGCCCGGCGCCGCCTGCCGCGACGTCGACCGCGCGGCGCGCCATGTGCTGGAGTCCGGAGGCCACGGCGAGGCGCTGGGGGAGAGCACCGGACACGGTGTCGGACTGGAGATCGGCGAGGACCCTCGGTTGTGCCCCTCGGCCATGGGTAAACTGGACGCTTGCGTGCCGGTCACCGTCGAACCGGGGGTCCACATCCCGGGCCGCGGCGGTGTCCGGATCGACGACACACTCGTCGTTCGTCCACCGGCGGACGGCGGGCCCGAGCTACTCACCATCACGACCAAGGAGCTGCTCGCCCTGTAGAGGGCGGCCGCGGTTCCCGGTCCCCGAAGCAGCAGTGCAGGAGATTCCGCAACCGTGGCCACCACGAACGACCTCAAGAACGGCCTCGTGCTCAAGCTCGACGGCGGCCAGCTCTGGTCCGTCGTCGAGTTCCAGCACGTCAAGCCCGGCAAGGGCCCCGCCTTCGTCCGTACGAAGCTCAAGAACGTGCTCTCCGGAAAGGTCGTCGACAAGACCTTCAACGCCGGCGTGAAGGTCGAGACGGCCAACGTCGACAAGCGGGGGATGCAGTTCTCCTACAAGGACGGCGAGAGCTTCGTGTTCATGGACATGGACACGTACGACCAGGTCTACATCGCTCCCGAGGTCGTCGGTGACGCGGCCCGCTTCCTCCTGGAGGGCTTCGAGGCGGTCGTCGCCATGTACGAGGGCTCGCCCCTCTACATCGAGCTCCCGGCCGCGGTCGAGCTGGTCATCGAGTACACCGAGCCCGGTGTGCAGGGCGACCGCTCCACCGGCGGCACCAAGCCCGCCAAGCTGGAGACCGGCTACGAGATCGGCGTCCCGCTCTTCATCACCACCGGTGAGAAGATCAAGGTCGACACCCGCTCGGGTGAGTACCTCGGCCGGGTGACCAGCTAACCGTGGCTGCTCGTAACAAGGCCCGCAAGCGCGCCTTCCAGATCCTCTTCGAGGCGGAGCAGCGGGGTGTCGATCCCACGACCGCCATGGCGGACTGGATCAGGCTCGCCCGGACCGACGACCGGCAGCCGCCGGTCAGCGAATACACGATGCAGCTCGTCGAGGGGTACGCTGAGCACGCCAGGCGCATCGACGAACTGCTGTCGAAGCACGCCGTGGGCTGGACGCTCGACCGGATGCCGGTGGCCGACCGGAACATCCTGCGGCTCGGCGCCTACGAGCTGATCTGGGAGGACGCCGTCCCCGACGCCGTCGTCCTGGACGAGGCCGTGCAGCTGGCCAAGGAATTCTCCACGGACGACTCCCCGTCGTTCGTGAACGGCCTGCTGGCCCGCCTCAAGGAGCTGAAGCCCGG
>NZ_CBDRBL010000007.1:0-132226 GCF_965342175.1 Actinacidiphila sp. bgisy167
CGCGCAGCCGCTGGCCCCGGCGCCGTCGCCTTCCCAGCCGAGCACCGTCAAGTAGCGGACAGCGGCCACCAAGGGGCGCCGGTCACCGACCGGCGCCCCTTTTCCCTGCCCGCCGCCGGTGACGCTTCGGCGCCCTCCCGGCACAGGCCCTTGACGCTCCGGCCACGGGCCCCTACGGTGCTCGCACACCAACAGGAAAGTTTCCTAACCACTACTGCGCTCATCAGGCACGCGCGAGCCGTCGCAAGGAGGAGGGCGAGACCGTGGCCGGTCCCCCCACGAGCCCGGGAACGCCCGGCATCCCCGGCACACCGCGGGTGCTGCGGGCGATGAACGACCGCGCCGCTCTCGACCTTCTCATCGAACACGGCCCGCTCTCCCGCACCCGGATCGGCAAGCTCACCGGTCTGTCCAAGCCCACCGCCTCCCAGCTGCTCGCCCGTCTCGAGGCGGCCGGACTGGTCCTCGCCACCGGTACGACCGCCGGACGGCCGGGGCCCAACGCCCAGCTGTACGCCGTCAACCCCGCGGCCGCGCACGTCGCCGGCCTCGACGTGACCACCGACCGCATCCGCGCCGCCGTCGCCGACATCACCGGCCGGGTGACCGGCGTCTTCGAGCTCGCCACCCCCGGCCGGGGACGGCGCGGCCTGGGCGGCGCCGTCGAACAGGTCGTCCAGGCCGTCGACGGCGCGGTCACGGACGCCGGACTGCACCTGGCCGACCTGCACCGGGTCGTCGTCGGCACCCCGGGCGCCTTCGACCCCAGCACCGGCCGGCTGCGCTACGCCAGCCACCTGCCCGGCTGGCACTCCCCCGCCCTCCTGGACGAACTGGCCGCCGCCCTGCCCGTTCCCCTGGAGTACGACAACGACGTGAACCTCGCCGCCGTCGCCGAGCAGCGGCTCGGCGCGGCCCGGGGCCACGACGACTTCGTCCTGCTGTGGAACGAGGAGGGCATCGGCGCGGCCATCGTGATCGGTGGCCGGCTGCACCGCGGCTGGACGGGCGGGGCCGGCGAGGTCGGCTTCATGCCGGTGCCGGGAACCCCGCTGGTCCGGCACGTCGCCAAGGCCAACGCCGGCGGCTTCCAGGAACTGGCCGGCTGCAACGCGGTGCTGCGCATCGCGCGGGAGCTGGGACTGCCCGTGCCGCGGGGGTCGCAGGCCGAGGGCGCCTCGGCGCTGCTCGCCGCCGCGGCGGAGTCCGGTGACTCCGGTGGCGACGCGCACACGGAACTGCTGCGGCGCTTCGCCACGGGGCTCGCCGTCGGGCTGGCCTCGCTGGTGACCGTCCTCGATCCCGGGCTGATCGTCCTGGCCGGCGGGGTGATCGCCGCGGGCGGGGAGCCGCTGCGCTCCCTGGTCCAGTCCGAACTGGCCGAACTGGCCGTGCCCCGGCCCCGGCTGGTGCTCGGCGGCGTACCGGACGACCCCGTCCTCTCCGGGGCGCTGCAGAGCGCCCTGGCCACCACCCGCGACGAGGTGTTCGACACCTCGCGCTGACCGCGACAGCCCACCCGCCGCACCCCCTGCCGCACCACCCGCACTCGCACCCGCACACAGCGGACGGACCCCCTGGGTCCCTCCGCCGGTCTCGCACACCCCCGAACCGCCCGAAGTCCCCCGGAGGAAGCGAAGTGTCCGGTACCACCAAGACGGCCGCGGCCGCTGTCGCGGCAGCCGCCGCGATGACCCTGTTGACGAGCGCGTGCACGGGCTCCGCCAACACCACCGCAGGCGACGACCCCACCAAGGACGTGACCATCACCTTCTGGCACGGCTGGTCCGCTCCCAGCGAGGTGAAGGCCATCGACGCCAACGTCAAGGCGTTCGAGAAGGCCCACCCCACCATCCACGTCAAGGTGCAGGGCAACATCACCGACGACAAGATCAACCAGGCGCTGCGGGCCGGCGGTCCCAACGCCCCCGACGTCGTCTCCTCCTTCACTACTGACAACGTCGGAAAGTTCTGCTCCTCCAACGCCTTCGCCGACCTGGATCCGTTCCTGGAGAAGTCGGACATCGACCCGGCCGCGACCTTCCCCGAGCCGATGCTGGAGTACACCCAGTTCGAGGGGAAGCGCTGCACACTGCCGCTGCTCGGCGACGCCTACGGCCTCTACTACAACAAGGACGCCTTCAGGGCCGCCGGCATCTCCGCCCCGCCGAAGACGCTCTCGGAGTTCAAGGCCGACGCGGTCAAGCTCACCAAGAGCAAGGGCGACTCCTACGGTCAACTCGGCTTCATGCCGAACTTCCACGGCTACGAGTCCACCGCCATGCACCTGGCCGCACAGTGGGAGGCGGAGTACTTCGACGCCGAGGGCAGGTCGAACATCGCCAAGGACCCGGGGTTCGCCGTCATGTTCACCTGGCAGCAGGACATGGTGAAGGCGCTCGGCGGTTACCGGAAGCTGGAGAAGTACCGGTCGTCCTTCGGTGACGAGTGGGGCGCCAAGAACCCCTTCCACACCGGCCAGGTGGCCATGGCCATCGACGGCGAGTGGCGGGCCGGCATGGCCGAGGAGGCCGGTGTGCCGTTCGAGATCGGCGTCGCCCCCTTCCCCGTGCCGGACGACCAGGCCGACACCTACGGCAAGGGCTACCTGTCGGGCACGATCATCGGCGTCGCCAACACCAGCGCCAAGAAGAACGCCGCCTGGGAGCTGGTGAAGTACATGACCACCGACACCCGCGCGGTGGTGGGCTTCGCCAACGCCATCCACAACGTGCCGTCCACGCTTGCGGCCCTGAAGTCGCCGGAGCTGGACGCTGATCCCCACTTCCGCACCTTCGTGGAGATCGCGCAGAACCCCCACAGCACCACCACCCCCGCCAGCGTCAACGGCGGCACCTACCAACTGACGCTGCAGGACTTCGGCTACGCCTATGAGGCGGGCAAGCAGACCGACCTGGCCGCCGGCCTCAAGGGCGTCGACGAGCAGGTCGACAAGGACATCGCGCAGGCCCGCTGATGACCACCGTCCACCCGATGCTGAGGGCGAGGCGCCGCCGTGAGGCGCTTCGCACCCTCGCCTTCATGTCGCCCTGGGTGATCGGCTTCGGCGTCTTCTTCGCCTATCCCCTGGTCTCGACCGTCTACTTCTCCTTCATGAAGTACGACGGCTTCACGGCGCCGACCTGGAACGGCGTCAGGAACTGGTCGTACGTCTTCGGCGACTACCCGTATCTCTGGCCGGCCCTGCGCAACACCCTGTGGCTGGTCGTGGTCATGGTCAGTCTGCGGGTCGTGTTCGGGCTCGGGATCGGGCTGCTGATCACGAAGGTCAAGACGGGTGCGGGGCTGTTCCGCACCGCGTTCTACCTGCCCTATCTGGCCCCGCCGGTCGCCGCGACGATGGCCTTCGCCTTCCTGCTCAACCCCGGCACCGGACCGGTCGACCACCTGCTGGACACGGCCGGCCTGCCCACGCCCGGCTGGTTCAACGACCCGTCCTGGTCCAAGCCCGCCCTCACCCTGCTGGCTCTGTGGGGCATCGGCGACCTCATGGTCATCTTCATGGCGGCGCTCCTCGACGTGCCCAAGGAGCAGTACGAGGCCGCCGAGCTGGACGGGGCCGGTCCCTGGGCGCGGTTCCGCTACGTCACGCTGCCGAACATCTCCCCCATCGTGATGTTCGCCGTCGTGACCGGGGTGATCCAGACGATGCAGTACTACACGCAGCCCCTGGTCGCCGGAAAGGTCGCCAGCGGCGTCATCGGCGGTTCTGGCCAGCAGTTCGAGCCCGGCTACCCGGACAAGTCCACGCTGACGCTGCCGCAGCTGGTCTACAACCTCGGCTTCCAGCGCTTCGACACCGGTGCGGCCTGTGTCGTCGCCCTCGTGCTCTTCGCGTTGGCCATGGCCTTCACCGCGCTCCTGATGCGCCGCCGCAGCGGCTTCCTGACGGCGGAGGACTGACGCCGATGACCACTCACGCCACCCTCGCCCCTTCCGCCACGACGCCCGCCACCGGCCTCCCCTCCGGCGCCCGGCGCGCGGCCGCCCGCAGGGCGGCACTGCGCTGGATCGCGGTGCACGCCCTGGGGATCGCCGCCGCGCTCTTCTTCGTCCTTCCGTTCGTCTTCGTTCTTCTCACAGCGGTGATGAGCGACAACCAGGCCCTCACCCGCGACCTGTGGCCGAGGACCTGGGAGTGGGGGAACTTCGCCACCGTCTGGGACACCCCCGGTTTCCTCACCTGGTGGCGCAACACGCTGCTGTACGCGGGCCTCGGGACGGTGCTGACCGTCGTCTCCAGCACGCCGGTCGCCTACGCCCTGGCAAGGTTCCGCTTCCGCGGGCGCCATCTGTCACTGATGCTCGTGATCGCCACGATGATGCTGCCCCCGCAGGTCGTCATCGTGCCCATGTACTTGTTCTGGGCGAAGCAGTTGCACCTGTCCGGCACCCTGTGGCCGCTGATCATCCCGATGGCCTTCGGCGACGCCTTCACCATCTTCCTGCTCCGGCAGTTCCTGCTCACCATCCCCAAGGAGTACACCGACGCGGCGAAGGTCGACGGCTGCGGCGAACTGCGCACGATGCTGCGCGTCGTGCTGCCGATGGCGAAGCCGGCCATCGCGGCAGCGGCGCTGTTCCAGTTCTTCTACTGCTGGAACGACTACTTCGGCCCGCAGATCTACGCGAGCGAGAACCCCGCCGCCTGGACCCTGAGCTACGGCCTGGAGTCCTTCAAGGGCGCGCACCACACTGACTGGAACCTGACGATGGCCGCCACGGTGCTGGTCATGGCACCCGTGATCGTCGTCTTCTTCTTCGCGCAAAAGGCCTTCATCGAAGGCGTGACATTGACGGGAGTCAAAGGTTGAAGCTCGCGGTCGTGGGCGGCGGGTCCACGTACACCCCCGAACTCATCGACGGGTTCGCCCGTCTGCGGGAGACCCTTCCGGTCGAGGAACTGGTCCTGGTCGACCCCGCCGAGGACCGGCTGCGACTGGTCGGCGGGCTCGCCCGGCGCATCCTCGCCCGCCAGGGCCACCCCGGCACCGTGACCACCACCACGGACCTGGACGCGGGCGTCCACGGCGCCGACGCCGTCCTGCTGCAGCTGCGCGTCGGCGGCCAGGCCGCCCGGGCGCAGGACGAGGCATGGCCGCTGGAGTGCGGCTGCGTCGGCCAGGAGACGACCGGCGCGGGGGGACTCGCCAAGGCGCTGCGCACGGTGCCGGTGGTGCTGGACATCGCCGAGCGGGTCCGGCGGGCCGCCCCCGACGCCTGGATCATCGACTTCACCAACCCCGTCGGCATCGTCACCCGCGCCCTGCTGCAGGCCGGGCACAAGGCCGTCGGCCTGTGCAACGTCGCCATCGGCTTCCAGCGGAAGTTCGCCGGGCTGCTCGGCGTGGCGCCCGAGCAGGTCCACCTCGACCATGTGGGCCTCAACCACCTCACCTGGGAACGCGCGGTGCGGATCGGTGGCCCGGCCGGCGAGGACGTGCTGCCGAAGCTGCTCGCCGAGCACGGCGACGCCGTCGCCGCCGACCTCCGTCTGCCGCGCGCGGTGCTGGACCGGCTGGGCGTGGTGCCCTCCTACTACCTGCGCTACTACTACGCCCACGACGAGGTCGTGAGGGAGCTGCGCACCCGGCCCTCCCGGGCCGCCGAGGTGGCCGCCATCGAGACGGAGCTGCTGGAGATGTACGGGGACGAGACCCTCGACGAGAAGCCGGAGCTGCTCGCCCGTCGCGGCGGCGCCTACTACTCCGAGGCCGCTGTGGCCCTCGCCTCCTCCCTGCTGCGGGACACCGGCGACGTGCAGGTCGTCAACGCCCTCAACAACGGAACCCTCCCCTTCCTCCCCGACGACGCGGTCATCGAAATCCCGGCCACCGTGGACGCGAACGGGACGCGCCCGCTGCCCGTGCCGCCCCTGGAGCCCCTGTTCGCCGGGCTGGTCGCGAACGTCACCGCCTACGAGGACCTGGCGCTGACCGCCGCCGTGCACGGCGGACGCGACCGGGTCTTCAAGGCCCTGCTGTCGCACCCCCTCGTCGGCCAGTACGAGTACGCCGAAGCCCTGACCGACCGTCTGATCGCGCACAACAGGGAGCACCTCGCGTGGGCCTGAACCCTCTCGTCGCCGACGGCGTGCTCGCCGTCGACGCGGGCAACAGCAAGACCGACGTCGCACTCGTCGCCGCCGACGGGACGGTGCTCGGCACCGCCCGCGGCGGCGGGTTCCAGCCGCAGACCACGGGCACCGAGGCGGCGGTCGAGGTGATCGCCCGCATCGTCGGGCGGGCGGCCGCCGCCGCCGGCCTCTCCCCGCGCCCCGGGCAGCCGCTGGTGCGGCACGTCTCCGCGTGCCTGGCCAACGCCGACCTGCCCGTCGAGGAGCAGCAGCTCGAGAGCGCCGTCCACGCCCGCGGCTGGGGCGAGGGCACCCGCGTCGCCAACGACACCTTCGCTCTGCTGCGCGCCGGTGTCGACGAGCCCCGCGGGGTCGCCGTGGTGTGCGGCGCGGGCATCAACTGCGCGGGCATGCTGCCGGACGGCCGTACGGCGCGCTTCCCCGCCATCGGCCACCTGTCAGGCGACTGGGGAGGCGGGGCGGGCCTGGCCGACGAGGCCCTGTGGTGGGCGGCGCGCGCCGAGGACGGGCGCGGCGGCGCCACCGCGCTCGCGGCCACGCTGCCCGGGCACTTCGGCCTGACCTCGATGTACGCACTGATCGAGGCGCTGCACCTGGGGCACATCGCCCTCGCCCGCAAGCACGAGCTGACGCCCGTGCTCTTCGCCACCGCGCAAGGCGGCGACCCGGTCGCCCGGGCCATCGTGGAACGGCAGGCCGAGGAGATCGTGGTGATGGCCACGGTCGCGCTGCGCCGGCTCGGCCTTCTCGACGAGGAGACCGACGTCGTCCTCGGCGGCGGGGTGCTGGCCGCCCGCCATCCGCTGCTGCTGGACTCCGTGACCTACCTGCTGGCCGTCTCGGCGCCCAAGGCGGCTCCCAAAGTCGTCACATCGCCGCCGGTCCTCGGCGCCGCACTATTGGGCCTGGACCGCACCGGCGCGCCCGCCGAGGCGCACACGCGGCTGCGGGCGCGACTCGAAACGGTGGGCTCCGTGGCATAACCGGGCGTACGCCGGGGAACCGAACACACTCACCCATGCGTGGTGATTCCCAAGGCGGTGGTGCGCGGGGGACCCTGCGGGCGGCAGACAGGCGGTGCGGACCGCAAGATCCACCCAATCCCTGGGTGGATGTCGGTGACGACGGCCATACTGCTGGTCATGGGCTCGTCGCGCGTACGCGCGGGGGAACGGGTCGGGGGGAGGGCCGGCAGGTGACACGGACGCCGATGAGGACGCAGTCGCCGACCGTGCGGGCGGACACACCCGCACCCGGCGGCGGGCGCCCACGGGCTTGGGTGGAACGGCCGCGCGCGTGGCGCGCCGCGGCCACCACGGAACCTGGACGGCTGCGGATCATCGGGGCGCTGCTGGCCCTGCTCGTCGTCGCCTTCGGCGCGGTGACGGCCTGGCAGATCACCGAACGGGCCGCCGCGGCCGACGACGTGATCCGGCACAGCGGGCCGCTGAGCGCCCGCGCGGCGGACATCTACCGCTCGCTCGCCGACGCGGACGCCACCGCCGCCGGCGGCTTCCTCGCCGGTGGCGACGACCCCGAGCAGGACCGCGAGCGCTACACCCGTGACATCCGGATCGCCTCGCGGAACATCGCGGAGGCGGCGGCCAGTTCGCAGGACTCGACGCAGGCGCGGGCCCGCCTGGAGCGGCTGAACGAGCGGCTGTCGGTCTACACCGGCCTGGTCGAGCGGGCCCGCGCCAACAACCGCCAGGGCTTCCCGGTGGGCGGGGCGTACCTGCGGCGCGCCAACGAGATGATGAGCGACGAGATCCTTCCGGACGCCAAGCAGCTGTGGACGTTCGAGACCGCGCGGCTGAACGCGGACTACGAGGACGCCGGGAGGCGTCCGCTGGCCGCCTGGGCGCTCGGCCTCGCCGCGCTCGCCGCGCTGGTGTGGGCGCAGCGGCGCTCGTACCGGCGGACCCGACGGGTGCTCAGCCCCGGCATGCTGGCCGGCACGGTGGCCACCGCCGCGGTGCTGCTGTGGCTGGTCGCGGGGCACAGCGTCGCCCGCGCGCACCTCGAGGACTCCCACACACACGGGGCGCAGTCGCTGCAGGTCCTCAACGAGGCCCGGATCCAGTCCCTGCAGGCCCGCGGCAACGAGAACCTGACGCTCGTGGCCCGCGGCGCCGGGGACGCCTACAGCGCGGCCTACGACGAGCAGTTGCAGGGCCTGGCGGGCACGGAGGCCGACGGGCGCACGGGCCTGCTGGCGCAGGCGCTCCACCTCGCCGACGACGAGCGGGGCCGGGGAAGCGTCACCTCCGCGATGAAGGCCGCGAAGGCCTGGTGGGAGCTGCGCGGCGAGGCCCGCGAGAAGGAGGACGCGGGCGACTACCTGGACGCCGTGGCGCAGACGATCGGCGGCACGTACGCGGACGGCAGTCGGCCCGAGCAGTACACCGGCTTCTGCTTCGACCGGGTCGACAGCGAACTCGCCCGTGCCGTCGGCCACGAGCAGCGCGAGTTCGAACAGGCCGCCGCCGAGGGGCGCGGCGCGCTGGACGGGCTGGTTCCGGGGGCCGCGCTGCTGGCGGTGCTCGGCGCCGCGGGCGCGGTGCTCGGCATAGGGCGCCGGCTGTCGGAGTACCGATGAGCGGGGGGAGTCCGCCGATGGGACGTGTGAAGGAGCACGAGGAGGGCGGGCGGCGCGTGCGGGGCTGGGCGGCCGTGGGCTGCGCGGCCGCGTTGGTCGCGGCCGCGTTGGTCGCGGCCGCGGCCGCCGGCGCCGTGCTGCCGCCGCGGGAGGGCACGGGGCCGGAGCAGCCGGAGACGCGAACGGCGGCTGCCGGGACACCCGCCGTCGCGCCGGCGAACGCCGCGGCCGATGACGACTGCGGCGGCCACCCGGAGGCGAGCCTGCGGCCGTCCGCGGCGAGCGGTCCGGCGATCGAGCGGATCAGGAAGCGCGGCAAGCTGATCGTCGGGGTCGACCAGAACGGCTACCGCTGGAGCTACCGCGACCCGGTCTCCCGGAAGATCGTCGGTTTCGACATCGACCTGGCCAAGGCCATCGCCGAGGACATCCTCGGCAGCGAGGACGCCATCGTCTACAAGAGCGTGCCGACGGCCAAGCGCTTCGACGCCGTCAACGAACGCGACGTGGACATGGTCGTGGGCACCGTGAGCATCACCTGCGAACGGATCAGGAAGCGGCACATCGCCTTCTCCACCGCCTACTTCGAGGTCGGTCAGCAACTGCTGGTCCCCCGTCAGGGTTCCACCGTCAGGGGGTTGGACTCCTCCGTGAGCGGGAAACGGATCTGCTTCGCGCGGGGCAGCACGGCCGAGAGCGAACTGGAGAAGGTGAAGGACCGGCTGCGGCCCCGCGTCGTCCTCGTGGACAGCCAACTGGACTGCCTGGTGAAGCTGCAACTCGGCGAGGCCGACGCCGTGTTCACCGACAACGCGCTCGGCGCCGCCCAGGCCGCCCAGGACCCGGCGGTGCGGCTGGTGGGCACCCCGGTCACCACCGAGTACTACGGCGTGGCGATGAACGAGCAGGACACAGACCTGGTGCGCCGGGTCAGCAAGGTGCTGGCGGACTACCGCGGCGGGGGGCCGGACAGCCGGTGGATGCGGGCATACCGTAGCTGGCTGGAGGCGGACCTTCCGGGCGTCACCGGGCCGCCGAAGCCGCTCTACAGGGACTAGGGCAGCGGGAAGCACGGGAGACCGGCGGGGAAGGGAGGAAGGTGCGATGGCGGTCGCGGGACCATCGGGACCGGCGATGAGCCGTGAGGACGTCGACCGCGCCCTGGCCCGGCTCGCGGACGAGCGGGACGCGATCGAGGCGACCCTGCTCGCCCTGCAGGACCACTCGGGCCGCAGGCTGCTGGAGGGCGCGGAGCTCAGCGGTGCCACCAAGGAGCGCTGGGCCGCCGCCGAGCAGGCCATAGCCCTGCTGTGGGCGCACTTCGACGCCTACAGCGAGGCCCTGGCCACCGCCCGGGGCCTGCGCGGCCGCCGCCGCTGGCCCACCCAGAGCGAACTGCGGGAGCTGACCGAGTTGCTGCGCGGCAGCGGCGTCACCGTCTCCGGCGGTGCCGTGCCGGAGGCCGCACGGGGTCTGACCGGTCCGGCCCGGCTGAGCGAACGGCTCAGTCTGGAGCAGCTGCTGGCACGGATGAACGAATGGTACGCGCAGGTGCTGGAGGTGGTGTCCGCCGCCGACGCGGTGTGGTCGGCGCTGCCCGCGCGCATCGACCTGCTGGTCGCGGAGGCGCACCGCATCCGTGCCCTCGCCGAGTCCGTCGGGGTGCGCCCCGGCACCCATCCCGCGGGCGACGACCTCGCCGGAATGCTGGACTCGCTGGCCGTGCTGCGCGTCGAGGTCCTCTCCGACCCACTCGCCTTCTGGTCGGGCGGCCGGCCCGACACGGGCCGCTACGACCGGGCCGGGAGGGCGCTGGAGGACATACGGCGTGAGGTCGAGGCCGTCCTGCACGTCCGTGACGACGCCGACCACCGGCTGACGCGGCTGCGGGACGTCCTCTCGCGCGCCGACCTCACCCTCACCGAGGCACGCAGCGCCCGCGTCGAGGTGCTCGCCAAGATCGCGGCCTCGGAGGTGCCCGCGGTCAGCGGCGCGCCGGTCGCGCTGCAGGAACAGCTCTCCGCCGCCGTCGACCTCCGCAGGAGCGGTCAGTGGCACCTGCTGTCGCCGCTGCTGGACGGTCTCGAACAGCGCGCCGACGACGAGTTGCTGCGCGCCCGCGACTCGCTGACCGCGGTCACCGCGCCGCTGGCCGTCCGCGCCGAGCTGCGCGGCCGGCTCGACGCCTATCGGGCCAAGGTGGCGCGCCTCGGCATGGCCGAGGACCCGCTCCTGATGGAGCGGTACGACCACGCGCGGCGTCTGCTGTGGAGCGCGCCGTGCGACCTGCGTGCCGCGGAGAACGCGCTGCTGCGCTATCAGCAGGCCGTCGCCGAGGCACTGGTGCCGGGACAGCCGAAAGCCGCCGACCACAGGGGGGATGCACGATGAGCTGTCAGCGTCCTGGCTGCGACGGGACGATCGAGGACGTGGGGGGCGGCGCGTTGTTCTGCGACACGTGCGGGCTGGCGCCGCTCGCCGCCGAGGCGGGGACGGCCGCCGGCCGGGGCGGGCGGGCGGGGTCGCCGCCTGCCTCGCAGCGGTCGCAGCCCTCGCATCCGTCGCAGCCGTCGCAGCCGTCACAGCCGTCCGGTGCCGCCGGGACCGGACCGGGCTCCGGCGTCTCCCCACGGCCCTCGGGCTCCCCACAGCCTTCGGGCTCCTCCCGGACCTCGGGCTTCTCCCGCGCTTCCTTCCGTTCCTCGCGCCGTTCGGTGTCGGGACGGCTGTCCCGTTCCCTGAGCGGCGGCACGAGCGGCGCCGCCTCCGTCTCCGTGCGCAGTTCGCACTCGGGCGCCGGCGGGACCACGCGCGGCAAGCTGGGCGCCGGCCTGGTGGCCGTACCCCCCATCCCCCGTCCCGACCCGGCGGCCGCCGTGCTGCGCGACCCGCAGGTCCCCGAGCGGAAGCGGTTCTGCAGCAAGGGCGACTGCGGGGCTCCGGTCGGGCGGAGCCGAGGGGACCGCCCCGGGCGCACCGAGGGCTTCTGCACCAAGTGCGGCCACCCCTACTCGTTCACGCCCAAGCTGCGGGCGGGCGACGTGGTGCACGGGCAGTACCAGGTGGTGGGCTGCCTGGCGCACGGCGGGCTGGGCTGGATCTACCTGGCCGTGGACCGGGCGGTCAACGACCGCTGGGTGGTGCTCAAGGGCCTGCTGGACACCGGCGACGAGGACGCGCTGGCCGCGGCCGTCTCCGAGCGCCGCTTCCTCGCCGAGATCGCACACCCCAACATCGTGCGGATCTACAACTTCGTCGAGCACCTCGACCCGCGGGGCGGCACCCTCGACGGCTACATCGTCATGGAGTACGTCGGCGGCAAGTCCCTCAAGGAGATCGCCAACGAACGCCGAGGCGCCGACGGCAGACGTGAGCCGCTCCCCGTCGACCAGGCCATCGCCTACGCCATCGAGGCGCTGGACGCCCTCGGTCACCTGCACAGCCGCAACCTGCTCTACTGCGACTTCAAAATCGACAACGCCATCCAGACGGAGGACCGGCTGGAACTCATCGACATGGGCGCCGTCCGCAGGATGGACGACCTGGACAGCCCGATCTACGGCACGGTCGGCTACCAGGCGCCCGAAGTGCCCGAGTTCGGCCCCTCCGTCGCCTCGGACCTCTACACGGTGGCGCGGACGCTGGCCGTGCTCACCTTCGACTTCCAGGGCTACACGAACGCGTTCGCGGACAGCCTGCCGGACCCGGACGGCATCGAGGTCCTCTCCCGCTACGAGTCCTTCTACCGGCTGCTGGTCCGCGCCACCGACCCCGACCCGGGTCGGCGCTTCGCCTCGGCGGAGGAGATGAGCGAGCAACTGCTGGGCGTGCTGCGCGAGGTCGTGGCGCTCGGCACCGGCAAGCCGCGGCCCGCGCTGTCCCCCTTGTTCGGCCCGGAACTCGGGGTCCCCGACACCGGTCTGCTGCCGCCCGCCAAGGACGCCTCCGCCCTCGGCGACCGCGGCCAGAAGGGCTCCGGCGGCCGCCGCAGCGGCACCGCGGCGGCCCTTGCCCCCTCGGCCCCGGACGCGCCGGCTCTGCCCGCGTCGCCGCCCTCCGTCACCGGTGGCCACAGCGCCGGTGGCCACGGCGCCGGTGGGCACAGCGCCGGTGGCCGCGGCACCGGTGGGCACAGCGCCGGTGGCCGCGGCACCGGTGCGGCGAAATCCCCGTTCACCATGCCGGCCCAGCGGACCGCTCCGGCGCCCGCGGCGACCGGGCCCGCCGTCTCGCCGCTCGACGTGCGGGCGGCGGCGCTCTCGCTCCCCGTACCGCACGTCGACCCCGCCGACCCCAACGCCGCTTTCCTGACCGGGCTCACGGCCGCCGCGCCGTCCGAGCTGGTGGCCGCGCTGCAGGCGGCACCGGTGCGGTCCCCCGAGCTGAGGCTGCGCACGGTGCGGGCCCGGCTCGAGGGCGACGACGCGCCCGCGGCCCTCGAGGAACTGCGCGGACTGCGGGAGGAACTGCCCGAGGACTGGCGCGTGGTGTGGCACTGCGGCCTGGCCGCGCTCGTCACCCGCGACGACGGCGCCGCGGCGCTGTCCTTCGACGCGGTCTACGACGCCTTCCCCGGCGAGATCGCTCCCAAGCTGGCGCTGGGCGTCTGCGCCGAGGTCCTCGGCCAGTGGGACAACGCCACCGAGTACTACCGGCTCGTGTGGACCACCGACCAGAGCCATGTGAGCGCGGCCTTCGGCCTGGCCCGTGTGCTGCTCACCACGGGCGACCGGGCCGGGGCGGTGACCACGCTGGAGTCGGTCCCCGCGTCCTCCATCCACTACACCGCCGCACGGGTCGCGGCCGTCCGCGCCCGGCTGCGCGGACGCGCCCCGCGGGAACCGCTCCTGGACCACCTGCGGGCCGCGGCCCGGCAGGTGGAGGACCTGCAGCGGCTGGGCCTCGACACGCGGCTGCGCGAGCAGTTGGCCACCGAAGTGCTGGGCAGCGCGCTGGACTGGGTGCTGGCCGGGCGGCAGGGCGCGGCCGGCCCCCTGCCGGCGGAATCCGCCACGCCCGGGCTCCTGGGCCGGGACCTGGACGAACGGGGGCTGCGCTTCGGCCTGGAACACTCGTACCGGGTACTGGCCCGGCTCGCCGACCAGGGCCGCACAAGGATCGATCTGGTGGAGCGCGCCAACCGCTTCCGCCCCCGGACGTGGGTGTAACCGCCATGCCGCACGAGACCGTTTGCCCGGAGTGCAACGAGCCTCTGGAACCCGAAGACAAGTTCTGCGGCGTCTGCGGCGCCGACCTGTCCGCGCCCCGGCAACCGGACGCGTACGAACTGGCGCCGCCCGACCCCGCCGCCGCCCCCGAACCACCGGGCGGTCAGCCGCAGTCGTACGAGCCGGCCCCGCCGGGGATGGACACCGACACCCTCCCCTTCGGCCCGGGAACCGCCGGCCTGCCCGGGTCACGGACCACCGACCCCCGGCTGGCCGCGGCCGTGTCCGCATCCGACCCACCGACGGCCTCGCCACGGTGCGTGGCCTGCGGCGTGGGCGAGATCGACCCGGACGGCTACTGCCGGCACTGCGGGCACGCGCAGCCCCGGCCCCGCGACCACCAGGAGCAGGAGGTCGGCGGCGTCGCCGCCGTGACCGACCGGGGCCTGCGCCACCACCGCAACGAGGACGCCTTCGCGTTGGGCACGACGGCACTGCCCGACGGCACACCCGCCGTCGTCGCCGTGGTGTGCGACGGGGTGTCCTCCGCGTACCGTCCCGACGACGCCTCGGAGGTCGGTGCGGGCACCGCCCGCACCTCCCTGGTGCGCTCCCTGTCCCGCGGCTCCCACCCCGAGGAGGCGATGCGCGAGGCGCTCCTCGTGGCCGCCCGGGCGGTGACGGACCTGGCGGCCGAGACCCCCGAGGAGGAGGCCCGGCGCCACCACAACGCGCCTGCGTGCACCTGCGTCAGCGCGATCGCCTACGGCACGGCCTTCACCGTGGGCTGGATCGGGGACAGCCGCGCCTACTGGATCCCCGACGACCGCTCCGCCCCGGCCTCCCGGCTGACCGAGGACGACTCCTGGGCCGAGCGCATGGTGGCGATGGGCCTGATGACCCAGGCCGAGGCGTACGCGGACGAGCGGGCCCACGCCATCACCGGCTGGCTCGGCGCGGACGCCGTCGAACTCGACCCCCACACCGCCTCCTTCGAACCGGGCGAACCGGGTGTGGTGGTGGTGTGCACGGACGGGCTGTGGAACTACGCCGAATCGGCCGCGGAGTTGTCCTCCGTGGTGCCCTCGGACGCCCGCACGCGCCCGCTGCACTGCGCCCGCAGCCTGGTCGGGGTCGCCATCGACGGCGGCGGCCACGACAACATCACCGTCGCCGTGCTGCCGTTCCCTGCCACGTGAACTCTCCCTGATGTCCCTGCCGCTGCCTTCCGAAGGCCGGACAAGCGCGAGGAGCACTCCCGATGGCCAACTTCTCCAAGTCGAACGTGCCGCAGTTCTCCGTCGACATCTACCAGAACGAGTTCCTGCCCGAGGGAGGGCGGGAGGTCAACGCGATCGTCACCGTGACCGCGACCGGGGGCGGCACCACCGGCGGACTGCCCCTGGCCACCCACGGGCCCGGCGAGGTACTGCTGCCGGGCCCCGGAGCCGCGACCGGGGCCGGGGCCGCCGTGGTGATCATGGTGGACTGCTCGGGCTCCATGGAGTACCCGCCGACCAAGATGCGCAGCGCCCGTGAGGCGACCGCCGCCGCCATCGACACCATCCGCGACGGTGTCGCCTTCGCGGTGGTGGCCGGCACCCACCAGGCCAGGGAGGTCTACCCGGCGAACGGCGGCCTCGCCGTCGCGGACCCCGACACCCGGCGCCAGGCCAAGGAGGCGCTGCGCCGGCTGACGTCCGGCGGCGGCACGGCGATCGGCTCCTGGCTGCGGCTGGCCCAGCGACTGCTGGCCACGGCCGATGCCTCCATACGGCACGGCATCCTGCTCACCGACGGCCGCAACGAGCACGAGAAGCCGGAGCAGTTGCGGGCCGCACTGGAATCCTGCGCCGGCCACTTCACCTGCGACGCGCGCGGCGTCGGCACCGACTGGGAGGTCAAGGAGCTGACCGGGATCGCCTCCGCGCTGCTCGGCACCGTGGACATCGTCGCCGACCCCTCCGGCCTGGAGGCGGACTTCCGGCAGATGATGGAGACCGCCATGGGCAAGGAGGTCGCCGACGTCGCCCTGCGCCTGTGGACCCCGCAGGGCGCGGAGATCCGGTACGTCAAGCAGGTCGCGCCGAGCGTCGAGGACATCACCGCCCGCCGCGTCCAGGCCGCCCCGCGGGCCGGCGACTACCCGACGGGCTCCTGGGGCGACGAGTCGCGCGACTACCACGTCAACGTGGTGGTGCCGGCGGCCGGCGTCGGCCAGGAGATGCTGGCGGCCCGGGTCTCCCTCGTCCAGCCCCAGCCGGACGGCACTGCGCGCGTGCTGGGCCAGGGGCTGGTGCGGGCGGTGTGGACGGACGACATGGCGGCCTCGACGCGGATCAACCCGCAGGTCGCCCACTACACCGGGCAGGCGGAGCTGGCCCAGGTCATCCAGCAGGGCCTGGACGCCCGCAAGCAGGGCGACCTCGACTCCGCGACCGCCAAGCTCGGCCGGGCGGTGCAACTGGCCAGCGCCTCCGGCAACGAGGACACCGCCAAGCTGCTGGCCAAGGTCGTGGACGTGGTGGACGCGGCGACGGGTACTGTGCGGCTCAAGGCCCGGGTCACCGACGCGGACGAGATGACCCTCGAGACACGTTCGTCGAAGACCGTCCGTGTGAAGAAATAGAGCAGCGGGACAGCGGGGCTAAGACACAGCGGGGCTAAGGGGGAGGCAGCGACATGTCGACGTGCCCGAACGGTCACCAGTCCGCGACGGAGGACTGGTGCGAGGTGTGCGGAATACGCATGTCCGCGCCACCGCCCCCTCCCGTTCCCGCCCCGCCGCCGTCCCCGTACGCGGTGCCGGGCGAGTCCCCGCCGCCACCGCCGTACTCGGGCGGGTACTCCCCCGCCCACACCCATGGTCACGAGGCCCCCTACGACCCGGGGTACGGCCGTGGCACGGGCGGGCTCGGCTACGTCCCGGACGCCACCGCGGCCGCCGAGCCCTGCCCCGACTGCGGCACCCCGCGCGAGGGGTACGCCCAGTTCTGCGAGGAGTGCCGCTACAACTTCGTCATCCAGGCCGGGACGACCTTCGTCCCGCCTGCGCCGCCCTCCTCCCCCGGCTACCCGCCGGACGGGCCGCCGTACCAGCGCCACGAGCCGCCGTACCAGCGCCACGAGTCGCAGATGTCCCGCCCGTCGCAGATCAACCGCCCGGCGGAGCCCCTGGCCCCGGAGTCGGTGACCGTCGGCTCGGACGACTTCCTGCTCACCCCGCCCGGGCTGCCGGACCCCGGGCCCGGGCTGTCGGGCCGGCGCACCTGGACCGCCGTGGTCGCCGCCGACCGGGAGTACTTCACCGGCATGATGGCCCGCAGCGGCCCCGAGGCACGCGGGCTGTACTTCCCCTCGTACAGCCCCGAACGACGCATACCGCTGAGGGGACCGCGGGTCGCCGTCGGCCGCCGCCGCCACAGCACGGGCGAGGCCCCCGACATCGACCTGTCCCGGGCACCCGAGGACCCGGGCGTCTCCCACAAGCACGCCCTGCTGGTGGAGCAGCCCGACGGCAGCTGGTCGTTGGTGGACCAGGGCTCCACCAACGGCACCACCCTTAACGGCGACGAGGAGCCCATCACCCCCTTCGTCCCCGTCCCGCTGGCGGACGGCGACCGCGTGCACGTGGGCGCCTGGACGACGATCACGATCCTCCGCGACTGAACCCCGCCCGCCCCGGTCAGCGGGCCCGCGCCTACCGCGGCGGGCGGCTCCCGCGGCCCGGACGGTGCTGCCCGTCACCGAGCCGCCCGCGGCGGCGCAACAGCCGCTGTCTGCCGTACGGCCACCGTGCGACGGTGACCCCCTTCGGACACCGCGGGCCGTCTGAGACCATGGGATGCGTGAATGAGATCCCGCGGGGCACCGTCGAGCAGCAGACGTTCTTCGACGCGGTCGGCGGCGAGCCGACCTTCCGGCGGCTCGTCCGCCGCTTCTACGAAGGCGTGGCGGAGGACCCGATCCTGCGCCCCATGTACCCGGAGGAGGACCTCGGCCCCGCCGAGGAGCGGATGCGTCTGTTCCTCATGCAGTACTGGGGCGGCCCCCGCACGTACAGCGAGAACCGCGGGCACCCCCGGCTCCGGATGCGCCACGCGCCGTTCCAGGTCGACCGGGCCGCGCACGACGCGTGGCTGCGCCACATGCGCACCGCGGTCGACGAGCTCGGTCTGGAGCCCGACCACGAGCGCCAGCTGTGGGACTACCTGGTCTACGCGGCCGCGTCAATGGTGAACACCCCGGGCTGACGGCCGCAGGGCCGGAGCACGGCGCCTGTCGCCCGACCCGTCACGCGACCGTCACCCGGGCGTTCACACGGGGCTGACCGACAGCCCCTGCGGGCCGCGCCGTATCGCGACGGAGCCGTACGGCGTGCGCAGCCGCAGCCACGGGCCTGCGGCGAGCAGCTGCACCGCAGGCTGCTCGGTCGTGGCGCGCGGCGCCGGGACGGGGGTGCGCACCGGCCGGAGGAAGCCCAGCGCGTGGGCGGCGTGCACCACCCGCAGCGGCAGGCCGGTGGCGCCGAGCTGCCGGGACCAGATGTCGTCGGCGATGGCGTCGAGCTCCGCGCGGGTGCGGCTCTCGGGCCGCAGCGCCTCACTGCGGTCGCGGAACTCGGTCACGGCGGCCGCGGCCACGGCGCGTACGTCCTCCTCGGACGGCAGGCCCCGCACCCGCTCCCAGCCGCCGCGCGGCGGGAGGAGACCCGTCCAGGCCGGCCCCGTGACGGAGGCGGGCACCGCGACCGTGCCCGTCACGTCGTCGATGCCGTCGAGCAGCTGACCCGCGGAGACGGTCGAGTCCAGGTCGCCGGTGTCCTCGTCCAGTTCAGCGGTGCGGACGGCCAGGACCCCCGCGCCGAACGGCGGCTGCCCGAACACGGCGAGCGCCGTGCCCGAGGCGCGCAACCGGACGACGGCGGCCTTGTCCCAGCGGAGCAGCCGGGCCAGGAAGGCGGCGAATCCGTCCGCCTCCCTGGCCTCGGCGAGGCGCAGGGGTGCCGTCATGCGGCGACTGCCCCCTCTTCGGCGCCGGCGGCCGCCCCGGCGCTGTCGTCGTAGTACTCCTCGAGGAAGGACCGCTCCTCCGCCGTGATCCGGCGCGGCCGGCCCTTCTCGAGGTCGTAGGGCACCACGACCGTGGAGGCGCGCACATAGACCGTCTCCGGGTCCTTGACCTCGTAGGCGAGGGTCAGCGACGCGGCTCCCACCTTGGTCACCCAGGTCTCGACCGTCACCGGCTCGTGCCGGTGCACCAGCGGGCGCAGGTAGTCGATCTCGTGGCGGGCGATGACCGACCCGCCCGTGAACGACGCGCTCCCCTCCCCGGGCGCCAGCCGGAACATGAAGTCGACCCGGGCCTCCTCCAGGTAACGGAGGAAGACCACGTTGTTGACGTGCCTGAAGGCGTCCATGTCCGACCAGCGCATCGGGCAGCGGTAGATGTGCCGGGCCATCTCCCGCTCAGCCCCGGGTGAGCTTCTTGTAGGTGGCGCGGTGCGGCCGGGCCGCGTCCGGGCCGAGGCGCTCGACCTTGTTCTTCTCGTACGACTCGAAGTTGCCCTCGAACCAGAACCACTTGGAGTCGCCCTCGTAGGCGAGGATGTGCGTGGCCACCCGGTCCAGGAACCAGCGGTCGTGGGAGACGACCACGGCGCAGCCGGGGAAGTCCAGCAGCGCGTTCTCCAGCGAGGACAGGGTCTCGACGTCGAGGTCGTTGGTCGGCTCGTCGAGGAGCAGCAGGTTGCCGCCCTGCTTGAGGGTGAGCGCCAGGTTGAGGCGGTTGCGCTCACCGCCGGAGAGGACACCGGCCGGCTTCTGCTGGTCCGGGCCCTTGAAACCGAAGGCGCTGACGTACGCGCGAGACGGCATCTCGACCTGCCCGACGTTGATGTAGTCGAGCTCGTCCGACACGACCGCCCAGAGCGTCTTCTTGGGGTCGATGTTGGCGCGGGTCTGGTCCACGTAGGAGATCTTGACCGTCTCGCCGACCTTGATCGTGCCGGAGTCGGGGGACTCCAGACCCTGGATCATCTTGAACAGCGTGGTCTTGCCGGCGCCGTTGGGGCCGATGACGCCCACGATGCCGTTGCGCGGCAGCGTGAAGGACAGGTCGTCGATGAGGACCTTGTCGCCGAACGCCTTGGAGAGGTTGTCGACCTCGACCACGATGTTGCCCAGGCGCGGGCCCGGCGGGATCTGGATCTCCTCGAAGTCGAGCTTGCGCATCTTCTCGGCTTCGGCGGCCATCTCCTCGTAGCGGGCGAGGCGGGCCTTGGACTTGGCCTGGCGGCCCTTGGCGTTGGAGCGGACCCACTCCAGCTCTTCCTTGAGCCGCTTGGCGCGCTTGGCGTCCTTCTGGCCCTCGACCTTCAGACGCGACTGCTTGGTCTCCAGGTAGGTGGAGTAGTTGCCCTGGTACGGGTAGGCGCGGCCGCGGTCGAGCTCGAGGATCCACTCGGCGACGTTGTCCAGGAAGTACCGGTCGTGGGTGATCGCCACGACGGTGCCCGCGTACTTGGCCAGGTGCTGCTCCAGCCACTGCACGGACTCGGCGTCCAGGTGGTTGGTGGGCTCGTCGAGCAGCAGCAGGTCGGGGGCTTCCAGCAGCAGCTTGCAGAGGGCGACGCGGCGCTTCTCACCACCGGAGAGGTTGGTCACCGGCCAGTCGCCGGGAGGGCAGCCGAGGGCGTCCATCGCCTGCTCCAACTGGGCGTCCAGGTCCCAGGCGTTGGCGTGGTCGAGTTCCTCCTGCAGCTTGCCCATCTCGTCGAGGAGCGCGTCGGAGTAGTCGGTCGCCATCAGCTCGGCGATCTCGTTGAACCGGTCCAGCTTGGCCTTGACCGGGCCGACGCCGTCCTGGACGTTCTCCAGCACGGTCTTGGACTCGTCCAGCGGGGGCTCCTGCAGCAGGATGCCGACCGAGTAGCCGGGCGAGAGGAACGCGTCACCGTTCGACGGCTGCTCCAGACCGGCCATGATCTTGAGCACCGTCGACTTGCCGGCGCCGTTGGGACCCACGACACCGATCTTCGCGCCGGGCAGGAAGTTCAGGGTGACGTCGTCGAGGATCACCTTGTCGCCGTGCGCCTTGCGCGTCTTGCGCATGGTGTAGATGAACTCAGCCAAGAGAAACCGTCCGGCATTCGATGTGTGGGCAGATACACCCCATCTTGCCGTACCGCTACCCCCGGGCGGAAACGAGTACCTGAGCGGTGCCCCGCACGCCTGCGACCTGGTACGAACCGCCCCGAACCTGTCGTCGCCGGTCAGCGTCGGCCGTCGCAGCCCGGCGACGAGAGGTTCGGGGATGACGACGGCACGGGCGCAGGGCGTGCGGGGCGTGGGGGCAGGGCTTGTCGCTTTTATGGCCGCTGCCCGGCAGGCGCCGCGCCGGCCGCGTGCCGAGCTCGGTCGCCACGGGCGGATGGCAGGTGCCGCCCGAGGCGGCGAAGGGGGCGGAGAACCATCGGCCTCCGCCCCCTTCACTCATGAGCGGCCTCGGGGGTCGGTTCACTCAGCGGAGGGAGCCGCCTTCTTCTTGCGGAGCAGGAAGACCGCGCCGCCGCCTATGACGACCAGGGCGATCGCGATGCCGGCGATCACCGGGGTGGCGCTGCTCGAACCGGTCTCGGCGAGGTCGCCCCCGGTGGTGGAGCCGGTGGCGGCGGATCCGGCGGCGTCGGATCCGGTGGTGGACCCGGTGTCTCCGGCGCCCTCGGAGGAGCCGCCGGCCGTGGCGGGGCTCGGCGAGGAGGACGGGGTGTCACCGCCGTTGCCGGCGGTCTGGCAGTCGAGGACGCCTTCGAAGGTCTTCTCGAAGCCCTCGGGGCCGGTGATGGTGACCTTGTAGTGCTGGTCCTCGGCCACGGGCACCGTCACGGTCTCGGACTTGCCGGCCTCGACCGTGTGCGGCGCGCCGTTCAGCTCGAAGGTGAACGGCTGGTCACCCTCGTTGGCGGCCGTCACGTCCAGTCCGCCCTTGGCGCAGTTGACCTGGGCGGAGACTGCCGGGATCGGGCCCTTGGCGGCCCAGGTGGCGGTCGCGGTCGCGGAAACGGAGCTGTCGCTGGAGCCGGCGAGGATCTGGACCTGCGTGGTGCTGTTGGCGCCTGTGAAGGCGCGACCGACCGGGAGCTTGGTGTTGGCGACGGCGCTCAGCGAGGTCATGCCGTCGGGCGTACCGGCCGCGACGTCGAAGTAGAGCTCGTCGCCGTCCTCGGCGGAGGTGACCACGACGCCGTTCTTGTCGGTGACCTTGACGCCGGAGGGGTTGCCGGGCGCGGGGCTCACCTGAACGGTGGAGGCGTTGGTGTGCACCTTGATCGGGCCGAGCACGTCACCGGCCTTGCCGGAGACCGCCGGCGGGTCGAGGACCAGCGATGCGGCGGGCTCCTTCCGGTCCAGGGCGTTCTCCTCCAGCCAGTCCGCCAGCTCCTCGGCGACGGGGTCGACGGCGGTCACGTCGGCCTTGTCGGAGAAGCGCCAGATGGCCACCTGGGTGCCGGCGGCGGCGAGCTTGTCGGTGAGCGGACCGGACAGAGCCGCCCTCTTCCGCAGCGCCGCGAGGTCGTTCACCTGCGGGTAGGAGTTCTGCAGAATCCAGTTGATCTTGCCGGCGTCGCGGTTGTCATGGAGGCTCGACTCGTCCCAGGAGACCTCCTTGTAGGCGGCGTTGTTCTGGGTCGGGTTGTGCAGGTCGATGCAGTACGTACGGATCGTGCCGCCGCCGTCGACGGACATCTCGAAGAGGCCGGCGCCGACCTTCTCCGTCTTGCCGTTCTCGTGGATCTCGGCCTGGCCGAAGATCTTCAGACCGTCGAGCTTCGCCGTCGCACCGGGCGCGGTGGGGGTCGCGTCGTCCGCGATGGCGGACCCGGCAACGGCTATGGAACCCGCGGCGAGGAGGCCGGAGGCCACCATCGCGACGGCAAGACGGGCAGCTCCCCGCCTCCGTGCAGTGAACATGATTTCCCCTCCGGGCGAGGCCGATCGTGGGGGCAGCCTCACCGACAGCTGTGGATCCCCGCAGAAAGCCGGGGGTATCGGTGAATCCTAGAAACCCGCCGCGGCGCGGCCGCCGGGATTCACACGTCGCCCGGAGATTCGAATCGGAATCGTTACCCGCACGTAGGCATGAACGGGAAATTGTCGATAAATCACCGACGTTTTCCGCGGGCCGAATAATCAGCTGTCCGTTTTTATCCTGACAGCGCGGCCAGTGGATCGCCGGGGAGCGGCCCTCCTGCGCCCGCGGCGGCCTGCGCGGCCGTGAGTTCCGGCCGGCTCGCGGACACCCGCCGGAACGCCGAGGTGCCCCGCGCCAGGTCATGGCCGCAGGTGATCGCGTCGACGTCGGCCGAGAGATACCGCTGCCCGTCCCGCTCCTCCTCACGCACTCTCAGGCGTCCCTGGACGAGCAGTGGTTCACCGACCCCGACCGAGGCCGCCACGTTCTCCCCCAGCTGCCGCCAGGCCCACACCGTGTAGAAGCTGGTGTGCCCGTCCGACCAGCCCCCGCGTTCCCGGTCCCAGCGGCGCGCGGTCGCGGCCAGGCGGAACCTGGCGACTGGGACCCCTGTGGGCGTCGTCCGGAATTCCGGCCTGGTGGCGACATTCCCCACGACGGTGACCAGTGTCTCGTTCATTGCCGACGCTCCCCGTTGCCGTCGCCGGCCGGGCGGCCCCCTGCCGCCGGCCCCGCGATGGCTCCATGATGGGACCGCCGCGCCCGCGGCGGGGACTTCGGATTCGACCTGTGGATTACTGGCTGGTTGTGGACAACTCCGTCACCCTGAAGTGGTTTCCGGCGAGCACCCCGTACTGCTCCCGCACTTCCCGGTAACGCAGCAGTTCGGCCGCCAGCGGTTCCAACACCCGCGCACGCCCGCAGTCGGCCGCCGCATCGGCCATCCGCCGCTCTGCGGCCTGACCGTACCGGCGGGCCGGGCCGCGGGCGGCGAACCTGCTCACCCGGGTGAGCAGCGGGCCGCCCACAGCTCCCACCGCCAGCAGTACGGGCGGCAGCCACCACGGCAGCCGCAGCGCGCCCGCGGCCGTCGCGCTCCCCGAGACCAGCGCGGCCGTCGCGAGCAGCGCCAGCAGCCACTGCGCCGTGCCGACCACCGACCACCACCGAGGACGCAGCGGCTCGTCCGGCGCCACCCGCTCCATCGCCGCGTCCAGTGCCTCCGGGAGCGTGCGGCCGCCGCGGCGCGCCGCCTCCCGTACCGCCTGCGCCCAGGGAGCGGGCAACCCGACCACGACCTCCGCGGCGACCGCGCGCACGGCCTCGTCGACCGACGCGCGCGACGCCGACAGTTCCGGACGGCGGCCGTGGAGGGCGGCGTCGTCCGGCCCGGCCCCGCGGACCCGCCGCAGATGCCGCCACGGGGTGCCGCACGCCTCCTCGGCGGCCCTGGCCCATGCCCGCTCCGCCGCCCGGCCCGCCGCCGCGGCGCCCACCGCGTACGCGAGGCTCGCCGTGAAGTCCTCACGAGCCCGGTCGGTCAGCCCCGTCACTCCTTCGGCGACGTACAGCGGGCGCAGCCGCTCCGCGAGCCCGTCGACGTCCGCCGACAGCCGCCGGCTCGCGGCGGCACGCTCGGCCACGACCTGGCCGATGGCCGCCCTCAGCTCCGGGACGCCCTCGCCGCTCAGTGCCGAGACGGCCATCACCATCGCGCCGTCCTCTCCGTGCTCCCCGACGGCGAGCCCGTCGTCGTCGAGCAGCCGCCGCAGGTCGTCGAGGACCTGCTCGACGGCCTCCTCCGGGAGCCGGTCGATCTGGTTGAGGACGACGATCGTCACGTCGGCGTGCCCGGCCAGCGGCCGCAGATAGCGCTCGTGGAGGGCGGCGTCCGCGTACTTCTCCGGGTCGAGCACCCACACGATGACGTCGACGAGTTTCAGCACCCGGTCCACCTGCTCGCGGTGGGCCGTCGCCGCCGAGTCGTGGTCCGGCAGGTCGAGCAGGACCAGGCCGGCGGGGCCGTCGTCCGTCCGCTCCGCACCCTCGTCCAGCAGGCTGTGGCGGGCGAACCGCGCCGTGGGCCCGATGCCGAGCCGGTCCAGCAACCCCGAGGCCCCACGTGGGTCCCATGCGCAGGCGACCGGCGCCGAGGTGGTCGGTCGGCGCACCCCGATCCGCGAGAGGTCCAGTTCCGTCAGCGCGTTGAACAGCGACGACTTTCCGCTGCCCGTCGCCCCGGCCAACGCCACCACCGTGTGGTCGGTGGAGAGCCGGCGCCGGTCGCCGACCCGTTCCAGCAGCTCCCCGGCCCCGTCCAGCGCCTCGTGGCTCACGCGGGTGCGCGACAGCCCGAGCAGTTCCGACAGCGCGTCCACCCGCTCTGTGAGCACCTGATCACCTCTCCTGGAGTTGGTACGACTTCTGCACGACCGAAAGCTCCGCGATCAGCGACGCCTGCTGGGCCGCCGTCACGTCGAGTGCGTCCACCGGCAGCACCCGCAGTTCCCGCTCGGCGTCGAGCACGTCCGCGACCAGACGGTCCAGCTCCTCGCGCGCCCGGTCGCCCGCACGCAGCGCCGCGTGCGCGCCGACGAGCGAGGCGAGCCGCTCCCCCGCGACCGTGCCCTTGCGGCCGCCGAGCACAGCGACCGCGATCAGCGCCGCCGCGTGCTGCGGGTCGACGCCCTCCGTGCTCGCGCGCACCGCCTGGTCCGCGAGGCGGCGCACCGTGAATCCCCAGGTGTCGACGGCCTCCTCGATCCGCTCGGCGACGTCGTCGGACGCCGCCTCCGGGTCCGCGTCCTCCACCAGTTCGGCGCCCGCGGGGTCACCGCGCCACGCGTCGAGGGTCCGTTCGTCGGCTGCGGCGACCTGCGTCCTCAGCAGCGCGGCCAGACTCTCGGCCAGGGCTGCCAGCAGCGCCGCGGGACCGCAATCGGGGTAACCGCGCCAGCTGGCCAGAGCCTCCCCGGCCAGCAGCGCTCCCGCGTGGACCGCCTCCTGCGCGCGCGACTCGGCCTCGTCGTAGGCGTCGTCCACCTGACGGGTCAGGCGCACCGCCGCGGCATGCTGGGCGGCTGAGGCGCCGGCCAGTTCCGGGAGCCTGTTGCCGAGCGATCGCAGGACGCCGGACACGGTGCGCCGCGCCGCCTGGTGCCGGGCGGCCGGGTCCTCGGCACAGTGCGCGAGCCAGCTGCCGAGCGCCGCCACGGCGGTGTGCGGCAGCAGCCCGCCGGCCCCGGCCGACTCGGGCAGCTCCGGGACGGTGAACCGGGGCACGTCCCCGAGCCCGGCCCGGGTCAGCAGCGCGGCATAGTGCTGGGAGACCTCGTCGGCGATCTGGTGCGGCACCCGGTCCAGGACGGTGGCCAGAGTGACGTCGTACTCCTTGGCCGTGCGGAGCAGATGCCACGGCACGGCGTCGGCATAGCGCGCCGCGGTGGTCACCAGAATCCAGATGTCGGCCGCGCAGAGCAGTTCCGCGGCGAGCTCGCGATTGCGGGAGACCAGGGAGTCGATGTCGGGCGCGTCCAGGAGGGCGAGCCCGCGCGGCAGCGCGTCGTCCGTCTCCAGGCGCAGCCACAGCCTGATCTCCTCCGCCTCGCGGTCCTCGTCGCTCCTGTCCGCGTGCTCCCTCCCGTCGGCGGCGGCCCGGGGGCGCGGCGCCCAGGCGCGGGCGAGGCCGGGCAGCACCCTGGGGTCGGCGAACCAGGCGCGGTCCTGGGGGTGGCACACCAGCACCGGTGTGCGCGTCGTGGGGCGCAGCACGCCCGCGTCGCTCACCCGCCGGCCGATCAGCGAGTTCACGAGCGTCGACTTCCCCGCCCCGGTCGAACCGCCCACCACGGCCAGCAGCGGCGCTTCGGGGGCTTTCAGCCGGGGCACCAGATAGTCGTCGAGCTGCGCCAGCAGTTCCTGTCGTGTGCGGCGGGCCCGCTCGGCTCCGGGGAGGGGGAGAGGGAAACGCGCGTCCGCGACGCGGTCGCGCAGGGCCGACAGCGCGTCGAGGAGTTCGGGCCGTACATCCAAGATCGCCACATTGGCAGAATGCCCCATTTTGATGGGTTTTTGAAGTGTATTCCGCCTACTTCACGCCTATCGCCCGCAAGAAGGCCCGGAACGCGACAGAAGGGTCGGAAGAGACAGCGGCATAACGAGTGCACAACAGCCGTCGACTGAGGCCGCGAAACAGATGCGCCATTCGCACCTGCCTGCGATTATCAGACCGCTTCACCGAACCTACACAACGTGTCATGAAGGCGAAGCAACCGGCCGCACATCAGCCGCGCCTTATCCTTGTCCCCGGCAAGGTCACGGGACCGTCGACACAAGGGACGGGTTCGGTCGCGGCCAACGCCCGGCCCCCGTAGCTCAGTGGATAGAGCAGGCGCCTTCTAAGCGCTTGGTCGCAGGTTCGAGTCCTGCCGGGGGCACCCATGCCTGCCGGCACGAACGCCCCAGAGGGAGACTCCCCTCCAGGGCGTTTGGCGTCTCCGACGGCGACGCCTGCGGCTGCGCGCGGCTGCGGCATTCGACGGCCGGCGGCGTCCCGAGCCGGTCCGTCACGTCGAGCGTCCTGCGCCCGACGATGCGCGCACGATGTGGGGCGGAACGCCTACGGTGAGTAGCGGCTCGCCGCGGCAACGCTCTCGGACCACGACCAGCAGGCAGGACAGAGTCCAGGCGGCCCGTAACGCGGGGAGAGCCGCGCGGGTTCCTACGGTGCGTGACGAAGGAATGGGCCCCTGCGGGCCTTGTCCCTCCTGCCTTCACCGGCATCTCCCGTGCCCAGCTCGGAGGTTTGACCGAGAAGCCGGCCGGGCCGTGGGCCGCGCGCTGTGAGTCCGCGACAACGCGGCGGCAGCCGCGGGCAGCGGCCTGGGCCCGGGCCGAAGCACGACCTCGTTTCACCGACCGGGTGTTGGTCACCCTGGTTTATGGCGCGGTCAGCACCTGCGCTGCCCCCACGCCGAATCCGAGTCGGCCAGCAACTCGTGACGCCTCCGCCCGAGAGGGACCAGGTCGAGGCGTTGGACCTGTACGCGGAGTTCTGCGGCGGCCCGCGACGGAAGCAGGAGCGAAGCCTCTTGGAGCTTGCCCCGGGCCCCAGCCCTCGCCACAGCAGGGGCGCGTGAACTCGGCCTCCCAACGCCTCCACCGGCGCTTGGTGCCGTGGGTACGCGCAGACCACACGCTCAACACCGCTGCCACGAGGCCGGGAGACGTGCGCTCCCGTGCGAGACGCCCCCACGCCGGACGGCAAGGCGGCTCCCGGCGGTGGCCACGAGATTCGACGCCACGCTGCGCGAACCACACACGTCAAATGACGCATGCCCGGCCACGCGGCGCTGCCTAGGCTCATCACTGTGGATTTCGGCGTGCCGATCTAGGGGCGCGTGCTTCAGGCGCGCCTTGAAGCGGTCGCGCCGAAGCATCCACACGTAACGGGGGTTACAGCGATTCGGAGGGCGCGAGTGTTCGGCGCGCCCTCCGAAAAGCCGTGCGATCCGTCATGGCGATCGTGGTAGCGAGCGTCCGGGGCCCGGTGCGCACCCATGCGCCGGGCGCATGTGGCGTCCGGCCGAGGCACGCGGTTCCCTGCGGAGCGCGCGTCCATCACCGATCCCACGCCGCCCTCCGCGCGAACGACGTACGGCGGGGCGGTGCCGCGCGGGCCCTGCCCGAGCGCGGCTTTCGGTGGCAGCCAGCGACGGGGCGATCCCGCTCCACGGGTGCCCTGCATGGCGGCGTACTCCCCACTGGTCCATCCGGACAGGGGGGTGACGCGCTCACGGGTGGGCGCACGAGCCGTCGCGGATTTGAACTTCAAGGAGTGCACAGCAAGTGGCAGCGCATAAGAGGCGGACCTTCTTCGGAATCGCGGGAGGCGCCGTCGCCGGCGTGGCCGCCTACGGCGGGGTGAACCTGCTGGGCGGCGGGGGCACCGAGGCCCAGGCCGCGGTGGACGGGTCCGCGCGGCTGACGGGCGGGAAGGGGCACGACCTCAAGGGCCCCTCGCAGCCGCAGGTGACCGAACTGACCCCGTTCAAGGACGAACTGCCGATTCCACCCACCCTGAAGCCCTCGAGCCGGGGCACCACCGAGGTCCGCCTCGTCGAGAAGCCGATACGCCTGCACTCGCAGCTCCCCGCGACCCGGATGTGGACCTATGAGGGCCACTTCCCCGGCCCGACCATCGAGGCCCGTCGCGGACAGAAGTTCCGGCTCGCCTGGCGGAACGAACTGACCGGCACCACCCCCGTCAAGGCCGTCTTCGTGGAACCCCAGGGCCCGCCGCCGGGCTTCCTGGCGCTGAACACCCCCGGTTCCCAGGGCGCGAAGGAGCGGCCCGAGGTGGCCGCGCTGACCGCCTGGACCTCGGTGCACCTGCACGGTGGCCGGCAGCACGCGATATCCGACGGCGCTCCTGACTCGGGCGTGACCCGGGGCAGCGCGCAGCTCGCCGAGTACACCAACGACACGGCCGCGGCGCACCTCTTCTACCACGACCACGCAATGCCGGTGACGGCGCTCAACGTGATGGCGGGCCTGCTCGGCAACTACATCATCCGCGACGAGAACGAGGACCACCTCGACCTGCCGCGCGGCCGGTACGAGATTCCGCTGACCATCGCCGACGTCAACTTCGACACGGACAGCAAGGGGCGGATCAACGGACAGCTCCTCGCGAAGCGGATCCAGGTCGGTCCGTCCATCCCCGGAGTAATGACGGCCGCGGTGCAGTTCCAAGGCCCCTACACCATGGTCAACGGCCGGGTGTGGCCCTACCTGGACGTGGAGGCCACCGCCTACCGCTTCCGCGTGGTGAACGCCTCCAACGCCCGGGCCTACACCCTCGCCCTGGTGGACGAGGAGAGCGGGAAGGCCGTCAAGGGCGCGATCCAGGTGATCGGCACCGACATGGGCCTGCTGGACAAGCCGCAGAGCGTCGAGGAGAGCCTCACCCTCACCCCCGCCGAGCGCGTTGACGTCGTCATCGACTTCGCGGCCTTCCGCGGCCGGCGGCTCAAGCTCGTCAATGTCGCGCCCGGCGCTCCCGGTGCGCCCCCCGCCCCCGCGGGCACCCCCGTGCCCCCGGCCGGCGTGCCGTACCCGCAGGTCATGCAGTTCCGCGTGGGCAAGGAGCGGAAGCGGTCCTACGCGGCGCCGAAGAAGCTGGACCCGCGGTTCAAGCGCCTGACCGCGTCCGACGTACCGCGGGACGCCGTCGAGCGTTTCGTCATGCTCTCGTTCGACCCGATGGGCATGCCGACGATCATGGAGTTGCAGGAGGCTCCCGCGGGCACGGGCACCGGCAAGGGTGTCGTGCAGCTCGCCCTGCCCGGCGGCACCCGCACCTTCCGCGTCGTGGGCAAGCACTTCGAGGACGCCACCAACTTCTTCGCCGCTGCCGGGAGCTGGGAGAAGTGGACGTTCATCAGCGTGGGCCCGGTCCAGCAGCAGATCCAGCACCCGATGCACATCCACCTGATGAACTTCCAGGTGCTCGAGCGCCACGCGGTCGACGGCACCACCTTCGACACGGCGCTGGGCGGCACTACCGCGCCGATCGCCGTCAAGAGCCCCCTGCCCGTCGCCACCAGCGAGTCGGGCTGGAAGGACACCGTCAACCTGACGCCGAACTCCATGGTCACGGTCGCCGGCCAGTTCGGTCGTGAGACCGGCCGGTTCATGTACCACTGCCACATCCTCGACCACGAGGACGAGGGCATGATGCGACCCTTCGTCGTCATGCCGGCACCGGTGCTCACCCTGCAGAACATGATGCTCAAGATGATGAACAACCCGGGCAAGCCGGCCGGTGGCGGCGCCCCGCCGGCGGAGCACGGCCCGATGGACCACGGTTCGATGGACCACTCGGACATGTCCGCGATGGGCTGACGAACGCGCCGCGGCGGGCCTCCTCCGGTACGGAGGCCCGCCGCACAACTGCCCCCGTACGGCAAACCCGCACGGCAGCCGCGCACAGCGCCCCGGCCCCGGGGCGGAGCAGTAGCATCGGGGTCGGCGCTCTCGTTTCCGGCACCCGGTGAGAGGCGGCAGAGCCACCCGGGACAGTGCGCGCCCCGCGGGCGCGCGAGCAGCGGTGCGGCTCCCGGCCGCCCTGCCCGGTTCTGCCGCCCTGCCCGGTGCCTTCTGCCCGTCCCGGGCGCGCCTCATGGCAACCGCACCACCCGGGTGCGCCGGCGCCACGCACCCTGAAGAATCCACGCAATGGAGAGTCGCTTGTGGACCACGATCACCGTTCGCGCACCTGCGAGGCGGAGAACCTGGTCGGGCGCCATCAGGAACTCGAACTGATCGACGGCCTCCTCCGCCGTCCGGCGGACGCCCCAGGGGCGCTGCTGCTGTCGGGCGAGGCGGGGGTGGGCAAGACCGCCCTGCTGGAAAGGGCCGCCCAGCGCGCTTGCGCGGCCGGGGTCCGCGTCCTGCGGGCGGCAGGCGCGCAGTTCGAGTCGGGCATGACGTACTCCGGTCTCCACCAGGTGCTTCTCCCGCTCCTTGAGGAGATCGACGCGCTCGACGACGTGTACCGCGAGGCACTGCGGGTGGCCCTGGGTTTCGGTACGGGTTCACCGCCGCGGACTCTCGTCGTCGCCAACGCCGCCCTGGCGCTGCTGCAGCACGCGGCCGCGGACCAGCCGTTGCTGCTGATCGTGGACGACCTGCCCTGGATCGACCGGGCCAGCGCCGTGGTCCTCGGCCTGGTGGCCCGCCGCCTCAGCGGTACCGGCATCACCGTGCTGGCCGCGGCCCGCGGGCGAGGCGAAGGCCTCGACCACGCGGGCATACCCGAACACCAGGTGCTGCCCCTGGACCCGTCGTCCGCGCGCCGGCTCGTCGGCCTGCGGCACCCGGACCTGGTCTGGAGCGTGCTGGAGAGGGTGGTCACCACCGCCCACGGCAACCCGCTCGCCCTGCTGGAGCTGCCCACCGCCCTGACCGGACCCCAGCGTTCCGCACTGGAGCGCCTCCCGGATGTCCTGCCCCTGGGGCAGCGCCTGGAAGCGCTCTTCGTCTCCCGGCTTTCGGGCCTGGCTCCCGCCTCCCGCCGTCTGCTCCTGATCGCCGCGCTGGACGGGACCGGCGACCTGGCCGTCCTGCAGCGCGCGGGGCGGCACTCCTCCGTCCAGGCGACGCTGGCCGACCTGGGCCCCGCCGAACAGGACGACCTGATCCGGTTCGACGACAACGGCCATCGCCTGGGTTTCCGCCACCCCTTGATCCGCTCGGCGATCGTCGGCGCCTCCACCACCGCGGAGCGCCGTGCGGCGCACCGCGCCATCGCCGACGTCCTGGAGGACCAGCTCGAGCGCCGGGCATGGCATCTGGGCGAAGCGGCGGTGGAACCCGACGAGGAGGTCGCGGCCCTCCTCGAACGCAGCGCCCACACGGCCGTCACACGCGGTGACTCGTTCGCTGCGATCCAGGCCCTCACGCGAGCCGGGCACCTGAGCCCCGCGGCGCCCGACCGCGCCCGCCGGCTCGCCCAAGGGGCCTTCATCGGCGCCGACGCGACCGGTGAACTCGTCAACGCCTCCCATCTCCTCGAGGACGCCCGGCAGGCCGGCACCGACGACCACGCCTCCCTGTACGCGGCGGCCACCGCGGTCCACCTGATGCTCAACGGCACAGGGGACATCGACATGGCCCACCAAGTGATCGTGGCCGCCATCGAGCAGGTGCTCCACCGGCACGACTCCTATGATCCCGCCCTCGACGAGGCCCTGTACCTGCTGATTCTCCTGTGCCACTTCGGCGGCCGGCCGGAGCTGTGGCAGGACTTCCACAGGATCGTGGGACGGCTGCCGGACGTGCCCGCGGTGATCACGGCGTCCGCGGTGACACTCGGTGATCCCGCGCGGGCCGGCGGCGCGGCGCTGCGCGCACTGGACGAGTTGCTGGCCGGACTGGCCGAGGAGAGCGACCCGACGAGCATCGTCCGCATCGGCACCGCTGGTGTCTACGTGGACAGGCTGTCCCGCGTGCGCGACGCTTCCCGCCGGGTACGGCAGCAGGAGGCGGACTCGGGCCTGGCCGTCAAGAAGCTCGCCGTCCTTCCGGTGCTGTGCCAGGACGCGTTCAACACCGGCCGCTGGGACGAGACCGTCCAGCTGGCCGACGAGGGGCTCCGGCTGAGGGAGCAGGTCGACAACCCCTTCTACACCTGGTATTTCCGGTACGAGAAGGCTCTGGTCGCGGCGGCACGCGGTGACCTCGGCCCCGCTGTGGAGACGGCCGACGCGATGACGTCCTGGGCGGTCTCCCGTGGCGCGGGCCAGATGTTGAGCGCCGCCGCGCACATCCGGGTGCTGGCAGCGCTCGCGGAGGAGGACTTCGAGAGCGTGTTCCGGCACGCGGAGGCCATCAGCCCGGCCGGCTCGCTGGCGCGCTACGCCCCGCACGCGATCTGGGTGGTGATGGACCTGGTGGAAGCCGCCGTGCGCACCGACCGCCCGGAAGCGGCGACCGCCCATGTGCGGGCCGTTCAGGAAGCCGGGATCGCGGACATCTCACCGCGCCTCGCACTGCTCGTCGGCGCGGCCACGGCCCTGGCGACCCCGGAGGCGGACGAGGCGACGGCACTGTTCGAGCGGACGCTGTCGCTTCCCGGCACCGACGACTGGCCCTTCGAGCGGGCGCGGGTGGCCCTCGCCCACGGCGAACGGCTGCGGAAAGCGAGGATGACCAGAGCCGCCAGGAAGACGCTGGTGACGGCACTGGACATCTTCGGGGAGCTCGGCGCGCGCCCGTGGGCCGACCGGGCCGGGCGCCACCTCAAGGCAGCCGGCTGGACGGCCCGGCCCCATCGGGGCCCCGCCGTGCTCACACCGCAGGAATCCGAGGTGGCCCACCTCGCCGCCTCCGGACTCACCAACAAGCAGATCGCCGAGCGGCTCCATCTCTCCCACCGCACGGTGAGCGGCCATCTCTACCAGGTGTTCCCCAAGCTCGGGATCACCTCCCGCGCCGCGCTGCGCGACGCCCTGGCCGGCCTGGACCAGCCGTGACCGCGTCGCGGTGCTCCCGTCCGGCAGGAAGCGGGCGGCTGGGGCCGGCCCGCTCCTGAGCGGAGGGGGTGAGGACCCGGGGGCCCGTCGTGTCCGGGGACGGGAGCCGGTCCTGTCCCCAGGGGCGCGCTGAGACCGTTCCGTTACCGCTACTCGGGCCGCGCGGTCGAGTCATCTGGCCGATGCCGCGCCGGCACCGGTTCGGCATGATCTTGTGGCGGCTGCGGCCTATCGCGTTTCCCCCAGGGCCGCGTTCCGGTCGACGCACCCGACCCGCCGGAGAGCGCACCTCGGCGATCCCCTCGAGGGCTGCCGCACAGTCCGACCGGGCTGCCTTGCCGTACACGACGACGTGCCCGGCCTATGCACACCGGCCGCATCCCGTAGCGGGAGCGCTGCCGCGACACCTAGGGAAGAAGAAGATGGCACTCCTCAACGAACCCATGGCTGACACGCGCGACATGTACATGGCCCACGCGGGACTGCGCCGGGAGTTCCGGCTGCTTCCCGACCTCATTCGGTCCGTCCGGCCGGGCGACACGCAGCGCGCGGAGGTCGTGGGTTCCCATGCCGTACTGATCTGCGACCTCCTGCACGGGCACCACGAGGGCGAAGACCTGCTGCTGTGGCCCAAGCTGGCGGAGCGCGGAGGCGCTGAGGCCGCGGCGATCGTGCCGACCATGGAGGAGCAGCACCACGCGATCGACGAACTGTACAAGGAGGCGACCGGACTGCTCCCCGGCTGGCGCTCCACCGGACAGGGCGGCGCGGCGCTCGCCGAGGTGTTCCAGCAGCTGGCGACCGTCCTCGAGGAGCACATGGCGCTGGAGGAGAGGGAGATCCTGCCGCTGGTCGAGAAGCACGTCACCGCGAAGGAGTGGCACGCGCTCGGCGAGCACGGCATGGCGGCCATTCCGAAGAACCTCCTGCCCCTGGTCCTCGGAGTAGCGGCGTACGAAGCCGATCCGCAGGTACTCAAGGGCGTCCTCGCGTCGGCTCCACTGCCGGTCCGGCTCCTCGTCCCCATCCTGGCGCGACGCAAGTACGCGGCACACGCCAAGCGGGTCCACGGCACCGCCACGCCTCCGCGTATCGGCGCCTGAGGCGGCCACCGGCCGGCCCCGGGCGGCAGCGGTCGCGGCGGCAGGTTGGCCCTGGGGCCGCCGGCCCGCCGGACCGATAGGCGTAACGCGCCCCGGCACCGAGCGGAAATTTCCTCCCGGTTGCCGGGGGCGGGCCTTCCGCGTTCGTCGTTCGTACACCCGCCCCACCGGCGGGAGCCCGCGATGCCCAGCCGCGGTGTCCGGGACGCGGACTGGAGCTCCGGTGCCCGAGGGCGGCGGAGGGCGGGCGGCGGCACCGCGCTCCCGCCCCGACGACCGGGTGGGGCGACCGGGGTCAACCCGACTTGCGGAGCACCTCGGTGACCTTGCAGGTGATCTTCCCGGAAAGCGGCTGGGCCCCCTGAGCACTCGTCTCGGCCTTGTCCCCCGCGGCCAGGCCGGACGCGTTGGCGACGGATTGGGCGAGGTGCTCTCCGTTGGTGCTCAGGAACTCGATGTGCACCTGGTAGTCGGAGGTCGCCGAACTGTGGTTGGTGATGGTCAGCTCGGCATTGGGCAACTTGCTGAAGTCGGTGAGGCCGCACGAGGTGATCTTCGCGTCCGCCAGATCCGCCTTCTGGCCCGCGCCTCTCGCCGGGGACTCGGCGACGACCGAGGAATCACCCCCCGAACCGCCCTTGTCGGCCCCGCCCTGGAGGACGTACGCGACGCCTCCGCCGATGACGGCGACGGCGACGGCCCCGCCGACGATCATCTTCCCCGCGCCCGACTTCTTCGGCGGTCGGCTCCGGCCCTGTTCCGGAAGCGGTGCGTACTGGTTCGGTGGCGATACGTGTGACTGCTGAGACATGGTGAACCCCCTGAGGCTCGGATGTGAGGACACCGTGACAGAGCTTCACCATGCGCGCAGGGACAAGAGCTGTCTGTAATGCGGCCGTGACCTATCCGGTATAGATCATTCCTGATAGGTCCGGACCAAGGGTTCGATCCGTTTACGCAACCGGGCTTGCGGAGGCCGCCGGCCTGGCCGAGACGCCCCGAACCGGGGAGCGTCCGCAGGCCGTACGGACGCTCCCCGCTCCGGGGAAGGCGCCGGATCAGGCGCCGCGGAGCTCAGCCGGTCAGCCCCCGGCGCGCCAGAAGCGGCTCGATGCGCGGCGCCCGGCCGCGGAAGCCCTCGAACGCCGCCATCGGGTCGACGCTCCCGCCGCGCGAGAGCAGTTCGCGGCGGAAGACGTCGCCGTTCTCGCGCCGCATGCCGCCGTTCTCCTTGAACCACTCCACGGTGTCGGCGTCGAGCACCTCGCTCCAGATGTACGAGTAGTACCCGGCGCTGTAGCCGTGGGCGAAGATGTGCGCGAAGTAGGTGCTGCGGTAGCGCGGCGGGATCGCGGGCAGCGCGAGTCCGGCCTCCTTCAGGGCGGCGGCCTCGAACTCCTCGGCGTCGCCGGGGTCGTGTCCGGCCGGGATGGTGTGCCAGGCCCAGTCGAGGACGGCGGCCGCGAGGTACTCCACCGTGCGGAAGCCCTGCCCGAAGCGCTCCGCGTCCTCCATCCGGGCCACCAGCTCGGCGGGCATGGGCTCACCGGTCTCGTGGTGGCGGGCGTAGTGGGCCAGCACCTCCGGCCGGGTCACCCACATCTCGTTGACCTGCGAGGGGTACTCGACGAAGTCGCGCGGAACGGCCGTGCCGGAGAAGAAGGGGTGCCGGACGTCGGAGAACAGGCCGTGCAGGGCGTGGCCGAACTCGTGGAAAAGGGTGTTCACCTCGTCGTAGGTGAGCAGCGCGGGCTCGCCCTCGGCGGGCTTGGCGACATTGAGGTTGTTGACCACGACGGGCTTGCGGCCGGTGAGCGCGGACTGGTCGACCAGACTGTTCATCCAGGCGCCGCCGCGCTTGGAGGCGCGCGCGAAGAAGTCGCCGAGGTAGAGGCCGAGGGGGGAGCCGTCCGCGTTGAAGACCTCGAAGACCCGGACGTCGGGGTGGTAGCCGATGAGATCGGGGCGCTCGGTGAAGCTCAGTCCGTAGACCTGCCCGGCGGCGTGGAAGACGCCGTCCCGCAGCACCCGGTCGAGCTCGAAGTAGGGGCGCATCGCCGCGGTGTCGATGTCGAACTCCGCCTTGCGGACCTTCTCCGACCAGTACGCCCAGTCCCAGGCGGAGAAGTCCTCCAGCCCGGAGGCGGCGGCCAGGGCCGCGGCCTCGCGCTCGGCGTTGGCGACGGCGGGCGGCACGAGCCGGGTCAGCAAGGACGTCACGGCTTCCGGGGTGCCCGCGGTCTGGTCGGCGACGACGTACGCGGCGTGGTTCTCGTAGCCGAGCAGAGCGGCACGCTCGGCGCGCAGTGCGGCGAGCCGGACGGTGAGTTCGCCGTTGGAGGTCAGGCCCCGGCCGAGCGAGGCCTCCAGCAGGCGCCGGCGCAGGGCGCGGTCGTCGAGCGAGGCCAGTTCCGACTGGTTGGAGAAGTTCTTCAGGCTGAGGACGTACTTGCCGTCGTGGCCGAGGGCGGTGGCGTTGGCCGCCGCGGCGGCGACGGCGTCGGCGGAGAGCCCCGACAGCTCCTCGGGGCTGTCGAGCACCAGGGCGGCGGCCTTGGTGTCGGCGAACAGGTTCTGCTCGAAGGCCGTGGAGGCCTCGGCGATCCGCGCGTTGAGCGCCTTCAGCCGCTCGCGGCCCTCCTCGGAGAGCTCGGCGCCCGCGCGGACGAAACGGGTGTGGTAGCGCTCCAGCAACCGCAGCGCCTCGGCGTCCAGACCGAGTTCCGTGCGGCTCGCATACAGCGCCTTGATGCGGACGTAGAGGTCGGCGTTCAGGTGGACGGCGTCGGCGTGGGCGGCGAGGGCGGGGTTGACCTTGGCCTCGATCTCCTGGATGCCGGGAGCGGTGTCGGAGCTCGCGCGGTTGAAGAAGACCTTCGACACGCGGTCCAGCAGGTCCCCGGAGCGCTCCAGGGCGACGATCGTGTTCTCGAAGGTCGGCGGCTCGGGGTTCGCGGCTACGGCCTCGGTCTCGGCGAGGTGCTCGGCCATCCCCTGTTCGAAGGCGGGGAGGTAGTGCTCCTCGCGGATGTCCGCGAACGGCGGCAGCTCGTACGGAAGGGTGCTCGGGCTGAAAAAGGGATTCGTCGACGTCACGCCACCGACCTTACGCGCGGCGCCCGCGGACCGGACGCGTCCTTCCTTCAGGAGACCGGATGCCGCTGCGCGTACGGGCGTCCGTACGCGCAGCGGCGACTACCGGGGTGCCACACCCCGATGAATCCTCCGATTATCAGCAAGGTCGGTCATGCGTCCTCGACGTTTGTCACCGTTACGCGGGCTTCGCGTCACAGACGATCGACAGCCCCTTCCGCCCCTGATCGTTTGTCGTTGGTCCCGGCGAGGCCGGCCGCCCCCAAGGCCGGCGCATGGGAGGTGCGTGGGAGATGACGGACCGGACCCTCTGGTCGTACGCCGAGATCGCCGCTCACATCCGGGTGCAGGTCGACACCGTGCGCTCGTACCGCAAGCACGGGCACTTGCCGCCCCCCGACGTCGTGGAGGGCGGCAAGCCGTACTGGTACGCGGACACCGTCCGTCTGTGGAGTTCCCGGCGCCCCGGGAATCGCGGGCGCCGGGAGTTCGGTTGATGTCGGTCCCGCCGCCGCTCGGCCCCGAACGGGCCGCTGCGGCTGCGGGGCCGGGCCCGGCAGCTCAGCGGCCGAGCAGTTCACCGCCGTTGCACTGCAGGATCTCGCCGGTGATGAAGCCGGCCTCCGGGGACGCCAGGAAGACCACCGCCGAGGCGACGTCCTCGGGCCGTCCGACCCGGCCGACCAGGGTCCGGCCCGCCCTGCGGGTCAGCTCGGCCGCGTCGAGCCGGGCGCCGAAGAACTCGGTGCCCGCCACGGTGCCCGGGGCGACGATGTTGCAGGTCACGCCGCGCGGGCCGAGCTGAGCCGCCAGGGAGTGGTTCCAGGCGTGCAATGCGGCCTTGGACGCCCCGTAGGAGCCCCCGCCGCGCAGCGCGGCCACCGAGGTGACGGTGATGACCCGGCCGCCCTCCGGGAGCCGGTCGCGTACGGATTCGGTCAGCAGGACGGCGGTGAGGACGTTGCGCTCGAAGTCGCCGCGCCAGCGGGCCAGCACCCCGTGCGGGCCCGCCCCGATCGCGAGTTCGCGACTGCCCGCGTTGTTGACCAGGACGTCGATGCGCCGCGGCAGCCGCGCAAGGGCCGCCTCCACGTCGTCCGGATCGGCGAGGTCGCAGACGACCGGGGTCACGTCGTGGCCCAGGCGGGCGCTCAGCTCGTCGGCGGTGGCGTGCAGCACCTCGCGGCGCCGGCCGACGATGGTCACATGGTCGCCGGCTTCGGCGAAGAGGGTGGCCACCGACCGGCCGATGCCCGTTCCTCCGCCGGTCACCACGACGTGCCGGCCCACACTTGCGTTCTGCGACATCACGCTCCGCTCCTCGAGGAGGGACAGCACGTTACGGGACGGCGGGTACGTCACCGACACAGGGGTCCGCCATGATGCGGACGGCGTAGGAGATGCGTAGCCGAGGCCGAGGTCACACTGGCTGGAACGTAACCTTTTGGTTTACGAGGGGGTCTAACCGAGAGAAGACACCGGGCTCCCGGCGGACTCGGTGACATGATGAGCGGGTTGTCTTTGGGGGACAGCCCGGTCGCCAGGTCGGGGCGAACTGCCCGGAGAGCTTTGAGCGGCCCTCCCGGGTGGCTTGGCCCGGCTGGGCGAACGCACCCAAAGAACGCCCGGTACGGACCCGTGGGGGGATCCGCTCCGGGAAACGGAAGCGCCCCGTGCCGAACCCGTGGGGGGATTCGGCGCGGGGCGTTTCTCTGTGCGCGGGACGCCGGGTCAGCGGGCCTCGACCGGGACGTAGTCCCGCTCGACGACTCCCGTGTAGACCTGGCGCGGACGGCCGATCCGGGAACCCGGCTCGGTGATCATCTCGTGCCACTGGGCGATCCAGCCGGGCAGCCGGCCGAGCGCGAAGAGCACCGTGAACATCGTGGTCGGGAAGCCCATAGCCCGGTAGATCAGGCCGGTGTAGAAATCGACGTTCGGGTACAGGTTGCGCGAGACGAAGTAGTCGTCGCTGAGGGCGTGCTCCTCGAGCTTCAGCGCGATGTCCAGCAGCTCGTCGGACTTGCCGAGCGCGGAGAGCACGTCGTGGGCGGCGGCCTTGATGATCTTGGCCCGGGGGTCGAAGCTCTTGTAGACCCGGTGGCCGAAGCCCATCAGGCGGACGCCGTCCTCCTTGTTCTTCACCTTGCGGATGAAGGCGTCCACATCACCGCCGTCGGCCTGGATGGCCTCCAGCATCTCCAGCACGCTCTGGTTGGCGCCGCCGTGCAGCGGGCCCCACAGGGCGTTGATGCCCGCGGAGATCGACGCGAACAGGTTGGCCTGCGAGGAGCCGACCAGGCGGACGGTGGAGGTCGAGCAGTTCTGCTCGTGGTCGGCGTGGAGGATGAGGAGCTTGTCCAGGGCGTCGACGACGACCGGGTTGAGCTCGTACTCCTCGGCGGGCACGGCGAAGGTCATCCGCAGGAAGTTCTCGACGTAGCCGAGGTCGTTGCGCGGGTAGACGAAGGGGTGGCCGACCGACTTCTTGTAGGCGTACGCGGCGATCGTCGGCAGCTTGGCGATGAGCCGGATCGTCGACAGGTAGCGCTGCTTCTCGTCGAACGGGTTGTGGCTGTCCTGGTAGAAGGTGGACAGCGCGCTGACCACGGAGGACAGCATCGCCATCGGGTGCGCGTCCCGCGGGAAGCCCTGGAAGAACCGTTTGACGTCCTCGTGGAGGAGCGTGTGCTGCGTGATGTCGCCGCGGAAGGCGGCGAGCTCGTCGACGGTGGGCAGCTCACCGTTGATGAGAAGGTAGGCGGTCTCCAGGAAGGTGCCGCGCTCGGCGATCTGCTCGATGGGGTAACCGCGGTAGCGCAGAATTCCCTGTTCGCCGTCGAGGTAGGTGACCGCGGACTTGTAGGCCGCGGTGTTCCCATAGCCGCTGTCCAGGGTGACCAGGCCGGTGTCGGCGCGCAGCTTGCCGATGTCGAAGCCGTTGTCCCCAACGGTGCCCTCGACCACCGGGTAGCTGTACTCGCCGTCCCCGTACCGCAGTACTACAGAGTTGTCGCTCACGTCATTCCCTCACCGACGTCGTGCCTCTTCTTCGAGGTTGGCAGGTGCCCTGACTACCCCTACTGTCCCCCATTTGGCGTGGCCGCGTGCACTCGGGGTCGGTCGGGGGGCCGAATGGTGGCACCGAGTGCCTATCTTGCCGCCCGAGCCAGCCGATGGTCGAGGGCCGTGAAGCGTCGGCCTGCGGAGACGGTGCGGACCGCCTGGCCGATCGCCCTGCGCGAGCCCACGAGCACGACCAGTCGTTTCGCCCGGGTGACGGCGGTATAGAGCAGGTTTCGCTGGAGCATCATCCACGCTCCGGTGGTGACAGGGATCACGACGGCGGGATACTCGCTGCCCTGCGACCGGTGGATCGTCACCGCGTAGGCGTGGGCCAGCTCGTCCAGCTCGTCGAAGTCGTAGGGAATCTCCTCGTCCTCGTCGGTCAGTACGGTGAGCCGCTGCTCCACGGTGTCCAGGGAGGTGACGACTCCCACCGTTCCATTGAAGACGCCGTTGGCGCCTTTCTCATAGTTGTTCCTGATCTGGGTCACCTTGTCGCCGACGCGGAAGGTGCGGCCGCCGAAGCGCCGCTCCGGCAGATCGGGGCGGGCCGGGGTGACGGCCTGCTGGAGGAGCCCGTTCAGCACGCCGGCGCCCGCGGGGCCGCGGTGCATGGGGGCGAGCACCTGCACATCGCGGCGTGGGTCGAGGCCGAACCGGCGCGGGATGCGCCGGGCCGCCACGTCCACCGTGAGCCGTGCCGTCTCCTCGCCGTCCTCCTCCACGAAGAGGAAGAAGTCGTCCAGCCCCTGGGTGACCGGATGCGCTCCGGAGTTGATCCGGTGGGCGTTGGTGACCACGCCGGACTGCTGGGCCTGCCGGAAGATGCGGGTCAGCCGGACCGACGGGACGGGGCTGCCTTCGGCCAGCAGATCGCGCAGCACCTCGCCGGCGCCGACGCTGGGCAGTTGGTCCACGTCGCCGACGAAGAGCAGGTGCGCCCCTGGCGGCACGGCCTTGACCAGTTTGTTCGCCAGCAGCAGATCGAGCATCGAGGCCTCGTCCACGACGACCAGATCGGCGTCGAGGGGCCGATCCCTGTCGTACGCGGCGTCGCCGCCCGGCTTGAGCTCCAGCAGCCGGTGGACGGTGGAGGCCTCGGCCCCGGTCAGCTCGGCGAGCCGCTTGGCCGCCCGGCCCGTGGGCGCGGCCAGCACCACCTTGGCCTTCTTCGCCTGCGCCAGGGCCACCACGGACTTCACCGTGAAGGACTTGCCACAGCCGGGGCCCCCGGTCAGCACGGCGACCTTCTCGGTGAGCGCCAGCCGCACCGCCTGCTGCTGCTCGGGGGCGAGATCCGCGCCCGTCCGCTCGGCGAGCCAGGTCAGCGCCTTGTCCCAGTCGACGTCGCGGAAGGCGGGCATCCGGTCCTCGGCGCCGCGCAGCAACCGCAGCACCGAGCCGGCCAGGGAGATCTCCGCCCGGTGGAAGGGCACCAGATAGACCGCGCGCACCGGATCCTCCCCGCCGTCGGGGGCCGGTACGGGCTCGACGACCACCCCTTCCTCGGCCGCCAGCTCCGCGAGGCAGTCGATGACCAGGCCGGTGTCCACCTGGAGCAGCTTCACGGCGTCCGAGAGCAACCGCTCCTCGGGAAGGAAGCAGTTGCCGCCGTCGGTCGCCTGGGACAGGGCGTACTGGAGACCGGCCTTGACGCGATCGGGGCTGTCGTGCGGTATGCCGACGGCCTGCGCGATCCGGTCCGCGGTGAGGAAGCCGATGCCCCAGACATCGGCCGCCAACCGGTAGGGCTGGTTCTTCACCACGGAGATCGACGCGTCGCCGTACTCCTTGTAGATGCGCACCGCGATCGAGGTGGACACGCCGACGCCCTGGAGGAAGACCATGACCTCCTTGATGGCCTTCTGCTCCTCCCAGGCGGCGCCGATCAACTTGGTGCGCTTGGGGCCGAGCCCCGGGACCTCCACCAGCCGGGCCGGCTCCCGCTCGATGACCTCCAGGGTGTCGGTGCCGAAGTGCTCGACGATGCGCTCGGCAATGCGCGGGCCGATGCCCTTGATCAGCCCGGAGCCCAGGTAGCGCCGGATGCCCTGGATCGTGGCAGGCAGGACGGTGGTGTAGTTCTCCACGGTGAACTGCTTGCCGTACTGCGGGTGGGAGCCCCAACGCCCCTCCATGCGCAGCGACTCCCCCGGCTGGGCACCCAGCAGCGAGCCGACCACGGTCAGCAGGTCGCCGGCGCCGCGGCCGGTGTCGACCCGGGCGACCGTGTACCCGTTCTCCTCGTTGGCGTAGGTGATCCGCTCGAGGACGCCCTCGACGACGGCCAGTCTCAGCTCCCCCACGGCGCGGGCCACCTTCCCTGTTCTGCGTTGTGATCCGACCGTACCGCTCGGCCACGACAGGCCGCCGTCGCCTGTGGACACGCTCGCCGATCGGCCACCGGAAGGTAACGATCCGGTTTCGAACCCTTGCCTTGAGACATGTAATCGATTCCAATCCCTCTTGTAATCGATTCCACGAGGAGGTGGGACGGGTGGCGAGCATCAAGGACGTGGCATCACGCGCCGGTGTCTCCGTCGCAACGGTCTCCCGCGTGCTCAACGACCACCCGTCGGTCCGGCCGGACACCCGCACCCGGGTGCTGGCCGCCGTGGCCGAGCTCGGCTACCGGCCCAACGCGGTGGCGCGGTCGTTGCGCACCGACCAGACCCATACCCTCGGCCTGGTCATCAGCGACGTGCTGAACCCCTTCTTCACCGAGCTCGCCCGCTCCGTCGAAGACGAGGCCAGGGCACTGGGCTACAGCGTGATCATCGGCAACGCCGACGAACGGCCGGAGCAGCAGGACCACCACATCCGCACGCTGCTGGACCGCCGCATCGACGGACTGCTGGTCAGTCCCACCGACGGCGGTTCCCCGCTGATCCAGGACGCGGTGCGCTCCGGCACCCCGATGGTCTTCGTCGACCGCTGGATCCCCGGCATAGGCCAGGACGTCCCGGTGGTCCGCACCGACGGCTGCGACGCGGTGCGCGACCTGGTCGCGCACCTCCACGGCCTGGGCCACCGCCGGCTGGCGATCATCGCGGGCCCCGCCGCGACCACCACGGGCCGCGAGCGCGTACAGGCCTTCCGCCAGGCGCTGGCCGGCTTCGGACTGCCGCTCCCGGACGAGTACATCGGCCAGGGCGACTTCCAGGCCGACAGCGGCCGCCGGGCCACCGCCCGGTTCCTGGACCTGCCGGTCCCGCCCGAGGTGGTCTTCGCCGCGGACAACCTGATGGCGCTCGGCGCCATGGACGAGATCCGCGCCCGCGGCATGCGCGTGCCCGACGACATCGCGCTCGCCGCCTTTGACGACATCCCGTGGTTCCTCCACACCGATCCGCCGATCACCGCGATCGCCCAGCCCACGGGCGAGCTCGGCCGAGCCGCGGTGCGCTCGCTGATCGACCGGGTGGAGGGCAGACCGGCGCCGTCGGTCACCGTGTCCGCCCGTCTCGTTGTCCGCCGCTCCTGCGGCGCGTCCGAAAGGAGCCCCCGTTGAGCACGAGCAGCCCCGAGCTCCTCCGCATGGAGGGCGTCCGCAAGGTCTTCCCCGGCGTGGTGGCTCTCGACGGCGTCGACTTCGACCTGCGCGGAGGCGAGGTGCACGTCCTGCTCGGCGAGAACGGCGCGGGCAAGAGCACCCTGATCAAGATGCTCTCCGGCGCCCACCGCCCCGACGAGGGACGGATCCTCGTCGACGGCGGCGAGGTGCGCATCCATGGTGCCCAGGACGCCGAGAAGCTGGGCATCGCGACGATCTACCAGGAGTTCAACCTCGTCCCGGCGCTGAGTGTCGCCGAGAACATCTTCCTGGGCCGCCAGCCGCGCCGGCTCGGCCTGGTGAACCGCAAGCAGATGAACGCGGACGCCGCCGCGCTGCTGGCCCGGGTCGGCATCGACGTCGACCCGCGGACCCCGGTCTCCGAACTGGGCATCGCGCGCCTGCAGATGGTGGAGATCGCCAAGGCCCTCAGTCTGCGGGCACGCGTCCTGATCATGGACGAGCCGACCGCGGTGCTCACCACCGAGGAGGTCGACAAGCTCTTCCGGATCGTGCGCAAGCTGCGCGAGGACGGCGTCGGCATCGTCTTCATCACCCACCACCTGGAGGAGATCGCCGCCCTCGGCGACCGCGTCACCGTCCTGCGCGACGGCCGCAGCGTCACCCAGGTGCCGGCGAGCACCCCGGAGGACGAACTGGTCCGGCTGATGGTGGGCCGCAGCATCGAGCAGCAGTACCCGCGCGAGCGCGCCGAGGCGGGCGCGCCCCTGCTGCGGGTCGAGGGCCTCACCCGGGACGGCGTCTTCCACGGCGTGAGCTTCGAGGTGCGGGCCGGCGAGGTCGTCGGCCTGGCCGGACTCGTCGGCGCGGGACGCACCGAGGTCGTCCGCGCGGTCTTCGGCGCCGACCCGTACGACTCCGGGACGGTCGAGGTCCTGGGCAAGCGCTTGCGCCGCCACGACGTGAACGCCGCCATGGACGCGGGCATCGGCCTGGTGCCCGAGGACCGCAAGGGCCAGGGCCTGGTGCTGGACGCCACCATCCAGGAGAACCTGGGCCTGGTCACCCTCGGCCGTGCGACGCGCGCCGGGTTCGTCGACCGGGCCGGGCAGCGCAAGGCGGCGGATCGGATCTCGGGGCAGCTCAAGGTCCGCATGGCCGGGCTGCACCAGCACGTGCGCACCCTGTCGGGCGGAAACCAGCAGAAGGTCGTCATCGGCAAGTGGCTGCTGGCCGACACCAAGGTGCTCATTCTCGACGAGCCGACCCGAGGCATCGACGTCGGCGCCAAGGTCGAGATCTACCAGCTCATCAACCAGCTCACCGCCTCCGGCCACGCGGTGCTGATGATCTCCAGCGACCTCCCCGAGGTGCTGGGCATGAGCGACCGCGTCCTGGTGATGTCCCAGGGCCGGATCGCCGGTGAACTTCCCTCGCACGAGGCCACCCAGGACTCCGTCATGGCCCTGGCCGTCGGCACAGCGCCAGCCGAGGGCGGCACGACTACAGCAACGAAGGATGTGGAGGGCTCCCGTGGCCACTGACACGCTCAAAAGCAGTACGGACGCGGGCGGCCTCGCCGCGGCACGCCGTGTGCTCCTCAACAACGGCGCGCTCAGCGCCTTGGTGGTCCTGCTCGTGGCCCTGTCGTTCCTGTCGGGCGACTTCCTGTCCACGCAGAACCTGCTCAACGTCGGCGTCCAGGCGGCCGTCGTCGCGATCCTCGCCTTCGGCTCCACCTTCGTGATCGTCGCCGCCGGCATCGACCTGTCGGTCGGCTCGGTCGCGGCGCTCTCGGCGACGGTGCTGGCCTGGAGCGCGAGTTCTGCGGGTCTGCCGGTGTGGCTGGCGGTCGTGCTGTCCATCGCCACGGGTGTCGCCAGCGGTCTGCTGAGCGGCCTGCTGATCTCCTTCGGCAAGCTGCCGCCGTTCATCGCGACCCTCGCCATGCTCTCGATCGGCCGCGGCCTCACCCTGGTCATCTCCCAGGGCAGCCCCATCGCCTTCCCCGACTCCGTCTCCCACCTGGGCGACACCATCGGCGGCTGGCTGCCCGTCCCGGTCCTGGTGATGATCGTCGCGGGCGCCGCCACAGCGATCATCCTCGGCCGCACCTACATAGGCCGCGCCATGTACGCGATCGGCGGCAACGAGGAGGCGGCCCGCCTCTCCGGCATCCGCGTCAAGCGCCAGAAGATCGTCATCTACGCTCTGTCCGGCCTCTTCGCGGCGGTCGCGGGCATCGTGCTCGCCTCCCGGCTCGCCTCGGCGCAGCCGCAGGCCGCGAACGGCTACGAGCTGGACGCGATCGCCGCGGTCGTCATCGGCGGCGCCAGCCTCTCCGGAGGCGTCGGCAAGGCGTCGGGCACCCTGATCGGCGCGCTGATCCTCGCCGTACTGCGCAACGGCCTCAACCTCCTGTCGGTCTCCGCCTTCTGGCAGCAGGTCGTCATCGGCGCGGTCATCGCGCTGGCCGTCCTGCTCGACACCCTGCGCCGCCGCGCCTGACGCGGCGCCCGGACCCCCGACCTTTCCCCCCTTTTTTCCTGCACCACACCAAGGAACCCCCATGCGCACGAAGCTCATCTCCGCCACCACCGTCGCCGTCGCCGCCCTGGCGCTCACCGCCACCGCCTGCAACTCCGGTTCCGGCTCGTCCTCCGACATCAAGGTGGGCCTCTCGGTCTCCACCCTCAACAACCCGTTCTTCGTGCAGCTGAAGTCGGGCGCGCAGGCCGAGGCGAAGAAGGAGGGCGTCGACCTGACCGTCACCGACGCGCAGAACGACGCTTCGCAGCAGGCCAACCAGCTGCAGAACTTCACCAGCCAGAACGTGAAGGCGATCGTCGTCAACCCGGTGGACTCCGACGCGGCCGGTCCCGCGGTCAAGGCCGCCAACAAGGCCGGCATCCCCGTCGTCGCGGCCGACCGCGGCGTCAACAAGGCCGAGCTCGCCACCACCGTCGCCTCCGACAACGTCGAGGGCGGCCGGCTCGCCGCCAAGACGCTGGCCGAGTCGCTGGGCGGCAAGGGCACTGTCGTCGTCCTTCAGGGCACCGCGGGCACCTCCGCGGCCAACGAGCGCGGCCGGGGCTTCAACGAGGGCATCACGGCCTACCCGGGCATCAAGGTGGTGGCCCAGCAGTCCGCCGACTTCGACCGCACCAAGGGCCTGGACGTCATGACCAACCTGCTGCAGGCCCACTCCGACGTCACCGGGGTCTTCGCCCAGAACGACGAGATGGCCCTCGGCGCCGTCAAGGCGCTCGGCGACAAGGCCGGCACGTCGGTCAAGGTCGTCGGCTTCGACGGCACCCCCGACGGCCTCACCGCGGTCAGGAACGGCACCCTCTTCGCGTCCGTGGCCCAGCAGCCGAAGGAGCTCGGCAAGCTGGCCGTGCAGAACGCGGTGAAGGCCGCCAAGGGCGAGAAGCTCGACGACCTGGTGAAGGTCCCGGTCAAGGTCGTCACCGAGAAGAACGTCGCCGACTTCTCCTCCTGACGAGCCGCATCGGTACGGCGACCCCGAAGGGAACACGCAGATGCACGGCTACGACCTGCTGGTCGTGGGGTCGGCCAACGCCGACCTGGTGATCCATGTCGACCGCCGCCCGGCGGCCGGCGAGACAGTCCTCGGCTCGGACCTCGCCACCCACCCGGGTGGCAAGGGGGCCAACCAGGCCGTCGCCGCGGCCCGCCTGGGGGCGCGGACGGCGCTCCTCGCCCGGGTCGGCGACGACGCCCACGGGCGGCTGCTCACCGGCTCGCTGACGTCGGCCGGCGTCGACACCACCGGTGTCCTGAGCGGCGACGCCCCCACAGGGGTCGCGCTGATCACCGTGGACCCCTCGGGCGACAACAGCATCGTGGTGTCGCCGGGCGCCAACGCCCGGCTCACCGCGAAGGACGTGACCGGGGCACGCGAGCTGCTGGAGGCCGCCAGGGTGGTCTCGCTGCAACTGGAGATCCCCCTGGAGTCGGTCGCCGCCGCGGTGGCGACGGCCGCGGAGGCCGGCACGCGGGTCGTGCTGAACCCCTCGCCCCCCGCCGCGCTGCCGCCGGAGGTGCTGGCCGGCTGCGACCCCCTCGTGGTCAACGAGCACGAGGCACGCGTCCTGCTCGGCGCGAAGGCCGGGGACACCCCCGAGGCGTGGGCGGCGGGATTGCTCGCGCTCGGCCCGCGCTCCGTGGTCGTCACGCTCGGCGCGGCGGGCGCGCTCGCGGCGACGGCGGACGGCGCCGTACACATACCGAGCCCTCGTGTGTCGGCCGTCGACACCACCGGTGCCGGCGACTCCTTCACGGGGGCGCTGGCATGGCGGCTGGGCGCGGGCGACGACCTGGCGTCCGCCGTGCGGTTCGCGGTGCGGGTGGGCGCCGCGGCCGTCACGAAGCCGGGTGCGCAGGAATCCTTCCCCACCCTCGAAGAAGTGGGTCAGCTGTGAAGAAGTCCGGAATCCTCAACCGCCATCTGTCGGGCGCCCTCGCCGTGCTCGGCCACACCGACCTGGTCGTGGTCTGCGACGCGGGGCTGCCGATCCCTCCCGGGCCCATCGTCGTCGACCTCGCGTTCCGGGCCGGCACCCCGTCCTTCTCCGAGGTCCTCGACGGCCTCCTGGAGGAGCTGGTGGTGGAAGGGGCGATCGCCGCCAGGGAGGTCCGCGACCACAACCCCGAGGTGACCGCCCGGCTCGACCGGGCGTTCCCCGACCTGGAGCTGGTGCCGCACGAGGAGTTCAAGGCCCGCACCCGGCAGGCCCGCCTCGTCGTCCGCACGGGCGAGGCACGGCCGTACGCCAACGTCATGCTGCGCTGCGGCGTGCCCTTCTGACGTACGTCGCCCCCGCATCCGAGGTGATGCGGGGGCGACGGGGGTGATGCCTGGGTGACGGCCGCCCGCTGCCCGGAGGAGGGGGCGGCCCGGTCGCAGCCCCGGCCGACGGGTCGAAGGCCCGCCATCCGCCCCGGCAGGTTCGTCGGACGGCAGGGCTCCGGCGGCGAGCGTGGTCGCCGTCCCCGCGGTCAGCGGGCGTAGCGGCCGGCGGGCCGGGAGAGGGACAGACCCGGGATGAGCTCCTGGCGCGCGTTCTCGTACGCCTCCCACGTCGCGTGCTCCGGCAGCGAGGGGATCGTGACCAGCTCTCCGGCGTCGAGACCGGCGAGCCCGGCCCGCGCTGCGTCGCGGGGGGCCATGACCGCCTCCTTGGGCACCTGGTCCAGTTCGATGCCCGAGCCGTCCCAGATCGCCGTCTCCAGCGCTCCGGGCACCAGGACCTGCACCCGGACGCCGGAACCGGCGAACTCCTGGGCCAGGGCCTGGGAGAAGGCGATCACATACGCCTTGGTGCCGCTGTACACCGCGCCGACCGGGAGGATGTTGAGCGCGAGGGCGGAGGAGACGTTCACGATCGTGCCCGATCCCCGGCCGGAGAACGCCTTCGCGGCGGCGGCCGCGAGCCTGGTGGCGGAGGTCAGGTTGAGTGTGATCAGCCACTCCAACTGGTCGGGGTCCGCCGCGGACAGCGGACCGAACAGGGCAGCGCCGGCGTTGTTCACCAGCGTGTCGATGGCGGGGTCGGCCGCCAGGCGGTCCTCGACGCTCCGCATGCCCTCCGGCGTCGCCAGGTCGGCGCTCAGCACCGAGACCTGGACGCCGAAACGTTTCGCGAGGTCCGCCGCGGCGGACTCGAGCCGCGCCTGGTCGCGTGCGAAATTGCCGGGGACCGTCCACCACCGGCTCCGGCCCGGCACTGGCCCGGCAGCGATGGAGGCCGGTCAGGTGGTGGGGTGTTCGGTGCGGTCGGTGTCCCAGCGGGTGTGGTAGCTGCCGGGGCGGTCGGCGCGGCGGTAGGTGTGGGCACCGAAGTAGTCGCGCTGGGCCTGGGTGAGGGCGGCCGGCAGGCGCGGGGTGCGCAGGGTGTCGTAGTAGGCCAGGGCGGCGGCGAAGGCGGGGGTGGGCACGCCGTCGCGGGTGGCGTGGGCGACGACCAGGCGCCAGGGGAGTTGGGCGGCGCCGACTTCGCGGGCGAAGCCGGGGTCGGCGAGCAGACTGGGCAGGGCGGGGTCTGCGGTGTAGGCGTCGCGGACGCGGTCGAGGAAGTCGGCGCGGATGATGCAGCCGGCGCGCCATACGGCGGCGACGGTGGCGAGGTCGGTGTGCCAGCCGTAGGTGTCGGCGGCTGCCTGGATCTGGTGCAGGCCCTGGGCGTAGGAGATGACCTTGGAGGCGTACAGGGCCTGTTCGACCTGGCCGGTGAAGCGTTCGGCGTCGCGTTGGCCGAGGAGGGTGGGGGCAGGTCCGGGCAGGGTCGCGCCGGTGGCGCGCAGGGGGGCGTGGCCGGACAGGGAGCGGGCGAAGACGGCCTCGGCGATGCCGGAGATGGGGATGCCGAGGTCGAGGGCGGTCTGCACGGTCCAGCGTCCGGTGCCCTTCTGCTCGGCGGCGTCGGCGATGACGTCGACGAAGGGCAGGCCGGTGTCGGCGTCGTGGTGGGCGAGGACCTCGGCGGTGATCTCGATGAGGTAGGAGTTCAGGCGGCCGGTGTTCCACTGGCGGAAGACGTCGGCGATCCGCGCGGGCGGCCATCCGGTGGCGTGGCGCAGGAGGTGGTAGGCCTCGGCGATGAGTTGCATGTCGGCGTACTCGATGCCGTTGTGGACCATCTTGACGAAGTGGCCGGCGCCGTCGGGGCCGAGGTGGGCGACGGCCGGGGTGCCGTCGGGGGTGGTGGCGGCGATGTCGGTCAGGACGGGGGCCAGCAGCCGGTAGGCCTCAGGCGAGCCGCCGGGCATGATGCTGGGGCCGTTCAGGGCGCCTTCCTCGCCGCCGGAGATGCCGGTGCCCAGGAAGTGGATGCCGCGCTCGCGCAGGGCGGCCTCGCGGCGGCGGGTATCGGCGAAGTGGGCGTTGCCGCCGTCGACGATGACGTCGCCCGGGTCGAGCAGCGGCGCGTACTCGGCGATCACGTCGTCGGTGGCCTGTCCGGCCTGCACCATGACGATCAGCCGCCGGGGCCGCTGCAGCGCGGCGACCATCTCCTGCGCGGTCTGCGCCGCGATGAAGGCGCCCTCGTGGCCGAAGTCGCCGACCAGGGCCAGGGTCCGGGCGGGAGTGCGGTTGTGCACCGCCACCGCGTAACCGTGACGAGCCAGGTTGCGGGCCAGATTACGGCCCATCACGGCAAGACCCGTGACGCCGACCTGTGCACTCGAATGCATGAAACGACCCCTCGATTCCGTAGGTGAAGCGCTTGCGCGGCGCTTAGATTACGAACGTAATCAATACACTGTTCGGCGGACAACCCGACCAGGAGCGGCGACCCACGGACCCGGATCCCCCCGGGAATAACAGGACCCGAGCACACCGACCGAGTCACCCCAGGCCGGAGTTCGGACACCGACACCCGTCCGACCTGCGAAGACTCCCGCCGGACCGTGCGACCGCTGCGCCATCGCCTCCCCGGGGCCGGCCGGCGCCACCCGCGGACCATGCGGACTTCCTCCGGCGGCTGCCCACCGACCCACATAGATGTCGTATGACATCTATCACGGGATGGTGGGCCGGTCAGGGGCCCACGACACCGCCCCTGCGCTTCCCCGCCCGGGGCGTACATCCGTCCGGCTGCCGTCGGCGGGCCGGGCGGGCGGATCACGCGTAGCGTCCCGACCATGAGCGACCGACCGCTGAAGGACGAGGTGCTGGAGGAGCTGGGGGACGACCGGCTCCGGGAGATCGCCGAGCTGCTCGGGACCGAAGCCGCGCGGGCTCAGCAGGTCGTGGGAAGCGCGGTGGCCTCGATCACGGGGGTGCTGACGGACGACGCGGTGACACCCGGCGGCACAGCGGAGCTGTGCCAGGCCATGGAGCAGGCCGCGAACGAGCCGGAGCCGCTGCCCGCCGCCGCCGTCGGCTTCGCCGGGGTGCAGGGCGGCACGGGACCGGAACCGGGCCGGGGGGTGCTGGCGGCCGTGCTGGCCAAGGTCGCCGCCCCGGCGGCGCGGGCGGTGGCCAAGCGGACCGGGCTCCCGGTCGAAGGAGTCTCGGCGGCACTTGAGGCGGTGATCCCCGTGATGGCGACCGTGCTGGCCCGGCGGGCCCGAGAGAAGCGCTGAGCGACGGCGGCCCACCGGTCCGGCCTCGCACGATCCCGCCTCGCGCGTCCCGCCGGTCGAGACCGGTCTCACAGAGACCGGTCTCAGGCGGCCCCCGGTCCGGTTCCGCCTCGTCCACCCTGGTCGGCTTCAGCCGGGCAGACACGGCGAAAGGGGTCCGGCTGAGCCGGACCCCTTTTGCGTTTCCCCTCCCTCTGCGCGATGCCCCGAGCCCCCTCCGGGCGTCACGCTCTCCCCCACTCAAGACCCTTGTGAGGCCCCCCTCCGGGGTCTTGACGGCTAGGTAGACACACCGGCAGCGGGGATGGTTGCACGGCATCTCGAAGAAATTCTCAGCGATTTCTCAGAGGCCCCTTCTGCTGCGCCTGCCCCGTGGACCCGCCCGATCCGGAGCCACGCACAACAGCACGCCGGCGCCGTTCCGGCCGGCCTTCCGGTCGGCGTCCGGCGCTCCATGGATCTGCCGGTTCCGCGCCCGCCAGGGAGCGGCTCGCCTGCGGCGCCGGCCGCTCTCTCGTCGGGCAGGACCGGCGACCAGTGCTGTAGCGTCCGAAAAGTGAAGTTCGCGTTCTCGACCCTCGGGGTGCCGGGACTATCCGTGCCGGAGGTCGTCCGGCTCGCCACTGAACACGGCTACCACGGTGTGGAGCTGCGGGCCGGCCATGACGAGCCAGCGCACATCGGACTGACGGAACGTCAACGCGCCGATCTCGCCGCGGAGTTCCGCCGCTGCGGTGTCGCGGTCCTGGCAGTCGCCTCTTCCGTGCAGGTGGCCGCGCCAGGTGAGGACGCCCCCGCGCTGCGGGGCCTGCGCGACCACGTCCGCCTCGCCGCCGACCTCGGCGCCTCCTATGTGCGGGTGTCGCCCGGTGCCGGCGACGACGGAGAGCCCGCCGACACCCGGGCGGCCCGCCGGCTGGCGGCGGTGGCCCCGGAAGCCGCCGACGCCGGCGTGCGGATCCTGGTGGAGACCCATGACTCGCACCGGACGGGCGCGGACGTGGCGCGGATTCTGGGGCTGGTGGGACATCACCACACGGGCGCGCTCTGGGACGTGATGCACCCGTGGCTGGGCGGCGAACAGCCCGAGCACACCTATCCGGTGCTCGCCCCCTACCTGGGCTATGTGCAGGTCAAGGACGTCTCCTCGGCGCAGGACACCACCCCGCTGCCGCTCGGCGGCGGGGCACTGCCGCTGGCCGGCACGGTGGAGGTGCTCAGCCGGGCGGACTGGGACGGCTGGCTGTGCTGGGAGTACGACAAGCGCCGCTACCCGCAGGTGCGAGCGCTGCCGGAGCTGCTGTCACGGGGACGCGCGCACATGCTGCGACTGCTCGACGAATCGGCCTGAGCGCGGCGCGGTGACACCTGGGCGCGTACTCTTAAGCACCGGTGAATACGTCGCGCCCGCAGGATTCAGCAACGCTGAACGATCTGCCGTGTGGCGCGCAGGATGGCGAGGTGGACGGATGCTGGATCTGGCCCGGCTGCGGGCGCTGCACGCGGTACATGTGCACGGATCGGTGGGAGCGGCGGCCACCGCCCTCGGCTACACCGCGTCCGCCGTCTCCCAGCAGATCGCCAAACTGGAGCGCGAGACCCGTACGACGCTCCTGGAGCGGCAGGGCCGCGGCGTGGCGCTGACCGAGGCCGCCGAGCTGCTGGCGGCGACGGCACAGGAGCTGATGGCGATCGTGGAACGGGCCGAGGTCGCACTGGAAGAGCGGCGCGGCCGGCCCACCGGACGGCTGACCATGGCCGCCTTCCCGACCGCCGCGCGCGGCCTGCTCCCCCAGGTTCTGGCCGGGCTGACGGCCGCCCACCCGTCGCTGGAGCCGAGGCTGGTGGAGGAGGGCGCCCATCTGTCGGTGGACCTTGTCTCCCGCGGCGTCGTCGATCTGGCCGTGGTGCACGACTGGGACATCACCCCGCTGCCCGCGCCCGAGGGACTGGAGCGGGTGGTCATCGGCGAGGATCACTGCGACGTCCTGGTGCCCGCCGGGCATCCGCTGGCGGCGCGCGGGGCGCTGGTCCGCGAGGACCTCGTCGACGCACGGTGGATCTGCCAGCCGCCCGGGCACATGTGCCACGACTGGCTGGTGCGGACCCTGCGGGAGGTCGGCGCCGAGGCGGACCTGGCGTTCCAGGTCGGCGAGTACCAGACGCAGTTGGCGCTGGTGGCCGCCGGGCTGGGGATCGCGCTGATGCCGCGCCTGGGACGGGGGGCGGTGCCGGACGGCGTGGTCGTGCTGCCGCTGGAGCCGGCGCCCGTGCGGCGCCTGTACGCCCTCTGGCGGACAGGGGCGTCGCGACGTCCGGCCATCACGGAGACGGTCCGGGCGTTGCGTGAGCACTACCCCCGGGTCGTTGCCGGACCATGAGCGGATGCCACCCATCCGCAGGGAACCGCATCCGTCCCCTCTCCGTCCGACCGGCGTGCTGCCGGGGCCTCTCCGCAAGGCGACGGCCGTCGCGCTGCTGACCGTGTCGCTGACGGCCCTGACCGCCGCCTGCGACCGGCAGCGGCCCGCCGCCGCCCCCGCCGACAACGCCGGAGGCGGCCCCTCCGCCTCCGCGACCGCCACCGCTCCGGTCGGCACGGAGCGGGCGCCGTCCGTCGGGCCGACCGCCGCGTTCGCCACGTCCCCGCCGGTGAACGGGATGCTCTCCACCCGCCGTGTGTACGTCACCGAGACGACGCGCCCGGTGCCCGCCGTGCACACGGTCCTCGACGACGAGCGCGACCTGGGCCGTTTCCCCGGCTACTTCATGGCGTCGGCACCGCAGATCGCCGACGCCATCGCCGAGCGCGCCGCGCGGACCGACTTCTCGCGCTCGGTCCTGGTCGCCTGGAGCCGTACGACCGGCTGCGCCGGCACAAAGGACGCCATGCTCTTCCGCAGCGGCGACCGGCTGGTGCTCGGCCTCGCGCAGCAGCCGGGCGGCCCGTGCCTGGCCGCCCACCGAGTCGTCACCGTGTTCGAGGTGCCGCGCGACCGGATGCCGAAGCGGCCGCGCTTCGCGCAGGAGGCGGACCCACTGGCCGATCCGCCGGCTCCGGGGCGCACGCTGGCCTTCGGCGGTCTGGAGGACACGCGGGAACCGGGCGGCGGCCGACGCGCCGCCGAGGTCACCTCGGCCCGGCAGCTCGACGCCTTCCTCGCCGGTCTGCCCCGCACGGGGGCGGCCGCGCTGCGCGAGCAACTGGCGCGGCAGCCGCGGCGTACGGACGAGCGGCGCTTCGCCTTCGTGCTGACGGGCTGCCGGCCCACCGGGGCCGCTCTGGCCATCGGCCGGCGGGAGATCTCGGCTGCGCCCACCGGGGACGAGCACATCCGCTGCATCCAGGCCCAGAGCTTCGCCGCGGTGCTCGCCGTGCCGTCCCGTCTCGTGCCCACGCGTGTCCAACTCATTGACTGACAATTATTTTCCGGCTAAGCGTGTCTGCTCGAAGATTTCTTTCAGTGCTCCGCCTCCTCCTGCCGGAAGGAGTCCGTCATGCACAGCCGTCCCCAACCGTCCCGCCGCACCGTGATCGGTGCCGCCGCGGCCGCCTCCACCGCCCTCGCCCTCGGCGTCCCGGGCACCGCGAGCGCGGCCACGGCAAACCACACACGCGTCCGCGCCCTCATCGACCGCATGAGCATCGAGGAGAAGGTCGGCCAACTCTTCGTCATGCGGGTGTACGGCCATTCGGCCACCGCCCCCGATCCGGCCGACGTCGCCGCGAACCAGGCCGAGATCGGGGTCTCCAACGCCGCGGAGCTGATCGCCAAGTACCACGTCGGCGGCATCATCTACTTCGCGTGGGCGCACAACACGCGCGATCCCCACCAGATCGCCGACCTCTCCAACGGCATACAGCGGGCCTCCCGGATCCCGCTGCTGATCTCCACCGACCAGGAGCACGGCGCCGTCGCCCGGATCGGCTCCCCCGCCACGCTCTTCCCGGGCGCGATGGCGCTCGGCGCGAACGGCAGCGCCAGGGACGCCCGGCGGGCCGCGGCCGTCGCCGGGGCCGAACTGGCCGCGATGGGCATCACCCAGGACTACGCGCCGGTCGCCGACGTCAACGTCAACCCCGCCAACCCCGTGATCGGGGTGCGCTCCTTCGGCGCCGACCCGAAGGCCGTGGCCGCGCTCGTCGCCGCCCAGGTGGAGGGATACCAGCGAGCCGGTGTCGTCGCCACCGCCAAGCACTTCCCCGGGCACGGCGACACCGGTACCGACAGCCACTTCGAGCTGCCCGTCATCACGCACTCGCTGGAGGAGTGGCGGCGCCTGGACGCCCCGCCGTTCCGCGCCGCGATCGCCGCCGGGATCGACTCGATCATGACCGCGCACATCCTGGTGCCCGCCCTCGACGACTCCGGCGACCCCGCCACACTCTCCCGGCCGATCCTCACCGGCATCCTGCGCGAGGAACTCGGCTACGACGGCGTGGTCGTCACCGACTCGCTCGGCATGGAGGGCGTACGCCAGAAGTACGGCGACGACCGGGTCCCGGTGCTCGCCCTCAAGGCCGGCGCCGACCAACTGCTCAACCCTCCGGACCTGGAGACCGCCTGGCAGGGAGTGATGGCCGCCGTGAGGTCCGGTGAGCTCACCGAGGAACGCCTCGACGAGTCCCTCACCCGGATCCTCACGCTCAAGGCGCGGCGCGGGCTGCTCGACGACCCGTACGTCACCCACCGCGGTGTGGACCGGGTGGTCGGTGTCCGCGGCCATCTGGCCGAGGCCGACCGGATCACCGAACGCAGCGTGACCCTGCTGGCGAACAGCGGGGCGCTGCCGCTGCCCGCCCGGAGCCGGCTGCTGGTCGTCGGGGCCGACCCGGCCGCGCCCTCGGGCACCGGCGGCCCGCCCACAGCAGTGCTCGGCACAACCTTGTCCGGCCTCGGTCACGCCACGCACGTCCTGCCGACCGGGACCGCGCCGGAGCAAGCGGTCATCGACCAGGCAGTGGCCGCCGCGCGGGACAAGGACGCGGTGGTGGTGGCCACGTACAACGTCACCGGGGCGTCGACGGGTCAGATCGCGCTGGTGGCCGCGCTCGTGGCGACCGGGGTGCCGGTGGTGCAGGTCGCGATCCGCAATCCCTACGACGTCGCCCGGCTCGACGGTCCGGCCGCCGCGCTGGCCGCCTACGGCTGGACGGACGTGTCGATGCGGGCGGCGGCACGGGTGCTGGCGGGCAAGGTACGGCCCAGCGGGAAGCTCCCGGTGGCGGTGCCTGCGGCGGACGCCCCGTCACGAACCCTCTACCCCGTGGGCTGGGGCCTGGGGTATTGACGACGCGCCGCGACGTCGCGGTTCCCGGGTCCCGGCCGTCCGGCCCGGGCGGGCGGCGGGGCCGACGGGCGTGCGATGCGCCCGTCGGCCCCGCACGCGTCCGCACCACTCGGGCATGGGGTGCGGTGCAGTACGCGGCCCGGACCACCGGTCCGGGCCGTGCTGCGGCTACGCCTACGGCTGCCCGCGCGAGGACGTCCTAGACGACGGCCTCGCTGTTCTCGTCCTCGCCGACGAAGGTGCGCCACAGCTCGGCGTAGCGGCCGTCGGCGGCGAGGAGTTGCTCGTGCGTGCCGTCCTCGACGACCCGGCCGTGGTCGAGGACGACGACCCGGTCGGCGCGCGCGGCGGTGGTGAGCCGGTGGGCGACGACCAGGGTGGTGCGGCGGACGGCGAGCCGGTCGGCGGCCTGGTTGACCAGCGCCTCGGTGGCCAGATCCAGGGCCGCTGTGGCCTCGTCGAGCAACAGGACGTCCGGGTCGACCAGCTCGGCGCGGGCCAGGGCGATCAACTGCCGCTGCCCGGCGGAGAGGTTGCGGCCGCGCTCGGAGACGGTGTGCAGATAGCCGCCGTCCAGGGTGGCGATCATGTCGTGGGCGCCCACGGCACGCGCCGCCGCCTCCACCTCGGCGTCGGTCGCGTCCATCCGCCCGTAGGCGATGGCGTCGCGGACTGTCCCCTCGAAGAGGTACGCCTCCTGCGGGACCACGCCGAGCCGCTGCCGGTAGCCGGTCAGGTCGAGTTCGCGGATGTCCTGGCCGTCGACCAGGACGGCGCCCGAGGTCGGGTCGTAGAACCGGGCGACCATCTTGACCAGAGTCGACTTGCCCGCCCCCGTCTCACCGACGAAGGCCACCGTCTGGCCCGCGGGGATGCGCAGATCGATCCCGGTCAGCGCCTCGGCGCCGTCCTCGGTGTAGCGGAAGTGGACGTCTCGGAAGGCGATCTCGCCGCGCAGCCTGCCGACGTCGCGCGGGGACTTCGCGGGCGGGGTGGTGGTCGGCGTGCGCAGCAGCTCGCGGATGCGGCCCAGGGACACCGACGCCTGCTGGTAGCCGTCGAAGACCTGGGAGAGCTGCTGGACCGGTGAGAAGAACAGGTCGATGTAGAGCAGGTACGCCACCAGGGCGCCGGCGGTGAGGGTGCCCACGCCGATCCGGTGGGCGCCGACGATCAGGACCAGGGCGGCGGCGACACTGGACAGCAGCTGCACGAAGGGGAAGTAGACCGAGATCAGCCACTGGCCGCGCACCCGTGCCTGGCGGTAGGCGTCGCTGCGGCCGGCGAACCGCTCGGCGCCGCCGCGCTCGCCGCGGAAGGCCTGCACGACGCGGAGGCCGGCGACGTGCTCCTGCAGGTCGGCGTTGACGACGCTGACCCGTTCCCGGGCGAGCTCGTAGGCCTTCACGGACTTGCGGCGGAAGACCCAGGTGGCGACGAACAGCACGGGCAGGGTGGCGAAGACGATCAGGGCGAGCTCGACGTCGATCACCAGCAGCGCGACCAGGATGCCGAGGAAGGTGAGCACGCTGACCAGCGCGGTGACCAGGCCGGTCTGCAGGAACGTCGACAGCGCGTCGACGTCGGTCGTCATCCGGGTCATGATGCGGCCGGTCAGCTCGCGCTCGTAGAAGTCGAGGCCGAGCCGGTGCAGGTGGGCGAAGATCTTCACGCGGAGCATGTAGAGCACGCGCTCGCCGGTGCGGCCGGTCAGGCGCGTGGAACCCCACTGCGCGACCCACTGCGCGGCGACCACGACGAGGCCCAGCAGCGCGGCCGCCCAGACGGCGCCGAGAGCGGCCTGCCGCACACCCGAGTCGATGCCGTGCCGGACCAGGACCGGCAGGAGCAGCCCGGCCAGCGCGTCCACGGCGACGAACACCAGGCTCAGCAGCAGGGGTCCCCGGAAGCCGCGCAGCAGACTGCGCAGACCGAAGTCCTTCTCGACGGCGGCCGCCGCCTCCTCGTCGACGTCCGGGGTGTCCAGGGCCGGGGGCAGTGCCGCCACCTGGGCCAGCAGCTCCGGGGTGGCGGGCATGCCGGCCATGGCCGCGGCCATGCCTCCCGGGCCGCCGCGCACGGCTGCCGGGGAGGGCCCGGCCTGGGCCCCTCCGGTGTCCTCGCCCCGGTGCCGCCGGTCCTGCGGCCACAGGGCCGGGGTCACGCCGCCCACGGCGGGCCGCTCGGCGCCGGTTCCTGCCGCCGAATCGGCGACCGTGCGCTCGCCGGACCAGTCGGTCAGGGGCACGACCTCACCGGCGGGGTCGTGCGTGACGACGTCCGAGCCGAGCTCGTCGGGGTCGGTGAGCAGACGCCGGTACAGGGCACAGCGCGCCTCCAGCTCCTCATGGGTGCCCACGTCCACCAGGCGTCCGGCCTCCAGGACGGCGATCCGGTCGGCGAGGGCGAGAGTCGAGCGCCGGTGGGCGATGAGCAGAGTGGTGCGGCCCGCCATCACCTCGCGCAGCGCGTCGTGGATCTCGGCCTCGACACGGGCGTCGACGGCGGAGGTCGCGTCGTCGAGGACGAGCAGCCGCGGGTCGGTGAGGATGGCGCGGGCCAGGGCGACGCGCTGGCGCTGGCCGCCGGAGAGGGTGAGTCCCTGTTCACCGACGACGGTGTCGTACCCCTCGGGCAGGGCACTGATGAACTCGTCCGCCTGGGCGTGCCGGGTCGCGGTGAGGACCTGGTCGTCGGTGGCGTCGGGGTGGCCGTAGGCGATGTTGGCGCGCACGGTGTCGGAGAACAGGAAGCTGTCCTCCGGCACGAGCCCGATGGCGTCGCGCAGGGAGTCGAAGGTGAGGTCGCGCACATCGTGGCCGCCGACGCGGACGGCGCCGCCGGTCACGTCGTAGAAGCGGGGCAGCAGCAAGGAGACCGTCGACTTGCCGCTGCCGGAGGCGCCGACGACGGCGACGGTCTCGCCGGGCTCGACGGTGAGCGAGAAGTCGTCCAGCACGGGGCGGGTGCGGTCGTAGCCGAAGGTGACGTGGTCGAACTCGACGGTGGCCGGGGCCTCGGGGGGCAGCTGCTCGCTGCCCTCCTCGAGGCTGGGCCGGGTGTCGATCAGCTCGGTGACGCGCTCGACGCCGGCCCGGGCCTGCTGGCCGACGGTGAGCATCATCGTGAGCATCCGCACCGGCCCGGTCAGCTGCGCGAGGTAGGTCGAGAACGCGACGAAGGTGCCGAGGGTGATCTGGCCCTGTACGGCCATCCAGCCGCCGAGCGCCAGCATCCCGACCTGCCCGAGCGAGGGCACGGCCTGCAGGGCGGGGCTGTAGCGCGCGTTGAGCCTGACGGTGCGCAGCCGTCCCGCGAAGAGCCGCTCGCTGACCGCGCGCAGCTTGGACATCTCCTGCTGCTCCTGGCCGAAGCCCTTGACGACGCGAACACCGGTGACCGAGCCGTCCACGATGCCGGCGACGGCGGCGGCCTGGCCCTGGGCGTACCAGGTGGCGGGGAAGAGCCGCTTGCGGCTGCGGTCGGCCAGGAACCACAGGGCGGGCGCGACGGCGAGTGCGATCACGGTGAGCAGCGGCGAGAGCACGAACATCACGACGAGCGACAGCAGGAACAGCAGCACGTTGCCGATCATCATGGGAGCCATGAAGAGCAGGCCCTGGATGAGCTGCAGGTCGCTGGTGGCCCGGCCGACGACCTGACCGGTGTTGAGCTCGTCCTGGCGTGCGCCGTCCAGCCGGGTGAGCGAGTGGAACATGTCGGTGCGCAGGTCGTGCTGGACGTCGAGGGCGAGTCTGCCGCCGTAGAAACGACGCAGGAATGTCAGCAGGTAGACCGCGACCGCCGCAGCGACCAGCACGAACGCCCAGGGCGCGAGCGGCTTGTCGTGCTTGACGATGACGTCGTCGATGATCAGCTTCGGGACGAGCGGCACGAGGGCCATCACGGCCATGCCACCGAGCGAGGAGCCCAGCGCGAGAGTGACGTTCCCCCGGTAGCGCCAGCAGTAGCCCATCAACCGCCGCAGCCACCCCCCGCCCGGCGCGGCCTCCCCGGACTGCCCGGTGCGCCCGGCCTGTCTGGACTTCGCTTCCTCGCCCCTCGTCGCCACCCGGTGTCCTCCCGTTCCGTACTTTGCGCCGGAGGATCACAACACCCCGCACCGCTGATTTCATCCTCCCGCGACAAAACTACGACGAGGGTCTGACAGCGCTCGGTCCCGGGTCTCACGACGAAGGGTGCCGAAACGCTTCTTCAGCGGCGGGAACAGGGCGGTGACGCACGCGCGTGGCGCTCCCCGCCGCCCCTGCGCGCGTGCGGCGGGAAGGCGGCAGGAGGAGACGGGCGGGCGGCGGCCCGACGGCGGGGAGCCGGCGCCGGGCCGCCGCCGCCTCGCCCGCTCAGGCGCGGTCCGCCGCGATCCGCCGGGTCATGATCGTGGTCAGTTCGTACGCGGTGTGGGAGGCCGCGACGCTGGTGATCTCGGCGTGGTCGTAGGCCGGGGCGACCTCGACCACGTCGGCGGAGACCAGGTTGCAGGAGGCCAGACCGCGCAGGATCTCGAGCAGCTCGCGGGAGGTGATGCCGCCGGCCTCGGGGGTGCCGGTGCCCGGGGCGTGGGCCGGGTCGAGGACGTCGATGTCGACGGAGATGTAGAGGGGGCGTCCGCCGATGCGCTCGCGCAGCTGCTGGGCGACCTCGTCGGCGCCACGCCGGTAGACGTCGGCGGAGGTGACGATGCCGAAGCCCATCTTCTCGTCGTCGGTGAGGTCCTGCTTGCCGTACAGCGGGCCCCGGGTGCCGACGTGGGAGAGGGCCGAGGTGTCGAGGACGCCCTCCTCCACGGCCCGGCGGAACGGGGTGCCGTGGGTGTACTCGGCCCCGAAGTAGGTGTCCCAGGTGTCGAGGTGGGCGTCGAAGTGGAGCAGGGCGACCGGGCCGTGCTTGCGGGCCATGGCGCGCAGCAGGGGCAGCGAGATGGTGTGGTCGCCGCCGAGGGTCATCAGGCGTGCGCCCGTGTCGAGCAGGTCGTCGGCGGCGGCCTGGATGGTCTCGACGGCCTCGTTGATGTCGAACGGATTGGCGGCGATGTCGCCGGCGTCCGCGACCTGGGCGAGCGCGAAGGGCGAGGCGTCCTGCGCCGGGTTGTACGGACGCAGCAGGCGGGAGGCCTCCCGGATCGCGTTGCCGCCGAAGCGGGCGCCGGGACGGTAGGAGACGCCGGCGTCGAAGGGCACGCCGACCACGGCGACGTCGACGCTGCCGACCTCGTCGAGGCGCGGGAGCCGCGCGAACGTGGCGGGGCCGGCGTACCGCGGGGTGCGGGAGGAGTCGACGGGACCGCGCGGTTCGGTGCTGCTCATAGGTGACTGCCTTCTTCCCTGCGCCTTATCAGCTTCTGCTCGTTTTGTGACCTTATCCGACTGGCATGGGGCGGCGTCGCGTCGAGAGCAGTCCGCATCCCGGCCGGACAGCCGATGGTCCGGCGCACGGCCGCCGCTCCCCCGGGCTTCTCCCGCGGTGACGATAGATGGCCGGGCAGCAGCGCTGAAGTGTACGTTTCCTCCCCCCTCACCAGACCGGACAGAGGAATCGCACATGACTCCCCCGCGTCAGGACCTGGCGCCGCCCCTGCCGCCGATCTCGCTCACCACTCTGCTCGCCCTGCCCGACCTCGGGCTGCGCCAGGTCGCGGGACCGTCCACCGCCGACCGGGACGTCCGCGTCCAGTGGGTGCACGCCACTCCCGGCGCCCGGGTCGAGGTAACGGACCGGCGTCGATCGGCGGCCGCCCGCACGCACGTCCGACGGCAGGTGACAATGGGGGGCATGCTGCCCCATGTCACCGTGCCGTCCCGCAAGGCCCTCGCCGACCACCTCGTACGCACGCGCATAGCGGGCGACGTCGCCACCCCCCGGGAGAACAACCGCTCCCACTACCGCAGACTCGCCGAGGGCGACCGCCACTACTGGCTCGGCCTGGAGTTCGGCGACCGCTGGACGGACGAGGAGGCGGTGCTGGCGGTCATGGCCGAGCGCTGCGGGGTCGTGGCCGACCCCGGCCACCTCCAGGGGCAGGACACCATCGACCCCGAACTGACGATCGGCGCCCTGGACCGCGCCGCCCGGATGATCTGCAAGGCCATGGAGGGCGGGCGGCGCGTGCTGTTCGCCACCGGCCACCCCGGCGGCCTGCTGGACGTCCACCGCACCCTGGCCGCCGCCGTACGGGAGGCCGGGGCGGAGGTCGTCGCGATCCCCGGTGGGCTGTCCACCGAGGAGGGCGGCGTCTTCCAGTTCTGCGACGTGGCCATGCTGGAGCGCGGCGCCACCCTGTGGCACACCCACTCCCCCGGCCCGATGGCGGCGGTCCTGGACGCCCTGGCCGCGCAGGGCCGGCCGCTGCCCGACCTGGTCGTGGCCGACCACGGCTGGGCGGGGTGCGCCGGGCAGCGCGGCATCGACGCGATCGGGTTCGCCGACTGCAACGACCCGGCGCTCTTCCTCGCGGAGGCGGAGGGCACCGTCGCGGTGACCGTCCCGCTCGACGACCACGTCACCGATCCGCGCCACTACGACCCGATGACCGCCTACCTGCTGGACGCCGCGGGCCTGACCGGCGCGTAGACGGCGCCCCGGGGCGCCGTCCTCCCGGTGCCCGTGGGACTGCGGCCCCGAGGCTCAGTCCCGCGGGACCCGGACGACGCCCTCCTGGATGACGGAGACGGCGAGTCGTCCGTCCTGAGTGTGGATGCGCGCGGTGCCCAGCCCGCGTCCGCCGGAGGCGGAGGGGCTCTGCTGGTCGTACAGCAGCCATTCGTCGGCCCGGAAGGGCCGGTGGAACCACATGGCGTGGTCCAGGCTGGCGCCCACCACGTCGCCCACCGCCCAGCCACCGCGCCCGTGGGCCAGCAGCACGGAGTCCAGCAGCGTCATGTCCGACACGTAGGTGGCGAGGCAGACATGGAGCAGCGGGTCGTCGGCGAGCTTGCCGTTGGTGCGGAACCACACCTGGGAACGGGGTTCGCTCGGCCCGTTCCCGGCAGCAAGGAACGGCGGGGCGCCGACGTAGCGCAGGTCGACCGCGGCGCGCGCCTCCAGCAGCCGCTCCACGACCGAGGGGCCGGGGAACCGGTCCCGGTGCTGGAGCAGCAGTTCCTCGCTGGTGGGCAGGGTCTCCGGATCCGGCGCCGGCGGCATCGGCTCCTGGTGGTCCAGCCCGTCCTCGTACGTCTGGAAGGACGCGGACAGGTGGAAGATCGGCTGTCCGTGCTGCACCGCGACCACCCGGCGGGTGGTGAAGGAGCGGCCGTCGCGGATGCGGTCGACCTGATAGACGATCGGCGCGCCCGGATCCCCCACGCGGAGGAAGTAGGCGTGCAGGGAGTGGGCGTCGCGTCCCTCCGGGACCGTGCGCCCCGCCGCGACCAGCGCCTGTGCGGCGACCTGGCCCCCGAAGACGCGGGGGACGACGGCGGGGCGGCTGGCGCCTCGGAAGATGTCCTGCTCGATCCGTTCCAGGTCGAGCAGTTCGAGCAGGGACTGCAGTGCGCGGCTGGTCACGTGTGTCTCTCGGGGGCGGGCGCTCGGTGCGGTCACAGCCCCATCGACTTGGCGATGATCGTCTTCATGACCTCACTGGTGCCGCCGTAGATGCGGTGCACGCGGTTGTCCGCGTACAGACGGGCAATGGGGTATTCCAGCATGTAGCCGTAGCCTCCGTGCAGTTGGAGGCAGCGATCGATGACCTTGGCGGCTGTCTCGGTGCAGAAGAGCTTGGCGCGCGCGGCGTCGGCCGCGGTGAGGTCGCCCTGCTCGTGCGCCTCCAGGGCGCGGTCGACGACGGCCTGCATGGCGTCGACGTCGGAGGCGCACTCGGCGAGCGTGAACTTGGTGTTCTGGAACTCGGCGACGGCCTTCCCGAAGACCTTGCGGTCGCGCACGTACTGGGTGGCGAAGCGGACGGCGGCGTCGGCCTGGGCATAGGAGCCGACCGCGATCGCGAGGCGCTCGACCGGCAGATTGTGCGCCAGGTAGGAGAAGGCCCTGCCCTCCTCTCCCAGCAGGTCCGCGACGGGGACCTTGACGTCGGTGAAGGACAGCTCCGCGGTGTCGGAGGTTCGCAGGCCGATCTTCTCCAGCTTGCGTCCGACGGCGTAGCCCTCGCTCGCGGTGTCGACGGCCAGGATCGACAGGCCGTGGCGGCGGTCCTCCGGGGTGGCGGGCGAGGTGCGGCAGACGACCAGCACGCGATCGGCGACCACGCCGCCGGTGATGAAGGTCTTCGCGCCGTTGAGGACGTAGTGCGTGCCGTCCTCGGAGAGCCTGGCGGTGGTGGTCATGCCGGCCAGGTCCGAACCGGTGCCGGGCTCGGTCATGGCGATGGCGGTCATCATCTCGCCGCTGACGAAGTCCGGCAGCCAGCGCTTCTTCTGCTCCTCGCTCGCGAACTCGAGGATGTACGGGAGCACCAGGCCGGTGTGCACGCCGCTGCTGCCGAAGCTGACGCCTGCGCGGGCGCACTCCTCGGTGACCACGGCGCTGAACTTCCAGCCGGTGACGCCGGCGCCGCCGTACTCCTCGGGTACCTCGATGCCGAAGATGCCCAGCTCGCCCAGGCGCCGGTAGAAGTCGCGGGGCGGGTGCCCAGCCTCCTCCCACTCGGGGTAGACGGGCACGACCTCGCTCGCGATGAAGTCCCGGATCATCTCCCGGAAGGCCTCGTGGTCCTCGTTGAACACCGTGCGACGCACTGGGCGCCTCCTTCGCAGACCGAACCGCACACCGAGCGATAAGCAAGCGCTCAGTAAGTTACGTCCCGGTCGTGCGGGCTGTCCAGAGCGGCGAAGGCCCCCAGGGCGAGCCGGTGCAGCAGCCCCGCGGTCGCCGCCCGCCCGGGCAGGCCCCCGTGGGAGCCGAGGTGCGGGGTGGAGTTCAGCAGACCGAAGACCGCGTGCACGGCCGCCCGGACCTCGGACTCGGCCGCCCCGGGGTACACCTCGCTCACCACCGCGACCCACTGCTCGACGTACTGGCGCTGCAACTGGCGCACGAGCTTGCGGTCGGAGTCGCGGAGCCGGTCCAGCTCGCGGTCGTGGAGGATGATCAGCGCCCGGTCGTCCAGCGCGAAGTCGATGTGGCCGCGGACCAGGGCATCCAGGGCGGCGGCTGCGCCGTCAGCCTCGGCGACGCGCATGCGGCCCGCCGCGTGCAGCCGGCCGCTGATGCCGACGAGCAACTCGGCGAGCATCGCGTCCTTGCCCGCGAAGTGCCGGTACAGCCCCGGGCCGCTGATGCCGACGGCCGCCCCTATCTCGTCCACGCCGACCCCGTGGAACCCGCGCTCGGCGAAGAGCCGAGCTGCCTCCCTCAGGATCTGGTCGCGCCTGCCACTGGCGGCCCTGGCCGCCGTCCTTGTGGGCTCCACACCGCACCTTTCCGCGAGCCGTCCGGTCTGCGGACGCCTCCCGCGATCTCATCGTCCTACCATTCTAGACAGCCGCGTTAACGACCGCTAACGTGGTGGAGGACACGTTAACGACCGCTAACTCATCCGGGGGCCCGTGACATGGAAGCACCCGTCCTCGCCAGCGCCGCGGAACCGGCGAGCGAGGCCTACCGCGCCAACGAGAAGGCGCACGCCGAGCTCTCCGCACGGCTGCGCGAGAAGCTCGCCGCGGCCGCGCTCGGCGGCGGCGAGAAGGCCCGCGCCCGGCACACCGCGCGCGGCAAGCTGCTCCCCCGCGACCGGGTGGACGGGCTGCTCGACCCCGGATCGCCCTTCCTGGAGCTCGCCCCGCTGGCCGCCGACGGCATGTACGAGGGCCAGGCCCCGGCGGCCGGCGTCGTCGCCGGGATCGGCCGGGTCAGCGGCCGCGAGGTCGTGATCGTCGCCAACGACGCCACCGTCAAGGGCGGCACCTACTACCCGATGACGGTCAAGAAGCACCTGCGCGCCCAGGAGATCGCCCTGGACAACCGCCTGCCGTGCGTCTACCTGGTCGACTCCGGCGGCGCCTTCCTGCCGAAGCAGGACGAGGTCTTCCCCGACCGCGACCACTTCGGGCGGATCTTCTTCAACCAGGCCACCCTCTCCGCCCGCGGCATCCCGCAGATCGCCGCCGTCCTCGGCTCCTGCACCGCGGGGGGCGCCTACGTCCCCGCCATGAGCGACGAGGCGGTGATCGTCCGCGGCCAGGGCACGATCTTCCTCGGCGGCCCGCCGCTGGTGAAGGCCGCCACCGGCGAGGTGGTCACGGCGGAGGAGCTCGGCGGGGGCGAGGTGCACTCCCGCACCTCGGGCGTCACCGACCACCTGGCCGAGGACGACGCCCACGCGCTGCGCATCGTGCGGAGCATCGTGGCGACCCTGCCCGCCCGCGGCGCACTGCCGTGGACGGTCGAGCCCGTCGAGGAACCCGCCGTCGACCCGGCCGGGCTCTACGGCGCGGTCCCGGTCGACCCGCGCACCCCCTACGACGTCCGCGAGGTCGTCGCCCGCCTCGTCGACGGCAGCCGCTTCGCGGAGTTCAAGGCCGAGTACGGCACGACGCTGGTCACCGGCTTCGCCCGGATCCACGGCCACCCCGTGGGCATCGTCGCCAACAACGGCATCCTGTTCTCCGAATCCGCCCAGAAGGGCGCGCACTTCATCGAGCTGTGCGACCAGCGCGGCATCCCGTTGCTCTTCCTGCAGAACATCTCGGGCTTCATGGTGGGCCGGCAGTACGAGGCGGGCGGCATCGCCAAGCACGGTGCCAAGATGGTCACCGCGGTGGCCACCACCCGGGTGCCCAAGCTGACCGTGGTCGTCGGCGGCTCCTACGGCGCGGGCAACTACTCGATGTGCGGCCGCGCCTATTCACCTCGCTTCCTGTGGATGTGGCCCAACGCCAAGATCTCCGTGATGGGCGGTGAGCAGGCGGCCTCGGTGCTGGCCACCGTCAAGCGCGACCAGATCGAGGCGGCCGGCGACAGCTGGGCGGCGGAGGAAGAGGAGCGTTTCAAGGCCCCCATCCGCGCCCGGTACGAGGAGCAGGGCAACGCCTACTACGCGACGGCACGGCTGTGGGACGACGGGGTCATCGACCCCCTGCAGACCCGTCAGGTGCTGGGGCTGGCCCTGACCGCCTGCGCCAACGCGCCGATTCCGCAACGCGATCCACAGGCGCCGGGCTTCGGCGTCTTCCGGATGTAGGGGGCACTGAGATGTCAGCGATGTTCGACACCGTCCTGGTGGCCAACCGCGGCGAGATCGCCGTCCGCGTCATCCGCACCCTGCGGCAGCTCGGGATCCGTTCGGTCGCCGTCTTCAGCGACGCCGACGCCGGGGCCCGCCATGTCCGCGAGGCCGACACCGCCGTGCGCATCGGCCCGGCCGCGGCCACCGAGAGCTACCTGTCGATCGACCGGCTGCTCGAGGCGGCCGCCCGCACCGGTGCCCAGGCCGTGCACCCCGGTTACGGCTTCCTGGCCGAGAACCCCGCCTTCGCCCGTGCCTGCGCGGACGCCGGTCTCGTCTTCGTCGGGCCGCCCGCCCGGGCCGTAGAGCTCATGGGCGACAAGATCCGCGCCAAGGAGACCGTCAGCGAGGCCGGGGTCCCGGTGGTGCCGGGCAGCAGCGGGAGCGGGCTCACCGACGAGCAGTTGACGGCCGCCGCCCTGGAGATCGGCACGCCGGTGCTGCTCAAGCCCTCCGCCGGCGGCGGCGGCAAGGGCATGCGCCTGGTGCGCGACCCGGACCTGCTCGCCGAGGAGATCGCCGCCGCCCGGCGCGAGGCGCGCGGCTCCTTCGGGGACGACACCCTCCTGGTGGAACGGTGGATCGACCGTCCCCGGCACATCGAGATCCAGGTGCTGGCCGACGGCCACGGCAACGTGGTGCACCTCGGCGAACGCGAATGCTCACTGCAGCGCCGCCACCAGAAGGTGATCGAGGAGGCCCCCTCGGTCCTGCTGGACGAGGCGACCCGGGCGGCCATGGGCGCCGCCGCCGTCCAGGCCGCGCTGTCCTGCGGTTACGTCGGCGCGGGCACCGTGGAGTTCATCGTCCCGGGCGCCGACCCGTCCGCCTACTGCTTCATGGAGATGAACACCCGCCTCCAGGTCGAGCACCCGGTCACCGAACTGGTCACGGGGCTGGACCTGGTGGAGTGGCAGCTGCGGATCGCCGCGGGCGAGCGGCTCTCCTTCGGCCAGGACGAGGTCGCCCTGACCGGCCACGCGGTCGAGGCCCGGATCTGCGCCGAGGTGCCCTCCCGCTCGTTCCTGCCCTCGGCGGGCACCGTGCTGGCGCTGGGCGAGCCCGGCGGTGAGGGCGTGCGCGTCGACTCCGGACTCCTGACGGGCAGTGAGATCGGCACGTTCTACGACCCCATGCTCGCCAAGGTCATCGCGCACGGACCCGACCGCCCGACGGCGCTGCGCCGGCTGCGGGCCGCCCTCGCCCGGACGACCGTGCTGGGCCTGGAGACCAACACCGGTTTCCTGCGCCGTCTGCTGGCCCATCCCGACGTCGTCTCCGGCGAGCTGGACACCGGTCTGATCGACCGGGAGCTCGCGGGTCTGGTGCCCGCGGAGGTCCCCGCCGAGGTGTACGCGGCCGGCGCGCTGCTGCGCCACGCGGCCCTGGAACCGACGGCCGACGGGGGCTGGCGGGATCCCTTCTCCGTGCCCAGCGGCTGGCGGCTCGGCGGGCAGCCTGCCTGGACCGACCACTGGCTGCGCGTGCCGGGGTCCGAGGCCGTGCGGGTCCGCGTCCGCGGCAGAGCCCAGGAGGCCGAGGTGCGTATCGGCGAGGCCGCCGCGGTGAGCGCCCGGCTGTTCCCCGGCACCGGGCAGCGGATCACCCTCGAATGGGACGGCGTCACGCATGCCTTCGAGCACGCGGACGACTGGTTCGGCAGGGACGGCGACTCCTGGGCCCTGCAGCCGTACGACCCGGTCGAAGCCGCGCTGCGCGGCGCCGCGGGCGCGGGCGGCGTGGACACCCTCGCCGCCCCCATGCCGGGCACGGTGACCGTCGTCAAGGTCGCCAAGGGCGACAAGGTCACCGCAGGCCAGAGCCTGCTCGTGGTGGAGGCGATGAAGATGGAGCACGTCATCACCGCCCCCCACGACGGCACCGTCACCGAGATCGACGTGACCCCGGGCGGCACGGTCGCCATGGACCAGGTACTCGTCGTCGTCACCCCGCACCAGGAGGAGGTGGCATGACAGCCGTCGAACGCACCGCGGGTCTGCCCATGTCCGTGCCGATGGACGGGCTGCCGCGGCAGGTGCGCGTCCACGAGGTCGGGGCACGCGACGGGTTGCAGAACGAGAGGGCCACGGTGCCCACCGAGGTCAAGGCGGAGTTCGTGCGCCGCCTGGCCCGCGCCGGGCTGACCACGATCGAGGCGACCAGCTTCGTGCACCCCGCATGGGTGCCCCAACTCGCCGACGCCGAGCAGCTGATGCCTCTGCTGCACGATCTCGGCGGCGGCGTCCGGTTGCCCGTGCTGGTGCCCAACCGGCGCGGCCTGGATCGGGCTCTGGCCCTGGGGGTGCGCGAGGTCGCCGTCTTCGGCAGCGCGACCGAGTCCTTCGCGAAGGCCAACCTCAACCGCACGGTCGACGAGTCGCTGGAGATGTTCGCGCCGGTCGTCGCCACCGCCAAGGAGGCGGGAGCGAGGGTGCGCGGCTATCTGTCGATGTGCTTCGGCGACCCCTGGGAGGGCCCCGTGCCCGTCGCGCAGGCCGCCGCGGTGGCTCGCCGGCTCCACGACCTGGGCTGCGACGAGCTCAGCCTCGGCGACACCATCGGCGTCGCCACCCCCGGTCACGTCGTGGCGCTGCTGGACGCCCTCACCGGCCTGGGCGTGCCTGTCGAACGACTCGCCGTCCACTTCCACGACACCTACGGCCAGGCCCTGTCCAACACCCTGGCCGCCCTCCGGCGCGGCGTGACCGTCGTCGACGCATCCGCCGGCGGCCTCGGCGGCTGCCCGTACGCCAAGAGCGCCACCGGGAACCTCGCCACCGAAGACCTGGTCTGGATGCTCGACGGCCTCGGCGTCGAGACCGGGGTCGATCTCAGCCGCCTCACCGCCACCAGCGTGTGGATGGCGGAGCAGTTGGGCCGACCGAGCCCGTCCCGTACCGTCCGCGCCCTCTCCCACCAGGAGTGACCCTGCCATGACGACCGCCCACCGGCTTCCCGCCGAGTACGAGGAACTGCGCCGCACGGTCGAGCAGTTCGCGCACGACGTCGTCGCGCCGAAGATCGGCGAGTTCTACGAGCACGACGAGTTCCCCTACGAGATCATCCGCGAGATGGGCCGCATGGGCCTGTTCGGGCTGCCCTTCCCCGAGGAGTACGGCGGCATGGGCGGCGACTACTTCGCCCTCTGCGTCGCCCTCGAGGAGCTCGCCCGGGTCGACTCCTCCGTGGCGATCACCCTGGAGGCGGGGGTCTCGCTCGGCGCCATGCCGGTCTTCCGCTTCGGCACCGAGGAGCAGAAGCGCGCATGGCTGCCGCGGCTGACCTCCGGCGAGCAGCTGGGCGCCTTCGGGCTGACCGAGCCGGACTGCGGCTCGGACGCCGGCGGCACCCACACCACGGCCCGGCTGGACGAGGCGACCGGCGAGTGGGTGATCAACGGCACCAAGAGCTTCATCACCAACTCGGGCACCGACATCACCGCCCTGGTCACGGTCACGGCAGTCACCGGGCGCAAGGAGGACGGCCGCCCGGAGATCTCCTCGATCATCGTGCCGTCCGGCACCCCGGGCTTCACGGTGTCGAAGAAGTACAGCAAGGTGGGCTGGAACGCCTCCGACACCCGGGAGCTGTCCTTCGCGGACTGCCGCGTGCCCGCCGCCAACCTGCTGGGCGAGCGCGGCCGGGGCTACGCCCAGTTCCTGCGCATCCTGGACGAGGGCCGGATCGCCATCGCGGCGCTGGCCACAGGGCTGGCCCAGGGCTGCGTGGACGAGTCGGTCGCCTACGCCAAGGAGCGCACGGCGTTCGGCCGTCCGATCGGCGGCAACCAGGCCATCGCCTTCAAGCTCGCCGACATGGAGACGCGCGCCCACACCGCCCGGCTGGCCTGGCGTGACGCCGCCTCGCGGCTGGTGGCGGGCGAGCCCTTCAAGAAGGAGGCGGCGATGGCCAAGCTCTACTCCTCGGAGATCGCGGTCACCAACGCCCGCGAGGCCACCCAGGTGCACGGCGGCTACGGCTTCATGAACGAGTACCCCGTCGCCCGCATGTGGCGCGACTCGAAGATCCTGGAGATCGGCGAGGGCACCAGCGAGGTGCAGCGCATGTTGATCGCGCGCGAATTGGGCCTTCCGGCGTAGTTCTCACCCTCCCTCTGCCCGATTTCGGGCAGGAATCTTGCGATCAGCGTCCCTTCTCCCTCAGTATCATCCGGTGCTCGAACGCCGGACGACCCACGACGATCTTGTCGACCACCTGGTGCGGACCACGCCGCTGCAACACGGCGAGGCCGCCCGGGTCGTCCTGGACGTCCTGGCGTACTTCGACGAGCCGGCCGAGGACTTCGTGCGGCGCCGACACCGCGAGCTGCAGGCCAAGGGCCTGCAGAACACGGAGATCTTCGAACGGATCACGGCCGAGCTGCCGCACCGGGCGGTCGCCCCGCCCGAGTACTCCCTGCGGCAGCTGCGCCGCATCGTCTACGGCTGACAGCGAGACCGGGGCGCCTCGGCGACCGGAAAAGGACGGAAGCATGTGCGGAATCGTCGGTTACATCGGGAAGCGTGATGTCGCCCCGCTGCTGCTGGAGGGCCTGCAGCGGCTGGAGTACCGCGGTTACGACTCCGCGGGCGTCGTGATCTCCGGCAGGTCCGGGGGGCTCAAGGCCGTCAAGGCCAAGGGCCGGGTCCGCGAGCTCGAGGCGCGGATCCCCAAGCGCTTCGCCGGGACCACCGGCATAGCCCACACCCGTTGGGCCACCCACGGCGCCCCGAGCGACGAGAACGCGCACCCCCACCTCGACACCGAGGGCAGGGTCGCCGTCGTCCACAACGGCATCGTCGACAACGCTTCCGAGCTGCGCGCGAAGCTGGAGGCCGACGGCGTGGTCTTCGCCTCGGAGACCGACACCGAGGTCATCACCCACCTCGTCGCCCGCTCCCAGGCCGAGTCCCTGGAGGAGAAGGTCCGCGAGGCGCTGAAGGTCATCGAGGGCACCTACGGCATCGCCGTCATGCACGCCGACTTCCCCGACCGGATCGTCGTGGCCCGCAACGGCTCGCCGGTGGTCCTCGGCATCGGCGAGAAGGAAATGTTCGTCGCCTCCGACGTCGCCGCGCTGATCTCCCACACCCGCCAGGTCGTCACTCTCGACGACGGCGAGATGGCCACCCTCAAAGCCGACGACTTCCGCACCTGCACGACCTCGGGCACCCGCACCACGGCCACCCCCGAGACCGTGGAGTGGGAGGCCGCCTCCTACGACATGGGCGGCCACGACACCTACATGCACAAGGAGATCTGCGAGCAGCCCGACGCGGTCGACCGCGTGCTGCGCGGCCGGATCGACGACAAGTTCTCCACCGTCCACCTCGGCGGCCTGAACCTCGACGCCCGCGAGGCCCGCGGCATCCGCCGGGTGAAAATCCTCGGCTGCGGGACCTCGTACCACGCCGGTCTGATCGGCGCCTCGCTGATCGAGGGCCTGGCTCGTATCCCGGCCGACTCCGAGCCGGCCTCGGAGTTCCGCTACCGCAACCCGGTCGTGGACCCGGACACCCTCTACGTCGCCGTCTCGCAGTCCGGTGAGACCTACGACGTCCTGGCGGCCGTCCAGGAACTCAAGCGCAAGGGCGCCCGCGTCCTGGGCGTGGTGAACGTGGTGGGCTCCGCGATCGCCCGTGAGACCGACGGCGGCGTGTACGTGCACGCCGGCCCGGAGGTCTGCGTCGTCTCCACCAAGTGCTTCACCAACACCGTCGTCGCCTTCACGCTGCTCGCCCTGCACCTGGGCCGCATCCGGGACCTCTCGGTGGCCGACGGCAAGCGGATCATCGAGGGACTGCGGAAGCTGCCCGCGCAGATCCAGGAGATCCTCGCCCGGGAAGAGGACATCGCGAAGCTGGCGGCCGAGTACGCGGACGCCACGTCGATGATGTTCATCGGCCGGGTGCGCGGCTACCCGGTGGCGCTGGAGGCGTCGCTGAAGCTGAAGGAGATCTCCTACATCCACGCCGAGGCGTACCCGGCCTCCGAGCTCAAGCACGGCCCGCTGGCCCTGATCGAGCCGGCGATGCCGACCGTCGCGATCGTCCCGGACGACTCGCTGCTGGAGAAGAACCGCGCCGCGATGGAGGAGGTCAAGGCCCGCAGCGGCCGCATCCTGGCCGTCGCGCACCAGGAGCAGGCGAAGGCCGACCACACGATCGTCGTCCCCAAGAACGAGGACGAGCTCGACCCGATCCTGATGGGCATCCCGCTCCAGCTGGTGGCGTACCACACGGCGCTGGCCCTGGGCCGGGACATCGACAAGCCGCGGAACCTCGCGAAGTCCGTCACCGTCGAGTAGGCCCCGGGGGACCCGCGGGCGGACGACGAGGCACCCCGCGCCGAAGGGCGCGGGGTGCCTCGCCTCCGCCCTCCCCGGGGTTCAGGCCGCGGACCCGCGGTGCGGCAGGGGCAGCCGCCAGCCGTCCGCGAGAGCACGCCGGCCCCACGCGGCGTTGGTGAGCAGCGCGGTCCCGCCGTACCAGGCGACCGCGCCTGCCGCGAGGCCCACCCAGCCGGCCGTCTTGCCGAGGCCGCCGCTGGAGGCGAGAGCCGCGATGCCGGACAGGGCCGTGGCCAGGGTCAGCAGCCCGAAGACCGCCTGCGCCACCCCGCCCATCTGCCAGGCCGCCAATGTCAGGCTGAGCGCCAGCAGCGCCCACAGGAGCATGAAGAGCCCGGCGGCCTCGCTGCTCGCCCCGGCCCCGGACCCCGCCGACCAGGTCACCCAGAAGGCGCCCAGTGCGGCGAAGGCGGTGCCGGTGAAGCCGTTGCCTCCGTAGAACTCCCACATGCCGGCGACGAATTGCGTCACGCCGCCGACGACGAGAGCGAGCCGCGCGGTGTCCGCCGCCGCGGCGTTGTCGATGACGCCGGTGCTGAACAGCCCGAAGGCGATCAGCGTCAGGCCGAGTGCCAGATATCCCAGAGCCGTCGCGCCGGCTCCTGAGGTGCGTGCCGTGGAGACGTCGTTGTCCACCGCGGGCCCCCTTCGTGTACGAGGGAAGAGACTGCTGACGAGATACCCTTCACAAGGGCACAAGCAATCCCGCGATGGACGGATTCACGGCATCGTGCATCGAATCGTTATGGAATGACCACGACAGGCCGCTGTGCGCGCCGGGCGAGGCGTCCGGCGACCGAGCCGAAGATCTTGCCGATGATCCCGTGCGTGCCGCCCACCACGATGGCGTCGGCCTCGTACTCCCGGCCGACCTCCTCCAATTCGTGGCAAATGTCGCCGCCGCGCTCCACCAGGATCCACGGCACCTCCGACAGGTGGTCGGCGCAGGCGAGTTCCAGGCCGAGCACCTCGGTGCGGTGGTCGGGGACGTCGACGAAGACCGGCGGCTCGCAGCCCGCCCATACGGTCGCCGGGAGCCGGTTGGCGACATGCACGATGATCAGCGCGGAACCGGACCGGCGCGCCATGCCGATGGCGTACGCGAGAGCCCGTTCGCTCGACACGGAGCCGTCAAAACCGACGACCACGCCGTGCCGGAACGCGGGATCACAGGAAGAGCGCGGCTCGCAGTCCGCCTCGGGTACCGCCGCCGATTCGGCGAGCGGCTTTCCGTCGGCGGGCTCGGGGAGCTCGTAACCGGCCATGATGCGGTTTCTCGGCAAGGTCGGCGCCGGGAGCGCCGAGTGGGCGGACAACAACACTGCGGGGGCCGCGGGACCGGCCTGGATTCGACCGGTAAGGGGCTGCCCTTCCCGCTGACTCCAGAGTACGGCGACCGGAGACCTCTGCACAGATGTGCAGGTGCCCTCACAGCGTCCCCCTACCCCGGAGTTTCCGAGAGAATGCCGGAGCGGACGGCCCGACGCAACGTCCCGTCACCAACCGGACAAGTCACCCCGCGCCCCGGCCTCTCCCACTGTCCGCCTCCGGCCATATCCGGAATCGTCCTAGCGGCCTCCGTACGGACAGGGGGCGCACGCGCGCATCGGCCACTCACGGGGCGTACGACGGGGCGCTGACCAGGGGCGCGTACTGGCCTTCCCGCCATTTTCAGCCAACTTCCCTGTGCGTTCCGGCACTTGGCATCATGATCGGCGACCTTCGCCACCCCTGGGACGGAAGCGGAATGAAGGGGCGCACGGGCGTTGTGCGCCGGTTCGGCTCCCGGAAGGCGCACTTCCCGAAGGGAACGCTTCGTGATCGAATGCTTCACGCCACGTGGTCATGTCGACATACCGGCAGGTGGTGAACTTGCCACTGCGGGTACTGCGGAACCAGTAGATTCGATCTTGAGCGGCGACAGCGGGGGACCCGTGCAGGACCGAGAGGACCAGACGACCGAGGGGGGCTTGAGCTCCATGACACAGGAGTCCAGGACCGGCACCATGGCGGAGATCCAGTCGGCCGCCGGCATGTCCACCGCACTGTCCGCACCGGCGGGCTCGCCGGCCGTCCCGCACATCGCGGGACCGTCCGTCACCCCGGTGGCGTCCGCCGCCCCGGCGAGCGCCTCCGTGGGGCACGGCCCGTCCACCACCGCCCAGCAGGGCCGCGGGCCACGGGCGTTGTCGGCGCGACGCCGTCAGGAGGTCGTGGCGGTACTGCTGTTCAGCGGCGGCCCCATCTTCGAGAGCTCCATCCCCCTGTCCGTGTTCGGCATCGACCGCCAGGACGCGGGCGTGCCCCGCTACCGGCTGCTGGTCTGCGCCGGCGAGGACGGCCCGCTGCGCACCACCGGCGGCCTGGAGTTGACCGCCCCGTACGGGCTGGAGGCGCTGTCACGCGCCGGCACGGTCGTCGTGCCCGCCTGGCGCTCGATCTCGCAGCCGCCGCCCGCCGAGGCGCTGGACGCGCTGCGCCGCGCCCACGAGGAGGGCGCCCGCATCATCGGGCTGTGCACCGGCGCCTTCGTGCTCGCCGCCGCGGGACTGCTGGACGGCCGCCCCGCCACCACGCACTGGATGTACGCGCCGACCCTGGCCAAGCGCTACCCGTCCGTCCATGTCGACCCGCGCGAGTTGTTCGTCGACGACGGCGACATCCTCACCAGCGCCGGCACCGCCGCGGGCATCGACCTGTGCCTGCACGTCGTACGGAGCGACCACGGCGGCGAGGCCGCCAACGCGCTCGCCCGCCGGCTCGTGGTGCCGCCGCGCCGCGGCGACTGGGGCGGCCAGCCCCGCCACCTCGACCGCTCTTTACCCGAGGAGATCGGCGGCGATCCGCTCGCCGAAGTCGTCGCCTGGGCGCTGGAGCACCTGCACGAGCAGTTCGACGTGGAGACCCTGGCCGCCCGCGCCTACATGAGCCGCCGCACCTTCGACCGGCGTTTCCGCACGCTCACCGGCAGCGCCCCCCTGCAGTGGCTGATCACCCAGCGTGTGCTGCAGGCGCAGCGGCTGCTGGAGACCTCCGACTACTCCGTGGACGAAGTCGCCGCACGCTGCGGCTTCCGCTCACCCGTCGCGCTGCGCGGTCACTTCCGCCGACAGCTCGGCGCCTCCCCCGCCTCGTACCGGGCGGCCTACCGGGCCCGGCGTCCTCAGGACGAGCCGGACACCGCCGGAATCGCCGCCCGGGAGAAGCGCGGCGCCGAGGCGGCCGGCGGGCAGGTCCTGGCACCGCGGCGCGGCCCGCTGCCCCTCGCGGACCGCGTGGGCGCCGGGGGCCCGCAGAACCCGGGCCCTGCGGGTTCCGGCACCGGGCCGGGCGCGCTCCGGACCGACGGGGAACCGCCCTATGCCGCGCGCATCCCGGAGCAGCCCGGGAGCCGTTTCGAGCTCCGCGAGCCGCACGGCCTCCGGCGTCCGCGAGGTGACCGGTCCGCCCGCGACGGACGCGGTCGTGGCGCGACTATGCCTGCGCCTCGGGATCGCCCCGTAGGGTGAGACGTATGAACGACCGGATGGTGTGGATCGACTGCGAGATGACCGGGCTCTCCCTGGCCCAGGACGCTCTGATCGAGGTGGCGGCGCTCGTCACCGACTCGGAGCTCAATGTGCTCGGTGAGGGGGTGGACATCGTCATCCGTCCCCCGGCCGAGGCCCTGGAGAGCATGCCGGAGATCGTCCGCACGATGCACACCGCCTCCGGACTGCTCGAGGAGCTCGACGGCGGTGTGGCGCTGGAGGAGGCGGAGAAGCTCGTCCTGGACTACATCCGCCAGTACGTGCCCGAGCCCCGCAAGGCGCCGCTGTGCGGGAACTCCGTCTCCACCGACCGCGGCTTCCTCGCCCGCGACATGCCCGCCATCGAGCAGCACCTGCACTACCGCATCGTCGACGTCTCCTCCATCAAGGAGCTGGCCCGGCGCTGGTACCCGCGCGCCTACTTCGCCAGCCCGGAGAAGAACGGCAACCACCGCGCCCTCGCCGACATCCGCGAGTCCATCGCGGAGCTGCGCTACTACCGCGAGGCGGTCTTCGTGCCGCAGCCCGGGCCCGACACGGAGACGGCGCGCTCGATCGCCGCGAAGTACGTTCTGCCTGCCGAAACGGCGGAGTGATCGACCCGCGGAAAACGTGGCGGCGAGCACCCCGCCGGACCCTGTACACTTTTTCTCGGCCGGTGCGCAGCAGTGAGAAGCGCCGGTCGTGGTGGGTGTAGCTCAGCTGGTAGAGCACCTGGTTGTGGTCCAGGATGTCGCGGGTTCGAGTCCCGTCACTCACCCTGATGACCGAGGGGCCGGTCCGCGAAAGCGGACCGGCCCCTCGTCGTGTGCCCGGAGGCCACCGGTAGCCCGGGGGCCGCTGGTGCCCTGCGATCCCTGGCCCTGAGCCTGGGCCCGCGGACGGCAGCCGCAGCCGGACCGCTCGGCCCGGCTGCGGTGCGCAAGATCACGTCAGCCGGCCGCCGCCTCGGCGGCGGCGAGCCCGGGCTGCCAGGGATACGCGGGCTCGGCCCCGGCCTCTTTGAACAGCACCGTGACCCCGGCGGCACGCAGGGTCTCCAGCGAGCGCTCGAACTGCGGGTGCTGCATCAGGGCGGCGCTCACCGACGGCATCGCCACCGCGGGCACGCGCTTGCCGATGCTCTCGGCGAGGACACCGGTCACGAACGTCTCGGTGAGGCCCAGGGCCCATCCGTTGATCGTGTTGAAGGTGGCCGGGGCCACCAGGATCACGTCGGCTGGAGGCCACACCTCGGGCAGCCCGGGCAGTGGGTACTCGTGTCGCACCGGGCGGCCGGTCAGGGCGGCCAGTCCGTCCAGGCTCGGCTCCAGCCAGCGGGCCGCCGTGGGCGTCAGTCCGAGACAGACCTCCCAGCCGCGCACCTGGGCGTCCTCGATGACGCGCGCGACGTCGAAGACGGGTGGGGCGGCGCCGGCGAACAGGTAGAGGGTCCGAGTCATGCGACCCACCCAATCGCGGGAAGTGGATCTTTCGCAACCGTACGCGGAACCGGACGCCCGGCCATCCTCACGGGGACCAGTGGTACTTGCCCCCGCCGAGCCAGCGCACGGCGTGGGGGTCGTCGAAGTCGACGTGCTTCCTTCCGACGTCGTGGGCGATCCGGACGACGTCGAGCAGGTCGTAGGCGACACCGACGGGCTGCCCGTCGATCTGCACGATGCGGAAGGGCGGGTCGCCGGCCTGGACGGGCGACACGACGATCGGGCTGCTGCTCACGTGTCCAGCTTGCGACACCCCGGCACGCTGCGCACCCTAACCGGCTCCCGGGCCCCAGCCCTGTCCGCCCCGCCGCCGCATGTCCCCCGGCGGAGGCGGGGCCGCGCTCGTACCGTGGTGGGCATGAGCACCGAGCCCTCCCGCACGGCCCTCGCCGCCCGGCTGCGCGCCCTGCACGTGCCGGGCGACCCGCTGGTCCTGCCGAACGTCTGGGACGCCGCCTCGGCCCGTGCCGTGGCCGACGCGGGCTTCCCGGTCGTCGCCACCGGCAGCGCGGCCGTGGCGCCGGCCCTGGGGTACGCGGACGAGGAGGACGCTCCCGCGGACGAGATGCTCGCCGCGGTCGCCCGTATCGCCAGGGTCGTCCCCGTACCGGTGACGGCCGACATGGAGCGGGGCTACGGGATGGCGCCCGCGGAACTGGCGGAACGGCTGGCCGCGACCGGCGCCGTCGGCTGCAACCTGGAGGACACCGACCACCGCACGGGGTCGCTGGCCGACGCCGGGCAACAGGCGGAGTACATCGCCGGCCTGCGCGCGGCCGACCCGGAGTTGGTGATCAACGCCCGGACCGACCGCTTCCTCCGAGCGGGCGACCCCGAGGAACGGCTCGCGGACGCGGTGGGGCGGGCACGGACGTATCTGGAGGCTGGCGCGGACTGCGTCTACCCGATCGGGGCGCTGGGCGGGACGACCGTCGGGGCCGTGGTCCAGGCGGTGGACGGCCGCCCGGTCAACGTCCTGTGCCGGCCCGGCGGGCCCTCGCCGGCCCGTCTGGCGGAGTTGGGAGTGGCGCGGATCAGCTTCGGCCACCAGCTCCACCAGCTGGTCCAGGGCTATCTCGCCGGGCTCCTCACCGCCGTCGCACGCGGCGACAGCCCCTTCCCCGTCGACTGACTCCTCATCAGACCTCCGTGCGCGGCGGGGATTCGTCGCTGCCGCGGCGGATCGTCCGCAGTGGACCGCCCGGCCGCCACACCTGCAGCACCAGATCCTCGTCCTCGACATAGGTGCGCACGACCTCGGCGATGTCGGCTCGGAAGAGGTGGAAGGGCCCCTCGGGCACCGTCACTTCGCGGGTGAAGCGGGTGACCGCCGCCGGGTCGGTGACCTCGACGGCGCGTCCGGAGATCCGCACGTCGCCGCCGTCCATGGAGGTGTCCGGGACGGGGTTGCCGTGGAGCGCGAAGCGCGGGTCGCGGCGCAGGTCGAGAGCCTTGCGGGAGCCGGGCATCATGCCGAACCACAGTTCGCCGAGCCGGAACTCGGCCTCGATGCCGCTGAGCCGGGGTGAGCCGTCGGCACGGAGGGTGCCGAGGACGTGGTGCTTGTAGCCGCCGAATCGGTTGCGCACGGTTTCGGCGAGGCCGGGCTGCGCTGTGTGGAAGTGTGTCCAGCTGGTCGTCATGCCGCCATGCTCCCCGGCATACCCGACATCCTCTGTCGGGTATGCCGGGGCCTTGGTCACTCCTCGTTCAGCAGGCGGCGCGCCGGGAAGTCCTGCCGGCCCTGGCGGGCGGCCTGCCAGATCCCGCGCAGGCGGTCCAGCTCGGCCAGTTCGGCACGCGACCAGCTGCGCCGGCCCGCGACGTACCGTCGTATGGCCTCGTTGGCGGCTTCGACGGATCGGCGGTCCAGAACGGTCAGTGGCATGCCTTGATTTTAGGAGAGAGGTATGACAAAGAGCCCTGGTTGACGCCCCGATGGGTCCATGTCACACCGTGAGCCTGCTCACGTGGCGGGGCTCACTCGCGGCGCCCGGGCCCCGTCCTCCGGCGCCGCGGCCGCGTCCCCCGGCGCCGAGGCCGCGGCCGAACGGCGGTCGGGCGGGGGCCGCGTCGGACGGGGCCCGGGCGGCGATCACGCGGACTCGCGGCGCACCAGCTCCGTAGGCAGCACCACGTGACGGCGGGTCGCGGTGCCCGCCGCGATCTCCTCCAGCAGTACCCGCGCCATGGTGCGGCCCATCTCCTCGATCGGCTGCCGCACGCTGGTGAGCGCCGGGTCGGTGTGGCGGGCGATCGCGGAGTCGTCGAAGCCGATCAGCGCGACGTCACCGGGCACGCGCCGGCCCGTCTCACGCAGCACCTGCAGCGCGCCGCTGGCCATGACGTCCGAGGCGGCGAAGACCGCGTCCACGTCGGGACGTCGCCGCAGCAGCGCCCGCATCGCGGCACGGCCGCCCTCCTCGGTGAAGTCGCCGGTCTCGATCAGCGTGTCGTCGCCGGCCAGCCCGGCGTCCTCGACCGCCTGGCGGTAGCCGTCGAGACGGCAGCGGGCCACGTACATGTCCGGGGGCCCGCTGACGGTCGCCACGTTCCGGCGGCCGAGCCCCAGCAGATGGGCCACCGCGGAGCGGGCGCCGCCGACGTTGTCGCAGTCGACGTACGACACCGACTCCAGGTCGGAGCGCCGGCCGTTGAGCACCGCCGGCATCCCCAGCTGCTCCAGCAGGTCGGGCAGCGGGTCGTCCTCGTGCACCGAGACCAGCAGGACGCCGTCGACACGGTGGGCGCTGAGGTACTGGGCGAAGCGCTGCCGTTCCCTGGGGGTCCGCAGCAGGGTGAGCAGCAGCTGCATATCGGTGTCGGCGAGCTCGGCGCCCACGCCGCGGATGATGCCGGAGAAGTACGGCTCGGCGAAGAGCCTGGTCTCCGCCTCCGGGATGACCAGGGCGATCGCGTCCGTCCGGTTGCCCGCCAGGGCGCGCGCCGCGCGGTCGGGGACGTATCCGAGCTCGGCGATGGCGGCCTCGACCGCGGCCTTGGCATGGTCGCTCACCCGGGGCGAACCGTTGATCACCCGGGACACCGTGCCCCGGCCCACTCCCGCACGAGCGGCGACCTCCTCGAGCGTCGGTCTGCCGCTGCGCCGTCGACCCATCACCATCTGCGGTCTCCCCATCACGTCGTGGTAACCGCGCCAACTTAGCGTCTACTGCCTCGACTCCTCGTCGGGAAGTCGAGAGCCTTCGGCATGAGAGATGGGAGCGCTCCCAGAATCAGGGTATGACGGTCGTCCGCACGAAGGCGCGCCTCCTCGCCCGGATGCGGTCCGCGGCCGCCCCCCGCGTCCCTGGTCCCACGAGGGGGGCCGGTCAAGGGCGGGCGAAGCTGTGGAATCGGCCGATCACCGTGAAGCCGCGGCGCACGTACCAGTGCCGGGGCCAGCCGTCCGCGTCGGCGATGAGGAAACGCGTGGAGCAGCCCGCGTCGGCGGCCTGGCGGACCGCCGTGGCCAGGACGGCGTCGGCGTGGCCGCGGCCCAGGTGCTCCTCCGAGGTGATGAGGTCCTCGATCTGGGCGATGCCGGAGGCGCGGTCGGCGTAGAGGTCCGCCCAGGACGCTACCTGGCCCTCAGGTGTCCGCGATCCGATGAAGCGGACGATGTCCGCGCCGCGGCGCCGTGCCTCGCGGCGGTCGACCAACTGCCGGACGGACTCCTCGTCGGCCTCCGGTAGGAAGCCGCGCCAGCGTCGCGCGAGGGGCTCGCGGAAGGCGTCGAGGCCGACTTCCTTGGCGGACCCGCCCTCCGGCACCGGGCCGGTGTGCAGCATCACGAGCTCGGTGGAGTGCGTGTAGCCGGCCCGGATCAGGGGCCCGGCGCAGGCGGTGCCCATGGCGTCGTCCAGGACGGTGATCGCGCGGTGCGCCAGATGGGCCATGGCCTCGTCGGCGAGGGCGGGAAGCGCTTCGGGGTCGACGGCGCCCTCGAGGACCAGGTGGTTGTCGCCGTGCGAGGCCGGGAAGGCCTCGTCGAGGGCGGCGAAGCCGCCGGGGAACTCCACGGTGCGGGCGGCCCGGCGGCGCGCGAAGGCGGCGACGAAGGCGCGGATCCGCGGCATTTCGGGGCCTGTCATGGGGGCAGCCTAGACGGCGCGCCGGGGCCGCGGCCCGGGGCGATCCAACTGTTCGGCCCGGCCGCGGACTTCGCGGACAGGACGGACGCGCTCGCGGACTCGCCGCGGAGCCTGCCCGCGGTCGAGGACGCGATCGTGCGCGGCGGCAGGGGGTTTCCGGAGGACGCGGAGGAGGGACCCGTCTTCGGGCGTCGACGCATGGCGGCAGCCGCCCCGACGTGGGATGCGCCGGCGGCGCTGCCACGAGACCCGTCCGGGGAGCCGGAGCCCGCGCGCCCCTGGCCGTACGAGGACATCGACCTCCCCCGGCCCGGGCGCCGGTCGCACGTGACTCGGCGGCGTACGGCACGAGCCGACCCGGGCCTTTCTGGCCGACGTCGGGATTCCCGACCGGCCCGGCGGCTGGTTCGAGGCGGACGAGGGTCTCGCCGAGGGCGCGATCAGGCTCGGGGACGCCTATCCGGACCTGGCACAGCACTACCCCGGACTCCCGGCCTCAGCCGCCGACTGGGTCTCGCTGGGTGTCATCGGTTACGACGACATCGCCGTGGACCACGTCACCGGCACCGTGTACTGACTGCCCGACGGCTCGGCCGAGTCCTACCCGCTCAACCGGGACATCATCCACGCCTTCGCGGTGTTCCTGTGTGCCCTGGAGACGGAGCGTCCCGGCTACGATCTCGCGGTCGCCGGTGAGGTGGCGGATCCCGAGGGGGCCGCGCACCGGCTCGCTGAGTTGTTCGCCCGCGTCGACCCCACCTCGCTCAACCGGCCGGGAGGGACGTGGGGCCGGGTGCTGGATCACGTCCGCGAGGCGCTGCCCGCGTAGCGGCCCCGTTCACGCCGGCCGTGACTCCGCCTGCCGGCGCAGGAATTCGGCGACGTCCTTGCGCCGGGAGTACGGCTGGAGGGTCTGGGCGGCGGAGGAGAGCATGCCCCGTACGCGCGGGGACTGGACGCGGCCGAGGAGGTCGAGGACGCGGATGCCGGCGTCGGCGGCCTCGTCGACGCGCCGGGCGGAGGCGAGGTTGCCCGCGAGTTCCGCGGTGTACAGCGCGGCGTTGCGCGTGAAGTGCGGCGCCTGCAGGTCGACCGCGCGCCGGGCGTGTTCGGCCGCTCGGCAGTGGTCTGCGAGGGCGGACCAGGACTGGGCCTCCAGGCCCGCGAGTTCGGCCTCGCCGTAGAAGGTCATCCACTCCGGGTCCGCGGCGCTGGAGCCGCGGCCGAAGAGGCTGTGGGCGCGGCCGAGGGCGCGTTCGCAGCCGGATCGGTCGCCGAGCCCGGCACAGCCGCCTGCCTCGCGCAGCGCCAGCAGCGAGAGCAGCCGCGGCGAACCGAGGTGGCGCGCGGCCCGCTGGGCGGCCTGTGCGGCCCGCACGGCCTCGCGCGGGCGGCCGGCGTCGCGGGCGAGGAAGGAGGCGTTGCAGAAGGCGTGCGCCTCCAGGGCCCGGTCGCCGGCCATGCGGGCGGTGGCGAGGGCCTCGCCGTAGAAGGAGCGGGCGTCGGCGAGGCGCCCCGAGTCGTGGGCCAGCCAGCCGACGGAGATGGCGAGTTCCCCGGCGCCGCCCATCAGGTCCTCGGCGACGGCCTGGCTGTAGGTGCCTTCGTCGAGGAGGCGGTAGGCGGCGCCGAGGGAGTGGCCGGCCTGGCGGTAGAGCGCGCCGGCGCCGTGCCGGTCGTCGTGCAGGCGGATCTCGCGGACGGCCGCGCGGACGGCTCGCGCCTGGGAACTGCCGACCTTGTGCGTCGTCTTCGCCCCGGCGGCGGGCGCCGGGATCAGGGTGGTGGCGATGGCGGCCGGGCCGCCGGTCATGAACGCGCGACGCAGCACGTCGCTCTCCTCGTCGGTTGCGGTCTCGTTCTGGGCCGGCCCGGGGGCCGGTGCTGCCGGTGTGCGCCTGCCGCGGACCACTTCCCGCGGTTCGAAGCCCATCTCGGCGAGGTCCCGGCCGGGGAACATGTGCCGGAAGACCCGCTCGTAGGCGTAGTTGGGGCAGCGGATCTCGCCCGACTCCACCCGGCCGATGTAGCGGGCGTCGCAGCTGACCTGCTCGCCGATGTCCCGTCCCGCGCGGCGTACGGCGGCGGCGAACTCACCGGGGGACCGGTCTCCGCGCAGGCGCCGGAAGGCCGTGTTGGGGGTGGAAGGTGACGACTGCATCGCCGGGCTCCCGTTGGACGGTCGGTGCGGTGCCGGTGTGGCGGCGCGACGACCGTACTCGCTGCGAAGGCCCCAGCACCGAAGGTTTAGTTACAAAAGGGATATCTCATCCTCCATTCGCCATGAAACGCCACCCCTGACGGCGTCACAAAGGCGTAGCCGTTGACGTCCGCGCGCGTTGGACACCGTGCAACCGACTGTCCGACCCCAGGGAGGATGCGCCTTGTTGGACGAGCCATGGGATCTGGTCACCGTCCCGGCCCGGCAGGGACTGGAGGCCGTGGACATCCTGCGCCTGCGCACCGGTCTCGGACCGGTGCTGCACGACGGCTCAGGTGACAGCCTCGGCTTCCTGGTGCCGCCGGGCACAGCCGACGGCTGGGACCTGCCGGGCAGCGCCTGTACGCAGACCTCGGGCGCCGGGTTCACCGTCCCCGGCGAGTTGCGGGAGCCGCCGGTGGCGGGCAGCGGCTGGCTGGTGCCGCCGCGCGACGACAGCGCGGTGACGGACCCGGCGGTGCTCCGTGACGCCCTCGGTGAGGCGGCCCGGATGATCGAACTGGCCGACCGGCTCTGAGTCCGCCCGCCGGCCACCGCCCATACTGGGTGGCATGGCAGCGCGCAGGACGAGGACGACGAAGGCGCCGGAAGGCATACGCGAGCAGGTCGGCGGAGGCCTGGCCGAGCTCGTGCCGGACCGGGACCGGCCGCGCGGACGGTCGCTGCTGATCGACGGGGCGCCGCAGTCGCACGTCGACCTCGACGACCCGGAGTACCTGGACTTCTCCTACCAGCGCAGACTCGGTCACGTCGTCGACCTCGCCGCGCCGCCCGGCCGCCCGTTGCGCGTGCTGCACCTCGGCGGCGGCGCACTGACCCTGGCCCGCTACACCGCGGCGACCCGGCCGCGTTCGACGCAGCAGGTGGTGGAGCTGGACACCGCGCTGGTCGACCTGGTGCGGCGGGAGTTGCCCTGGGACCGCACCTGGCGCATCAAGGTGCGCGGCGGCGACGCCAGGGAGGGGCTGGCCAAGGTCCCGGAGGCCTGGGCGGACCTGATCATCACCGACGTCTTCGGCGGCGCTCGTACGCCCGCCCACCTGACCAGCACGGAATTCCTCGCCCAGGCGCGGCGCGCGTTGGCGCCCGGCGGGCTGTACGCCGCCAATGTGGCGGACGGGGGGCGGCTGGATTTCCTGCGGTCGCAGATCGCGACGGTGCGGGCGTGCTTCGCGCACGCGTGCCTGGCGGCGGATCCCGCCGTGTTGCGCGGGCGGCGCTTCGGCAACGTGATCCTGGTGGCCGCGGACGGCGAGCTGCCCGTCGCGGAGTTCACCCGGCGCGTGGCCTCGGACCCCCATCCGGGACGGGTCGAACACGGCCGGGAGCTGGACGCCTTCGCGGGTGGTGCGGCGGCCGTCACCGACGCCACGGCGGCGGCCTCCCCCGCTCCCCCGGAATCGGTGTTCCGCTAGGGCCGTCGGGCGCGTGGCCGGCCCGCCCGAGCCGGCCACCGGCCGACCGTGACGGCCGGTGGCGTAACGCGATCAGTGGCCGTAGGGCGGTGCGCCGGTCCTGCGCTTGTGCCGGATCGCGGCGGCATCGGGAGGACGCGCTGGGCGATCCGGACGGCGACACCGTCGAAGGCGGTCCGCCGCGTTGTTCGCGCGCTGACGGCTTCCCCAGCTGTCGTCGACCGACTCGATCGGCCGCCACACCGGCTCCGGCTGCAATCGCCCGCGGTGCTGCCCCCGTTCGGCCGGAGCGGTGCCGTCAGGTGCCGTGGACGATCCGGGGCGGGGATGTCGAGGCGGCCGAAGGCCCGACGCCCAGGGGGCATGGACATCCGGGGCCGCGGGCAGCGGAGCCCTTCCCCGCGCGGGCGTGCACGGACCTCGCCCGCGGACGCGCCCTCGGCAGGGCGTGCCCGCGGACCCGGCGCCGCGTCCTCAGGTGCGGAGCAGACCGTCCAGCAGCGCGGCGAGCCCGGCCTCGTACTGCGCGCGGCCGGACTGCTGGGCCGTGACGAGTTCGGGTGCCAGCCCCGCGAGCGAGGGGTAGCTGTCCGGCGGCAGGTCGGCGAGGCGGCGGCGGATCCTCTCCTGCAGCCCGGCCTCGGCCTCACCGCACTCCGCGCGCCTGCGGCGGACCGCCCACAGGGAGGCGCCGATCGTGTACTGCATCAGCGCCACCTGGGCGCGCACGGCAGCGGAAGGTTCCAGTCCCGCCTCGATCAGCAGGCAGAGCATGCGGTCGATGACGGCGACGGCCTCGTCGCCGCGGAGCGGGCGGCTCGTGAGCAGCTGCAGGGCGGAGGGATGCTCGCTGAACAGCCGGTACACGCCGAGGCAGAGTTCGATGAGCTGTTCGCGCGGCGCGCCGGAGCCGGAGGGCAGCTCGATCTCGCCGATCAGCCGTTCGTTGACCGCGTCGATGATCTCGTCCTTGCCCTTGAAGTGGGAGTAGACGGCCATCGTGCCGACACCGAGCTCCTGGGCGAGCGCGCGCATGGTGAGGGCCTCGGTCCCGCGGCGGTCGAGGAGCGCGACGGCGGCGCCGAGGATGCGGTCGGGGTTCAGGGTGTTGCGGGGGACGCGGCGCCGTGGGGAGCGGGCCGGCGGGGTGACAGTCATGAGGGATGCGTGTCCGGTCGTGGGGATCGTCGTGAGCGGTCGGCAGGTCGAGCGGTTTTCTTGATTCTCCCGTGTTTCCGGGCAACCCGGGCCTGGCGCGGGGCGTCATTTCGCACGTCTCAGGAAGCACGGCCACCTGAATCCAGGATGAAGCGGAGGCGAAGGGAGGAATAGGCGGGGGCGGTGTCCAGGTTGCCTAGCGTACGTCGTACGGTAGACCGATGTGACTCACACAGGGAGAAATGGGGGGGGAACGGCCGGATGACCACGAGCATCACCGCCCCACGGGCGTCCGCCTACGGGGGCGGGCTTCGCTGGTGGACCGAACTGCCGCTGATCGCGGTCGTCTACGGCCTCTACACCGCGGGCCGACTCCTCGTGCGCGGCGACGTGAGCCGGGCAGCCGACCACGGCGTCGCCATACTCCGCCTGGAGAACGTGCTCAACATCGACCCAGAGCGCTGGCTCAACTCCGTGTTCAGCCGCTACCGGACGCTCGGGGTGCCCGCCGACTTCTGGTACGCCTCGCTCCACTACCTGGCCACCCCGCTGGTGCTGGTCTGGCTGTGGCGCCGGCGGCCGACCGCGTACCGCTTCGCCCGCACATGGCTGCTGGTGTCCACCCTCGTCGGGCTGATCGGCTTCACGCTGCTGCCCACCGCCCCGCCACGGCTGCTGGCCGCCGGCCACGGCTTCGTCGACACCATGGCGGAGTACGGCTCCTACGGCTGGTGGGGCGCCGACGCGAGCGCGCCGCGCGGGCTCGGCGGGATGACCAACCAGTACGCGGCCATGCCGAGCCTGCACGTCGGCTGGTCCCTGTGGTGCGGCATCATGCTCTGGCGCCACGGACGCACCGCCTTCGTCCGCGCCCTCGGGGTCCTCTATCCCCTCGGCACCGCCCTCGTGGTCATGGGCACCGCCAACCACTATCTGCTGGACGCCCTCGCCGGCATCGTCGTGATGGGCGTCGGATGCCTGCTCACGCGCCCCGCGCTGCGCGTGGTGGACCTCGTACGCGACGCCGTGGCCACCCGGTCCGCTACCCCGCGGCGGCCGGCCTCCGCGTTCGCCGAGACCTCCCGCGCCGTCGCCCCGGCGGACGTGGGGATCCTGCCGGGAACGGCGGTCGAACCACGCCACTGATGCTCCGGGCAGGACCGCACACCTGCGCCCGCCCGCATTGCGGCCCGCGTTGTCGGTGCGGGGTGCGAGACTTGCGCGGGTGAGCACTACGCACGATCTGCGAGAGCGGTTGGCCGCGCTGCGTGGCCCGACGACCGTGCCGCGTCCGATGGACGCGCGCGCCCTGGCGGCGCTCGCCGCGAACCCCGGGTGCCGGCGCCGGGCGCTGCTGGACGCCGCCGGCGTGGACAAGGCGGCGGTGGCGCGCGTGCTCGGCAACCCCGCTCCTTTCGGGCAGTCGCAGTTCGCCTTCGTGCGCGGCCATGCCTTCGAGGCCCGGGTGAAGGCCGAGGGGTGCGCCGAGCTGCTGCGTCTGCTGGGAGCGCCCGAGGGCACCCGCGCCGTGCTCCCCGACCTGTCCGCCCCGGGCCCCGAGGGCCGGCTGGCCCGCACCCGCCTCGCGCTCAAGGAGGCGACCGCGGCGGGACGGTGGACCCTGCTGGACCACCCCCTGCTGGCGCTGGAGGTCGCCGACTCCCCGGTCCACCTCGAGCCGGACGTCATCGCCGTGCGGCCGGACGGCTCGTGGACGGTGGTGGAGGTCAAGTCCTTCCCGATCCTGGACGGTTCCGCGGACTCGGTGAAGGTCGGCGCCGCGGCCCGCCAGGCCGCGGTCTACGTCCTGGCTCTGGAACGGCTGGGGTTCGGCACCCCGGAGCACCGGGTGCTGCTGGTGTGCCCGAAGGACTTCTCCAACCTGCCCGCCGCCGAGTTCGTCGACATCCGCAAGCAGCTGTCGGTCACCCGCCGCCAGCTGGCCCGGCTGACCCGGATCGAGGAGATCGCCGCCTCCCTCCCGGAGGGCACCACCTTCGACCTGCGGCTCGCCGACGACGGCCGGACGGCGACCCGCCCGCCGGCGGAGCTCGCCGACGCGGTGGACCGACTGCCCGCGGCGTACGCGCCCGAGTGCCTGGCCAGTTGCGAGCTGTCCTTCCACTGCCGCGAACAGGCCCGGGCCTGCGGCGCGGTGGAGGTCCTCGGCCGCGGAGTGCGCGGGGAGCTGGGCGCGTTGACCACCGTGGAGCAGGTGCTGGCTGCGGCGCTGGGCACACGGGACGGTGCCTCCGGCGACTCCGACGGCGAGGAGCCCTCCCGGGACGTCGCGGACCATGTGGACCTCGGCGATCTCACGGATCCCGGGGTCGCCGCGCTGCGGCGGGCGCAGGCCCTGCGGGCGGAGGCACTGGGATGTCGCTGATCTCCGTGCTGGCCCGGGCGGAGGCCATGGCGACCGGCCGTGCGACCCCGCTCGCGACGGTGCGCCACCGCCATCTGTCGGACCGTCCCCTGGTGTTCGTCCCGCTGACCACCGCGGGCGAGGTGGGCGCGCCGCTGGGCGCCCTGGTCGGCACCGACCGCGACGAGCCGCGGCTGCTGGCGGTGCCGCAGCCGCGCGACCGCGATCTGCGCTTCGCCTTCCTCGCCGAACTGGCGCAGGCCGTGCTGCCGTACCTGGAGTCCTACGCGGACGACACCGAGACCGAGCCGGCGGGTCGTGCCAAGGCGGGGGCGGCGCCCGAGGAGGAGTCGGAGGTCTGCGCGGACGCTCCCCAGATCGTCGTCCCGAACACCTCCGCCGTGGAGTACGTGCGTCTGCTCGGGCGCTCCACGCGCTTCCGCCGCACCTTCGAGGACGACCCCGACGAACCGCATCCGGTGCCGGCCCGGGTGCCGCTGCTCGGCCGCTGGCTGACCCACTACGGGGAGCGCGCCCGCACCCCCGGCTCCGCGCTGCTGCTGTCCGCGACCGAACTGCTCGGCCGGCACTGGGCGACCGGCCAGAGCAACCTCGAGGACCAGCACCTGGGCGCCCTGCTGGCCTGGATCGACGCGCCCGTGGAGGGCATGACGGGCAGCGAGGCGGCCCGCCGCGCGGAGTCCCACCGCGGCCCGGACGGCCTGCTGGTGTTCCCGCCCGCCGGTCCGGCGACGGACCCGGTCTTCGACAACGCCGTGCTCGCCCCGGCCATCGCCCGCTACGACGCCGGGATCACCGGCGCCGGGGAGGAGATCCGCCGCCTGCTGGCCGCCCAGATGCGCCCCACCTGGGACGCGGTCTGGCGCTCCCTGGACCTGGTGCGCGAGCTGCCCGAGGGCGCCCATGTCGCGGACCGCTGGCGGCGCGACCGCTGGTCGTACACCTCCCACCGCGACCGGGTGCGCGCCGGGGAACCGCCCCAGCCCCGCCGCGACGACGCCGTGTCGGCGGCCCAGAAGCTCGCCGGCCGGGAGACCGCGCAGGTGCGGCTGGAAGCCCAGGAGGCACTCGACGACCCGCTGGTGATGGCCGGGCGGCGGCTGGCCGGAGAGGCGTTCGCGGGCCAGGTGGACCGGGTGGAGATGGCGATGAGCGAGGGCAAGGTGCCCAAGCCGCGTCCGCTGGTGACGGTCCTCACCCAGGACCGGCCGCATCTGGACGAGGACGCGAAGGTCTTCCGCGCGCTGCCGGACGGCCGCACCCAGCAGGCCCAGTTCGTGGAGTGGGCCGGGCCCGGGGCGGTGCTCCTGCGGGTGGTGAACGGCATGGGCCGCGGCAAGGTCCCCGCCCCCGGCACGGTGCCGGAGGAAGGGGAGGAGGTGTGCTGGACGTTGTTCGAGCACGCGCCGCGCGGCGGCGCCGGGCTGCCGGAGCCGGAGGACACGCCGTGGACGCACGGCGGGCCTCCGGGCGCCGCGACCGCAGGCGCGACGGCGGCCGCGACGGCGAGCACAGCGGCCGGCACGACGGCGGGCGCCGTCGCCGAGCACCCCGATCCCTTGACCTCGGAGGACTATCTGTGAGCCCGGTGAGCGACGCCGCCCTGGCGGCCGGCACCGCGACCGACCGGATCCTGCACGACACCCTGCACGGCACGCATCGCGGCGTCGTCGTGGACTCGCCGCCCGGAGCGGGCAAGTCCACGCTGGTGGTGCGCGCCGCCAGGGAGCTGGTCGCGGCGGGCGAGTCCCTGATGGTGGTCGCCCAGACGAACGCGCAGGTGGACGATCTGGTGGACCGGCTGGCCACCGCCGACCCCGGCCTGCCGATCGGCCGGCTGCACGGCAGCGACTCGCCGCCGGACCGGGGGCTCGACCGCCACGAGGCGGTGCTGAAGTCGACCAAGGCGGCCGACCTCACCGGCGCCAAGGTGGTGATCGCGACCGCGGCGAAGTGGGCCTACGTGAAGGACGCGGAGCCCTGGCGGCACGCCATCGTCGACGAGGCGTACCAGATGCGCTCGGACGCGCTGCTGCAGGTGGCCGGGTTGTTCGAGCGGGCGCTGTTCGTCGGCGACCCCGGCCAGCTCGACCCGTTCAGCGTCGTCGGCGCCGAGCAGTGGGCGGGGCTCAGCTACGACCCGTCGGCGAGCGCCGTGGTCACCTTGCTGGCCCACAACCCGGGGCTTCCGCAGCACCGGCTGCCGGTCTCCTGGCGGCTGCCGGCCTCCGCCGCGCCGCTGGTCTCGGACGCCTTCTACCCGTACACCCCGTTCCGCAGCGGCACCGGCCACGGGGACCGGCGGCTGTCCTTCGGCGTTCCCGGCGACGGCTCGGGCGTGGACCGGGTGGTGGACGAGGCCGCCGTGTCCGGCTGGGGCCTGCTGGAGCTGCCCGCGCGGCGCACCCCGCGGACCGATCCCGAGGCGGTGCGCGCGGTCGCGCTGGTCGTCCGGCGGCTGCTGGACCGCGGCGGCGTGGCGGTCTCCGAGCGGGGCACCGCGCCGGTGGGCCCGGACCGGATCGCGGTGGGCACCGCACACCGCGACCAGGCGGCGGCCGTCCGCGCGGCGCTGGCGGAGCTGGGTGTGACCGGTATCACCGTGGACACCGCCAACCGGCTGCAGGGCCGGGAGTTCGACGTGACCGTGGTGCTGCACCCGCTGTCGGGGCGTCCCGACGCCACCGCGTTCCACCTGGAGACCGGCCGGCTGTGCGTGCTCGCCTCTCGCCACCGGCACGCGTGCATCGTGGTGTGCCGGGCGGGGGTCTCGGAGCTGCTGGACGAGCACCCCTCGACGGAGCCGGTGCAGCTGGGGGTGACGGTGAAGTTCCCGGACGGCTGGGAGGCCAACCACGCCGTCCTGGCCCACCTGTCCGAGCACCGCGTGGCCTGGCGGCCGTAGCGCGGGCCGGCGTTCCGCGCCACCGCCGCGGCGTTCTTGCGCGAGGCGGGACAATGGAAGGCGCGACGATCCTGGAGGTACGTTCATGTCCGAGCCGCAGTCGGCTCACAGCGCGGCGGGCAAGCAACCCGCCCCGCGCCTGAAACCCGCCCAGCTGCTGTTCGAGCCGGCCGCCCTGGCCGAGGACGAGGAGCACTTCTTCGATCTGGAGTCCGTCGAGGACCCCCGGGAGCTGCTGTCCCGCGCCTCGGAGCTCACCCTGGCCTTCCGCGCGGCCGCGGACCGGGCGACGGAGTTCCAGGCCATAGCCGCGGCCCAGCTCGCCGACCCCAGGCGTTTCGACCGGCTGACCCCCGCCGCGATCGGCGAGCAGGCGGGCTGGTCGGAGGACTACGCCAAGCGGATGATCGAGTTCGGCGAGGGCCTGATGCGGGGCGGGGACGCGGCGCTGTCCTGACGGCGCACCTGGCATATGCGATCGGGGCAAGGTACCTGACACATGGCGTGTGTGTCCGGCCTTCCGGCGATGTCGCGTCGCGCGACGTTCACTCACGGTAGTTGTTGGTGTCATGAGTGATCGGCAGTGGCACACATGGCCGGGGGGCGTGCCGGAGTCCGCCTCCCACCCATATCCGTACGCGCAGTACCCCACCCCCGACGGGGCCGACTGGCTCGCCTCCGCCAGCGCCTTCCCGCGCAGCGTGCGGGCGCTGTGGTCCGCACGGCCCACGGCGCCCAGCGTGCTGCCCTGCGGCACCGCCTTCGACGTGGTGAACCTGCCGGACCTCTTCGGGCGCCGGGTCCTGGAGGAGCTGTGGTCCGCGGGCCCCGGCTCCGGCCCGGCGGCCGCGCTGCGCGGACGGCTGCTGCTGCTCGCCGAACCGGGCACCGCCGCACGCCTCCCCGCGCTGCTGGGCTGGGACGAGTGGGGCGTGGCGGTGCCGCCGGTGCTGTGCCACGGCGCGGGGGAGTCGGTGGCGCTGCCCCCGCCCTACGGCGACACCGGCAGCGGCCGCTCCCGCTGGCTGGTGGCCCCCGACACCCGCCGCCCCTGGCTCCCGGCGGCCGGTGACCTTCTGTGGGCCTGCGTCCGAGCGGCCCGCGCGCAGGACCGTTGATTATCGATTTTCACCCGCCCGCGAGCGGATGCTAAGGTCTACGACGTCAGCGAGCGCCGCTAGCTCAACTGGCAGAGCAGCTGACTCTTAATCAGCGGGTTCGGGGTTCGAGTCCCTGGCGGCGCACAAACGACTGGAGGCCGTTCGTCCTGAGGACGAACGGCCTCCAGTCGTTTTCGGGCGCCTGTGACGGCTCGGACAAGGGACGCAGGGCAGGACCGGACCGCACGGAGCGGCGGCGGTTCCCGCGCCGGCCCGGCCCTCGGCGCTGCGGGGGCTGCTGGTGCTGTGGTGCGCACGACACGGTGGCGAACGTGCGCGACACCGGGCGAAGGCACGGCTGGCCCGGTGTCCGTCGGCGGACGCCGGGCACCGCAGAACCGATCCGGTGGAACCGCGGACCCCGCCCTCCGGGAGGCCGCCGTCACCGCCGGGACGCACCTCAGGGACGGTCCCACAGAGGGCGCGCGTTCGTGATCCGCACCGTCCAGCCCTCGTCGTGCGGGTCCCGGCCGAGGACGTCGACGGTCAGCCCGCGGGCCCGGTCGGTGAAGCGCTCTCCGGAGGAGAACGGGGCGTCGTTGAGCGCGTTGAAGGTGGCGCTGCTGTACTCGCAGGCGGTGGTGCGCGGGTGGGCGTCCTCGACGGTGACGGGTCCGTGCCCGGAGTCGACGTCGGTGCGCACCTGGTAGATCAGCACTCCCTCGCGGCAGGCCTCGTTGTCGTTGCCGCGTGCGGCGCGCGCCTCGACGACGTACGCCCGGGTCCGTCCCAGGGGGATGACGGCCGCCTTGCGGCCGCCGGCCACCTCGACCGGCGTCAGATGCACCGACCGGGCGCCCGGATCGCGGACGCAGACGACCTGCCAGTCCTCCAGCCAGCCCAGCCGCCACTTGTGCCAGGCGAAGAGGTCGCCCTGCAGCCCCCAGTCCAGCGACATGCCGTCCCACTGGCCCGCGAGGGCGTCGGTGCGCACGAAGTCCTCGACGGAGTACAGGTCGGGCAGCCCAAAGGCGTGGCCGTTCTCGTGGCTGAGCACCCGTGCGCCGGACTGGTCGTGGCCGTAGACGAGGGAGACCCGGTCCAGGCGGGTGCCGTCGTCGGTGGTGGCGGCCGAGGCCCCGGTCCAGGTCACCGACAGCACGGCCTCCTCGGCGGGCGGCCCGGCGTTGGGTGTCACCAGGACGTTGATCAGGTCGTAGCCGGAGAAGTCGATCGTCCGGTCGGCGACGCGCAGCAGGTCCCGCATCATGGCCGTGTGGGTGCGCCAGCCGTAGCCGCGCCCTATCCCGTAGGAGTGGAAGGGCCGCGGCATACGGAGGTAGCGCAACACCGGCGTGGAGACGTAGCGCAGCTTCCCGTACGAGGCGCGGTAGAACCAGTGCCGCACCGCGGGGAAGAACTCGCTGTAGCGCTCGGCGGCGCTGTAGGGGGCGGGTTTGTCGGGGAAGTCGACGAGCAGCGTCAGCGCCCGCACCTCGCCGGTGGCCCGGGCGAACTCACGGCCGTCGGCGCCGCCGAACCCCTCGGACATCGTCACGCCGGGGGCGGCACGCAGCGCGCAGGGACGGTCCGCCGGCGGGGCCGCGGCGGGCGCGCCCTCGGGGACGGCGGCGCTGCCGGAGGCGAGGAGGAACACCGAGGCCAGGACCGCGAGCGCCCGGGGACCGCGCATCGCATCAGCCCTGGGTGACCTGGACGGTCCAGGATCCGTCGGAGTGCCGGCCCACGACGTGGACGCGCGCCGACCGGCCGAGGATGTGGGTCTCCCCCGCCCGCAGGGGCGCGTCGGCGAGCGGCGGGTACACCGAGGACTCCTGGCAGCCGTCGCTGCCCGGATGGGCGTCGATGACGTCGACGGGGCCGTCGCCTGACGACACGTCGGCGCGGACCCGGTACATCAGCACGCCCTCGCTGCAGGTGAGGCGGTCGTTGCCGACGGCGGCGCGGGCCTCGATGGCGACGACGCCCTCCAGTCCCGCGGGCAGCACCAGCAGTTTGGTGCCGCCGGGCTGTTCGACGGGGCTCAGGCGGAAGGTGTGCGTGCCGCTCTCGGTGACGCAGCGGACCTGCGGCGGCCGGAGCCAGCCCAGCTTCCACTTGTGCCAGGCGAACAAGTCGGGTGACAGGCCGAATTGACTGCCCATGAGGTCCCAGTCCCCGACGTGGGTGTCCCAGTCGGCGCTGCTGCCGCGCGGCGGCCGGTAGTAGAGGTCGGGCAGGTCGAAGGCGTGCCCGGTCTCATGGGCCAGCACGTTGATGTCCGGCGGGTGGCCCTCGAAGACGGTGACGAAGCGGTGCAGGTCCGCGCCGTCGATGCGGACGGGCCTGCCCAGGTTGACCACCTTGGTCGCGTCCGGGTCGACGCCGGGTGCGTCGGGGTCGGCAACGAGGTAGACGATCCCGTACCGGGAGAAGTCCACCTGCGCGTCGGCCGCCACCACGGCGTCCCGCAGATAGCGGGCGCGCAGGTCGGGGTGCCAGTCCCGGCCGATGCCGTACGCCGTGGAGGCCTCGGGCATGCGCAGCCAGTACGGCAGGAGGCGCGGCCGCAACCGGAACGAGCCGTACGAGGCCCGGGCGAAGAAGTCGGCGGTGGCCGGGAAGTGGTCGGACGCCAGTTCGCCGGGGCTGAGGGTGGGAACGGCGTCGGGGAACGCCAGGAACACCATCAGGGCGTCAACCTCGCCGTCGGGCCGCGGGTAGGCCGCGTTCCAGGCGCTGACGCCCTCGGAGTGGTGCGCCCGGGTGCGCGGGAGGGCGCACAGCGAGGAGTCGGAGCCCCCGGCCGCGGGGCCGGTGACCAGCGTCCACGCGACGACGGCCGCGAAGACGCTGACAGCGGCGATGACCGCCCGGAGCCCGTCGGGGGCATGCCCGTGCACGCTCCGGCGGAACCGCCGATGCGCACGTATGGGTAGCCCTGACAGCGGCACATGGACCTCCCGTACGGGGTCGGGACACCCACATCACGCTGATATGGTTTGCTCGGATTTGCCCTGTTATGCTGCGCCGCTCGGATGACCATCCGATCACTACAGTGCGTGATGGGTGACAGAAAGCGGTCAACGAAGCGCAGCGGCCATTCACAAACGATCGAAATCGCGGCGCGCGTGCCGAGAATCACCACGACGGCGGTGGCCGCGGCATTTCCGCAACGTCTATGATCGGCACATTTCCAGCATGAACGCCGCCTCCTGGCGGTCCATCGATTACTCCACGACCATGTGTGCGAGACGACAGCTATGCGGGAGCCAGCGGTGGGCGGACCCTCGGGAGGCCCGGACCTCGAACCCGAGGCGACGGGTACGGCGGTCACCGAGCGTCACGCTCCGGCCCCGGAAAGGTCGGCATCGGAGGTGCGCGACTACCGCGCCGCCTTCTCCCTGGCCCGCCTGCCGATGGCACTGGTCGGCGCCGACGGCCGGGTCCGCGAGGCCAACGCGGCGCTCGGCGCCCTGCTCGGCGCGGACCCGTTGCGGCTCACCGCCCGCGCCGCGGCGGAGCTGGTCGGCCTCGCCGGCGGCGAGGCGCCCCCGCCCGAGCGGAGCCCGGAGTACGCCGAGTACGAGGATGTGCTGAGCGGACGGCGCGGGGAGCTGCGCCGCACCAGACCCGTACGCGGACCGGACGGGCGCACGGTCTGGGCCGAGGTCGTCGTGGTGCCCGTGCCCGGCGGCGTCCTGATGTCCGTGGAGGACCTCGGCGAGACCCGCGACCTACGCGAGCAGTTGCGGCACTTGCGGATGCACGACCCGGTCACCCGGCTGCCCAACCGGCAGTTGTTCTTCGAGCGGCTGGCCACCGCGCTGGAGGGCTCCGAGAGCCGCACCGGCCGGATCGGCCTGTGCTACCTCGACCTCGACGGGTTCAAGGCGATCAACGACACCCTGGGGCACCGGGTCGGCGACCGGCTGCTGAAGGCGGTCGCCGGCCGGCTCTCGGACTGCGCGGCCCGCCTCGGGCGGGGCGGGACGCTCGTCGCCCGGCTGGGCGGCGACGAGTTCGCCGTCCTCGTCGAGGACTCCACCGGCACCGGACAGGCCACCGGGCTCGCCGAATCCCTGCTGACCGCGCTGCAGCCGCCCTTCGACCTCGCCGGGCAGCGCCTGGCGGTCTCGGCCAGCATCGGCGTCGTAGAACGCGAGGCCGCCGGCGCCACCGCCACGGGCATCATGCAGGCCGCGGACACCACGCTGTACTGGGCCAAGGCCGACGGCAAGGCCCGCTGGACGCTCTTCGACCCGGAGCGCAACGCACACCGGATGACCAAGCAGGCACTGTCCAGCACCCTGCGGCAAGCCGTGGAGCGCGGGGAGTTCGCCCTGGAGTACCAGCCGCTGGTGGAGCTCGGCACCGGCAGTCTGCGCGGGGTCGAGGCCCTGGTGCGCTGGCAGCACCCGCACTTCGGGCGGCTCGGGCCGAACCGGTTCATCCCACTGGCGGAGGAGAACGGCTCCATCGTCCAGCTGGGCCGCTGGGTGCTCGCCGAGTCGTGCCGCCAGGCCCGGCAGTGGCAGAAGGACTGGCCGGACGACCCGATCTTCGTCAGTGTCAACGTGGCCGTGCGCCAGGTCTGGGACTCCGACCTGGTCGCCGACGTCGCGGAGATCCTCGACGACACCGGGCTGCCGGCCGGACTGCTGCAACTGGAGCTCACCGAATCGGCGGTGATGGGCTCGGCCGGCCGCCCGCTGCAGGCCCTGCACGCCCTGCAGGAGATGGGGGTGCGCATCGCCATCGACGATTTCGGCACCGGCTACTCCAACCTGGCCTACCTCAGCCGTCTCCCGGTCTCCGCGCTCAAGCTCGACGGCAGCTTCGTGCACGGCTTCCGTGACAGCCTGCACCCCAACCCGGCCGACGAGACGATCGTCGAGGCACTGGTGCAACTCGCGCACCGGCTCGGGCTCACCGTCACCGCCGAGTGCGTGGAGAACGCCGAGCAGGCGGAACGGCTGCGCCGGATCGGCTGCGACACCGGGCAGGGGTGGCTCTACTCGCGCCCCGTGCCGGCCGAGGGGATCGCCGCGCTGCGCGTCCCCGGGCCCTGCCCGGGACAGGGCCCGGGGCCGGACCCGGGGCCGGACCCGGGGCCGGAGGCCGGGCCCGACCGGGGGCCTGACCTGCGACCCGGCCCCGGCGACGGCTGCGGCTCGGCCCCCGGCTCCGGGGAATAGCCCGCGCCGGAATCCGGTTGACCGCTGCCGTAGGCGAGGAACCGGCGCAGGAGGCGACGCACGCACGTGGACACGAACGACCCGATACGAGGCACCGTCCTCGGCAGCGCACCCGTACCGCTCTCCGTCCTCGACCTCGTGGGTGTCGGCAGCGGCCTGACCGCGAGGGACGCCCTCGTCGCCGGGGTCGCGCTCGCCCGGCTCGCCGAAGCCCGCGGCTACCACCGCTACTGGGTCGCCGAGCACCACTCGATGCCCGGGGTGGCGTCCTCCTCCCCCGCCGTGATCCTGGCCCACCTCGCCGCCCACACCGAGCGGATACGCCTCGGCTCCGGCGGCGTCATGCTGCCCAACCACGCACCACTCGTCATCGCCGAGCAGTTCGGCACCCTGGAGGCCCTGGCACCGGGCCGCGTCGACCTCGGCCTCGGCCGCGCCCCCGGCACCGACGGCGCCACCGCCGCCGCGCTGCGCCGCACCGACCGGCTGAACGAGGGCGCCGACGACTTCCCGCAGCAGCTCGCGGAGCTCATCCGCTTCCTGGACGACGACTTCCCCGACGGCCACCCCTACGCCCGCATCCACGCCATCCCCGGCCCCGTGCAGGGCACCGTCCCGGGCGGTGTGCAGTCGGCAGCCCGCCCGCCGATCTGGCTGCTCGGCTCCAGCACCTTCAGCGCCCGGCTGGCCGCCGTGCTGGGACTACCTTTCGCCTTCGCACACCACTTCTCCGCGGCCAACACCGAACCCGCACTGGAGATGTACCGCAGGAACTTCCGCCCCTCGCAGGTGCTCGCCGAGCCCTACGCCCTGATCGGCGTCTCGGCGCTGGCCGCGGAGGACGAGAAGGACGCCTACCTGCAGGTGCTCGGCGGCGCCCTGGGCATGCTGCGCCTGCGGATGGGACGCCCGGGCCTGCTGCCCTCCCCCGAGGAGGCGGCGGCCTACGAGTTCGGCCCGGCCGAACGGGACTTCGTCGACGCCTGGCTCGGCAATGTGGTGTACGGCACGCCGGACGCGGTACGGGACGGCCTGGACGCGCTGGTGCGCCGTACGGGCGCCGACGAGCTGATGATCACGGCCAACGCCCACACGCCTTCGACACGGCTGCGCTCCTACGAGCTCATCGCCGACGCGTACGGCCTGCCCGGCGCCTGACGACCCGGGACGCCTCCACCGCCTACGCCGTGTGCGGGCCTGGGCCCGCGCCCGGGCTTCCGCCTACTCGGTCGGCAGGCTCGCGCGCATGGCCTCGGCGGTGGCCGACGCGTCGTAGTTCTCGGGGACGCCTTCGACCAGGATGATGTCGCCCCTGATGTGCCGTGAGCGCAGTGGGGCGATCTCCTGGTACGCGGGCGAGTCCCACCAGGCCCTCGCCTCGGCGATCCCGGGGAAGCCGATCACCACGACGTGCCCGGGCCAACTGCCCTCTTTCACCTCGTGCTGGGCGGCGTGCACGAGGAAGCGGCCGCCATGCGGCTCGAAGGTGGCGGTGACGCGCTCGATGTACTCGAGGACCTCGCGGTGCGGGGCGGCCTCCTGCAAGTGCGCTATGGCGTACGCGGGCATGGTGTCCTCCGGTCGGTCGGGCTCCTGTCCCGCCGATCATGGCACACGGATCAGGGGTGACGGCCCGTCGGCAAGGGCCTGCACGGCGACCTCGTCGCCGGGAAACTCCCCGTTGCTTCCCGCCCGTTCGCCGGCAGAGCGCGGAGACCGGCCGGGGGCACGGGCCGTCGAGGACCCGTGCGGCCCCGGATCAGACGTCGACCGCCACATACCTGGTCTCCAGGTACTCGTCGATCCCCACGGCCCCGCCCTCGCGACCGATCCCGGACTGCTTGACTCCACCGAAGGGCGCCGCCGGCGTGGAGACGACGCCCTTGTTGAGTCCGAGCATGCCCGTCTCCAGCTCCTCGGCATACCGGATCCCGCGCCGCAGGCTCTCGGTGAAGACGTAGCCGACGAGGCCGAACTCGGTGTCGTTGGCCATTCGGATCGCCTCGTCGTCGTCCTCGAAGGTGACGACCGGCGCGACCGGGCCGAAGATCTCCTCCCGGAGCATCGCCGCGTCCGGCGGCACGTCGGCCAGCACGGTCGGCGGGTAGAAGTACCCGGGGCGGTCCGAGAGCGGGGCGCCGCCGGTGACGGCGCGGGCGCCGGCCGAGACGGCGTCGCGCACCAGGCGGTCCACCTTGTCCAGGCCCGCCCCGTCGATGAGCGGGCCGACCTGGGTGCCCGGCTCGCTGCCGCGGCCGACGACCATGGAGCCCAGCTTCTGCGCGAGGCGCCCGGTGAAGGCCTCGGCCAGCTCGCGGTGGACGTAGATCCGGTTGGCGGCCGTACAGGCCTCGCCGATGTTGCGCATCTTGGCGATGGCGGCGCCCTCGACGGCCTTCTCCAGATCGGCGTCACGGCAGACGACCAGGGGGGCGTTGCCGCCCAGCTCCATGGAGGTGCGCAGCACCTGCCGCGCGCTGAGCTCGATGAGCTTGCGTCCGACCTCCGTGGAGCCGGTGAAGGAGAGCTTGCGCAGGCGTGGGTCCTCCGTCAGGGGGCCGCTGATCTGCGCGGGCCGTGAACTGGTGAGGACGTTGAGCACCCCGTCCGGCAGCCCGGCCTGGCCGAGGATCTCGGCGAGGGCGAGCATGGACAGCGGCGTCTGGTGGGCCGGCTTGACGATCATGGTGCAGCCGGCCGCGACAGCGGGACCGATCTTGCGGGTGCCCATCGCCATGGGGAAGTTCCACGGAGTGATCAGCAGCGCCGGTCCCACCGGCCGGCGCATCACCCAGATGCGGCCGTTGCCGTCGGGCGCGGTGCGCCAGCCGCCCTCGATCCGCACCGCCTCCTCGGAGAACCAGCGGAAGAACTCGGCGGCGTAGAGGACCTCGCCGCGCGACTCGGCGACCGGCTTCCCCATCTCCAGGGTCATCAGCAGGGCGAGGTCGTCCTGCCGCTCCACGATGAGTTCGAAGGCCCGGCGCAGGATCTCGCCGCGCTCACGCGGGGCCGTGGCCGCCCATCCCTCCTGCGCGGCGGCCGCGGCGTCCATGGCCGCTTCGGCGTCCTCGGCGCCGGCGTCCGGAACGGCGCACAGCGGCCGCGCGGTGGACGGATCCTCCACCTCGTACTCGCGACCGTCGCTCGCCGGCCGCCAGCGGCCGCCGACGAGCAGGGCCTTGGGCACCCGCTCGACGACCATCTGCTCGCGCTTGCCGTTCCCTTCGGTGCTCTCGCTCATGGCAGCTCCCTGCCTCCCGCGTCACGAGGACGTTCCGCACATCGGGTACCCCACCAGATTCGCATGGATGCCCCCGGCACGCCGGGGTCGGCGCGGCGCTCGCGCGCGGCGTGCGGCCCGTCCCTCGCGCGGCGGGGCGCGAGGGGGCGCGCAGAGGCGTGGCGGGGCGCACTGGGGCAGGCGCGAGGCGCTCCCGCCGGAGCACGGTCGCGGCTCCGCGAAGCCGAGCGGAACGGACGCGCTGCCCCGGCACGGCGGCCCTTCCGAAGATTGGGCGATGCCTCAGGCATATGCCAGAGTGGCGCGTTCCTGCATATACGTGTGCGGCGCCCTCCATAAAGCACCAACAACGCCTACTGCAAAGGACATTGAGGCTATCGTGGAATCCGACCCGACTGCCGGGCCGGCTGACCTGACCAGCAGCCGCGACCGGCAGCCGCAGCAAGCACGCAGACGGTCACACCTGTAGGGGGACACCGTGGCGCTTGAGTACCGACAGGTCGCGCCGGTCCACGCCGTCCAGCACGCCCTGCGCGTGCTGGAGACCGTGGACAAACACAGGCACGGCGTCACCGCCGAGCAACTCGCTCGCGAGATCGGGGTGCCCATCGGCTATCTCGGCCGACTCCTCGCGATGCTCAATCGCGAGCGCTATCTCAACGCCCTGCCCGGCGGTGGGTACGCGGTCGGCGAGTCGCTCGTCCTGCTCGGCAGCGCCAGCCGCGACCTGGCGCTCGGCGAGAAGATCAAGAGAATCCTCATGGCCCTGCGCGACGAGGTCGGCGCCGCCGTCTACTTCAGCCGCTACGACGACGGCGAGGTCAAGATCGTCGACTTCGCGGACGGCCCGGAGGCGCCCAAGGTCAACGAGTGGGTGGACTTCCGCTTCGCCGCCCATGCCAGCGCGGTCGGCAAGTGCCTGCTCACCCAGCTCGACCACAACGGACGCCGGGACCACCTGTCCCGGCACAAGACGGTACGGCTCACATCCCGGACCACGATCAACGAGAAGGTGCTGCTGACCAAGCTGGACAGCCAGCCCGCCAGCGCGCCCACCCTGGACCTGCAGGAGTACGCGATCGGCACCGTCTGCGCCGCGATCCCGATCACCGTCGGGGCCTCGGTCGGCTGCCTCGCCCTCTCGCTACCCGTCACCCAGGCCCACCGCCTCAAGGGCGCGGCCGACACGCTCAACGAGCGCGCGGCGCCGGTGCTGCTCTCGCTGGCCCTCTGAGGCCTGCGGCGCAACCGCGTCCACCGGGACACGCACGAGGGCGCCTCTCCCGAAGGAGGGGCGCCCTCTCGCTGTGCGCCGCCAGGGACTCGAACCCCGAACCCGCTGATTAAGAGTCAGCTGCTCTGCCAGTTGAGCTAGCGGCGCGTGCAGAACAATCATACGGGGTCCGAGGGGGTGCTCATGACCACGCACCCGGGCCGGGAGGCCCCGGCCCGGATCCGGCCCGGAACCGGCCCCCGCACCGTCGCGCGTCCCGAGCGGCGACGCTCCGCACGCGGGCATGCTGATGGGCCCGGCAAGAGGGGGGAGGTATGCCGGGCCCATCAGCGTGGGGGGAGGGGGTGTGGCTATGGGGGTGATGTTGTCTTTGGGGGCCTGCCCACCGGGTTCACCAGGTAAGGTCGCTGGCAACCGCCCAGGTGAGGTCACCCGGCATGGGCTGAGCGGACGCTGTGGCCGCTCCGATCAGCCCCAATGAAATGGTGGCTACGACACCCACCACGGCACGAATGACGTTGCGGCGAATCGATGACATGGCAGACCTGTCCAGTAGGTTGAGCTGGGGTTTTACGGGACCGAGGGAGCTACTCCGATCTGGAGGAACCGTACGGCTGACTGAATTCTGTCGGATCACGAGCCGCTGGTCTGTAGTTTTCCCGTTCCGGATTCGGACATGGCCCTATGCGGACACATGGGACCGGATGACCCCCGAAGGGTCCATACGGCAGCCCTGCACCGTAACCTGATCGATGCCCGGGGGTGACGTGAAGCATTGGGGGTGCCTACAGTGACCGACGACGACCTCCTGCGCGCCAGAGCGCAGGAACTGTACGCCCTAGCTCTGGCGGACGCCGACTGGACGCCCGAGAGCGTCTGTTCACTCACCGGCTGGTCACGCGCCGAACTCGACGACGCCCTCCGCACCCTCGCGGCCCTCGGCCTCACCACCGCGTTCCCCTCCTCCCGTAGCGGCTGGTCGGTGCACTCCCCCGCGACGGCGATGGCCCAGCTCATCGAGGGCAGCCGGCGGCGCACCGAGGAACTGGTCAGGACGATCACGGACGCCCACGCGGCGCTCAGCCAGGTGGCCGGCGAATTTCAACCAGTGCACATGAGGCACTTGGCGGAGGCTCGGATCGAGGTCGCCGCCCAGCCCGCGCAGATCGCGGCGATCCTCGACGAGGGGGCCAGTACCGCCACGACCGAGATCCTCTCGATGCACCCCACTGTGCCGGGGGAGATCCCCCTGTTCAAGGCCGACGACCGCAACCGCGAACTCTTCAACCGCGGAGTCCGGCAACGTTCGATCTACCTCGCCACGGCAGCAGCCGTGCCGAATGTCCGGGCACACCTGAGGACTTACGCCAACGACGGCGGCGAGGTCCGGACGGCCGCGACGCTGCCCATGAAACTGATCATCGTCGACCACACGCTCGCCGTCGTGCCGGCCCTGGGCCTCGACGAGCGGGCCGGCGACGGGGCCGAGGGCTCCGCCATGGTCCTGCGGAGCCCCGCCATGGTGGCCGTGCTGCGGCAGATGTTCGAGCACTGCTGGGCGGCCGCCTCGGACCTGTTCACCGACGACGTCGGCGCCGCGCCCGTCGCGCGGCACCGGGAGGTCGTACGGCTGCTCGCCTCGGGCCTGACGGACGAGGCCATCGGCCGGAAGCTGGGCCTGTCCGACCGCACGGTGCGGCGGATAGTGGCCGAGCTGATGCAGCAGATAGGGGCCGACAGCCGGTTCCAGGCCGGAGTCAAGATGGTCCGCCTCGGCTGGCTGGACGATGATCCCGCGCTCCTCGAGGACGCGGTCCAGAGCACCTCCGCCGGTCAGGTAGGATCCTCTCTGTCGATGAGCGCCGCTAGCTCAACTGGCAGAGCAGCTGACTCTTAATCAGCGGGTTCGGGGTTCGAGTCCCTGGCGGCGCACAGCGAAAGGGCGTCCCTCCTCCAGGAGGGGCGCCCTCGTTCGTGTGTGCGGCAAGGGCGGCGTCCCGGTCGAGTCGGTGCGAAGATGGCCCGTAACGATGGTTGTGGGAGCTCTACGCGGGGCTCACGAGGAGGCCATGCGCGCGCACGATCCGCCGCCCGGCACGGGCAGGCGGGCCCGGCCGAGTCCGGGGGCAGGTCGATGAAGCGCACCGGCACCGCGCGACCGGCGCCGAGCAGGGGCCGGCCGGCTCGCGCCACCCCGGCTCGGGTGCAGGGCTCAGCGCGTCATGCCGTCGGCGTGAGCCGTACGGTCCGCCCCTCGCGGGCCGATGCGGCGGCGGCCTCGATGACGGTGAGCGCGGCGGCGGCCTCGCGGGCCGTGACCGGCGGGGCGGTGCCGTCGCGCAGGGCGGCGGCGACGGCGGCGTAGTACGCGGGGTAGTCGCCCGGCAGGGTCGGTACGGAGCGCAGGTCGCCGCCCGCCCCCAGCACGCCCCACTCGGCCTCCGGTTCCGCGCCCCACGCCTCGCCGGGCGCCGGGCGGGCGCCGTCGCGCAGGTCGGCCTCCTGCGGGTCCAGGCCGTGCTTGACGTATCCGGCGGCGCTGCCGAGCACCCGGAAGCGGGGGCCGAGCTGCGCGGTGGTGGCGCTCATCCACAGGTGCGAGCGGACGCCCCCGGCGTGGGTGATCGCCACAAAGGCGTCGTCGTCCACCTGCGCTCCCGGCCGGCGCGCGTCCAGCTCTCCGTACACCGAGACGGCCGGCCCGAAGAGGGTGAGCGCCTGGTCGACGAGGTGGCTGCCGAGGTCGTAGAGCAGACCGCCGACCTCGGCCGGGTCGCCGGACTCGCGCCAGCCGCCCTTGAGGCTGGGCCGCCACCGCTCGAAACGGGACTCGAAGCGCCACACCTCGCCCAGTTCACCGCGCTCCAGCAGGCCGCGCAGGGTGAGGAAGTCGTTGTCCCAGCGGCGGTTCTGGAAGACCGAGAGCAGCAGACCGCGCTCGTCGGCGAGGTCGGCGAGGGCGAGCGCCTCGGCCGCGGTGCCGGCGACCGGCTTGTCGACGACGACCGCGAGCCCGGCCTCCAGGGCGGCGGTCGCCAGCGGGACGTGGGTCCTGTTCGGCGAGGCCACGACGACCAGGTCCAGCTCGCCGGCGCGCTTCCACAGCTCGTCCGGCCGGTCGGCCAGGCGGACGTCCGGGTACTCGGCGCGGGCCTGCGCCTGGCGCTCCGGGTTGCCGGTGACGACGGTGTCCAGGACGAGGCCGTCGGTGGTGGCGATCAGCGGGGCGTGGAAGACCGAGCCGGCCAGACCGTAGCCGACCAGAGCGACGCGAAGAGGTGCGGAAGACATGCGCCCACTTAAGCAACGCTGTTGCCAAAGCGCAAGGGAGTCCGACAATGGAGAGGTGAACAGGGGAAACTCCGGGGCCAACCTGCCCGCGCTGCGCAGCCACAACACCGCCCTCGTGCTGGGCCTGCTGCGGACGGCGACGGCCGGTGGCGGAAGGGGCATCAGCCGTCTGGAGCTGGCCGAGCGCACCGGGCTCACCCCCCAGGCCGTCAGCAAGATCACCGCGCGGCTGCGTGCCGACGGGCTGGTCGACGAGGCCGGACGGGGCGCCCCCACCGGAGGCAAGCCGCGCACCCTGCTGCGGCTGGCGCGCCGCGCCCGGTTCGCCGCCGGAGTGCACCTGGACCGTGACGAACTGACCGTCGTGCTCACCGATTTGGCGGGCGGCGTGGTGGACGCCAGGACCGTCCCGCTGGATCTCGGCCGCCCGGCCGAGGAGGTACTGGAGGCGGTGGCCGGACTGGTCCGGACGGCTGTCGACGCGACGCCCGGCGCCAAGGGCGCTCTGCTGGGCGCCGGGCTCGCCTGCCCGGGCCCGCTCGACCACGCCGCGGGGGTGCTGCACCGCGTCACGGGCCTGCCGGGGTGGGACGGCTACCCGCTGCGCGACGCGCTGGCCGAACGCCTCGGGCTGCCGGTCGTGCTGGACAAGGACACCAACGCGGCGGCCCTCGCCGTGCTCCCGCCGGGCGCCGGAGGCGAAGCGACCGCGGGAGGCGCCGGCACGGGGGCGGTCCCGGGCGCCGGGGACTCCTTCGGCTACCTGCACCTGGGCACCGGCCTCGGCGCGGGCCTCGTCCTCGACGGCACCCTGCACCGCGGCGCCCGCACGGGCGCCGGGGAGTTCGGCCACCAGGCCGTCGCCCTGGACGGCCCGCCGTGCGCCTGCGGCAACCGGGGCTGCCTGGAGGCGCTGTGCCTGGCCGCCGTCGGCCGCGGAGAGACGGCGGAGGCCGCGCGGCTGCTCGGCGTGGGCGCGGCGAACCTGGTCTCCCTGCTGGACATCGACCGGGTGGTGCTCGGCGGCCGTACGGTGCTGGCCGACCCGGGGCTGTTCGTACGCGAGGTGGCCGCCGCCATGGACCCGCGCACGATGCGCGCGGCCGGCCGCACCGTACCGGTCACCGTCGCCCCGGCCGGGCGGCGCGCGGTGGCCGAGGGAGCGGCGCTGCTGGCGCTGGCCCCCCTCTTCGGCCAGACGGCGGTGCGTTGACCGCCCGTACGGGTGAGCGGCCGGCCGGCGCCGCGTCGCGCGGTGATATCAGCGGATGACCGTGAGAGCTTCGCTGTCCATGAGGTGGTGCAGCGCTCCGGCCGTCAGTCGTCTTGCCGTCACGGCGGCCGCGGCCCTGGCTGCGGTCCCCCCGGCCCCGGCAGCCGCGGAGCCCTTCCCGGTCACCGCCCGGCTGCTGGGCGGCCCCCCCGCCTACACGGCGGGAGCCGCGCCCCGGGAGTTGCGGGTGGAGCTGGAGAACACCTCGCACGATCCGCTGCGGGACGTCCACCCGGTCCTCGTCTTCGTCGACCGCGGGCGCGCGCTGGCGGCCGAGCAGATCCGGCTGGAGTACCGTGCGCCGGCACCCGTCGCCGGCGCCGGGAGCACACCGGACCGCGTATGGCGGCCGGTGGCCGTCGAGCACACGGACAACGACGAGAACATCGCCGTGGTGGGCGGCGAGGACGGGCCCGGCACCACGCTGCCTCCGGGGCGCAAGGTGGCGATCGCCCTGCGGCTGCGCTTCACGGCGGCCGCCTCCGCCGGACCGGTCACGGCGTCGGCCACGGTCATGGAGCGCCGCGGCCGGGACGGCGACTGGGTCGGGGAGTCCGCCGGCTACGACTTCGACGTCCTGCCGTCACCGGACGCCGCGGCCGGGCCCCGGCCTCCGGACCCGGGCCGCACCGGCGAGGAGCGACGGCCCGACGACGGAGACGGGGCCGGGGACGGGAATGACGGGGGCACGGGCACCGGCCCCGGCGAGAACCCGGGCACGGCCCCGGCACCGCGCCCCTCCGCAGGCACCGGGGCCGGCGCGAGGCCCGGACCCGGCGCCGGAGCGGGGCCGGAAGCGGGGCCGGAAGCGGGCCGGGGCGGCTCCCGTCCCGGAACGGGAGCCGCCCCGGGCGAGCGGGGCAAGGACGACGGGACCGGCCCCGGCACCCTCCCGGGCCTCGCCGCCACGGGCGACCAGCACCGGGCGCCCGCGCTGGTGCTCACGGGCGCCGGGGTGCTCATGGTGATGGGCGGGGCGGCCCTGAGGTTCAGCCGCCGGGGGTGAGGCGGGCACAACGGGGGCGGCCCCGTCTCGAGGCCGCCGCGCTCCCGTGCTCGACGTCCCGCAGACCCGCCTCCGGGAACACGAGCCGCCGAGCCGCGCCGGACCCCGGACCTCCCACGTGCCCCGTTCAGCGCCGTCTCCCCGGGCTCCCGCTCTTGGACGGGGCTCCCGCGGCGGTCGAGCCCGTCGGCACGGACGGCATGGAAGCCGTCGAAAGCGAAGGCGTCGAAGGTGTCGCGCCGGCGGTCGAGAGCGCCAGCCCGTCCGTCAGCCACTGGTGAGCCACCGTCATGTTCAGCACACGCCCGCCGGTGACCGTGCCGACCAGCGCCCAATAACGTTCCAGACGCGGGTCGAAGCCGGACGACCTCGACACCAGCTCATGCAGGTGCGCACGGAATGCGGGGGTGTCCGCCTCCCGGCGGGCCCTCGCGTGGGCGGACACGAAGGCGTCCACCGCATCCCCCGGGCCGGGTGGCAGACCCAGGGCCACAGCGGTGGCCGTCAGCGCGGCGGCCTCGTCGACCTCCTGGTAGAAGGCCGGGGCGTCCCTCATCTCCTCGGCGTGGTCCTGGGTCCAGCGGGTGAAACCCGGCGTGGAGATGAGCAGATGGAGCTCGGCATAGGCCAGGACCGTGGTCGCGTCGGGGTCCTGCGGCGGCTCGGGCGACAGCATCGCGACCATGATGTCGAGTCGGCGCCTGGGCATGGCCGCGGGCAGCTCGCGGTACCAGTGGTCGGTGAGGGTGCGCCGCGCCTGCGGAAGCCGCGGCACGCGGGAGAGGACCTCCAGGCGCCGCAGGCGTTCCTCGCCCGGGCAGTCGTCCAGGGACTCGAGGGTGGCCTGGCGCCAGCGCAGTTCGGTCAGCCGATCCTGCACCGTTTCCAGCTCGGCCGTCACGAACTCGCCCAGGGTGCGCTCGCCGGTGACCACCTGGGTGATGGCGGCGATCGGGGTGCCCAGCGCCCGTAAGCGCCGGATGAGATGGATCCGCTCCCACGCCTCGGGACCGTAGCGCCGATGACCACCCGCGCTGCGGCCGGCCACGGGCAGCAGACCGCTGTCGGAGTAGTAGCGGAGGGTCTTCACCGAGACCCCCGTGCCGGCCGCGAGCTCGCCGATGCTCCATGTGTCGTGCGTCACGGTCTCTTGAACCTCCAGCGCGCGGGAGCTCCTAGCGTAGTGAGCACTGACCGGGTCGGCCCGCACCGCTCCCCGACCAACTCGCGCCCCGTCACGGCCGAACCGGCCTCGTGCGGGCCCCACCGGTCCGTGCCGCTCGTGCGGCCCCGTCCGATCCCCTCCGACGAAGAACGGTGGGTACCTCCATGTCCTCGACCATGTCCCCAACGGCCCCGGCCACGTCCCCGACCACGTCTCCGGCCGCGCCGGCACCGCGGTCGAGCCCGGGAGCACTGCTCCGCGTGCTGTTCCTCCCCCTGCTCTGCGCGGCGGCGCTGATCGCGGCCACCGCCGTACCGGCGAACGGCGCACCATCCCGTTCCCCGGTCTCCGCGCGGCAGAGCGGTCCCGTCGTACGGACCGACCACGGCCTGGTCCGCGGAGTGTCGCACGGCTCGTACGCCACCTTCGACGGCGTTCCCTACGCCGCGCCGCCGACCGGACCGCTGCGCTGGCGTCCCCCGGCGCCCGTCGCCGCGTGGCACGGCGTCAGGGACGCGACGACGGCGGCTCAGCGCTGCGTGCAGATGCCGGAACCGGGTGCGGGCGCGGTTCTCGGGTCGGAGGACTGCCTGTATCTCAACGTCACGGCGCCCACGCGCAAGCCGGCGGGGCAGAAGCGCCCCGTGCTGGTGTGGCTGCACGGGGGCGCTTTCCTGGGCGGTTCCGGCGGTGACTACAGCGCCGCGGACCTCGCTGTCCGGGGTGACACGGTCGTCGTCACGGTCAACTACCGGCTGGGGATCTTCGGTTACTTCGGCCACCCCGGCCTGGGCGCCGCCCCTCCGTTCGGCCTGGCGGACCAGCAGGCCGCCCTGCGCTGGGTACGGGCGAACGCGGAGCACTTCGGCGGCGATCCGGGCAGGGTCACGCTGTTCGGTGAGTCCGCGGGCGCCCTCGGCATCTGCGCGCACCTCACCTCGCCGTCCGCTGCCGGGCTCTTCCAGCGGGCCGTGCTCCAGAGCGGTTCCTGCCTCATGTCCTTCCCCCGCGGCGCCCTCGGACCCGGAACGCCTGCGTACGAGCCGTTCGCCGCAGAGCGCGACGTCCAGGCGGCCGGCGCGGAAGCCGGCCGGCAACTGGGCTGCGCGATGGGCGGCGAGAAGGAGGAGCTGGCCTGCCTGCGCGGGCAGAGCACGGACCGTCTCGCCACCGCGCAGCTGATGCAGTCCTTCAACCGGCCCGCCTACGGCAACACGCTGCTGCCCGAGGCGCCGGAACAGGCGCTGGCGTCGGGACGCTTCCACCGCGTACCGGTCCTCCAGGGCACCAACCACGACGAGATGCGGATGTTCGTCGGCCTGTCGCTCGCCGCGTTCCCGATCCGGACCGAGAGCGACTACCGGGCCCGTCTGGTGGACGCCTTCGGGTCCGCGGCCCCGGCCGTCGAGGCGGCGTACCCGGCGGCGGACCACCCCACGCCCGCACTCGCCTGGGCCGCGGTGCTCACCGACCGGTCCCTGACCTGCACCACCCTGGCAGCCGGCCGGGCCATCGCCGCCCACGCCCCCCGCCTCCCCCTGTACGGCTACGAGTTCGACGACCCGAACGCCCCCGTCCTCTCCGGGCTGCCGGCGAACCCGGACTTCCCCTACGGTGCGGCGCACGGGTTCGAGATGCCGTTCCTGTTCTCCGCCTTCCCCACCGAGCGGCCGCTGACCGACACCCAGCGCGCCCTGGCGGACCGGATGGTCGGCTACTGGACCAGCTTCGCGCACACCGGCGACCCGAACACCCCCGGCGCCCCGCTTTGGCCGCTGCTCCGCGCTTCGTCACCTCACGCGCGGTCGGTGCAGTCGCTGGCTCCGGGGCCAGGGGGGATCCGGCCCGTCGACGCGTACACCGCGCACCACTGCTCGTTCTGGGACCGCCTGCCTCGGTGAGCCCCGCCAGATCCGTCGAAGCGGCGGGCCAACGGCACACCGACCCGCGGACGCGCGCACGTCCCCCGGCCCCCCCATCCGTCGGGGCCGGGGGCGGACCTCGTCAGACGAGGTCGACGAGGTCAGCGATGGAGTTCACGACGGTGGTCGGCCGGTAGGGGAAGCGGTCGACGTCGCCCGCCTCGGTCAGGCCGGTCAGCACCAGGAAGGTCTGCATCCCCGCCTCCAGGCCCGCCAGCACGTCGGTGTCCATGCGGTCGCCGATCATGGCGGAGGTCTCGGAGTGCGCGCCGATGGTGTTGAGGCCGGTGCGCATCATCAGCGGGTTCGGCTTCCCGACGAAGTAGGGGTCCTTCCCGGTCGCCTTCGTGATCAGAGCGGCCACCGAGCCGGTGGCCGGCAGCGCCCCCTCGGGCGAGGGCCCGGTGTTGTCGGGGTTCGTGGCGATGAACCGGGAGCCGGCGTTGATCAGGCGGATCGCCTTGGTCAGGGCCTCGAAGGAGTAGGTCCGGGTCTCGCCGAGGATCACGAAGTCCGGCTCGTGGTCGGTCAGCACATAGCCCGCGTCGTGCAGGGCGGTGGTGAGCCCCGCCTCGCCGATGGCGTACGCCGTCCCGCCGGGATGCTGGTCGTCCAGGAAGCGGGCGGTGGCCAGCGCCGAGGTCCAGATGTTCTCGGGCGGCACGTCCAGGCCGATGCGGCTGAGCCGGGCCGCCAGGTCGCGAGGGGTGTAGATCGAGTTGTTCGTCAGGACGAGGAACGGACGGCCCGAGTCACGCAGCCGCTTGATGAAGGCGTCGGCGCCGGGCACCGGGACGCCCTCGTGCATGAGGACGCCGTCCATGTCGGTGAGCCAGGATTCGATGGGCTTGCGTGCTGTCATGGCTGCGGACTCTAGTCCGGCCGGGTGACCTGTGCACAGGAGCGCCTTGTCCGCCCTGTTCCCCGAACCGGGCGATCTCCCGACCCGTCCGGAGCACCACCGCATGCGAGGGCCCGCGCGGGAAGGGACCTTCGGAGGACCGGGGCGACCGATCCGACGGCATGAGCCCGGGTGAGTGGAGGTAGTGATCATGGGCTCAGTCATGGGGGCCGCCCGCGTTCCCTTGTGCGCCGCCGCCGCGGCGACGTTGATCGCTCTCTGCGGCCCCGCCGCGCTGGCTGACGACGGCCGGGACGACTCCGGCGGCCCCACGCTCCGGTTCGGCGGCGGAGGCGGGGGCGACGAGGACGAGGACGGCGGCTCCCTCCTGCAGTTCGGCAGGAACAACAACGACGACGACAACGACGGCAACGATGACGATGACGAGCGAGAGGGGCGCGGTGACAGCGGCCGCGACGCCCCCGTACGGGACGACGACGATGACGACGGCCCGGACGGCGTGGGCGGAGTCGGAGGAGTCGGAGGAGTCGGCGGTGTTGGCGGCGTGGGCGGTGTTGGCGGCGTGGGCGGTGTTGGCGGCGTGGGCGGTGTTGGCGGCGTGGGCGGCACCGGCGGCGTGGGCGGCACCGGCGGTGTTGGCGGTGTGGGCGATGCCGGAGGGGTCGCAGGAGTCGGCGGCGTCGGCAGCGGCCCGGTGAGGATCACCCCCGGCACGGCCGGCCCCGGCGGCGACGTCGATGTCCGCACGGACCAGTGCGACCGGGCCAAGACCGGCACCGTCAGCTCCTCCGCGTTCGTCACCCCGGTCACGCTCGCCCCGGCGAGCGACGGCGGGATGTACGCCTCCGCGGTCGTCCGCTCCGGGCTGACCCCGGGCTCCTACCGGGTCTCCATCACCTGCGACGGAAAGTCCCACGAGGGCACGTTGGAGGTCACCGAGGCCGCCTCCGGCTTCCCCTCCGCGCCCGTCCCCGCGGGCGGCGGCGCCATGGCGGACCACCAGGCCGCCGCGGAGCAGCAGCCGGCGGGCGTGCCCGGCGTCGTGGCGGCCGGGGTGCTGGCCGTGGCGGGGGCAGCGGGACTGGTGACGCACCGACGCCGCACCCGGGACTGACCCGTGCAGGGACGTACCGTCGCGGCCCTCGCGGCCGCCGTGGTGCTCTGCGCGGCGTGGCTGAAGGGCTACGTCGACCCGGTCCTGCCGGGCTCCGAAGGGGGCCCCGCGCCCGCGGCGACCACGCAGGCCGGGTCCGTGGGGCGGCCCGCGCAGCTCTACGCCGCACACACGCCGCTCCCCCCGGCGCGGCCGCTGCGGATCGACATCCCCTCGGCCGGCATCCACGCCGACCTGGTGGAGCGCGGGCTCACCGCCGACGGCGCGGTGGACCCGCCGCCGTACAGCACGCCGGACGTGGCGGGCTGGTACGGGCGCGGTCCGGCTCCCGGCGACGCCGGGGCGGCACTGATCGTCGGTCATGTCGACACCCGCACCAAGGCGGCGGTCTTCTACGCCCTGAGCACGGTCACGCAGGGCGACCTGGTGGAGATCACCCGCTCGGACGGCTCCGTCGCCGAGTTCGCCGTCGAGGGAGTGGAGATCGTCGACAAGAAGGGCTTCCGGCCCGACCGGGTGTACGGCTCGGGGGTCCGCCCCGAGCTGCGGCTGATCACCTGCGGCGGCACCTTCGACGCCGCCACCCAGTCCTACTCGGCGAACGTCGTGGTGTACGCGGCGCTGACCGGCTCGCACACCCGGGCGTGACGACCCGGGCAGCGGGGCGGCGGAGGTCAGACCCCCAGATCGCGCAGGAGCTTGGCGACGTGTCCGGTGGCCTTGACGTTGTACCAGGCGTGCTCGACCTCGCCCTGCTCGTCGACGACGACGGTGGAACGGATCACGCCGGTCACCACCTTGCCGTACAGCTTCTTCTCGCCGAAGGCGCCGTACGCGGTCAGCACCGACTTGTCGGGGTCGGCGAGCAGGGTGACCTTCAGGGACTCCTTCTCGCGGAACCTGGCGAGCTTCTCCGGCTTGTCGGGCGAGATCCCGATGACGTCGTAACCGGCGTCGGCGAGGACGTCGAGGTTGTCGGTGAAGTCACAGGCCTGCTTGGTGCAGCCGGGCGTGAGGGCGGCCGGGTAGAAGTACACGATGACCTTGCGGCCGGCGCGTCCGGCGAGGGAGACCTCGTTGCCGTCGGCGTCGGGAAGGGTGAAGGCGGGGGCGGTGTCGCCGGGCTGGAGGCGCTCACTCATGGTGCAGTTCTCCGGTTCGGGGTGCCGACGGGCGTCGGCACGGACGGGCTGACAGACTGTCTGCACGGTACCGGTCGACAAGGACGAGGGAGGCGGAGCAGTGTCGGATGGCAGGAGCCCTGCACAGATCGAGGCGGACATCGCTCTCAGGCGGCAGGCGCTGGCCGCGACGCTGGACGAGATCGCGGTGCGGATGCACCCGAGCACGATCGCGGCGGACGCCAAGGCGAAGGTCGCCTCCGTGGTGGACCGCACCGCGGGCCGCGCGTATGTGGCGGTGAACCGCGGCGTGACCGAACTGCGGGGCCACTTCGTTTCACAGGACGGCGCGCCCCGCGTGGAGCGCATCGTGCCGGTCGGGGTGGCGGCGGTGGCGCTGGTCGCCGTGGTGGCCGGGCTCTCGCTGCGTCGGCGTCGCCGGTAACGTCATACCTGTGAGTTCGAATACGCATGACAAGCTTCCCATCCGCATGCTGCACGACCGCGTGCTGGTGCGCTCCGACGTCCCCGAGGGCGAACGGCGCTCCGGCGGCGGCATCCTGATCCCCGCCACGGCGGCCGTCGGCAAACGGCTCGCCTGGGCCGAGGTGGTGGCGGTGGGACAGAACGTACGGACCGTGGAGGTCGGCGACCGGGTGCTCTTCGACCCGGAGGACCGCGCCGAGGTCGAGGTGCGGGGCACCGCCTATGTGCTGATGCGGGAACGCGACCTGCACGCGGTGGCGGCGGAGCGGCTGCAGGGCTCGGAGGACTCCACCGGCCTGTACCTCTGATTTGCTATCGTCGGGCCCCACCCTGACGAGACGCGCCGTACCAGGGCCCATGCAAAGACGACGCACCCCCTGTCCCCCCAAGGATCTCGGAGGTGCCCGCCATGGCATGGGTCCTGTTGTGTGTCGCCGGCCTGCTCGAGGTCGCCTGGTCGATCGGCCTGAAGTACACCGACGGCTTCACCAGGCTGTGGCCCAGCGTCGGCACGGGACTGGCGATCGTGGCGAGCATGCTGCTGCTGTCGTACGCGGCCCGGACGCTGCCGATCGGCACCGCCTACGGAGTGTGGGTGGGGATCGGCGCGGCCGGTGCGGCCGTCCTCGGCATTCTGGTGCTGGACGAGCCCGCGACCGCCGCCCGGATCTTCTTCATCTGCCTGCTGCTGGTGTCCGTGGTCGGCCTGAAGGCCACCTCGGGGCCCTGAGGGGCGCGCCAGCGCCTGGCTCACCCCCCTCTGCCCTGGCCTGACGGCCTGGCCCGCCCGGACAGGAGCCGTACCGGGCGCCGCCGGGGACCTTCCCGGCGACGCCCGCCCCTGCTAGGGGAAGTCGTCCCCGCCGCCCGGACCGCCGTCCAGGCCGCCGATGGGCAGTCCGCCGCCGCCGTCGGTGCCGCCGTCGACACCACCGTCGGCACCGCCGTCGTCACCCGGACTGGCCGGGCCCTCGGGCTCGGTCGGCTCATGGCTGGTGGGCGGCTGCGGCGTACCGGGCGGCTCGGGGGACTCCGGCGGGGCCGTCGTGGTCGGCGGTGCCGTGGGCGTCTTGGACGGTGTGGCGGGCGCCTTCGGCGTGTTCGTGACCGGCGGGGCCTCCGCCCCGGGCTGCAGCCGCAGGGTGAAGTTCTTCGCGGGCTTCCCCTTCAGCGCGTCGGCCGTGTACTGGGCCCAGATCTGCGTGGGGTAGCCGCCGCCGTTGACGCGGGCCAGGCCCGTGGTGCCGTACAGCTTCTTCTGGGCGCCGGTCTGGGAGTCCTGGCCCATGACGGCGACGACGGTCGCCAGGTCCGGGGTGTAGCCGGCGAACCAGGCTGCCTTGTCCTCCTCCATGGTGCCGGTCTTGCCCGCCGCGGGCCGGCCCGCGGCCTGCGCCGCGGTGGCCGTGCCGCCCCGGACCACCGAGCGCAGGATGGAGGTCGTGGTGTCGGCGGCCTGGCGGTGGACGGCCTGCCTGGGCCTGCGCGTGGGCAGCGCCACCTCCTGGCCGTTCTTGGTGATCTTCACGACCATGGTGTACGGGACGTACCGGCCGTGGTTGGCGAGCGTCGCGTAGGCCTGCGCCATGTCCAGCGGGCTCGCCGTCATCGTGCCGAGCGCCATCGCCGGCGTGGTCACCAGCTTCACCTTCTCCGGCACGCCCAGCGCCCGCACCGTGTCGTTGACCTTGCCCGGGCCGACGTCCTGCGCCATCTGGGCGTAGACCGAGTTCACGGACTTGTCCATGGCACTGCTGACCGTGACCGCGCCATAGGACACGTCGTCCTCGTTCGCCGGGGCGTAGCCGGTGGGACCGTCCGGCCCGATGACCTCGCGCTTGTTACGGCCGTCGTAGACGGTGTACGGGGTGATGCGCCGGTCGTTCTGCGTGGTGGAGTCGTTCTGCACGGCGGAGGCGAAGATGAACGGCTTGAAGGTCGAGCCCACCTGGTAGTCGGAGCGGGTCGCGTTGTTCACGAACTGCTTGGTGTAGTCGACGCCGCCGTACATCGCGACGACCTTGCCGGTGGCCGGGTCGATGGACGCCCCGCCGACCCGCACGAACTTGTCGACCGGGTGCGCCTTCGGGTCGAGCTTGTCCAGCAGCTGCTCCTCGGCCGCGTCGACGAAGGCCTTCTCCTTCTTGCGGTCGATGGTGGTGGTGATGCGGTAACCGCCGGAGCGCAGGGTCTTCTCGTCCAGGATCCCCGACTCGTTCAGGTAGTCCTTGACGGCCTCGACCAGATAGCCCCGCTGCCCCGACATCCCGGTGGCGGCCTTGGCCTTGTGCGGTTCAGGGAACTTCAGGGTGGCGCGCTCGCGCTCGGTCAGCCAGCCCTCCTTGACCATCCCGTCCAGCACGTAGTCCCAGCGCGCCACCGCCTTGGCCTTGTTCTGCGGGTGGGCCACGATGTCGTACTCGCTGGGCGCGTTGAGCAGGGTCGCCAGGTACGCGCCCTCGGCGGCGTCCAGCTCGTCGGCGTCCTTGCCGAAGTAGGCCTGGGCGGCGGCCTGGATGCCGTAGGCGTTGCGGCCGTAGTAGCTGGTGTTGAGGTAGCCCTCGAGGATCTCCTCCTTGGACTTCTCGCGGTCCAGCTTGATCGCGATGAAGAACTCCTTGGCCTTGCGGACCGCCGTCTGCTCCTGGTTGAGGTAGTAGTTCTTGACGTACTGCTGGGTGATCGTCGAACCGGACTGCTTGCCCTTGCCGGTGACCGTGTTCCACGCCGCACGCAGCATCGCCTTCGGGCTGACCGCGGACTCGTGGTAGAAGTTGCGGTCCTCGGCGGCGAGGGTGGCGTGCTGCACGACCTCGGACACCTGGTTCAGGCTCACGTTCTCGCGGTTGACGGTGCCGTCGCGGGCCAGCTGGGTGCCGTCGGAGTACAGGAAGACGTTGCTCTGCGCGACCGCCCCCGCGTTCGCCTTGGGGATGTCGACCAGCTGGTAGCCGGCGATGAACGCCCCCGCGCACGCCAGCACGACCAACAGGAACGCGCCGACCGCCGCGCGCCAGCCCGGGATCAGCCGACGGGCGCCGGTGCGCTTCGGCTTCGTGCCGGGCGGCTGGTTCTCCGAGCCGCCGGGGGAAGCGTTGCTGCTACTCATGTCTGTACTGACTCCTCCGCGGCCGCCGAGGGTTGTGCCGCGGCGGAACATCTTGGGTCAATCGTGCCGTACGGCCCGCCGGACACTCTCCCAACATCAGGACAAACCGGGTCATCGATGTGCATCCGTGACAAGGCCGTGACAGGCCGAAAGGATGACAGCCATCACCCCGCCGGGCGAACACAGTGTGGCATCAGGTTGTCACGCGAGGTAAGGTCACGCGCCATCGCGCGCCGGCTGGGAGGCCCTCCCCGCCCCCTCGGTCCGGATCCGCGGCTTCGCGCGGGGCGCGAGCGGCCCGCACGGGCGCGCGCCTGCGGCAGCGGCGACCACCGGGCCGGCACCGTCAGTCGCCGCCTCCGGGCTCTCGCCCGCATACACCCACAGCGCCCTCCGGCACGAACGGCGCCGCCTTGGGGAGCAGTGACCGGCGCGCGCGGTTGACGTACCGCCGGACACGGCCCGGCGCGGCGCGCGAACGCCGCCCTTCGCGAAACGGGCTCCACCGCACCGGCCGTGGTCGACGCATGCGCCGACAGGCGGACGGAATCCGCACGCACCGTCGGCGTCACCCCGTGCCCGTGGCCCGCTCGACACGGCGCTCGGCACAGTGGTTCAGGTACAGAAGGTGACGGCCGGCGTAGACCCGCTCCATGTTCGGCAACCGGCCCTTGCTCCGCAGCCCGGCCAGAAACGGGCGTGCCTCCGCATGCATCTCGTACGTGCACGCGTCAGCCACCGCCCACGGTTCATGAGGCAGCGAGGTATCCGGTGATCAGCGTGGTGAGGATGTCGGTGAGGCGGGGCTCGACGTCCACCAGGGCATGAGTGAGGTCGGGGTCGGACGCGTAGAGGTGCCGCAGGGCGGGAGCGTGAGGGGCGGCGATCTGGTGGAGTGCGCCGGCCATGGTTGTGGCGGCGGTGATGGTGTTGCGGGCCTGTGCTTCCTCCAGGCCGAGGCAGGTGGCGAGGGCCCGTGAGGCCGCTGCGGACTGGGCGAGCGCGCTGAGTTTGAAGGTGCGGACGGTCTCCAGGGAGACGTTGCGTTCGAGGTTGAGGGGGGCGTGGGCGAGGAGGTCGCAGAACAGAGGCCGACTGACGAGGGAGCGAGTCAGGGCCTGGGCTGCGGCGGGGACGCGTTCTCGAGGGGCGTCGGCCGTCCGCCGGCCGACATCGTCGAGCTGCGCCTGCAGGGCGGCGACCCACTCGGTCCAACCTCGTGCGGTGAGGCGGAGGTAGATCTCTTCACGGGTTTCGAAGTAGCGGAGCATCGCGGACTTGTGCATGCCGACGGCGTCGGCGATGTCCGTGAGGGTGACGTCGCGGACGCCGCGCTCTCCCGCGAGTTGCGTCGCGGCGTCGAGGATCGCCTCTTCCCGCTTGCGTTTGGCTTCGGGGCTGCGTGCTCGCTGGAACTGGCTGGTCACAGCCCAAGCCTAACGCACTCGCGTTGCGATATTAGCGCAACGGGGTTGCCTTAATAGCGCAACCGTGTTTCACTAAAGCCATGACAGTTCAGACATGGTTCATCACCGGTTCTTCGCGCGGTTTCGGCCGCGCCCTCACCATCGCGGCGCTCGAAGCAGGCGACCAGGTCGTCGCCACGGCCCGGAAGCCCGAGCAGCTCGACGACCTCGCCACCGCATACGGCGACCGGCTTCTTCCCGTGGCCCTCGACGTGACGGACGCCGCCGCCGCGTCCGCCGCCCTCGACGCCGGCCGCGAGCGCTTCGGACGTATCGACGTGGTCGTCAACAACGCCGGCTACGCCAACATCGCCCCGGTCGAGACCGCCCCGGAAGAGGACTTCCGGCGCCAGTTCGAGACGAACTTCTTCGGCGTGTACAACGTCTCCAAGGCGGCGCTGCCGCTCCTCCGGGCCCAAGGCGGCGGCATCGTCATCCAGTTCTCCTCGGTGGGCGGCCGAGTCGGCGGCACCCCGGGCCTGGGGTCCTACCAGGCCGCGAAGTTCGCCGTCGACGGCCTGACCCGCACGCTGGCCACGGAGAGCGCCCCCTTCAACATCCGGTACCTGGTGGTCGAGCCCGCGGGCTTCGCCACCGACTGGGCCGGCGCGTCAATGGACGTCCACTCCATCCCCGAGTACTACCGGGGCACCGTCGGCGCCTTCGCCGAGCGGCTCCGCGGCAACGACGCCCCGGGCGACCCGGAGAGGGCGGCCGCGATTCTGGTGCGCGTCGCCAAGCGCGAGCACCTGCCCAGCCACCTGGTCCTCGGCGCCATCGGCGCACGCATGGCACTGGACTACTCCCGCACGCAGATCGCGGAGGCCGACGCCTGGCAGGCCGTCTCCGCCTCGGCCGACTTCGGGGCCCCCTACCCTGTCGACCTCCCCGCGGACACGGAGAAGTAGGCACGGCGCTGCGGAAGGAAACACCAGAAGGACAAAAGACATGATCCCCTTCCACGACAAGGTCGCCCTCGTCACCGGTGCCGGCACCGGTATGGGCGCGGCCACTGCCATCCTGCTGGCCGAGCGCGGTGCCAGGGTGACCCTGGTGGGCCGCCGTGAGGAGCCGCTGCGCGACGTCGAGGCCCAGATCACCGAGGCGGGGGGCGAAGCCCTCGTCCTACCCGCCGACGTCTCTGATGCCAGGGCTGTGCAGCACGTGGTCACCACCACGGTGGAGCGTTTCGGCTCCCTGCACTACGCCGTCAACAACGCCGGCATCAGCAGCGAGAACCATGATCTGCCCGACCTGCCCGAAGAGGCATGGGAGCGGACGCTCGCCATCAACCTGTCGTCGATCTACTACGGCATGAAGGCCGAACTGCCCGCCATCCACGCCTCCGGGGGCGGGGCGATCGTGAACGTCTCCAGCGTGTTCGCCGATCGTGGCCTGCCGCTGCGGGCAGCCTACTCGGCGTCCAAACACGGCATCCGCGGCATCACCCGCTCGGCCGCCCAGGACTGGGCCGCCCGCGGAGTACGTATCAACGAATTGCAGCCCGGGGTCATCGCCACCCCGATGCTCGACGCCGCGAACGAGGGGGAAGCGGAGGGCATCGCGGCCGCCATCGCAGCCCGGCGCGTGGGTGAGCCCAGGGAGATCGCCACCGCGGTCGCCTTCCTCCTGTCCGATGACGCCTCTTACATCACTGGCGCCCACCTCGCCGTCGACGGAGGCTTCCTCACCTGATTCACCTGCGCACCGACAGCCGACGATCTCCCGACCGCTGCGGTGCGTCCTCCGCCCAGAGCCCTCCATGCCGTTCCCGCCCGGCACGGAGGGCTCTGGCCCTCCAGCCCCGCCCGCACACGATGTGAGCCCGCACCGTCGCACGGGCCATACGGCGACGGGCGCCCCCGCGCGGTCAGCGCAACGAAGCCAGCGCCGCGCGCACCCGCTCCACCGCACCGGCCGTGGTCGACGCATGCGCCGACAGACGGACGGAATCCGCACGCACCGTCGGCGTCACCCCGTGCCCGTGCAGCACCTTCGCGACCTGCGCCGGATCCACCCCCGGCACCGCGAAGGACACGATCCCCGCCCGCCCCGCACGGGCCACCGGGGACAGCACCTCCCCGCCGGCCGAGCGGACCGCCTCGATCAGCCCGTCGACCCGGCGCCCGACGTGCGCCTCGATCGCGGCCACGCCGACCCCCTCGACCAACTCCAGAGCCACCGCGAACGCCGCCGCCGTCACCGGGCTCAGATTCGTGATGCTCCAGCGCAGCGCGTCCGGCGCGACCGGATGCTCGGCGTCGTCGAAGACGGCGACGTCCTCCACCCCCGTCCACCCCGTCAACGTGGGCTCCAGCCGCTCCAGGGCCCGGTCCGACAGGGCCGCGAAACCCGTCGCCCAGCTGGCCCGCAGCCACTTCTGGCCGCCCGCCACGACCACGTCCGCCGCCTGCCACGGCAGTTCGACGACACCGAACGCCTGCATCGCGTCCACCACCAGCAGCCGGTCCCCGATGACCTCGCGCAGCGCCGCCAGGTCGGCCCGATACCCGGTGCGGAAGTCGACGGCGCTGATCGACACCGCCACCACGTCGTCGGTCAGCGCGGCGCGCACCGCGTCCGGCGTCGGCGCGCCGTCCAGCCAGCGCGGCTCGGCACGCCCCAGAGCGGCCGCACGCCGCCACGGGTAGTGGTTGGAGGGGAAGTCGGCCGACGGCACCAGGACGGCGCCGCGGGGCACGCCGAAAGCCGCGTGGAAGAGCCCGGTGGAGGCGTTGGGCAGCAACGCCACGTGGTCGGTGTCCGTGCCCGCCAGCCGGCCCGCCGCGGCCCGGGCCCGCGGCTCGGCCCGCATCAGGTCGTTGACGGTCGTGTGGTCGGCCTCCGCCGACGCCGCCAGGGCGGCCGCCGTGGCGTCCAGCACGTCCCGCGAGGGCGGGCCGTAGCGGGCGAAGTCCAGATAGCCCTCGGGCTCGCCGAAGTGCTCGGCGTAGCCGGTCAACCCGCCCGTGTGGTCCGTCATGAGTGCGCCGTCCGTCCCGTACTCGTCACGCCTTGGCCGCCACGCCGCCCTTGAGCAGCGACAACTTCACAGTTTCCGCCATGCGCAGATAACCGGCGTCACTGGGGTGCAGGTGGTCGCCGGAGTCGTAGACCGGCAGCAGCGCGCCGGGACGCTCCGGGTCCCGCAGCGCCCGATCGAAATCGATCACCTCGTCGAACACCGTGCCCGCCCGGATCGCCGCGTTCACCTGCTGCCGCACCGCCTCGGCGCGCGCGTTGTAGTTGACGTGCCCCGCGCACGGGGTCAAGGTGGCGCCCAGCACCCGCAGCCCCCGCTCGTGGGCACGCGCCACGATCTCCCGCAGCCCGGCGACGATCTCCCGCGCGCCGGTGCGCTGCGGCGGCCGCAGCACGTCGTTGATGCCCAGCTCGACGACGAGCGTACGCACGCCGGCCTGGGAGAGCGCGTCCCGGTCCAGGCGGCTCAGGCCGCTCGGATTGCCGCCGTACTCGCCGTCCCGCAGCACCCGGTTGCCGCTGATCCCCTCATTGAGGACGCCGAGCCGCAGCGCGCGGTCGCCAGATCCGCGCAGCCGAGCTGCCAGGCGGTCCGGCCACCGGTGGTTCGCGCCCACCGTGGAGGTGATCCCGTCGGTGATCGAGTCGCCGAACAGCACCACCGACCCTGCCGCCTGCCGCGTGAAGACGTCCACCCCCGTCACGTAACGCCAGTACGGCGTCGGCGTGGTGTACGCGGCGCCGTCGCTGCGCGCGGTGCGCTCACCGAACGCCATGAACGAGGTCTGCTGCGCCCGCGGGTGGTACGTCACCGGGCCCGAGGCCTTCGGGGTGTACGTCGTGACCAGAAGATCCGCCGCCTGCGGAACGGCCAGCTGCACGGCATCGCTGACGACGGCGCCGCCCGCCGGGACGCGCACCGACGTCCGCCCGCCGAAGGTCAGCGACCGCATCGAGCCTGCCGCCGCGGACGGCGAACCGGGCGCCGCCGCCACAGCGACCGTCGCCCGCCCGACCAGCAGCGGCGCCCGGCCGAAGAGGTTGGAGAGGTGGACGCGCACAGAGGTGCCGCCGACGCTGGTGTGCACCACGTTGCGGATCGACCACCCCGGATAGCCGTCCGGCGCGTTCGGCTCCGGCCCGGCCGGGGCGCCCGACCAGGTGCCCACCCAGGAGCCCGACGCCGCCGGCGCGGCCTGGTGCGGGATGCCGACACGTCCGGCCGCCGACGGCGGACGCTCAAAGGTGCCGGAGCCGCCGCCGGTGGTGACGAAGATCACAGCAGAGACGCCCATGACCAGCGCGACGATTCCGGCGAGCAGTGCACAACCCGTCGATCTGGCCATGCGGTCGTTCACTCCTGCGCTCAAAGGGCGGGAAACCGGCACGATCCGCTGTCGCCATGGTCCCATGAAGGCGTCGGGCCCGCCCGTGTGCTTTGTCGGACGCCGGGAACCCGTCGTTCGTTCCACTCTCGGAGAGTGTGGTGTGGACGATACGCGGAAGGAGTGGATACGGCGGATGAAAACGGCACCGGTGACCGGATCGGGCGAAGACCCGATTCCGGCGTTCTCGTACAGCCCCGCCGACGAGGGCCGGCGGCGCGGCGTACGGCGCATGAAGGTGATCGCCACCGGCCTGCTGCTGGTGGCGACGGCCGTCTACGCGCTGGCCAGATGGGCCGAGTCGGCGGGCGCCGGACCCTGGTCCGGCTATGTCGCCGCCGCCGCCGAGGCGGGCATGGTCGGCGCGCTCGCCGACTGGTTCGCGGTGACCGCGCTCTTCCGCAGACCGCTCGGCCTGCCCATCCCCCACACCGCGATCATCCCCACGAAGAAGGACGCCCTCGGCCGCACCCTCGGCGACTTCGTCGGCGAGAACTTCCTGTCGCCCGCGGTCGTCCGCACTCGGCTGCGCAAGGTCGGCATCGCCCGGCGGCTCGGCGCCTGGCTGGAGGACCCCGACCACGCCGACCGCGTCACCGAACAGGGCGCGGCGGCGCTGCGCGGCGCCCTGACCGTGCTGCGCGACTCCGACGTCCAGGCCGTCGTCGCGGAGGCCATCACCCGCCGGGCCGACTCCCAGGAGATCGCCCCGGGCATGGGGAAGATGCTGGAGCGCGTCGTCGCCGACGGCGGGCACCGACGGGTGGTCGATCTGGTCTGCGTCCGGGCCCACGACTGGCTGATCGAGCACTCCGACTCGGTGATGCACGCCGTCCAGGGCGGCGCCCCCGGCTGGACCCCGCGCTTCGTGGACCGCCGCGTCGGCGAACGCGTCTACAAGGAACTCGTGCGCTTCACCGCCGAGATGCGGGACATGCCCGAACACCCCGCCCGCCAGTCGATCGACCGCTTCCTCGCCGACTTCGCCACCGAACTGCAGTCCGACCCGGACACCCGGGCCCGCGTCGAGAAGCTCAAGAAGGACCTCATCGCCCGCAACGAGGTCCAGGACCTCATCGAGTCCGCGTGGGGCTCGGTCCGCGCCATGATCGTCGCGGCCGCCGAGGACGAGCGCAGCGAACTGCGGCTGCGCGCCCGGGCCTCGCTGCTGTCGCTGGGCGCCCGGATGACGCAGGACCCCCGCCTGACCGCCAAGATCGACGGCTGGCTCGAGGACGCCGCCACCTACGTCGTCACCACCTACCGCGACGAGATCACCGCGCTGATCACGGACACCATCGCCGGCTGGGACCCCGAGCAGACCACCCGCAAGATCGAGGCCAACGTCGGACGCGACCTGCAGTTCATCCGTATCAACGGCACCGTCGTGGGCGCCCTCGCGGGCCTCGTGATCTACACCGTCTCCCGGCTCTTCGCCGGGTAGCCGGTGCAGGGGCGCGAGGCCCCGGCGACCCGGCGACCGCCGTACCGGGCTGGCAGGCCCCGCCGGCCGCGCCCAGCCCGCCGCGCAGGCCCCGGGCCGCGCGCCGGCGGGGCGCCGCACCGAAGAAGCCACCCCGACCCCGGAACCGTCCCGCCGCCGCTCGTCACGCGACGGCGACCCGCGAAGACGCCCACTCCGGCAGCCGACACACAGCCGATACATCGGACCACTCAACGGTCGCCGGCAACACTCCGCCACGCGCGCCCGAATGCACCATCTCCGCCACGAGCAAGGGGTTGCGGACGCCGCCCCCGCCGCTGGAGGATCAACCAAGACCTCCGATGACCGCCCCCATCGGGCATGACCACGGAGACGCCCCGCCGACACGACCACCCTCACCCCGACACCACCCGGAGAGTCCTGTGAAGCTACTGCGCATCGGCCCCGCCGGAGCCGAACGCCCGGCCCTGCTCGACCAGGACGGCACCCTGCGCGACCTGTCCGCCCTCACCCCCGACATCGACGGCCGCCTGCTCGCCGACGCGGACGCCCTCGCCCGCATCCGCACCGCGGCCGCCGACGGCACCCTCCCCGCCCTCGACGCGGCCGACCTGCGCGTCGGCCCGCCGCTCACCCGCATCGGCAAGATCGTCTGCGTCGGCCTCAACTACCACGACCACGCCCGCGAGACCGGCGCCGCGATCCCCGAGGAGCCCATCCTCTTCATGAAGGCCCCCGACACCGTCGTCGGCCCCGACGACACCGTCCTCGTCCCCCGCGGCAGCCTCAAGACGGACTGGGAGGTCGAACTCGCCGTCGTCATCGGCCGCGAACTGCGCTACGCCGCCGACGACGCGGAAGCCCTCGCCGCCGTGGCGGGCTACGCCGTCTCCCACGACGTGTCCGAACGCGCCTTCCAGATCGAGCGCGGCGGCCAGTGGGACAAGGGCAAGAACTGCGAGACCTTCAACCCCCTCGGCCCCTGGCTCGTCACGGCCGACGAGGTCCCCGACCCCCAGGCGCTCGGCCTGCGGCTGTGGGTCAACGGCGACCTCAAGCAGAACGGCACCACGGCCGAGATGATCTTCCCCGTCGCCGAAGTCGTCCGCTACGTCAGCCAGTTCATGACGCTCTACCCGGGCGACGTCATCAACACCGGCACCCCGGCGGGCGTGGCCCTCGGGCACCCCGAGCCCAAGCCGTACCTCCGGGCCGGCGACGTCGTGGAGCTCGAGATCGACGGCCTCGGCCACCAGCGCCAGGCCCTCAAGGACGCGTAGCCCCTCCCCCCACCGAAGGGCGCCCGGCGCAGCACCCCGGGCGCCCTTCGGCGCGTCCCCGGCCCTTCGCCGCATCCCGGACGGCGTAACCGTCGTACAAGTGCGTCGTTATTACGTGCGAAAGTGCAACACGTAATCGCATGGGGGAAATCTGTGCCTGTTAGCCCCTACACCCGTGAACGCCTGTCGGACGCCGTTGCAACGTCGCGCACGCTCACCGAGGCGATGACCAAGCTAGGGCTGGACCCGAAGAGCCCGACCAGGGGTTACCTGCGGGAGCGGATGAGACGTCTGCGCGTGGACACTTCGCACTTCGAACGGGAAGGCGGTCGCTGGACACGCGAATTGCTCGCCGAGGCGGTCGCCGTGTCGACCAACATGTACGAAGTGCTCGACCACCTGGGAGTGGACGCCGTCGGCGGCCAGCACACGCACATTAGCTGACGCATTCGCGGGTTCGGTATCGACACCTCGCATTTCGTCACCAAGGCGCGGGGCGGGGGTCGACGGTCGCCTGACGAACTCCTGGTCAGGCAGGAAGCCGTGACGGCCCGTCGCGTACACAGTGACCGGCTCAAGAGGGCGCTGCTGGCGAAGGGTGTCGCCGAGCGATGCGCGCTCTGCGGCACGGAGCCCGTGTGGTGTGGCCGGCCGCTGTCCCTGGAGGTCGACCACATCGACGGCAACTGGCGGGACAACCGCCTGTGCAATCTCCGTCTTCTGTGTCCGAACTGCCATGCCACGACCGACACGTATCGGGGGCGGGGCAAGCGGCGCTCCCGGAGCACCGCTCAATGAGCGCCGGGGCCCCGTACACCCGCGAACTGCTCGAAGAGGCGGCGGCGCGATGCCATTCCATGAAGGAGGTCGTGGCGTTCCTCAACAGAGTTCCCTATGACAAGCTGCATCGCTACCTGTACAAGCGGTTCAGCGATTACGGCATCGACATCTCCCACTTCCAGGGGCCCACTTACGGCGGCCGCAAACGCCCCCGCCCTACGCCCACGGAACTCCGCGAGGCCGTGGCGCTCTCCGTGTCCGTGGCCGAGACGCTCCGCCGGTTGGGCAGGCCTGACAACACACGCACCCGAGCGCTGTTCCGTGCCTGGTTGGCCGAGGACGGACTGGACACCGGGCACTTCCTCGGACAGGCCCACGGCAACAGGGACAACGACGCCAGGGGCAGGAAGCCCGCGGCCGCCATCCTCGTCGTACGAAACAAGGGCAACCGCACCAAAGCGGTGCTCCTGCGAAGGGCCCTCGCCGAGATCGGCGTCCCTTCCCGGTGCGCGCAGTGCGGCACCGGCGAGCACTGGCTCGGCAGACCGATGACTCTGGAAGTGGATCACATCAACGGCGACCCGCTGGATGACCGAGCGGAGAATCTGCGGCTTCTGTGTCCGAACTGCCACGCCGTCACCGACACCTGGTGCCGCGGGGGCAGACGCCCAGCCATCAGGTAAACCGCCTTCGATCCCGCAGCCGCCACCCGTTACCATGGGTGGCGGCTAGCGGCGGTGGCGCAATGGCGACGCAGCAGACTTAGGATCTGTGGCCCTTGACCGGGCTTGAGGGTTCGAATCCCTTCCGCCGCACCACTTGTGGCCTGCGAATCCAAGGACTGGGCGCGCAGGCCGCATATCTCTCACCCCAGCAGTTCCCGCACCACCGGCGCCAGCGCCCGGAAGGCCTGGCCGCGGTGGCTGATCGCGTTCTTCTCCTCCGCGGCGAGTTCGGCGCATGTCCGGGACTCGCCGAGCGGCTGGAGGATCGGGTCGTAGCCGAAGCCGTTCGCGCCGTGCGGCTCGAAGCGCAGCGTGCCGAGGAGGCGGCCCTCGACGACACGTTCGGTACCGTCCGGGAGGGCGAGCGCGGCGGCGCAGCGGAAGTGGGCGCCGCGGTGCGGGGTGTCGATGTCGGCGAGCTGGGCGAGGAGGAGTTCGAGGTTGGCGCGGTCGTCGCCGTGCTTGCCGGCCCAGCGGGCGGAGAAGATGCCGGGGGCACCGCCGAGGACGTCGACGCACAGGCCGGAGTCGTCGGCCACGGCGGGCAGGCCGGTGGCCTGGGCGAGGGCGTGGGCCTTGAGGAGGGCGTTCTCGGCGAAGGTGACGCCGGTCTCGGGGACGTCCGGGATGTCGGGGTAGGCGTCGGCGCCGACGAGCTCCACGCCGAGTCCGGCGTCGGCCAGGATGGCGTGGAGTTCGGCGACCTTGTGGGCGTTGCGGGTGGCGAGGACCAGGCGGGTGTGCGGCATGGTCCGATTATCCCGTCAGCCCGGGGTGCAGACCTTGGAGAGTTCGGATGCGGCGTCGGCGACGGGGGTGATGTCGGGGACGTTGCCGTTCTCGGCGGCCTTCTGTGCGTTCTCGACGGCCTTCTGGAGGTCGCTCACGGCGCTGTTGACGTCGGCGTTGCCGGTCTTGTCGGAGAGGTCGGCGAGGTCGGCGGCGATCTGGTCGAGGGCGTTGGCGGCGTCCTGCGGGCTGTCGCCGGCGTTGCTGACGGCGTCCTGCAGGTTCTGGACGTCGGCGGTGATCCGGGCTGCGACGTTGGCGCAGTCGAGGGCCTTGTCGACGGCGTCGACGGCGCTGCAGCCGATGAGGGCGGTGGCGCCGAGGGCGGCCGCGGTGGCGAACGCTGCGAGGCGGCGGGTGCGTGGGTGCATACCTTTACATACGCACCGCGCCGTCCTCGGGTTGCGTTCCGCAGACCTGTTCTTTGTCAG
>NZ_CBDRBL010000008.1:0-132120 GCF_965342175.1 Actinacidiphila sp. bgisy167
TTAAGGCCCGGCCCCGCGACGGAATCGCATACTTTTGTCCCTTTCGGGGGACGTTCCTGACCATGCCCGCCCCGTCAGCCTCCCCCGACCGGCAGACGGTCGAGGTGGACGGCCGCCGCCTGGTCCTCACCCACCTGGACAAGGTCGTCTTCCCGGCCACCGGACACACCAAGGCCCGACTGCTGCAGTACTACGCGGGCATCGCCCCGCTCCTGGTGCCGCACGCCGACGGGCGCCTGGCCTCCTTCGTCCGCGCCCCCGAGGGCCCGAACGCCCAGCGCTGGTTCGCCAAACGCCCGCCCGCCGGCACACCCGACTGGATCACCACCGCCGGCGAGGCCGACGAGCCGCACATCGTCGTCGACTCCGTCCCCGCCCTCGTCGCCGTGGCCAACCTCGGCGCCTGGGAGGTCCACGTCCCGCAGTGGACGGTGGCCGGCGGCCGCGACGCCCACGACCGGCTCGTCCTCGACCTCGACCCCGGCGAGGGCGCCGACCTCGTCCTGTGCTGCCGGGTCGCCGAACGCCTGCGGCAGATGATGGAGGAGGACGGGCTCAGCGCCTTCCCCGTGACCTCCGGCAGCAAGGGGCTCCACCTCTACGCCCCGCTGCGGCCGACGCCTGAGGCCGCCGCCACGGGCTACGCCAAGGCGCTCGCCGCCCGCATGCGCGACGAGCACCCCGGTCTCGTCGTCTTCTCCATGACCCGCAGCCTGCGCGCCGGGAAGGTCTTCATCGACTGGTCGCAGAACGCCTCCGCGAAGACCACCGCCTGCCCCTACACCCTGCGGCTGCGCGACCGTCCCGGCGTCGCCACCCCCGTCACCTGGGACGAGGTCTCCGCCTGCCGGAAGGCCGAGGACCTCGCCTTCACCCCGGACGAGGTCCTGGAACGCGCAGCCGGCCACGGCGACCTGCTGGCCGCCCTCCACGACGCCACCGGACGCGGCACCCTGCCGTGACAGCCGCCCCGCGCCGACCGCCCCGTGCCGGCCGCCGCCGTCGGCGAGCCGTTCCCCGCGCCCGGGCGCGCACGGGTCGAAGCTGACCTCATGGATCCCGCGCCGCCGGCAGTAACCCTTCGACCACCGGTCGACGTCATGCGACCCCGGCCGGCGGACGAGATCCCCCCGGGGGACAGCATGCCCGGCGGCTGCCAGTACTCCCTCAAACTCGACGGGTTCCGCGCCCTCGCCTTCGTCCTCGACGGCGAAAGGGTCTTCCTGCAGTCCCGGTCGCGAAGGGACCTGTCCGGGGAGTTCCCCGAGATCGCCGCGCACCTGGGAGCCCACCTGCCGGCCGGAACCGTGCTGGACGGCGAGTTGTGCGCCTACCGCGAGGGCCGGCTGAGCTTCACCGACCTGCTGCGCTCCCACCGGGACCGCGAGCGGGCGGGAGTACCGGTGTCCTACATCGCGTTCGACATCCTCGCCGTCCCGGGCCGGGACGTCAGGGCCCTGCCCCTGGGCGAGCGGTGGGAGCTCCTGGGCGCGGCGCTCTCGGGAGTCGGTCCGCCGCTGCAGCGTGTGCTGGCGACGACGGACGAGGCAACGGCCCACGACTGGTTTCGTGACATGAGAGCCGTGGGCGTCGAAGGGATCGTGGCGAAGGCGCTGAGATCGCCGTATCGGGCCGGGGCGACCTGGAACTGGAGGAAGATCCGGCACTCCGACACCACGGACGGCGAACTCCTCGGGGTCTTCGGCGCGCTGCGGCGGCCGCGGGCCCTGCTCGTCCGGCTCCCCGACGGCCGGACGGTGAAGACCTCGCCCCAGCTGACCACGGTGCAGGCACGGCAGGTGGCCGACCTCGTGGGCGACCGCCCGGGCGAACCGGCGGACCACCCGGAGCACGGCCCGGTGTGGATGCTGGGCGAGCCCCTCCCCGTGGAACTGCGCCAGGCGGCCGGACGCCACGAGACCGCCCGCTTCGTCCGCGTACGGCCTGACGCGTGAACGCGGGGCGCGCCTGCCACCTGTCAGGAGCGGGCCGCCGCGGGCATTTCGCGGGTGCGGGTCCAGCGCAGCAGGGTGTCCGCGTCCCAGGTGTTGACCACCCGCTCCGGGGGCACGCCGCACTCCTCGGCCCGGGCACAACCGAAGATCTGCCAGTCCAGCTGGCCGGGGGCGTGGGCGTCGCTGTCGATGCTGAAGAGCACGCCGGCCTCGACGGCCTGGCGCAGCAGCCGGCGCGGCGGGTCGAGGCGGTCCGGACGGCTGTTGATCTCCAGGGCCACCCCGAAGCGCTCGCACGCCGCGAGGACCAGGTCCGCGTCGAACTCCGACTCCGGGCGCCGCTTGCCGGCCACCAGCCGCCCCGTGCAGTGGCCCAGCACGTCCACGAGCGGATTGCTGATCGCGGAGATCATGCGCCGGGTCATCTCGTCCCGTCCCATGCGGAGCTTGGAGTGGACGGAGGCGACGACCACGTCCAGCCGGTCCAGCAGCCCCGCGTTCTGGTCGAGGGCGCCGTCGGCGAGGATGTCGCACTCGATGCCGGTCAGCAGCCGGAAGGACGGCGGCAGCCGCTCGTTCAGCTCGGCCACCGCGTCCAGCTGGGCGCGCAACCGCTCGGCGGTCAGGCCGCGGGCGACGGTCAGCCGGGGCGAGTGGTCGGTGAGCGCCGCCCACTCGTGGCCGAGCTCCATCGCGGTCCGGGCCATCGCCTCGATCGGGCTGCCGCCGTCGGACCAGTCCGAGTGCACGTGGCAGTCGCCGCGCAGCGCGGCCCGCATCCGCCGGCCCGCGTCGCCCGCCGGCCGGGCCACGGCGTCCGCGGCGCCCTCCGCCAGCCGGGTGAGGTAGGCGGGCCGCTCACCCGCCAGGGCCTCCCGGACGACCGCGGCGGTCTTCGGCCCGAGCCCCTTGACCTCCTCCAGGCCGCCCGGCCGCTGCGCCCGCCGCCGCAGCTCCTCCGGCGGCAGCGCGGCGATCACGGCGGAGGCGCCGCGGAAGGCACGGACCCGGTACGTCGGGGCGCCGTCCCGTTCCAGCAGGAACGCGATCCGGTCCAGCGCCTCGACGGGGTCCATGCCTCCAGCATCACGTCTTGTCGCGGAACCTCGCCACCGCCAGCGGCGCGCTGATCACCGTGATGCCCACGGCCCACATCACCGTCATCGTCGCCGAGTGGGCCACGGCGCCGCCGTTGATCAGGTTGCGGGAGGCGTCCGCGAGGTTGGACAGCGGGTTGTAGCGGGTGAAGGCCTCCAGCCAGCCCGGCATGGTGGTCGGCTTGGCGAAGATCGAGCTGCCGAACTGCAGCGGCAGGACGACGATCATGGCGAGCCCCTGGACGGACTGGGGGGTCCGGGCGACCAGACCCAGGAGGATGAAGACCCACATCAGCGAGGCCCCGAAGGCCAGCGACAGCACCACCGCGCCCAGCAGCCCGAACACGCCGTTGTCCACGTGCAGCCCGAGGATGAAGCCCATCAGCAGCAGGATCACCGTGGCGACCAGCGCCCGGCCGATCTCCACCACGATCTTCGCGATCAGCACGGAGGAGCGGGCGATCGGCATCGTCCGGAAGCGGTCCATCACCCCCGTCTTGAAGTCGGAGTTGACGCCCGTGCCGACGGCCATGGCGATGTTCATGCCCATCATGGCCATCAGGCCGGGCACCATGTAGTTGACGTACTTCTCCTGGCTGCCCTCGAGCGCGCCGCCGAAGACGTACACGAACAGCAGCGTGAAGACGATGGGCATCAGCAGCGCGTCGAACATCGACTCCGGGTCCTGCCGGATCTGCAGGACGTTGCGCCGCACGAGGGCGCCGATGTGGCGCAGGTTGGCGCGCAGCCCGATCCGCGGATCGGCGGTCGTGGCCCTGGTGCCCCCTGCGGGGACGGTGACGGCGGTCATGCCGCGAGCTCCTCTCGTTCCCGGGTGCCGCTGCCGTGCGTGACGGCCAGGAACACCTCGTCCAGGCTGGGCAGATGGGTGTCGATGCCGGCGATGGCGAAGCCGTGCGCGCCGAGCGAGGCCACGATCTGCGTCAGCTGCCCGTCGCTGAGGATCGGCACGTTGAGCACCCCGCCCGTGTGGTCCGCCACGGCCCGCGCGCCCGCGCCGAGCGCCGCCGCCATCGCGTCCAGCGCCCCCGGGTCCACCGGCCGCACCTGCAGCGTCCGGCCGCCGACCTTGGCCTTCAGCTCCTCGACCCGGCCGCCGGCGATCACCCGGCCGCGGTCGATGACCGTCAGCTCGTGCGCCAGCTTCTCGGCCTCCTCCATGTACTGCGTGGTCAGCAGCACGGTCGTGCCGTCCGCGACCATGCTCTGCACCTCGTCCCACACCTCGTTGCGGGTGCGGGGGTCCAGACCGGTGGTCGGCTCGTCCAGGTACAGCACCGCCGGGCGTCCGATCATCGACGCCGCCAGGTCCAGGCGGCGGCGCATGCCGCCGGAGTACTGCTTGGCGGGCTTGCGGGCGGCGTCCGTCAGCGAGAACCGCTCCAGCAGTTCGTCCGCCCTGCCGCGGGCGTCCCGGCGGGACAGGTCCAGCAGCCGGCCGATCATGTAGAGGTTCTCGCGGCCCGACAGCGACTCGTCGACCGAGGCGTACTGTCCGGTCAGCCCGATCACCCGGCGCAGCTGCCGGGGCTGCGCCACGACGTCGTAGCCGGCGACCGTCGCGGTGCCGGCGTCCGGCCGGATCAGCGTGGACAGGATCCGCACCAGCGTCGTCTTCCCGGCGCCGTTCGGCCCCAGCACGCCGAGCACGGTCCCCTGCCGCACATCGAGGTCCACCCCGTCGAGGGCCTTCGTCTCCCCGTAGCGCTTGACGAGCCCCCGCACCCTGACGGCGGCGTCCGCGCCCTTGGCATCTCGTTGTGTCATGCCGCCACGGTCGCGCGCCCCACCGACAGGGCACCGACATGTCACCGACAGCCCACCGACAGCCCACCGACAGCCCACCGACATGGCACCGACCTCCGCTCCCGCGCGAGTTCGGCGAGGAGGCGGAGGCGGTGGTCGAGGGTGCCGGTGGTGGTCTCGGCGCCCTTGGTGGCGTACTTGGCGATGTAGGCGGCGACGTGCCGGTCGGTGACGGGGTCGTCTCCAGTGGCCCTTCGCGCCCGTTGCCGGGCCCGCCGAGGGGTGACCGGCCCCGCTGCCGGCGGGTGTGGATGAGGTCGTAGACGGTGGAGCGGCCGACCTTGAGGTAGGCCATGACCTCGGGGACGGTGAGGAGTTCGGTGCCGGCGGTCCCCGCGCTGCTGGACTGGCCAACGCATGCGCCGGCCGACCGTCGAGCCGCCGAGAGCCCCCCGGACCGCCCACGGGGCCCGGGATCTGGCAGGCCGCCGGCCCAAGATCGGGTCAACACCCCGCGGATCGTGGACGCGGTAGGTGGACAGGAGGTGAGGGGAGATCAGTCGGTGGCTTTGGGGTGTCCGGTGCCTGCGTAGGTGATCCAAGCGGTGCGGTTGGCGTCGTCGACGAGATACCAGATGCGGCCGCCGCCGGTGACCTCGTACTGCCAGCGCTCCAGCGTCTGCCCCTTCCAGATCGTGGAGCCGAGCTTGCCCTTGAGGCGGTGGTGGCGCTCGGGGTCGTCGGTGGCGCGCGGGGCGGATCGGATTTGTCGAAGGTGCGGCGGAGGTTGCCTGCTGCGTGGCGGGAGAGATGGTCCCATCCGTTGGCCGCCTCGGTGTTGGCGAAGCGTAGGTCGCATTCGTCGCCGACAGGGGGCGGGGCCGCGCGGTCACCGCGCTTGGGGCTCACTCGGCGGTCTCGCCTTCAGGTACGGGGACAGTGCCGAGGTCGCCCTCGGGCTCGCGGGTAAGGATGGCGTGCAGGGCTGGGTCGGCGTAGATCTCGGCGCTGTGCCGCCACTGGGCCAGCAGGAGGGCGATGGGTGCGAGGTTCTCCAGCGCAGCAGCTCCGCGGGCGGTGTCCACGAGCTCGCCGAGCATCGCCTCGACGTCGTCCTCGGGGAGGAAGACCGACCAGGGCAGGGCATCTGGCAGGGCCTGGCGCAGTGCGGCGGTGTTCTCGGTGCGGACCAGCCCGGCGAGCAGGCGGGCGGTGAAGTCGACGACGGTGGAGTCCTGCTCCAGCTGGTCGGCGCGAATGAGTGCGAGGTCGCCCGCGTCGCGTCGGCGCAGGCGCAGGGCGCGGACCGTGTCCAGGCGCCGGGCGGTGGCAGCGGGGTGGTGGAGCAGCTCGCTGAAGGGCACGTCCTCGTAGGCCGTCGTCATGACATCCACAGTAGCTCGGATGTCCTGCCTCGGGCAGCGGATCGCGGCCGGGGCGCGCTCGGCAAGGAGACGATCGCGATTGCTGGGGAGTCGCAACAGGGCTATACCTCTGACGGCAACCCGACCTGACACCAGCGCATTTCCACGGACGTCAGCGGACTGCCTATTCGCCGTTGACCTGCGAAAACGCAGGTAGGAAGGGGTCGCCCAGCACACGTACTAACGTCCCCGGCGGGCTGCGGTTGCTTCGCCGGTTCGCCCTCGTGGTGGACGCGGGTGCGTGTGGCGGCGGCGCGGACGGCGTGGTCGAGGAGCTGGGCGGTGGCCCAGGCGGGCGGGGTGCTGCCGGGGCCGGTGGGTCCGTCGATGCGGATGACGGCGTGGAAGTGGACCTGGCCCCGTTTCTGGTACTCGGCGACCTTCGCGTACGAGAGGGTGGCGTGGTCCCGCAGGGCCCGCTGCGTCAGCCCCGCCGCCTTCGCGATCTCGCGGCGCAGGTGGTGGTGAAGCGTGCCCACAGGGCCGGGGCATGGGCGTTCCACAGGACCGCGCCCGCGTAGTCGTACGGCCCCCTGCCCGCACCCGACCCCAACCCGGGCAGGCCACCGGCCCAAGATCCCGCCAACACCCGCGTAGTCACGTGACCGTTGTGGGCTGTCAGACGGTGAAGAGCCGCAGCTTGACGCCGATGGAGTCGGCAAGGTGGTTGAGATCCTCGGGATCGCTGGTGACCACTGCGGCCTGGTACTGGACCGCGGTGGCGACGACGATCGCGTCGACGACGTCCGTGGTCCCGGAGGCCGCGCAGGCAACACCGGCGGCGCGACCGGTGCGCTCGTCGTCGGGGCGGATGTCGCAGCCCTTGAGCACGCGCGGAATCTGGTGCTGCGGTCCGCCGCGCCATGCCTGAGCGAGAACTACCACCGGAACAATCGGCCGAATGCGGGCGGCGGTCAGCTCGTCGTGCAGGGCGAGAAAGTCCGGGTTTCGCCGTTCGGCGGCCAGCAGAGCGCCGGTGTCGTAGACGATCGTGCGCACTACCCGGCCGCCCGCCACGGCTCGTCGTCGAGCAGCCCGGCTTCCAGCAGGAACTCGCGGGCGCGCTGCCGAGACTCCTCGGGCAGCTTTCCGTGCTCGCTCTCGTACTCGGCCACCAGCTCGCGGGCAGCGGCACGGCCCGCCGCATGCAGGGCGGCGATGTGGGCCTTCTCGACGGCGGCCTCGGCCAGCCACGCGGAGACCGGCTTGCCCTCTTCCGCTGCCGCCGCCTTGATCGTCTCCTCGACCTCGGGCGGCACCGAGATCGACAGCTTCCGTGCAGTCATGGCTCCACAATAGCGCTTGGTAGGAACACGTTCCTACCGTTTCCTCTGTCTCGCCAAGGTTCAGACCTCTGACGGTAAGCATCCGGACTTGAGGTCGGCGCCGTTCCGGCTGGCCCAAGTGCTTCGATCGGCCTTCGGTCTTTCGGTTCATGACCTGCAATACGTCACCGCATGGGTGCAAGGTGAGATTTCACTGGAAACACTGGAAAGAGCGCCTTCAGATGACTCGGTAAGTCAGCCTCAGCTCATAACATTCTGTAGAAATTTCGAGAGGCCCCACCGAATAGCTATTCGGTGGGGCCTCTCGGGCGTTTGACGGCAACGCTGACGGCAACGCCAGCGGACGACGGCCGCGGCGGGTGGGTCGTCGTGGTCGCCATCGGTCGACCTGAGGGCGTTGCCGAGGGTGTCGATGGCCTGGCGCTGGAGGCGGAGCCTTACGTGGGCGTAGACGCCGGCGGTGACGCCGATGTGGGCGTGCCCCAGGAGTTCCTTGATCACGACGAGGTCGACGCCCTGTTCCAGAAGCAGGGTGGCGGTCGAGTGCCGTAGGTCGTGAAACCGGATGCGGCGAAGCCCTGCGCGGTTGAGGAGTCGACTGAAGCTGCGGGTGAGATTGGCGGGTTCGAGAGGGCTGCCGGTGGGGGTGGTGAACACGAGGCCGTTGTCCGACCAGCTCGTGCCCGCGGCCTTGCGTGCCTCATCCTGCTGTTCCCGGTGAGTCTTCAGCGAGTTGACGCATTCGATGGGGAGGACGATGCGACGTTCGGATGCACGGGTCTTGGTGTGCAGGACGGTCAGGCCGCTGGTGCGGGTGCGCTGGAGGGAACGGTGGACGGCGGCGGTTCCTGTGTTGAGGTCAAGGTCGTCCCAGTGCAGCCCAAGGAGTTCGCCCTTGCGGAGCCCGGTGTGCAGGGCGAGTTCGTACAGGGCGTGGAGCCGGTCGCTGCTGGCTGCGTGGAGGAACTGCCGGGCCTCGCTCGCGGTGAAGGGCTTGAAGCGCCGGGGGCGGGGTGCCGGGATCTTGACATTTCGGGCGACGTTACGGGGAAGGTCGTCTTCGCGGACGGCGTGCTCCAGGGCGGACTTGAGGACCGAGTGGACGTAGGTCACAGTCAGCGGGGAGAGCCGCTTGTTGCAGCACTGGCCGATGGCGCAGCAGGAGCGCCGGTCGGCGTCCTGCCCCTGGGTGCAGCACTGGCAAGCGACGCGGAGGCGGTCGAGGAAGGTGCGGACGTCGCGGGCGCCACCGCGACCACCCCGACCATGATGCCGAGGCTGATGACCAAGACGGCAGGGAGGTCACCGAACCCGCAAGCGGAACGGCGGCCCGCGTCGAGGCGCTGGAACGTGCCCTGGCCGACGCCCTCGAGGAGATCGCCGACCTCCGTCACCGCGTCCAGGCCCTGGAGGCGGGCGGAGAGGAGCAGGACCACTGACCCGCCGCGCCGGGCGGGCTCCCGGGCTGCGTTCAGATTTTCTCTTCGAGGTTCAAGGCGGGCCCGCCCGCCAAGGCTGACCGCCGTCGCCGACAAGCCCCGCCGCTTGCTCCCGCGATCAGGCGCTACTGGAGGGCCGAGCCGAAGCGGTAGCCGGGCTGCGGGAGCGGCAACCGGCCAGATCGCCGGGATGATCGGAGCCGGGCTCCTGGCGGAGCAAGCTATCGCCTACGACCGTCCTACGGCCGGGTCGCAGGCACGGGGCCGACCAGGGGGCCGACCCTTCACGTGCGTCGCGCAGGCTCACCGAGGGCGGTGGTCGGCACCACGCCAGCGGTGGTGAACCTTCTGCTGATCCGGCTGTCCGAGGCGGTGGGGTCGTCCTACACTGCTGGCGTGACCGCTGCATACGACTACGAGGACATGCACCACCTGGTGGACCGGCTCACCCCGACCCAGGTCCGACGCCTGCGCCTGCTCGTCACCCAGGACGAGGAACTGTCCCAGGTCGCCCAGTCGCTGCCGGCGGTCGAAGCGAACGAGGACGAGGAGTCGGTCCCGGCCGGGCTGCTGGCCCTGATCGGCAGCGTGAACGGCCCAGAGGATTTGGCCGAGCGGCACGACGACTACATCCGCGAGCGGATGCGCGAGCGCTTCGGCGACTCGGCGTGATCGCCACGGTCCTGGACACCGGCCCCCTGGCCGCGGCGTTCAACGCGGCCGACCGGCGCCACCCCGAGTGCGCCTCCCTGCTGACGTCGCTGACCGGCCGCCGCCTGCTGCCCAGCCCGGTCATGACCGAGGTCTGCTGGCTCCTGGAGCGCTGGCCCCAGGTCGAAGCGGCGTTCCTCGCCGAGGTCGCACGGGGAACATTCGAGCTGGTCCACCTCACTCCCACCGACCTGACGCGCATGGGCGAGCTGGTCCTCCAGTACGCCGACTTCCCGCTCGGCGGGGTCGACGCCTCGGTCATCGCGGTGGCCGAGCGCTTCGGCGTGGACCGGGTAGCCACCCTCGACCGGCGACACTTCAGCGTCGTCAAGCCCGCCCACGTCCCCGCGCTGACACTCCTGCCGTAGCCCGACCAGCGGCCCATACCCCTGACGGCAGTACTGACGGCAACAAGCGCGGACACCAGGGCACAGCCACGGACGCCAGCGGAGCACGAAACCACCGGTGACCTGCGAAAACGCAGGTGGGGAGGGGTCGCGTAGCACACGTACTATGTGGTGGCGGGGTCGACGCCGATCTTGGTTCGCAATCCAGGGTTGTGGGGGGATGGCACTCGCACTTACGAGTTCCAGGGCAGCCCGATGAGCCTTCATGAGTTTGCGGATTCGGTCGGCGCTAAGTCCAAGGGCTGTTTCCTGGGTTTCGCCGCGCGGTCAGGTCCGGGAATCGCCGGTTGTACCGCCCTACCGCGTACGAAGGGGAGTCGGCCGTTTCGGCGCCCGCCCTCGCCTCGCGGCGGCGCGGTCCTCGAGGCACGTCACCCCTGCCAGACGGCGGCCACCGAAGGGGCCAGCCCACGGGCCTGGGCGTAGCCCGCGCGGGCGGCAGCCGCCCGGCGTGCGTCGTCCGCCATGTTGCGGCCCATCACGCGCCGCGCGGTGCGATCCGGGGACAGCAGGACGACGCGCGCTCCGGCGTCGGAGAGTTCCGCAGCCTGCTGCGAGGCGCTGGGATGCGGCCCGACCGCCCGGGGGACCGGCGCGACGGCCAGTACCCGCGGGTACCCACGTGCGAGCTGGAGGTTGGCGGTCGAACGGCTGCCGCCGTCCATCCAGCGCCGGCCCCGCACGGTGACAGGCGGCCATACGACGGGCACGGCGCAGCTCGCCGCCACGGCTTCGAGGAGGGTCGCTCCGGAGCGCGAGTCGAACACCTCGGTCCGCCCGTTCTGCGCGTCGACCGCGGCGATCCGCAACTCCCGCTCGGGCCAGGCGCGCACGTCGCCCAGGAGCCCGCCGATCGTGTCGAAGACGTTCGACTGCGGGCCTGTCCGGGCGTCCGATGCGGCCCGGGCGAGGCGTTCGACGGACCGCTGGGGATCGCGGGAACCGAGCGCCGCCCACAGGAAGCGCGCCGTCTGGCGCACCGTCACCGGCAGACGGACCGCGTCCGCGCCGGAGAGCTGACGCTCGTAGAGTTCCGCGGCCGGGGCGCCGGACCGGAGTCGGGAACCGAAGACGGCACCGGCGGAAGTGCCGATCACGACGTCCGCGCCGTCGTCGAGATCGATCCCGGCCTCGGCGAGCCCGGCGAGCACCCCGGTCAACCAGGCTCCCCCCACCGGTCCGCCGCCGCCGAGCACGAGTGCGGTGCCGGACATGTATTCCCCCTCTTCGTGAACGACCGCGAGCGAGCCGCCCGCGGGAAGGCAAAGCGGGGACTGGTCCCCGGTTGCCCCTGCGACGGTACCATCCGTACCGGGGAGCACTCCCCGGTACGGTGTGAGGAAAGGGAGACACGATGGGCGGCCGTTCGCCGGTAGGGCGCCGCGATGCGCTGCGCAACCGCAAGCTGCTGACGGACGTGGCCCGCCAGGTCTTCTCCGAGCACGGCCTGGACGCCCCGCTAGATGAGATCGCCCGGCGGGCGGGCCTGGGCAACGCCACCCTCTACCGCCACTTTCCGACTCGTGCCGCGCTCGTCGACGAGGTCTTCCGGGAAGCGCTCACGGAGACCGCGGCGGCCGGCGAGAGGGCGCGAACGACCGAGGACGCATGGGAGGGACTGACGGAATACCTGCGGACGGTGTTCGCGGGTCTGGCCGCGGACCGCGGTACCAACGACCTGATGACCACCAATCTGGAAGGCGTCGCTTCCCTCGAGGTGATTCACGCCCACAACCGCCGAACCATCGACGAACTGCTGCGGCGTGGTCGGGAACAGGGCACCGTCCGCCCGGACGTCACCACCGAGGACCTGCTCTTCACCTTGGCGGCATTGGGCAGGGCTGTCCCAGCGCTCACCACGGTCGCCCCGGACGCCTGGCTCCGCCCCCTTGCTCTGCTCCTCGACGGACTTCGCACCAGCCCGACCGCGTCCCCCCTGCCCGCGCCTGCCCTCGATTCCCGGCAGCTCGGCGAGGTGCTGCGCGATCTGGGACCGCAGAGGCGGCGTTGAGAGGCCGCTGGCCCGCACGGACGGGCAGACAGGCCAGGCCGCACCAGTGACTGCTCCGCCTTGGTGTCGCGATCGGGCCGACAAGGCTCGCTGAGCGCCCCATCCCGTGCTCCTCGGGGGCATGCCGCACCCACCCCCATCGCTACCGCTGTGGGTGGTGGCAGAGCCTGGCGTGGAGACGGTCTCGGGCCGGAACGTCGGGGTTCGCGCGGGCCGCCGCAGAGCACCGGCCGGGGCGGCGGCGTGAACAACGACGCCCGAGGGGGACGCGCACCGTGCGTCCCCCTCGGGCGTCGGGCCCCGCGGGGCTCTACGTGGGAACCGACACCAGCCGCTGCCCCTGGGACGTGACGACGTCGAAGCGCGAGATGTCGTCCGGTTGCAGCCCCGCCGACCCGTCCAGGGTGAGCGCATCGGGCTGGCCGGAGGTGCCGTAGCCCGTCGCCGGGACGCTCCAGGTGCTGACCGTCTGCTGGGAGCCGTCCTTGCCGACGACGACCAGGCGGCAGGTCAGCGGGCCCCGGACCCCGGCGAGGGTGAGGCCCACCTCGCTGCCCCACTTCTTCTCGTTGACGCCGACGGTCGCCTTGACGCCCGTGGCGTTGTCGGCGCCGGTGAACTGCTCCGCGTACGCCTTGGCCCTGGGCTCGTCCGAGCCGTCGGTGGCGAGCACCGCGGCGGTCGGGCCCGCCACGATCAGCGCCACCGAGGCGGCGAGCGCGAACACCCTGCGCCGGGAGCGGATCCTGCGTTCGTCGGCGACCTTGACGAGGAGCTGCCCGAGCGCCTTGTCGCCGGGGGGCGGGACGGGCGCGCCGGCGCCGGCGGGGGCGAGCTCGGCGAGCACCGGCACCAGGCCGCTGAGCTCGTCCAGCTGCTTCCCGCACTGGTGGCAGAGGGCGAGGTGCTGCTCGAAGCGCGCCATGTCGGCCTCGTCGAGGACCCCGAGGACATAGGCCCCGACGTCGACATGCGGGTCCTGGGGGGTACCCGCCCCGGAGTCGTAACCGTGGACCGTCACGAGGTGGTCACACCCCTTTCCTCAAGAGCGATTTTCAGGGAGCGCAGGGCGTAGAAGACCCGGGAGCGCACCGTGCCGGGCGGCACCCCCAGCTCCGCCGCCGCCTCGTTGACCGTCCGGCCCTTGAAGTACGTCTCGATCAGCACCTGGCGGTGGGCCTCGGTGAGATCGTCCAGTGCGTCGGAGATCGTCATCAGCCTCAGGGAGCGGTCGAGTTCGTCCTCGGCCGGGAGCTGGTCGAGGGCGGCCGGGGAGGCTTCCGGGGGCCGTGCCTGACGGCTGCGGTGGCCGTCGATCACGATGCGCCGTGCGACCGTCACCAGCCACGGCCGCAGGGAACGCGCTGTGGGGTCGAGCTGCGACGCGCTCTTCCACGCCCGCAGGAGGGTCTCCTGCACGACGTCCTCGGCCAGGAAGCGGTCACCGCCGACCAGCCGGAGGACGTAGGCGAACAGGGCGCCCGCGTGTTCACGGTAGAGCGCCCGTACGAGGTCCTCCTCGGGTCCCCCACCGGAGCGATGGTCGGCCACGGACGCATCCTGCCCCATCGGCCGCCGCGGGGCGAGTCGTCGCAGAGCCTGCCGTCCCATCAGCGCCCGCCCGGTCCGTGCGCGCGGGAGGCGCCCGAAGCGCCCGCGGAGGCGGCGACCGCCCCGTCGGCGGCGAGGGCGCCCGCCCGCACCGCCCGGTGCGCGTTCCGTACATGCATGCCAAGGCCCCCGGCACTCTCTCGTCGGTGCCCCGCCCCCGGTCGGGCGGTCGCCCACTCATACGGGGGCGGGGGCGGATGTGCTCAACGTCCCCGGGAAAAACCTTCCGCCCCGGGGAGGGGGTGCCCAGGGCGGAAGCCGGCGGTGGGTCGCACCGCCTCAGGGGGAGTCGCGCCCAGCGGCGCGGCAGGTCATCGGAGGGTCAGTGGAAGCTGTGCTCCGGGGCCGGGTAGGCGCCGCCCACGACGTCCTCGGCGAAAGCCTTCGCCGCGCCGCCGAGGGTCTCGCGCAGCGCCGCGTACTGCTTGACGAAGCGCGGCACCCGGCCGCCGGTCATCCCGGCGAAGTCCGTCCAGACCAGCACCTGGGCGTCGCACTCCACGCCCGCACCGATGCCGACCGTCGGGATGTGCAGGATGCGGGTGACCTCCGTGGCCAGCTCGGCCGGGACCAGCTCCAGCACGACGGCGAAGGCGCCGGCGCCCTGCACGGCCTTGGCGTCGCGCAGCAGCTGCTGGGCGGCCTCCTCGCCGCGGCCCTGGACCGGGTAGCCGCCGAAGGCGTTGACCGACTGCGGGGTGAGGCCGATGTGGGCCATCACGGGGATGCCGGCCTGGACGAGCAGTTCGATCTGCTGGGCGGAGCGCTCGCCGCCCTCCAGTTTCACGGCCCCCACCCCGGCTTCCTTGACCAGCCGCGTGGCGCTGCGCAGCGCCTGCGTCGGGCCCTCCTGGTACGAACCGAACGGCAGGTCGCCGATGACCATCGCGCGCTTGGTGCCGCGCACGACGGCGGCGGACAGCATGGTCATCTCGTCCAGGGTGACCGGGACGGTGCTGTCGTAGCCGAGGTGGCAGTTGCCCATCGAGTCGCCGACCAGCAGCACGGGGATGCCGGCCTCGTCGAAGACGGAGGCGGTCATGGCGTCGTAGGCGGTGAGCATGGGCCACTTCTCGCCGCGCTCCTTGGCGGCGGCGATGTCCCGGACGGTGATCCGCCGGGTCCCCTTGCCTCCGTACAGCGCCTTGCTGCTGTCGGGAGCGGGCTGGGCGGGCGTCTGGGCAGCCGAAACGGCATGCGTCATGGGAACGGCTCCTTGTGTCATCTCGAGGCGCCCTGACGGCGTCCCCGGACCGCTTCCATGCTGACATGTGCCGTGGTTCGCGCAAAGGGGGGCGTCCTCCACGCGCCTTTGCCCAGCTTTTACAATACGAGACGGTCCCGTATCGGAAATCTGGTCTTAGTTTTGCCACATGCCCGCCGACACCTCGCAGCCGCCGAGCCCCCGCGTTCCCGAGGCGGTCCACAGCCGCCGCTGGGGGATCCTGACCGTCCTGCTGTTCAGCCTCCTCGTGGTGGTCCTGGACAACTCGATCCTCAACGTCGCGATGAAGACCATCGCCGAGCCCGCCCCGACCGGCCTGGGCGCCACCCAGAGCCAGCTGGAGTGGGCGATCAACTCCTACACGCTGGTCTTCGCCGGCCTGCTGTTCACCGCGGGCCTGCTCGGCGACCGCCTCGGCCGCAAGAAGGTGCTGCTGTTCGGCATGGCCGTCTTCGGCGTCGGCTCCGTGCTCTCGGCCTTCGCCGGGTCCTCCGGCGAGCTGATAGCCTTCCGCGCGGTCATGGGACTCGGCGGCGCCTTCGTCATGCCCGCCACGCTCGCCATCATCATGAACGTCTTCGAGCGCGAGGAGCAGCCCAAGGCGATCGGCATCTGGACCGGCGCCGTGGGCCTCGCGATAGCCATCGGCCCGGTCACCGGGGGACTGCTCCTGGCGCACTTCTGGTGGGGTTCTGTCTTCCTGGTGAACGTGCCGATCATCGCCGTCGCCCTGGTCGCGATGGTGCTCATCGTGCCCGACTCCCGCGACCCGCGGCCGGGCCGGCTCGACCCCCTCGGAGTGCTGCTGTCCATCGTCGGCCTGGTGCTGCTGGTGTACGGCATCATCAAGGGCGGCCAGCTCGCGGACTTCACCGCCCCCGCGGCCCTGGCGGCCGTCCTCGGCGGCCTCGCGGTGCTCGGCGCCTTCGTCTGGCACGAGGCCCGCAGCAGCCACCCGGCCTTCGACGTCTCCTACTTCCGCAACCCGACCTTCTCCGCCTCGGTCTCCGCGATCGGCCTGGTCTTCTTCGCGCTCATGGGCGTGACCTTCTTCATGGTCTTCTACACCCAGAGCGTGCGCGGCTACAGCGCCCTGCAGTCCGGTCTGCTGCTCCTGCCGCTCGCGGTCGCCCAGCTCGTCTTCGCGCCGCGAGCCCGGCTGGTCGTCGAGCGCATCGGCGCCCGCGCCACCTGTGCCGCCGGGCTGGCGCTGATAGCCCTCAGCTTCCTCGGCTTCCAGGTGCTGGACGCCGACACCCCCATCTGGCAGCTGGAGGTGCTGTTCTTCCTCATGGGCACGGCCATGGCCCATGTGATGCCGCCCGCCACCGTTGCGATCATGTCCTCGCTGCCGCGCGAGAAGGCCGGCTCCGGCTCCGCCGTCAACAACACCTTCCGGCAGGTCGGCGGCGCGCTCGGCGTTGCGGTCCTGGGCTCGCTGATGTCGACGGTCTACCGTGACGGCATCGCAGACCACCTGAGCGGCCTCCCCGCAGGGGTGCAGCACCAGGCCGGCGAGTCCATCGAGGCCACGCGCGCCGTGGCCGAGGGCATGGGCCCCGCGGGCAAGGCGCTGATGGGCCCCGCCACGGACGCCTTCCTCGACGCCATGCACGTCACCGCCTATGTCGCGAGCGGTGTCGCGCTTCTCGGCATGCTCGTCGTCCTGTTCTTCCTGCCCGGCCGCACCCCTGGGGCGCGATCAGCGGGCGGAGGGGACCGCGAGGTCAGCCCCGTGGGGGCGAAGCGGTGACCGGCACGTCGGCGGCGACGGAGCCCGAGGTCGGGACGGAGCCGGACGCCGGGACGGAGCCCGAAGCCGGTGCGGTCCCCGAGGCCGCCCCGCGCGTCCCGCGCGGCCGCCCGCGCAGCGCCGCCGCCGACACCGCCATCATCGAGGCCGTCCTCAAGCTGCTGGAGGGGGGCGCCACGATCGGGGACCTGTCGATGGAGGGCATCGCCCGCGCCGCCGGGGTCGGCAAGGCCACCGTCTACCGGCGCTGGGCGGGCAAGAACGCGCTGATGCTCGACGTCATGAAGTCCGTCGACGAGCAGACCCCGGAACTCGCCGGACGCTCGGTCCGTGACGACCTGGTGACCTGCGTCGAGTTCATACGGCGCAGGGCCCTGGTCAAGCGCTCCTCCGCCCTGCTGCGCAACGTCGTCGCCCAGGCGCAGACCGAGCCGGAACTGTGGGCCGCCTACCACGACACCGTCATCGCGGCCCGCCGCGAGCAGGTCCGCGACGTCCTGCGGCGCGGCGTCCGCGCCGGCGAGATCCGCGACGACATCGACCCGGAACTCCTCGGCGACCTCTTCACCGGCCCCATGCTGTCCCGTTCGATGCTGCGCCCCGACGCGGCGCTGCCGGAGGGACTGGCCGAGCTGATCGTCGACTCGGTGCTGCGCGGCGTCCGCGCCAGGCACTGAGCTGCACGGCGTCCGCGCCAGGCACTGAGCAGCCGGGAGGGCGCAAGGAGAATGTGCTCGTTGTGTCACAGAGCTCCCTTTTCGCCGGGCGGCGGGAACCCGTCGCCCGGCGAGTCCCGTCCTTCGGAGGTCGATCCCCTATGGTCGACTGAGCACCTGGCAACACAGTGAGGACTCCTCCATGGCGCAGGCGTACGAGGCGGACGTGGCCACCGACAGCGGCAGCGGGTCGCGGGGTGCGGACGCGGACGGACGTTTCGGGCGCCTTAGGCGGTACCGGGTGTTCGGCGTCGGCATGTGGCGACGGGGGATCGTCACGGCCGTACTGGCCCTGTCCATCGCGGTGGTGCTGGCCTTCCACGGGGCGGTGCCCAACCGGGTCGGCAACCTGGGCAGCCTCCTGGAGACCTTCCTGCCGTGGCTCGGGCTCGGGCTGCCGGTGCTGCTGGTGGTCGGCCTGCTGCGGCGCTCGGCCACGGCGCTGATCGCCGTCTCGCTGCCGGCCGTGGTGTGGGTGCACTTCTTCGGCGGGCTCCTCACGGACAAGGACACCGGCGAGGGCGACCTGACCGTGCTGACCCACAACGTCAACGCCGACAACCCCGATCCCGGCCGTACCGCCCAGGCCCTCGTCGGCTCCGGGGCCGACCTCATCGCGCTGGAGGAGATCCCGGCCGGGAAGGCCTCCGTCTACGAGTCGGGGCTCGAGGCCCGCTACCCGTACCACGCCAGGCTGGGCACCGTCGGCCTGTGGAGCAGGTACCCGCTCACCCAGGTGCGCCCGGTGGACATCGAGCTCGGCTGGACCCGCGCCCTGCGTGCCACCGCCGCCACGCCGCGCGGGAAGGTCGCCGTCTACGTCGCCCACCTGCCCTCGGTGCGGGTCAAGTTCAACGCGGGCTTCACCGCGGGCCAGCGCGACCACAGCGCCGACGCGCTGGGGGAGGCCGTCGCGGACGAGAAGCTGCCCGACGTGATCCTCCTGGGCGACCTCAACGGCACGATGAACGACCGGGCGCTCGCCAACATCACCTCCCAGATGCGCTCCACCCAGGGCGCCGCGGGCCACGGCTTCGGCTTCAGCTGGCCGGCCCGCTTCCCCACGGCCCGCATCGACCAGATCCTCGTCAGGGGAGTGGAGCCGACCGACTCCTGGGTGCTGCCTGTCACGGGCAGCGACCACCGGCCGGTGGCGGCGAAGGTGGCACTTCCGTAGGGCCGCTGTAGGGCCTCCCGTAGAAGCTGCCGCTCCCGTGGCAGGGGCGCTCGCGCAGCCGGGCGGCCAATCTTCCACCAGGGATTCGCGCCTACGGGAAGATCGGGCCGGGCGGACTTTGTTTCGCAGTTAAACTAATAACTGCTCCCCGCCCTGCCCCGGAAAGGCCTGCCATGCCTCTTGCCCTGCTCGCACTGGCGATCAGCGCATTCGGCCTCGGTACGACGGAGTTCGTGATCATGGGCCTCCTGCCCGACGTCGCGGACGACCTGCACACCACCATCCCGACCGCCGGCTACCTCGTCTCCGGCTACGCCCTCGGCGTCGTCATCGGCGCCCCCCTCCTCGCCGCGGTCACCACCCGGATGCCGCGCAAGGCCCTGCTGCTGTCCCTCATGGGCCTGTTCACCGTCGGCAACACGCTCTCCGCCCTCGCCCCCGGCTTCGGCTGGCTGCTCGCCGGCCGCGTGCTGTCCGGGCTCCCGCACGGCGCCTTCTTCGGCGTCGGCGCGGTCGTCGCAGCCGGCATGGTCGAGCCCGCGCGCAGGGCCCGTGCCGTCTCCTTGATGGTCGCCGGGCTCACCGTCGCCAACATCGTGGGCGTCCCCGCCGCCACCCTCCTCGGCCAGCACCTCGGCTGGCGCGTCACCTTCCTGGCCGTCGGCGTCATCGGCCTGGCCGCCATCGCCGGCATCGCCGCGCTCGTCCCCCGCATCCCGCTCGCTCCCGGCGGCGGGCTGCGCCGGGAGCTGTCGGCCTTCCGCAGCGGTCAGGTCTGGCTGGCGCTCGGCACCACGATCTTCGGCTTCGCCGCCGTCTTCGCCGTCTACAGCTATGTCACGCCCCTGCTGACCGAGGTCGCCGGGTTCGCGGAGAGCAGCGTCACGCTGGTCCTCGCCCTCTTCGGCGTCGGCGCGACGATCGGCAACCTCCTCGGCGGCCGTCTGGCCGACCGCGCCCTGCGGCCGTCCCTGCTCGGCGGGCTGGGCGCGCTCGCCTTCGTCCTGCTGCTGTTCACGGTCACCGCGCACGCCCGCTGGAGCGCGGCGCTCACGGTCGTCCTGCTCGGGATCGCGGCGTTCGCGACGGGGTCGCCCATGATGATGCTGGTCATGGACAAGGCACGGCACGCCCCCTCGCTGGCGTCCTCCGCGAACCAGGCCGCGTTCAACCTGGCGAACGCCGGCGGTGCCTGGCTGGGCGGGGTCGTGCTGGCACAGGGCCTGGGGTACACCGCTCCGGCGGTGGCGGGTGCGGCACTGGCGGTCACCGGGCTGGTCATCGCCGGGGCGGCGGCGCTGTCGGAGCGGCGTGCGTCGGCCGTGCCGGTCGTGGGGGCGTCCGGGTCCCGGCTCGTCGTCTCGGGGCGGCCCCCGGTGCGGGAACGCGTGCGCTGACGGTACGCCCCGCCCGGTGCTTGCGCGCGGTGCCGGCGATGGGACCGATGCCGGCGGGGTGTACGGGACGGGCCGAGGACCGCTCGGACCGTTCCGCTCACCTTGCGGGCGGTGGCTCGCGACGACCCGGGGCCGGTCGCTCCGGCGCTGCTCGACGACGAAACCCTTCCACTTCGGCGCCTGGCTTCTTCGCGCAGCCAATTACTTGCTTCGCGTAGCAAATTGGCTATTCTGATCATGCGGCGATCGCCGCGTTCCGGAGCTACCGCCGCTTGACCACGCAACCGGGAGGGGTCGGCAACGATGTCGACTGTTTTCGAACGATATTTTGGGCTCCTCGACTCTGACGAGAGCGATCCTGACGAGCGGTTCGAGACGTTTTTCGCGCCGGACGCCGAGGTCTTCTACGGGGGCGAGTACGCCGCCGGGGAGTGGATCATCCCCTTCCACCGTCGACTCGCGACCAGGAGGCAGCACTCCGCTCACACCTCCTTTGTCACCGCCGACGCCGACGGGGTCGTGACCGCCGACTGGCAGGAGACCGGAGAGGACTCGCACGGCCGCGCGTACGAGGCCGGCGGAACCGCGACCGCATGGCTGGACGCCAGCGGGCGCATCACCCGCCTCAAGGTGCTGTACGCCGACCACAGCGATCTCGCCTGGCGCGTCATCCGTGCCCACAATCAAGCGTGGCGCGAGACCGACCCTGACGAACGCCAAACGCTGATCAAGGACGCGTACGCGGAGGACTTCACCTTCGTGGAGCACTACGTGGTAGAGGGGCGCGACGCCTGCAGCGAATGGGTCGCGAAGATCCACGAAGCTGCGCCGGTGGCGCTGCTGCAGGTCGGCGAGGTCCTGCGGAACCGCGACGATGTCCTGTGGCAGTGGTTCCTCGCGATGCCGGACAGCACCGAGGTGGAGGGCTGGGAGACACAGCACGTGGACGTGAACGGCAAGATCGACCGCATCGTTGTGATCACCCGGGACATGGAGACCATCGTCGGCGGGGCTTCCTAGGCCCCCTCGGAACCCCGGCGGACGACGGGACCATCACAGGGCCTTGCCGACGGGGCGCCGGGAGCCGGAACTCGAAGCGACACGGCCCGGTTCGACGAACCGTACGGGACTCCCACCCACCGCACGTGGCCCGACCGCACCGCCTCCCCACGCCCAGGCCCGGGGAGGGCGGTGCGGTCGCTGCGGACCACAGAGCGAACATCCGGCTCCCGACCAAGGCGCCGCAAGGGGCACCCTGGCCCGCGAAGTCCGCCGGCGCGGCGTCACGCGTGCTCGCGCCACCGGTTCGTGATGGGCAGCCGCCGGTCCTTGCCGAACCCCTTCGCGGAGATCTTCGTCCCCGGCGGATACTGCCTCCGCTTGTACTCCGCCGTGTCCACCATCCGCAGCACCCTGGCGACCAGCTCCCCGTCGAACCCGGCGGCGACGATCGCGTCGCGCCCCTGGTCCTGGTCGACGTACATCGCCAGCACGCGGTCCAGGACGTCGTAGTCCGGCAAGGAGTCCGTGTCGACCTGGCCGGGCCGCAGCTCCGCGCTGGGCGGCTTGGAGATGGAGTTCTCGGGGATGGGCGGGGTCTGGCCCCGCTCCGCCGCGGCCTGGTTGCGCCACTTCGCGAGGCGGAAGACGGTCGTCTTGTAGACGTCCTTGATGGGCCCGTAGGCGCCCACCGAGTCGCCGTAGAGCGTGGAGTAGCCGACCGCCAGCTCGCTCTTGTTGCCCGGGGCCAGGACGATGTGCCCCTCCTGGTTGGAGATGGCCATGAGCATCGTGCCGCGCAGGCGCGACTGGAGGTTCTCCTCCGCCAGCCCGGTCAGCCCCAGGGCGCCCATGTAGGCGTCGAACATCGGGCCGATCGGCACGGTGCGGAAGTTCAGCCCGGTGCGCCGGGCCAGCTCGGCGGCGTCGTCCTTGGAGTGGTCGGAGGAGTACCGGGACGGCATCGAGACGCCGTACACGTTGGCCGCCCCGACCGCGTCGCAGGCGATGGCAGCGACGAGGGCCGAGTCGATGCCGCCGGACAGGCCGATCAGCACCGAGCGGAAGCCGTTCTTGGCGACGTACGCGCGCAGGCCCACGACCAGCGCGGTGTAGATCTCCTCGTCGTCGCCCAGCCGGGGGGCCTCGCCGCCGTGCACCTCGGGCTCGTACGCGGGCAGCGGCTCGGCGGAGAGGGTGACGTGCTCGATCTCCAGGCCGTCGTCGGCGACGCCGCTCGGCACCCTCGCGGGGTCCGCGGCGGGCAGGTCGAGGTCGACCAGCACGCAGCCCTCCTCGAACTGCGGGGCCCGGGCGATCACCTCGCCGTCCGCGGAGACGACGATCGAGTCGCCGTCGAAGACGAGCTCGTCCTGCCCGCCGATCATGGCGAGGTAGGCCAGGGTGCAGCCGGCCTCCTGGGCGCGCTTGCGTACCAGGTCGAGACGGGTGTCGTCCTTGGCGACCTCGTACGGGGAGGCGTTGACGGAGAGCAGCAGTCCGGCGCCGGCGGTGCGGGTGGCGGGCACGCGGCCCCCGTCCTGCCACAGGTCCTCGCAGATGGCCAGGGCGACGTCGACCCCGTGCACCCGGATCACCGGGAGGGTGTCGCCGGGGACGAAGTAGCGGAACTCGTCGAAGACGCCGTAGTTCGGAAGGTGGTGCTTGGCGAACTTCAGCACGACCTTCCCGCCGTGCAGGACGGCCGCGGCGTTGCGCGGGGAGCCCGCGGGCTGGCCGTAGCGGGGCTGGGCCTTCTCGCTGCGGTCGAGGTAGCCGACGACCACCGGCACCTCTCCCAGGCCCTCGGCCGCCAGGCGTCCGGCGAGCGCCTCCAGGGCGGCACGGCTGGCTTCGACGAACGAGGAGCGCAGGGCGAGGTCCTCGACGGGGTACCCGGTCAGCGCCATCTCCGGGAAGGCCACGAGGTGGGCTCCCTGTTCGGCCGCGTGCCGGGTCCAGCGCACGACCGACTCCGCGTTCCCGGCGAGGTCGCCGACGGTGGAGTCGATCTGATTCAGGGCGAGGCGAAGTTGAGGCACGCCGCTCAGTGTAATCGTCAAAGCGACGCGATGTCGTGGGCGACGCCTGTGGAGTGGCGCACTCGGACCCCTCGAAGCCCCGGCGGACCGGCCTTTTCGGGGCCGTCCCCCTGTGTCAAGATCGCAAGGGTGCAGCACAATGGTGGCGAGGGGTGTCCGGCGGTCCCGGCCGCCGCCGAAACAGGACGGTAACCCCGCGGCGCGATACTGGTCCGGCCCTCACTCGAGCCGGCACGGACGACAGGCCCCATGACCTGCGAGGTTGGAGAGCTATGGATAAGCAGCAGGAGTTCGTGCTCCGCACCCTCGAGGAGCGCGACATCCGCTTTGTGCGGCTGTGGTTCACCGACGTGCTGGGCTATCTCAAGTCCGTCGCCGTGGCGCCGGCCGAACTGGAGCAGGCGTTCGACGAGGGCATCGGCTTCGACGGGTCCGCGATCGAGGGCTTCGCGCGGGTGTACGAGTCGGACATGATCGCCAAGCCCGACCCCGGCACCTTCCAGATCCTGCCGTGGCGCGCGGAGGCCCCCGGCACCGCGCGGATGTTCTGCGACATCCTCATGCCGGACGGCTCCCCCTCCTACGCCGACCCCCGCTTCGTCCTCAAGCGGTCCCTGGCCAAGGCCTCCGACCTCGGGTTCACCTTCTACACGCACCCGGAGATCGAGTTCTTCCTGCTGAAGACGCTGCCTCTGGACGGCACCGTGCCGGTGCCCGCCGACAACTCCGGCTACTTCGACCACACCCCGCAGAACGTGGGCCAGGACTTCCGCCGCCAGGCCATCACGATGCTGGAGTCGATGGGCATCTCCGTGGAGTTCTCCCACCACGAGGGTGCCCCCGGCCAGCAGGAGATCGACCTGCGCTACGCGGACGCGCTCTCCACCGCCGACAACATCATGACCTTCCGCCTGGTCATGAAGCAGGTCGCGCTGGAGCAGGGCGTGAACGCCACGTTCATGCCCAAGCCCTTCAGCCAGCACCCCGGCTCCGGCATGCACACGCACCTGTCCCTCTTCGAGGGCGACCGCAACGCCTTCCACGAGTCCGGCGCCGAGTACCAGCTGTCGAAGGTCGGCCGCTCCTTCATCGCGGGCCTGCTCCGGCACGCGCACGAGATCTCCGCGGTCACCAACCAGTGGGTCAACTCGTACAAGCGCATCTGGGGCGGCGCCAACCGGACCGCGGGGGCGGGCGGCGAGGCCCCCTCGTACATCTGCTGGGGCCACAACAACCGGTCCGCGCTCATCCGCGTCCCGATGTACAAGCCCGGCAAGACCGGCTCCACCCGCGTCGAGGTGCGCTCCCTCGACTCCGGCGCCAACCCCTACCTCTCCTACGCCGTCCTGCTGGCCGCGGGCCTCAAGGGCATCGAGGAGGGCTACGAGCTTCCGCCCGGCGCCGACGACGACGTCTGGGCCCTCTCCGACGGCGAGCGCCGCGCCCTCGGCATCCAGCCCCTCCCGCAGAACCTCGGCGAGGCGATCTCGTACATGGAGCGCAGCGAGCTGGTCGCCGAGACCCTCGGGGAGCACGTCTTCGACTTCTTCCTGCGCAACAAGAAGCAGGAGTGGGAGGAGTACCGGAGCGAGGTCACGGCGTTCGAGCTCCGCAAGAACCTCCCGAACCTGTAGCCGCGGGCTCGGCAGGGGGTATCTGCGCCGAAGACGACGCCGGGCCGGCAGCGTGATGCTGCCGGCCCGGCGTCGTCTCATGTGTTCCGGGCCGTCCGGCGCCGAGTCCGTCGACGGGGCCGGCGTGTCCGTCCCCCGCACGTTCGGCGCCACCCGGTCACGTCACGGCTTGCCCTTCGGGTGGATGTACCAGCGGTCCCCGAGGAGGCCGGCCAGGACCGACCTGAGGGACACCTCGGTGTGATTCGCATTGGGTACGAGGTAGGCGCGGTCGTCGGCGTCGGGGCCCGTCTGGTTGCTCAGCAGTTCTCCACCGTTGCTGTCGCGCTCTTCGAACCACTGCGCACCGCGATCGTTCGCACGGAACGGGCCTGTCGCGATGTTCGCGCCGTCCCGAGGTTCCTCATAGGAAACCGTGGATGTGACGTACTTCCCGTGCCAGACCAGGTAGACGAAGCCCTCCGGGGTGGGGATCGTGACGAACCGCTGGTTGGAGTCGTCGGTGTCCGGGTTCAGGAACAGCGGGAGGGGCTCCTCCTCCAGGTCGTCGACCGAGAGCGCCTGACCGGACGGCCCGGACTTGTCGCCCAGAACGACCTCGTTGACGGAGGCCGCCTCCTTGGCGTCCTGCAGGAACCAGCGCTGGGTGGGCGATTCGGGGTCCTCGTCCTGGGCGAAGAGCTGGCCACCGCTCTGCGGGGCCGTGAGGTACTGCTTGGTCTTGTAGTTCTCCAGGGTCCAGGTGCCGTCGCCCTCGTAGGTCGGTTTCCACAGCTGATCAAGCTCCGGTTCCTTCCACAGCACCAGCTTCGCGTCGCGGCGCCCGCCCTCCTGCCCGAGGTAGTAGTTGTAGTACTTGGGGTCCTTGGCAAGCAGGTTGTAGTAGCCGGGGTAGTCCGAGGATTTCCTGAGGTCGAACTTCAGATTCAGTTCCGGATTGTCGTAGTTGAACGGCACGTCGCCGATCACATTGCTGCCGGGAAGGGGAAGGCCGGCCACGTTGATCGTGTGGACACTTCGCACCTGAACGTTGGTCTGCGGGACGACGACTTGCGGCATGCCCGGCAGCGGCGGCGGTGTGACCTGCTGCGGCAGGTTGGTGACACGGAACCAGACGGGAACGTGATCCGACGTGGTCACATCGTCGAACAACCGACGCTCGCCGATCCAGAGTCTGTTGGGGAAGCTCCCGACGACCGGGTAGTCGAGGGCACTCGTCAAGGGATCCGCGCCGTGCCCGTAAGCGGGGTGCGTATTGCCCACGCGATAGATCCGGTAGTTCACCGGAGTGCCGGGAGGCGGCGTGATCGCCGGATTGAGGTCGTACGGGTCGCGGTTCCAGTCGCCCGCGGCCAGCCAGGGCCGAGGCCCACCGTTCGGACCCCGGGTCGCCATTCTGGCCCGGATCTGGTCCAGCAGGGCAGGGGCGTCCTGGCCTTGGTTGTCCGCCCGCGCGTGCACCGTGAAGTAGGCGGCACCGTCGACGGTGACACCGAGCGCCGGCCGGGAATAGCCTTCCTCCAGCACCGGATCCCATTCGCCCGGCTCGGTGACATGCAGGTCGTCCGGAGCCACGCGTGTGCGGCTGGCGATGGCCACGTTCACCCGGCCGGCGGGATCGGTGCGGTCCGTATGCAGCCAGTACAGCCAGCCGACACTGTTGGCACTGTCGACCCAGTACTCCCGGATCGCCGGATATGAACCGTCCTCACGTTGGTAGACGTGCTGCGCGATCTCTCTCTGGAACCTCAGGAACGGCCTGCTGCTCCCCGCGTCCGGGTTGCCGGCTTCCTGCAGGAGCACGATGGAAGCGTCGCCTGTGGCCAGCCAGTCGCGCACGTCCTCATAGTTGTTGTGGCGTTCCCCGGTGTCAGGGTTCACATAGGTCGCGCCCTGCATGTTCCAGTTGATCACATTGCGCTCGTTGAGCGTGCGGGGGTCGAGTTCACCACCGGTGTCGCGCAGGAAGAGCGACTGCTGACTGCCCACGTCGGTGGTCGCGATTCCGCGGCCTATGTAGTCCAGGGTTTCGCGGCCGGTCCAGTCCGGGATTCCCTGGCCGCCCTGGCTCAGCGGTTGGAACCTCTCCGGGTCGTCGTCGTTCGAACCGAATTCGTAGACGGTTCCCGACTCGGAGCCGCTGCTGCCGTTCGAGTACGGCCCGTACGGCTCGAAAGACCCGCCAGGGGTGGTCTGCTTGATCAGCGTGTTGTTGTAGAAGACGTTCTGCGGGCCGGAGGAGCCGGACCACTTGACCGCCTTGGGGCCGGCCGCCCACCAGATGGGGTACCAGGTCCCCTCGTCGATCTCGCCGCCTTCACCGCCGCAGTTCGTCTCACAGCTGGCGGAGCGGTGCTCGTAGGGGACCCTGACGGTGTTCTGCTCGAACAGGTTGTCGTGTTCCCAGCCGCCGTGCAGGTTCAGGTCGGAGTCGGTGTCGTTGCGGAAGGCGACGTTGCCGCTGGCCGACCACTGGAAGGTGAAGTGGCGCAGGTTGCGGCTGAGGTTGTAGGCCCACAGCGAGTTCCACACGCGGCTGCCGCGCAGATAGCCGTTGCCGCCCTTGCCCTTGTTCCACGCCCCGTCGAAGCTGTTGCGCTCGATCTGGAGGTTGAGGGCGTTCTCCGTGACGATGGGGTGCGAGCCGGTCATGGTGGCCTTGAGCCCGCGCGCCCAGCTGTTGGCGGCCCACTTGTACACGATGCCGTGCATCGCGTACTCGGGAGCCACGTTGCCGTAGTTGTGGACGGCCTGGTCGGGGGTCAGCTGGTAGGTGCCGCCGCCCAGCTTGGGCAGGCCGTTCATGTCCTGGGTGAAGGCGAAGTTCTCGAACCCGACGCCTTCCACGATCTTCAGGGGGGTGACCTTGCTGGCGTACGGCTTGTCGCCCAGCGCTTCGGAGCCGTCAGAGGTGGAGTCGACCGGCAGGTCCCACTCCAGCGGGCGGTCCAGTCTGATCGTCTTCGCATCGGCGTCGACGCTGGTGACCCGGAACATCTGCTGGCGCATGTGGAGGTCGTCCATCACGCTCTTGTCGGTGACGCCCTGCTGCTCGTAGAACTTGACGCTGTTGGCGGCGCCCACCCAGACGTAGCCGCCGGGCGTGAACTTCGACATGGTGGCAGTCGAGATGAGCTGGACGGTCGTGCTTCCGCGACGGGCGGAGTACCCGGGGTCCCCGGTCTTGGCGGCGAGCTTGATGCCGGAGGCCCAGTGCTGGTTGACCGAGCCTTCGAAGATGTCCTTGCGGTTGGCCGGGGCCGCCGCCCAGTCGTCCTTGTAGCGGTCGGCGATGTCCCGGGTCTGCACCCGGAACATGCCGCGCCCCGGCCACATCCAGCCGCCGGTGCCGACGTCGCTGCCGCTGCCGGCCTTCATGCTGTCCTGGTCCCAGCGGCCGTTGACCAGGGTGTCGTAGCGGGTGTCGACGTCGGGCCGGAACACCAGCTTCGTGCCGCCGTCGCCGGAACCCTGCCCGCGCACGATCAGGAAGCTGGCGTCGACGTAGATCTGACGGGACACATCGATGCGCCCCGCCGGCAACGAGATGAGCGAGAGCCGCTCGTAGCTGGCCGACGGCGAGCACGCGCTCTTGATGTCGTCGATCGCCTTCTGCAGCCCGGCGGTGTCGTCGACGCCGTCGTCGGCGGTCACACCGTACGTGGAGGACAGTTTCTCCGGAGTGATACGGCAGGAGGCATCACCGTTCACCTCGTCGTCGCCGGGCAGCGGCGCGCCGTTCCGGTATCCCACGCGCGACCAGTTCGGCAGGTCGGGGGGCGAGGCGATGCGGTTGGCGTTGCTGAGATCCGGTCCGTCGGCTCCCGGACCGGCCGTCGCCGCGGCGGCTTTCGCCGGCACGGCCGCTGCCGCGCCGGAGGTGAACGCCGGCACTGCGGCGAGAAGGAGGAGGCCGGACAGCAGACCGGCCAAGGGTGGGAAACGTCTCATGGGAGTTCTCTTCTGCGTCATCGTGTGGCATGCGTGGAGGGACGAGGCCGGTCAGGGCCGCCCCCGTGCGGCTGGTTCGGCGCCGCCCCGTCTCCCCGCGCCGTCGACGGCACGGGTGCGCCCGTGTACGGGACCGGTCCTGACACCCAGGTCAGGGCTGGGTGTCAGGACCGGAGGATGCGTGGAGCAGCAGGGCGCGCCGAGTCGGCACGGGGCCGGGTGGACGCGGGGGCCGCGTCGGCACGCCGACCGCTGTGCCGGGACCGCCTTCTCATGTGCGGCCCGTACACGTACGGTCGGGACCGGGACGAGGTCCCTCTATCGGACCGTGCGGACCTGCTGCTCCGGGAGGGCGCCCGGTGTCACCACTGCGGGGCGGGAGGCGTGGGCTGGCCGCGGAAGTCGGCGGCCTGCTTCCACACCACTCCGCTCGTGCCGCCGCCCGCGCCGGTGAGGACGTTGTAGACGAGGGGACCGCTGCTCACGGCCAGCGGGGAGGTGTTGGTCCAGCCGTAGCTCGCGTCCTTGAAGCTGGCCACGACGTCCCCGTGCCGGTTGATCTCGTAGTTGCCGACGGTTCCGTCGAAGTCGCGGAAGGTGATCACGCCATAGCCGTTGTCGGTGAGGGCGACAGAGGGGGCGTACGTCGTGTACGGCCCGACCTTCTTCGGGTTCGTCCAGTTGGGGGTGCCGTACTGCTGCCGCGCCATGTAGATGTTGAAGTCGGTGCCCTCGAAGGCGAGGACCACCTGGTTCCAGGGGGCGGGGTCGTCACCGTCGTTCACCTGCGCGGCCAGGGACGGCGCGTCCTGGCTCCGGGCGTTCGGGACCTGCTGGGCGGTGTCGAACTTCGTGGTGGCGGCGTCGTAGTACATCGTCCAGATGCTGTCGTCGCTCTGGCTGTTCCAGGCGAGCATGAAGGAGTTGCCGGGAAGTGCGGCGGCCGCCACGGGCTGGTTGGTGTTGGTGCGGGCGTTGTTGGGGACCTGCGTCGCGTTGGGCAGGGTCCCCGGCAGCTGGTAGGACGTGGTGAGCTGGATGCGGTGCTGGTATATGTGGCCGTCCTTGCCGGTGTGGAAGATCCGGAAGTTGCCACGGCCGCCGTCGTCGGTCCAGATCACCATCGGGGCGGCGAGCGTCTGTGCGTGATCGGTCGACCCGGCCGTCGCCGGCAACGGGTAGGCGGGTCCGTTGTTCAGCGAGATCCAGATGTTGTCGTTGTCGGCGCCGCGCCACGCGTGCAGGATGTTGCTGCGGCTGTCACGCGCTTCCCCCTCGGTGCTGCTGCTCTGGATCTGGCCGCCCGAGTACGTCGTCGGGTGCCATCCGTCGCCCGCACCAGGCAGGTCGGCGAAAGCCGGTCCCGCCGTGACGACGACCGCGGCAGCGGCAGCCAGGAGAGCCGGGGCCGCCAGCTTGGACATTTTCGACCTTCTGAACACTTTTTCTCCGCGTCTCAAGGGTGATCTTGTGCGCACACCGATGTAAGTGGCCGGTCGGCTTGCGTTTCGCGTGGATCGACCCGTAACGCCGTGGGTGTGCCGGTTCAGCGTACATTAATTGCTTGTGCAAGCAAATTAATGCACCCTGCTCGCGGCCGGGTGCATCGGGAAGCGTCGACGGAAGGCCGCTGACGGCTCGGTCCGTCCGGCTCGGCGGCGGGGTGACGCGGGTCACATCCATCCGTGTCACAGGGCGTCGGGCCATCTCGTCCCAGGGGGTGTCACCACGGACGACCGCAGAGGAGCACATCATGGACGCGCGACTGGACTACTTCGCCAGCCCGACCGCCGGCAAGGTCCTGAAGCACTTCATGTCGGCGGGCAGGGCCCTCAAGGACTCGCCGCTGCCGGCCGCGACACAGGAGCTGGTGGCGCTGCGCGTGAGCCAGATCAACGGCTGCGCCGTCTGCATCGACATGCACGCCAAGGAGGCCGCTGCTGCCGGCGAGACCCCGGTGCGGCTGAACCTGGTCGCGGCGTGGAGGGAGGCCACGGTCTTCACCGAGGCCGAACGCGCCGCGCTGGAACTGGCGGAGGAGGGGACCCGGGTCGCGGATGCGGCCACGGGCGTCAGTGACGAGGTGTGGGCGCGCGCCGCCCGGCACTACGACGAGGAGCAACTGGCCACCCTGGTGGTCCTGGTCTCCATGTTGAACGCGGTGAACCGGCTGAACATCATCGCGCAGCAGCCCGCCGGCTCCTATGAGCCCGGCCGGTTCCACTGAACGGCGGCGACCGGGCCCGGGGTCCGGCTGCGGGTTCCGGGCCCCGGCCGGCGGCGTTAGCGTGACCACCGGTGGTCCGGGTGGTCACGGACGAGATCAACACCGGTGGGCGCGGCCGGGTGCGAAGGCACAAGGGGAGGGGATTCGCCGTGGACAAGGTCGAGGAGTTCGAGGAGCTGCGCCCGCTGCTGTTCTCGATCGCCTACCGGATTCTGGGCAGCGTGGCGGAGGCCGAGGACGCGGTCCAGGAGACGTGGCTGCGCTTCGACGCCTCGGCGACCCGGGTCGCGTCGGTCAAGGCGTTTCTGTCGGCCACGGTGACGCGGTTCTCGATCGACGTGCTGCGCTCCGCGCGGGTGAGGCGGGAGGAGTACGTGGGCCCGTGGTTCCCCGAGCCGCTGCTCAGCGATCCGTATCAGGATCCGGCGCGTGCGGCGGAGCTGGCCGACTCGGTGTCGATGGCGGCCCTGCTGCTCCTGGAGCGGCTCAGCCCGTTGGAGCGGTCGGTGTTCGTGCTGCGCGAGGTGTTCGGCTTCGGGTTCGACGAGGTCGCCGCGGCGGTGGGGCGTTCGGAGTCGGCGTGCCGGCAGCTGCTGGTACGGGCACGACGGCACATGCAGGCCGGGCGGCCACGGTTCGCGGCGGACCGTCAGGAGCGGCAGGAGATGGCGACGCGGTTCTTCGACGCGCTGAAGGACGGTGACATGGGCGGGCTGCGGGATCTGCTGGCCGCCGACGTCCAGTTGGTCGGGGACGGCGGCGGCAATGCCCCGCAGCTCGCCAACACCGTCAGCGGCCCCGAGAACGTGGCCAGGCTGCTCGCCTCCGTCTTCCCCGCGATGGCCCAGGTCGACGTGACGTTCGAGCGGCACGAGATCAACGGGCAGCCCGGCGCGATCTTCCGGGACCGGGACGGCAAGGTGCTCCACACCGTGGCCCTCGAGGTGCTCGACGGGCAGATCCAGACCATCCGCTCGGTGATCAATCCCGACAAGCTCGGCCACCTCGGTCCTGTCGCCGACGTCTGGGCCGTCGACCGCGAGGTGAGGCGGGCGCGCGGGCGGATGAGGTGACCTCGCCGGCGCCCCAGGGGCGCCGGCGGTCGGCGTGGGTGCTCACGGGGTGACGCCATCGGTCCGGGGGACGGGGCGACCGGTCGGCGTCGCTGACGTCTCCGCCCTCGCGGCGTCGGCGAGGGCCGCGGCGGCGGCCTCCGCCGCCTGGGCCGTGTCGCTGGCGGCCTGGGCAGCCATGTCGTCCGAGGGCTTCTCGCGGGTGGCCGGCGACGGGGGCAGCGCCTCGCTGAAGGCGCGGGACACGCCCTGCAGCGCGGAGGTGACCTCGCTGGGGATCATCCAGAAGGTGCTGCCCGAGCCCTGGGCGAGTTGGGGCAGGGTCTGCAGGTACTGCCAGGCGAGCAGCTTGGGGTCGGGGTCGTTGCGGTGCACGGCCTGGAACACCTCGTCGATGGCCCGGGACTGTCCCTCGGCCTGGAGGATCGCGGCCGTGCGGTCGCCCTCCGCACGTAGGACGGCGGCCTGCTTGTCGCCTTCCGCGGTGAGGATCTGCGACTGGCGCTGCCCCTCGGCGCCCAGGATCGCGGCCCGCTTGTCCCGCTCCGCTCGCATCTGCTTCTGCATCGCGTCCTTGATGGACTGCGGAGGGTCGATGGCCTTGATCTCCACCCGGTTGACCCGCAGCCCCCACTTTCCGGTGGCCTCGTCCAGCACCCCGCGCAACTGGCTGTTGATGGTGTCCCGTGACGTGAGGGTCTTCTCCAGGTCCATGGAACCCACGACGTTCCGCAGGGTGGTGACGGTGAGCTGCTCGACCGCCTGGAGGAAGTTCGCGATCTCGTAGAAGGCGGCTCGCGGGTCGGTGACCTGGAAGTACAGGACGGTGTCGATCTCGACGACGAGGTTGTCCTCGGTGATGACCGGCTGGGGTTTGAAGGACACGACCTGCTCGCGCAGGTCGATCACCGGATGGACTCGGTCGATGTACGGAATGACGAGGTTGAGGCCCGGCTTCAGGGTCCGGTGGTAACGGCCGAGGCGCTCCACGTTGCGGGCCCGCGCCTGGGGCACGATGCGCACCGCCCGCACCACGGTGAAGACCGCGAACAACGCGATGATCAGGCCGGCGATCAGAAACGCGGGAGTCTCCATGGTCTCAGTCCCTGGGGTAGACGAGTGCGGTGGCACCGCTGATCTCGATGACGTCCACGGCCGCCCCGGGCGGTATCACCAGCGATGCGTCGTAGGCACGGGCCGTCCACTCCTCGCCGTCGATGCGCACCCTGCCGCCGACGCCCGTCACCTCCGACACGACATAGGCGGCCCTGCCGACCAGTGCCTCAACGCCGAAGCGCTCCCTTGGGGGGCGTTGCAGATGCCGCACCGCGACCGGGCGCACGAACACCACGCTGACCGTGGCGACGACGGCGAACACGACGAACTGGAACGGCAGCGGCAGTCCGACCGCGGCGGCCCCGGCGGTGAACAGTGCGGCCGCACTGAGCATCCCGAGCGCCGCGGTCAGGGTGAGGATCTCCGCGACGGCCAGCGCCGCCGCGAGGAACAACCAGATCAGCCATGGATCCATGAGCGTGCCCCTTTTGACCGGTGCGGGCATGCAGGGCCGGTATCTCCACTTCACTGGGCTCCTACCCCGGTCGCCGCGCCTCGCACCGAGTCCGGGGCCCGCACCGCTGCGTGGTCCCCGGCCGCGAGGCCAGGACCGTCCGCGGCGCCGCCTACCGGACCCCCGGGGACGGGTGGCCGGCCGGGCTGTGCTCAGCGGCCCGCCCCGGGGTCATGGCGCCCCGGGCTGTCTGATCCAGCCGAGGGAGCGGTCCACGGCGCGACGCCAGTTCGCGTACTCGGCCTCCCGGCGCGCGGGGTCCATGTCGGGCAGCCACTGGGCGGCCCGGTGCCAGTTGTTCCGCAGCACCCTCAGGTCCGGCCAGTAGCCGGAGGCGAGGCCGGCGGCGTAGGCGGCGCCCAGGGACACCGTCTCGGCGACCATGGGGCGGACCACCGGCACGTCGAGGACGTCGGCGATGAACTGCATGAGCAGGTTGTCCGCCGTCATGCCGCCGTCGACCTTGAGCTCCTTGAGCGGGAGCGGGGAGTCGGCGTTCATGGCGTCGACGACCTCGCGGGTCTGCCAGCCGGTGGCCTCCAGTACGGCCCGGGCCAGGTGCCCCTTGGTGATGTACGAGGTGAGTCCGACGATGACGCCGCGGGCGTCGCTGCGCCAGTGCGGGGCGAAGAGACCGGAGAAGGCGGGCACGATGTAGCAGCCGCCGTTGTCCTCGACGGTGCGCGCGAGGGTCTCGATCTCCGGGGCGCTGCTGATCAGGCCGAGGCGGTCGCGGAACCACTGCACCAGCGACCCGGTGACGGCGATCGACCCCTCCAGGGCGTAGACCGCGGGCTGGTCGTCGATCTTGTACGCGACCGTGGAGAGCAGCCCGTGCCGCGACCTGACCACCTCCGTGCCGGTGTTGAGCAGCAGGAAGCTGCCGGTCCCGTAGGTGCATTTCGCCTCGCCCGGGGAAAAGCAGGTCTGGCCGAAGAGGGCCGCCTGCTGGTCGCCGAGCGCGGCGGTGATGCGGACGCCCGGCAGCACGGTGCGGGCCGCGCCGTAGTTCTCGGCGGAGGCGTGGATCTCCGGGAGCATCGCACGGGGGACGCCGAAGAAGTCCAGCAGGTCCTGGTCCCAGGTCAGCGAGTGGATGTTCATCAGCATGGTGCGGCTGGCGTTGGTGGCGTCGGTGATGTGCAGACCGCCGTCGACCCCGCCCGTCAGGTTCCAGATCAGCCAGGTCTCCATCGTCCCGAAGAGCAGCCGCCCGTCGCGGGCGCGCTGTTCGAGCTCGGGCGTCTCGTCGAAGAGCCACCGGATCCGCGGCGCGGAGAAGTAGGTGGAGGGCGGCAGGCAGCAGCGCTCCAGGAAGAAGTCGTCGCCGGGGTCCCGGCGCAGCCGTTCGACGAGCGGTGCGGTACGGGTGTCCTGCCAGACGACGGCCCGGCCCAGCGGTACTCCCGTGCTCGGGTCCCACAGCACGGTCGTCTCCCGCTGGTTGGCGATGCCCATGGCGGCGACCTCGTCCGCCGCGATCTCGGCGGAGGACAGCGCCTGCGGCACGATGCGCTCGAGGTTGCGCCAGATCTCCAGGGCGTCGTGCTCCACCCAGCCGGGCCGGGGGAAGTGCTGCTGGTGCTCCCGCTGCGCCACCGACACCAGGCGGCCCCGGTGGTCGAAGAGGATGCATCGGGTGGAGGTGGTGCCCTGGTCGATGGACAACACAAACCGTTCAACCATGGTCGGGGCCTCTCCGATGCGTTCTCTCCGATGCGTTCCGATGCCGCCGCCGCCTGATCGTTTCGGTGCTCTCCCGGCTGCCTCCTCGTGCTCTCGTCGCAGTCGCCGTGCCCCTTCGCTGTGCCGGCACGTCCGTAGCGGGGTGTCCGCCGCACGGCACGGGCCTCACCAGCGGGCCGCGCCGAGGTCTCTGGAGATCGCCCGCGCGGCCTCGCGGAGCAACGTGACCAGGGACGCGTGGGGGCGGCTCTTGGTGTCGCAGATCCGCTCGACCGGGCCCGACAGGCCGATCGCCCCGACGACGAGCCCGCCCGAGCCGCGGATCGGCGCCGCGACCCCGGCCTCGCCCATCGACATCTCCTGCACCTCCGCCGCCCAGCCCTGCTCGCGGACCTCGGCGAGCGCCCGGGTCAGATCCTCCTGCGCCACCAGGGTGTGCCGGGTGTACGCCTGCGGTTCCTCCTTCAGCAGCACCTCCACCGACGCCGCCCCGTAGGCCAGCAGGATCTTGCCGAGTGAGGAGGCGTGCAGCGGCAGCAGGGTGCCGACGTCGAGAGTCTGCAGGCTGTCGTCGGGCCGGAAGACGTGGTGGACGACGAGCACCTGGCCTTCGAGCGGGGTGCCGAGGCGCACCGCCTCGCCGCTGCGCGCGGCGAGCGCGTCGGCCCAGTTGATCGACCTCGACCGCAGTTCGTTGACGTCCAGGTAGCTGGTGCCCAGGTGCAGCAGGGCCGCACCGAGCTGGTACTTGCCCGTCGCCGGGTCCTGCTCGACGAAGTCCACGTGCTGGAGGGTGCGCAGGATGCCGTGCGCCGTGCCCTTCGCCAGCCCGAGGGAGCCGGCCACTTCGCCCAGCCCGAGGCGGCGGGGTCCGCCGGCCAGCAGCCTGAGGATCGCCGCCGCCCTTTCGATGGACTGGAGCGGACCGGCCATACGTCGATGCTATCCCCGGCAATCCCGAGCGGCATCAGCACGTTTGCGCAGGTCGTTCGACGTATAAGGGCAGCGTTCGATAATGCCGACCCCGATTCATTGACCGGTGCGGCCCCCGTCTCGGAGGCTTGTCGGTCAGGCCCGGGAGTCCGCCCGGCAGGACTCCCCGGGAGGAGGACACCATGGCGTCGGAGCCCGAGACGATGTCGCAGCGTGCGGACGTGCACGCCTGCGCGCTGTCGTACAGGCCCGGCGCCCTGTCCGTCGTGCGCCGGCGGGTACGCGCCGTGCTGGCGGAGTGGGACCTGCGTCCGGAGGTCGTGGAGGACGTGCTGCTGGTGATCTCGGAGCTGACCACGAACGCGGTCGTGCACGCCGAGGGCCCCGCCGGGTTGCGTATCCGCTGGACGGACGTCGACGGGCGCAGCGCCCTGCGCGTCGAGGTGACCGACGGCGGCCCGGCAGTCCGGACCGACCCTCCCGGAGGGTCCACCGACCCCGACGAGCACGGGCGCGGGCTCGGCATCGTCAGCGCCCTGTCGATCCGGCACGGGGTCCGTACCGACCGCGCGGGCTTCACCCACTGGGCGGACCTGGTCACCGCCTGATCGACCTCTCCGGCCGCCGTCGGTGGGCTGGACCGCCGCCCGGGCCCGGGGCGGGCGGCGGGTCTGCGCGCGGCGGGCCGGGAGCGGGCTTACGGTGCCGCTCATGGCACTGAGCATGCGCAACCAGATCGAGGGCAAGGTCGCCTCGGTGGTCCCGGGCGAGGTGATGGCCGTGGTCACCGTCCGCCTCGACGGCGGCGGGCCGGACTTCACGGCGGCCGTGACGGCGGAGGCCGTGCGTGAACTCGGCATCATCCCGGGCGGCGGAGTGACCGTGCTGATCAAGGCGACGGAGGTCGCCCTGGCGACGGCACCCGTGCAGGGCATCAGCATCCGCAACCGGATCCCCGGCACCGTCACCGCCGTGACGCGGGGCGAGGCCATGGCGACCGTGCGGATCGCCTTCGGGGGCAGTCGTGAGCTGACCGCGGTGATCACCCGGGAGGCCTTCGACGAGCTGGGCGTCGCGGAGGGCGACCAGGTCGTCGCGCTGGTCAAGGCCACCGACGTGTCGCTGGCGACCTGACATCGGAGCCCCGGCGACCGGAGGACCCGGCGACCTGACGGCTTTCCGCCCGCCGGGTGGTGCGCCGGACGCGGCCCCGCCCGCCGAGCAGCGCCGGGGAACGCGGGCCCTACCCGAGGTAGGCGGGGGCCAGGGCCGCCGTCATCATGCGGCGGGCCCGGCCCGTGCCGTCGGCGGGCACCGTCCACAGGTCCGCGCCGAAGTCCCCGGCGAGGGCGTAGACGAGCGTGCGGTCGTCGCGCCAGACGACCTGGTCGTCGACGCTGCGCCGCTCGGCGACCGGGGTCTCGCGCAGGGTGGCCAGATCCAGGACGTACAGCCGCCACGGCGCGTCGGGGGAGAGGCCGGGGACGCGCTTCTTGAAGACGAGCCGGGTGCCGTCGGGCGAGAGCGAGGGGCACTCGACGTTGTCGCGGAGCGTCCGCACGGAGCGGGCCGCGAGGTCGCCGCGGACGAGATAGGTGCGGCCTCCGGTGCCGAGGGTTGCGTAGAAGTGGGCGTCGTCGGCGAAGGTGACGCCCCAGAAGTTCACGTCGGCGGCGCGGTAGGACCTGCCGTCCCTGGTGATCCGGAAGTCCTCGAGGTTCTTCACGAGCGTCCAGGTACGGGTGTCCAGGACGGAGGTGCGGGTGGAGAAGTCGGTGCCCGCGTAGGAGTCGCCGCCGACGAACACCGTCCAGGCGACCATCCGTCCGCTGGGCGAGACCCGGGCCCGGGTCGGGATGCCGGCGAGGGGGAAGCGGCGCAGCTCGCGCAGCCGGGCGTCGAGCACGACGGCGCGGTAGCCGTCCTGGACGGCGCCCTTGACCGACTGCAGGCAGATGCCGGTGCCCGCGGCCGCGTAGAAGCGCAGGCACGCGACCTTCGAGGCGGTGCGCACGGCCCCGGGGCTGTCGGCCGGGACGGTGGCGAGCTCGTCCCGGTGCGGCCCCCACGCCATGTTGCGGAACACCAGGCGTGGCGCGTCCGGCGCCAAGGTCACCGTTCCGGCGGTGACCGCGGGGCCGCCGGCCTGCGGGCGGTCCTTCTCCGCCGCGCGGTCGGAGGCGCGCAGCACGGACACGGCGGCGACGGCGGCCAGCGCCGCCACGGCGGCGAGCAGCAGGAACAGACGGCTGCGGGTGTTCATGGGGGCCTTTCCTCGGGGGTCACTTGCTCTGCGCCGGACGCAGGCACCAGGCGCAGACCGCGCACGCCGTCAGCGCCAGCGCGGCGGTGGTCAGGGCCGTGACGTCGCCCCACGCGGTCCAGGCGGCGCCGAAGGCCAGGGAGGCGGCGAAGCGGGCCGTGGCCTGCCCGGTTTGGACGAGGGCGAGCCCGGCGCCGCGCAGTTCGTCGGGTACGGCGGTGGAGGCGGCGGCCATCAGCACCCCGTCCGTGGCGGCGTAGAAGGCGCCGTGCAGCAGCAGGACGGCGTACGCCGGGCCGTGCGCGAGCAGCAGTCCGTACGCGGCGAGCAGCGCGACGTGCCCGGTCAGGAACATCCGCCAGCGCCCCACCCGGTCGGCCAGCCGCCCCAGTGGCACGGCGAGCAGCAGGAAGGCCGCCGCGGTGCCCAGTGGCAGCAGCGCGAACCAGCGGTCGGGGACTCCCAGGCGGTGCTGGAGCAGCAGGTAGACGAAGGAGTCGCTGACCGTCGACAGGCCCAGCAGCGTCGCGCAGACCGTCAGCCGCCGCACGTCCCGGCGGCGCAGCAACGCCAGGGACGCCCGCAGGGACGGCGCCGGGGAGCCGGCGGCGGCCGGGGTGGGAACCCCGCGGCGGCGGCCCGGCACGAAGAGCAGCAGCACCAGCACGCCCACGGCGGCGACGCAGAAGCTCACCGTGAAGACGGCGTCGTACCCCTCGGCGGCCTGCCGCAGGATGAGGAAGGCCACCAGCGGTCCCAGCAGCGCCCCGGCGGTGTCCATGGCGCGGTGCACGCCGAAGGCCCGGCCGCGCGCCTCGGGCGTGGAGGCCAGGGAGATCAGCGCGTCCCGCGGCGCGGTGCGCAGCCCCTTGCCGGTGCGGTCGGCCGCGAGGACGGCACCGATCAGCGGGAGGCCGTGGGCCAGGAGCAGCGCGGGCTTGCACAGTGCCGACAGGCCGTAGCCGAAGGCCGCGACGGCCTTGTGCCGGCCGCCGCCCCGATCGGCGAGGTGGCCGCCGGCCAGCCGCACGAGCGCGCTGAAGCCGTTGTACACGCCGTCCAGCAGGCCGAAGCCGAGCGGGGAGAGACCGAGTCCGGCGACCAGGTAGAGGGGCAGCACGGCCGTGACCATTTCCGACGAGACGTCGGTGATCAGGCTGACGGCGCCCAGGACGAGGACGGTGGGGGCGACGGCGGTGGCCCGCGGTCCGGGACGCGGCGCGTCCCGGACCCCGGTGCCGGTTCCGCCGCGGCTGTCCGCGACGTACACGTCGGCCTCAGCTCGCCCAGATGCCGGTGATGTCCGAGGCGGAGGCGGCGTTGCCCGCGTGCGTGCTCAGACCCGCCAGGTCCTCCAGCGTGCGGAGCATGTTGTAGTGGTTGTACGTCGTCGCGGAGGACGAGCCGGCCTTGACCGGCTGGCCGTACAGCACGGTCGGGATCTTGTTGCCGCTCAGCCGGTTGTCCTCGTCGAAGGTGACGACGAGCAGGCTGTTGTGGGTCTTCGCCCAGGTCGCGTACGCGCCCAGCTTGTTCTTCAGCCAGGTGTCACCGGTGGAGACCGAGCAGTCGTGCATGTCGCTGCACAGGTTGGGCACCACGAAGGAGACCTTCGGCAGGGTGGTGAAGTCCGTCGGGAACTGCGCGAAGGTCTTCGCCGTCGACGTCGGGACGTTGCTGAACGCGAACCACGGGTTGTGCTTGCGGGCGTAGGTGCCGCTGCTGCAGGTGGTCGAACCCTGACTGGGCAGCGTCTCGTTGTAGCTGGCCCAGCTCTTGCCCGCGGCGATCAGCTCGGAGGCGAGGTTGGGCTTGGAGCTGAAGCCGGGGGTGTAGCAGCCGTCGTCGGTGACGCCCTGGTTGCCGCCCGAGAAGATCTGCAGGTAGTTGGGCTGGCTCGGGTGCGTGATGCCGTACGACTGCGTCAGGTTGGCGCCGCCGGCCTTCAGCGTGTTGTTGATGTAGGGGGCGCTGGAGCTGCCGATGACCTGGTTGTAGGCGTGGTTCTCGAACATCACCACGACCACGTGGTCGGGGTTCGGCACGCTGCCCGCCGCGTGGGCGGTCTCGGACCCGCCGAGCCCGGCCCACAGGCCGAGGGAGGCGGCGGCGACGCCGAGGGCGGACGCCAGAGCGGTGACGGTGCGACGGGGACGGGGCAGGGACCAGCCGGACACGGCGGACCTCCGGGGAGCGGGGGACGGGGACGGGGGTGGTGCGGCGCCAGATTAGGAGGGGCCGTGGACGTCCGAAGCGCCGTGGAAGTGAAGGTCCGGGGAACGGTGCGAACGTTCCGGCTCGCGGGGGCGAGCGCGGGCAGAAAAAGCCCGGGGAGCGCAACTCGCGCTCCCCGGACTCTTGTTGTCAGGGCGTCACTTGATGTAGGTGATGCCGTCCGTGGTGATCGTCGGGCGTCCGGAGGTGCCGACGACGACGATCTTGAGGGTGTGCTTGGCGCTGGTGCTCCAGGTCTTGGACCAGATCGTCTGGCGGTAGGCGGTGGTGGAGGACTTGAGGTCCACCGTGGCCGCCTTGACCCCGTCGACGTAGACGTACGCCTGGCCGGAGGTCGAGGCCCGGGACACCACCCAGCCGACCGAGCGGCCGGTGAACGTCCAGGTCAGGCTGGCGTTCTTGGAGGACGAGGTGGAGGACTTCCCGCCGAGGTAGCTGGTGGAGCTCTTCGTCGACCAGGTACCGGACTTCGTCGCCGAGGTCTCCTGCAGGATCGCCGCAGTGCGGCTCACCGAGGCGGTGGTGTAGTTCCCGGCCGCGTCGGTGGCCTTCAGGCCGTACGTGACCGCGGTGTTCACCTTGCCCGTGGTGCTCCACGAGGTGGTGGTCGGACCGAAGGCGGCGGTGGTGGGGGCGGTCGCCGCGACGCTCTTGAGGGCGCCGTTGTCGGCGGCCTTCCAGGTCACGGAGACCGGCACGGAGGTGCTGGACACCGTGGCGTTGCGGATCTTCACCGCGGGCGCGGTGGTGAACGTCGGCTTGGTCGTGTCGCCGACCACGCTGTACGAGGACGCCGAGGTCGCCGTCTTGTTGTTGATGTGCACGGCGCGGACGGTCACGGTGTGCCTGCCCGCGGCGACCGTGATCGGCGCGGAGAGCGCGGTGGGCTTGGCGGTGGCGGCGACCTTGCCGTCCACGAGCACCTCGAACCGCTTGATGACGGCGGTCGGGGTGGACTCCTTCCAGGCGACCGTGGCCGAGCCCTTGGTGTAGTACGAGGACCCGGAGAGCGTGGCGCCGCTGACCCCGTTCAGGGTCGGCGCGGCGACGCCCGAGGAGTAGGAGCGGATGGTGGGCACCTTGGCGTACAGGTTGGTGCCGGGGCACGCGGTGGCGAACCCGTCGCGGTGACCGGAGATCGGGTAGAACGCCTTGCCGTTGACGGTCTGGGTCTTGGTCCCGGGGTTGGGGTCGATCTTCTTGAAGCCCAGCTTCCAGGCGGCCAGGGCGGTGACCGAGCCCAGCATCTGCGAGGTCATCGGCGTGGCCTTGGAGACGTGCGTGTCGGTCTGGAAGTAGCCGATGACCGCGATGCCCGAGGTACCGGTGTTGTAGCCCTCGGTCTGGGCGCCCACCACGGCACGGTCCACGCCGCCGTAGCGGCCCTCGTAGATCGTGCCGCACTTGTCGACGAGGAAGTTGTAGCCGATGTCCCGCCACGTCTGGCTGACGTGATACGCGTAGATCTGCCGGATGATGCTCGGCGAGTCGCTGCAGCTGTAGTCACCGCTCTTCGCCTGGGCGTTGTACGTGGCGGTGTGGTGCACGAAGACCACCTGCACCCCGTTGGGCGCGTAGGCCGGCTCCGTCTGCTCGCGGATGCTCTCGTCGGCGCCCCAGCCCGCCCTGGTGACGATGGGCGGCTTGGGCATGGTCGAGGTGGGGGGCGGGGATGAGGCGGAAACGGATGCTGAGGCCGACGCCGACGCCGACGCCGACGCCGACGCCGACGCCGACGCCGACGCGGAGGCCGTCGCGGAGGCCGTCGGGGAGCTCGTGGTGGGCGGGCCGCTGGTCGCCGGGGCGCCGCCGGCGGGGGCGGAGCTTTCCGGGGCGCTCGGCTCGGTAACCGGAGGCTCCGTCGTGGCCGGTGCGGTCGTCTCGGTGGACGTCGGGGTCTGCGTGGGATCCGCGGGCGGCGACGCGGGGTCCTCGGAGTTCTCGGAGTCGGCGGCGAAGGCGGCAGGCGCCATCGCCACGTCGACGCTGCTCTTCTTGTCGCTCTCGCCGACCAGGGCGAGTCTCAGGCCCCTCGGGATGCCGGCCGCGCCCTTGTCGGACCGGACGCGGACCTGCACGCCGTCGGACCAGCCCACCCACAGCGGAGGGGTGCCACCGCGTCCCGCCGCCTCGTCGCCGGCGTCCGGTGCGTCGTCGTTGTGCGTCTCGATGCCGAACCAGTCGGACCATGTGCCGGACTTCTGCGCCCGGACCCGCAGCTCGATCGTGCCGTCCAGCTCCGCCTTCGGATCGTCCCAGGTCACACCGAGGGTGCCGAAGGCGTCCGTGCGCTGCTGGGGCAGCTCCCGCTCGCCGCCGGTGCCCTTGAGCTCCAGCGCGTCCACCGTGGTGCGCACCGGCCCCTTGTGGGCCGCCGACGAGACGGTCCCCTCCGGGCCGCTCGCCACGGAGGCGGCGGTCACGGCTCCGGCCCCGCCGAGCACGACCGCCCCGACCGCGAGCCAGGCACGCCCGCGCACACGTATTCGTCCCATGTAGTCTTCCCCGCCCCGTCCCACCCCTGAGCCCGTGGGTACCGTTGGTTGAATTCCAAACCCCTGAATCGGGAAGCGCTTTATACCAGAGCGGCCGGGCCCCCTTCATCCCGCTGGACGTTCGATGCGAAAGCGGCGATACCGTCAGATAACGGAGAAACGGCCGGACGGATACTCTCTCCAGGGCGGATCAGCCCGGCCGGAGCGCGGGAAAGGCAGGCGGAGTGCTGGAAGGGCGACGGGACACCAGGTTCGGGCGGCTGCTCAGGCACGGCTTCTGCGACGCCGTGGCCGCCGAGGCGCTGCTGGGCGGCGACATCCTCGCCCCCGTCCGCAGCGATCCGGTCCTGCTCGACGCCCTCGGCGCCACCGCCGACCCCGACCAGGCGCTCGCCTCCCTCGTGCGGCTCCTCGAGGCACTCGCCCCCGGGGAACGGCGCACTCTCCTCGACACGCTCACCACGGCCAAACCGCTGCGCGACCGGCTGCTGGGGGTGCTCGGCGCCTCCTCCGCCCTGGCCGACCACCTGGCCCGGCACCCGGACCACTGGCACTCCCTGGTCACCTACGAGCACGCCGACCTGCACCCCGGCACCGCGGAGTTCGAGCGGCAACTGGCCGAAGCCGGCGACCCGGAGTCGCTGCGCGTGGCCTACCGGCGCTGCCTGCTGGGCATCGCCGCCCGCGACGTGTGCGGCACCAGCGACCTGGTGGAGACCGCCGCCGAGCTCGCCGACCTCGCCACCGCGACGCTGCGCGCGGCGCTGGCCATGGCCGAGGCCGAGGCGCCGGACGACGCCGCGCAGTGCCGGCTCGCGGTGATCGGCATGGGCAAGTGCGGCGGCCACGAGCTGAACTACATCTCCGACGTCGACGTCATCTTCGTGGCCGAGGCATGCCCCGACGCCGAGGAGGCCAAGGCGCTGCAGGCCGCCACCCGGCTGGCCGCGCACCTGATGCGGATCTGCTCCGACACCACCGTCGAGGGCAGCATCTGGCAGGTCGACGCCAACCTCCGCCCCGAGGGGCGGCGCGGCCCGCTGGTGCGCACCCTCTCCAGCCATGTGGCCTACTACAAGCGCTGGGCCAAGACCTGGGAGTTCCAGGCGCTGCTCAAGGCCCGCCCGGTGGCCGGCGACCCGGCGCTCGGGCAGGAGTACGTCGAGGCGCTGTCGCCCATGGTGTGGCAGGCCGCCGAGCGCGACCACTTCGTCCAGGACGTGCAGGAGATGCGGCGCCGGGTCGTGGAGAACATCCCCGCCGCGCACCTCGACCGAGAGCTCAAGCTCGGCCCGGGCGGCCTGCGGGACGTGGAGTTCGCGGTGCAGCTGCTCCAGCTCGTGCACGGCCGCACCGACGCTTCGCTGCGCAGCGGCACCACCCTGACCGCGTTGTCCCAGCTCGCCGCCGGCGGATACGTGGGCCGCGCGGACGCGGCGGCACTCGACGCCGCGTACCGCTTCCTGCGGACGATGGAGCACCGCATCCAGCTCCAGAAGCTGCGCCGCACCCACCTGATGCCCGAGGACGCGGCCGACCTGCGGCGGCTCGGCCGCTCGATGGGCTTCCGCGCGGACCCGGTGACGGAGCTGACACGGGAGTGGCGGCGGCACGCCAGGGAGGTGCGCCGCCTCCACGAGAAGCTGTTCTACCGTCCACTGCTCGACGCGGTCGCCCAGCTCGCTCCCGGGGAGGCGGGCCTGTCCACGGCCGCGGCCAAGCAGCGCCTGGAGGCGCTCGGCTACGCCGACCCCGCCGCGGCCCTGCGCCACCTGGAGGCGCTGGCCTCCGGGGTCAGCCGCAAGGCCGCGATCCAGCGGACCCTGCTGCCGGTGCTGCTCGGCTGGTTCGCCGACTCTGCGGACCCCGACGCGGGCCTGCTGAACTTCCGCAAGGTCAGCGACGCCCTGGGCCGCACCCCCTGGTACCTGCGGCTGCTGCGCGACGAGGGCGCCGCCGCGATGAACCTCGCGCGGGTGCTGTCCTCCGGTCGGCTCGCCCCCGACCTGCTCATGCGGGCCCCCGAGGCGGTCGCCCTGCTCGCCGACGACGAGGGGCTCCAGCCGCGCGGCCGCGCCGCCCTGGACCAGGAGGTGCTGGCCGCGGTGCACCGCGCGGACTCCGCCGAGCAGGCCGTCGCCGCGGTCCGCGGGGTGCGCCGCCGCGAGCTGTTCCGCACCGCGGCCGCGGACCTGGTGGGTGTCCACCGCGACGACCCGGACGCGGTGGGCGCCGCCCTCACCGACCTCAACGCCGCCGCCGTCACCGGGGCCCTGCAGGCCGCGGTGGGCGCCGTCGAGGCGGCCGAGGACGAGCCCCTGCCCACCCGGTTCTCCGTCATCGGCATGGGCCGCTTCGGGGGCCGCGAACTGGGCTACGGGTCCGACGCGGACGTCCTGTTCGTCCATGACCCCTATGAGGGTGTCGACGAGCACCGGGCCGCCCGGTCCGCGCTCAAGGTCGCCAACGAACTGCGCCGGCTGCTGCAGATCCCCACCACCGACCCGCCGCTGCTGATCGACGCCGACCTGCGCCCGGAAGGCAAGAGCGGACCGCTGGTGCGCACGCTCGGTTCGTACGCCGCCTACTACCGGCGCTGGTCGCTGGTCTGGGAGCGGCACGCGCTCCTGCGCGCCGAACCGGTCGCGGGCGACGAGGACCTGGGCGCCCGCTTCATCGCCCTCGCCGACCCGCTGCGCTACCCGGCCGACGGGCTGCCGGAGGAGGCGGCGCGCGAGATCCGCCGGCTCAAGGCCCGGATGGAGTCCGAGCGGCTGCCGCGCGGCGCGGACCCGACAACCCACGCCAAACTGGGACGGGGCGGGCTCAGCGACGTCGAGTGGACGGTGCAGCTGCTGCAGTTGCGGCACGGCGCGCGGGTCCCCGGGCTGCGGACCACCCGTACCCGCCCGGCGCTGGCCGCCGCCGTGGCGGCGGGACTGGTCCCCGCCGAGGACGCCGAGGTCCTGGACGCCGCCTGGATCCTGGCGAGCCGGTTGCGCAACGCCGTCATGCTCGTCCGGGGCCGCCCCGGCGACACCTTCCCCGGCGACGGCAGGGAGCTCGCCGCGGTCGGGCGCTACCTCGGCTACGAGCCGGGGCACGTGGGCGACATGGTCGAGGACTACCGCCGCACCACGCGGCGGGCCCGCGCGGTGGTCGAGCGCCTCTTCTACGGCATGTAGGGGGCGCGTTGCACGTACCGGTTCTGCCCCGGGCCTGCCCCGGTCCGCGCACCGAAGCGTGCTCGTCCGCGCCGCCCGGCTACACCGCCGCGACGCGTACCTGGCGCGGCAACCGGTAGGCGAGGCCGCCGTAGACGGCCCAGGAGGCGGCGAAGCCGACGCCGAGGCAGAGGCTGCCGCCGACGGCGTCCAGCCAGAAGTGGTTGGCGGTCGAGACGATGACGACCAGCGTGGCGACGGGGTAGAGCACGCCCAGCACCCGCACCCAGGCCCGCTGCGCCAGCATGGCGATGGTGATGCCGCACCACAGCGACCAGCCGATGTGCATCGACGGCATGGCCGCGTACTGGTTGGAGACGTGCGCCAGGTCGCCCGAGGCCATCGACCCCCAGGTGTGGTGGATCCGGACGGTGTCGACGAAGCCCCCGCCCTCCATCAGCCGGGGCGGCGCCAGGGGGAAGAAGTAGAAGCCGAGCAGCGCGATTCCGGTGGTCACGAAGAGGACCAGCCGGGTCGGCGCGTACCGCCCGGGATGCTTGCGGAAGAGCCACACCAGCACCGCCAGGGTGACGATGAAGTGCAGCGTCGCGTAGTAGTAGTTCATGCCGACGATGAGCCACGTGACGGAGTTCACGGCGTGGTTGACCGCGTGCTCGAAGGCGAGGCCGAGGGAGTGCTCGAGTCCCCAGACGTGGCTCGCGTTCCGCATGGCGTCGTCCTGCTGCTCGGGCACGGCGTTGCGCACGAGCGAGTAGATCCAGTAGCTGACGGCGATCAGCAGGATCTCGAACCACAGCCGGGGCCGGCGTGGCGCCAGCAGCCGGCCGGCCGGCGCTCCATCGATGTCACGGGAATCGATGGAGCGCGTCGGCACGCCGCCACTGCGGTGGTCCATGGTCTTCGCGGTCGATTCCCCCATGGGGCGATAGTCTGCCATGCGGTCCGGCACCGTCCGATCAACCCCCGATGGGATCCTGTACATCCCGTGCACGCCTCCCGGCCGACTGCTGTACGAACACGGCTGCCCCGGCTTCGGGACCCGATGCCGTCGAACCGCGGACGACCAGTTCTGGCAGGAAGACGAACTCGCTGTGCGGGGCCGGGGTGCCGCCGACCTCCTCCAGCAGCGCGCGCACGGCGGCCTGGCCCATGGCCGTGACCGGCTGCCGGATGGTGGTGAGCGGCGGATCGGTGAAGGCGATGAGCGGGGAGTCGTCGAAGCCGACGACGGAGACGTCGCCGGGGACGGACAGCCCCCGCTGCCGAGCCGCGCGGACGGCGCCCAGGGCCATCATGTCGGAGGCGCACACCACGGCCGTGCAGCCCGCCTCGAGCAGGCCGGAGGCGGCGGCCTGACCACCCTCGAGAGTGAACAGCGAATGCCGGATACGCTCGCCCGCCTCGTCGGCGGATATGCCGAGGACCTCCTCCATGCTGCGCACGAAGCCCTCGATCTTGCGCCGCACGGGGACGAACCGCTCGGGGCCGACCGCGAGGCCGATCCGCTCGTGGCCGAGCGCGGCCAGGTGGGTGACGGCGAGCCGCATGGCCCCGCGGTCGTCGGGCGACACGAACGCCGCCTTGATCCGGGCGGAGAAGCCGTTGATCAGCACGAACGGCACGCCCTGGCCGTGCAGCCGGTCGTAGCGCGCCATGTCGGCGGTGGAGTCGGCGTGCAGCCCGGAGACGAAGATGATCCCCGCGACGCCGCGCTCGACGAGCATCTCGACGAGTTCGTCCTCGGTCGAGCCGCCCGGGGTCTGGGTGGCCAGCACCGGGGTGTACCCCTGCCGGGTCAGGGCCTGCCCGATGACCTGGGCGAAGGCCGGGAAGATCGGATTCTCCAGCTCCGGCGTGATGAGCCCGACGAGGCCCGCGCTGCGCTGCCGCAGCCGTACGGGCCGCTCGTACCCCAGCAGGTCGAGGGCGGCCAGCACGGACTGGCGGGTGGCCGCGGAGACGCCTGGCCTGCCGTTGAGGACCCGGCTGACCGTCGCTTCGCTCACCCCCGCCTGGGCTGCGATGTCGGCAAGCCTTGCGGTCACGGGATGCGACTGTACCGGTCGTACCTCAGATCGCCCACCAGATACATGAATCGGCCGGAAGACGGACGGAACCGCCGGTGGGGGAGACCGGCTCGGAGGAGAGCACCGGCCGCCCCGGGACGGGGACGTGCACCGGCTCCGAGGTGACGTTGACCGTGCACACCATGCCGGGCCGGGAGAACGCCAGCACCCCCTCGGGGGCGTCCAGCCAGCGCATCGGGCCGTCGCCGAGCCCGGGCAGTTCGCGGCGCAGCCGCAGGGCCGAGCGGTACAGCTCCAGCGTGGAGTTCGGGTCGCCGCTCTGCGCCTGGACGCTCAGCTCGCCCCAGCGCGCGGGCTGCGGCAGCCAGCTGCCGGCCGGGCCGAAGCCGTGGCTGGCGCCGTCGACGGTCCACGGGATGGGCACCCGGCAGCCGTCGCGCATCCCGTCCTGGCCGGTGTCCCGGAAGAAGGAGGGGTCCTGGCGGACCTCGTCCGGCAGGTCGGTGACCTCGGGCAGGCCCAGCTCCTCGCCCTGGTAGACGTATACGGAACCGGGCAGCGCGAGCATCAGCAGCGCCGCGGCCCGGGCCCGGCGCAGCCCGGCGACCCCGCCGCCGTAGCGGGTGACATGCCGGACGACGTCGTGGTTGGAGAGCACCCAGGTGGTGGGGGCGCCCACGGAGACGGTGGCGGCGAGGGACTCCTCGATCACCGCGCGCATCGCCCCGGCCTCCCAGGGGCACTGCAGGAAGTGGAAGTTGAAGGCCTGGTGCAGCTCGTCGGGACGGACGTAGAGCGCCATGCGCCGCGCGTTCGGCGCCCAGGCCTCCGCGACGCCGATGCGCTCACCCGGCAGCGCCTGCGAACGGGGTCCGGGGGAGTAGGAGTCGAGCAGCCGGCGCCAGGAGCGGTGGATCTCGTGGACCCCGTCCTGGTCGAAGAAGGGGAGCACCTGGGCGCCGATCATCTTGACCTGCTCCGTGTGGCCGATGTCGGGCAGGCCGGCCGCCTTGACCATGCCGTGGGCGACGTCGACGCGGAAGCCGTCGACGCCCAGGTCCAGCCAGAAGCGCAGGACGGAGTCGAACTCCGCGCGGACCTCGGGGTGGTCCCAGTTGAGGTCGGGCTGCTCGGGCGCGAAGAGGTGGAGGTACCAGTCGCCGTCGGCGACCCTTGTCCAGGCGGGGCCGCCGAAGACCGACTCCCAGTCGTTGGGCGGCAGGTGGCCGTGGGCGCCCCTGCCGGGGCGGAAGTGGTAGCGCTCGCGGGCCGGCCCCCCGGGGCGGTCGGCCAACGCCGCCCGGAACCACGCGTGCCGTTCGGAGGTGTGGTTGGGGACGATGTCGACGATCACCCGCAGGCCCAGCCCGTGGGCGGTGCGGATGAGCGCGTCGGCGTCCGCGAGGGTGCCGAAGAGGGGGTCGACGCTGCGGTAGTCGGCGACGTCGTAGCCGCCGTCCGCCTGGGGCGAGGCGTAGAAGGGGGTCAGCCACACGGCGTCGGCGCCGAGTTCCGCCAGGTAGGGCAGGCGGGCCCGGATGCCGGGCAGGTCGCCCACGCCGTCGCCGTCGCCGTCGGCGAAGGAGCGCACGTACACCTGGTAGATGACGGCGCTGCGCCACCAGCCGGGGGCGCGGCCCGCGTCGGGGGCGGCCGGGGTCTCGTCGGCCGCGTCGTGGCGGACGGGGGCGAGCTCTTGGGTCATGTCGTTCCCTCGTGGGTCGGCGCCGGTCTCAGCCGATGATCCCGATCCCACGCGTGATCGGCAACGCCTTCCAACTTTTTGCGGAAGATCGCGCAACCACTTCCAGGTCGGCTGCCATTCCCTCGGCGCGTCTCCTCCCGGAAACCCCGTGGACACGCAGGTGTAACGATCGGAAGATCTTTCAAGTTTTGCAGCAAGGTCTTTCGTCAGGCTTGCATCCCTGTTACGTTCCTCGACAGCCCGGCGGCCGCAACGGCGCAGTCGGCAGTGGGGGGCCGCGGCGACGCGCCCAGCACCATCACGGGCTTTCATCCTGGAGGAGATCACATGCGGCGTGGCATAGCGGCCACCGCGCTGGTTGCGGCGCTCGGGCTTGCGACGACGGCTTGCGGGGGCGGCAGTGACAAGGCCGACGGCGGTCCCGTCACCATCACCTGGTGGGACACCTCGAACGCGACGAACGAGGCGCCGACCTACGAGGCCCTGATCGCGGACTTCGAGAAGGCGAACCCGAAGATCAAGGTCAAGTACGTCAGCGTGCCGTTCGACCAGGCGCAGAACAAGTTCCAGACGGCCGCCGGCAGCAAGGGCGCCCCCGACGTGATCCGTGCCGAGGTCGGGTGGACGGCCTCCTGGGCGAAGTCCCAGTTCCTCGCGCCGCTGGACGGCACCCCGGCGCTGGCCGACCAGGACGACATCAACCCGTCCCTGCTCAAGCAGGCGCAGTACGAGGGGAAGACCTACGGCGCCCCGATCGTCACCGACACCCTCGCGTTGATGTGGAACAAGGAGCTGCTCAAGAAGGCCGGCTTCGACAAGGCGCCGGCCACCTGGGACGAGCTCAAGACGGTCGCCAAGGCCGTCAAGACCAAGGCCGAGGCCGACGGCTTCTGGCTGCGCGCCGACTCCTACTACGAGCTGCCCTTCCTCTTCGGCGAGGGCACCGACATGGTCGACGCCGCGGCGAAGAAGATCACGATCAACTCGCCCGAGGCCGTCAAGGCCGTCGACGTCAGCAAGTCCGTGCTCGCCTCCCCGGGAGTCCACGAGCTCGACGTGACCGCTGACGCGTACGCTCACATGCAGGACGCGTTCGTCAGCGGCAAGGTCGCCATGATCATCCAGGGCCCCTGGGAGCTGACCAACATCTACAAGGGCTCGGCCTTCACCGACAAGGCCAACCTCGGCATCTCCGCCGTCCCGGCCGGCTCCACCGGCAGAGCGGGCGCCCCGACCGGCGGTCACAACCTCGCCGTCTACGCCGGTTCCGACAAGGCGCACCAGGAAGCCGCGCAGAAGTTCGTCGGCTGGATGACCTCCGGTGCGACCCAGGCCGAGATCGCCCTGAAGAACGGCACCCTGCCGACCCGCACCTCCGCCTACACCGCCGAGGTCAAGGCCGCGCCCGGTGTCGCCGAGTTCCAGGACATCCTGGCCGACGTGGCCCGCCCGCGCCCGGAACTCCCCGAGTACAGCTCGCTCTTCGCCGACTTCGGCACCAACCTGACCAGCATCCTGCAGGGCAAGGTCGCCACCCAGAAGGGCCTGGACCAGACCGCCGAGTCCTACAAGAAGCTCGTCAAGGACTTCCAGTAACAGGCCGCGGGCCCAGGCGGGGTGGAGAAAGGAGCGGGTCGAGGGCCGAGTCCGGTACGGCGGGGAAGGAAGACGCAGCGGAGCTGCGGCGACCGACCACACCGCCGCCGGGCGAGAGCCGTCGACCCGCGACGCCGGCCCGCCTTTCCGTGTGGCCTCCGAGGCAGCCATGAACCGTCCGGTCCGCCGCGCCCGCCACGGGCGGCGGACCGGACGGCCACCGCCCGCGTCCGCACGCACACCCTCCGCCGTGCGGCCGGGCCGTACCCCCTGAGCGAACTTTCGAGAAGGTGCCGAAGATGACCGTCGCCGCCGAGGGCGGAACCCGGGAGACCAAGCGCGGCGAGGCGCCGCGCCCCGGTCCGCTCAGCCGCATCCGGCAGTCCTACAACCGCAACTGGTATGCCTGGGCCATGGTGGCGCCGGTCGTCGCCGTCATCGGCCTGCTGGTGCTCTACCCCCTGGTCCGCGGCGTCTACCTGTCGCTGACCGACGCCGACAGCCAGAACGTCGGCCGGACGATCGGCGTCAACAAGATCCCGGACTCCTTCTCCTGGGTCGGCCTCAAGAACTACACGGAGATCCTGTCGGGCGCGGACCACCAGTTCTGGCCGCACTTCACCTGGACCATCGTCTGGACGGTCGTCTGCGTCACCCTGCACTACGGCCTCGGCCTCGGCCTCGCGATGCTGCTGAACCGCAAGCTCCGGGCCCGCACCTTCTACCGGCTGGTCCTGATCCTGCCGTGGGCCGTCCCGACCTTCGTCACGGTCTTCTCCTGGCGGCTGATCCTCGCCGACGACGGCGGCATCCTGAACACGGCCCTGCACGCGATGCACCTGCCGACGCCCGCTTGGCTGAGCGACCCCTTCTGGCAGAAGACCGCAGCGATCATGGTCAACACCTGGGTCGGTGTGCCCTTCATGATGGTCTCGCTCCTCGGCGGCCTGCAGTCGATCCCCTCGGAGCTGTACGAAGCGGCCGAGATGGACGGCGCCACCCCCTGGCAGCGGTTCCGCCACGTGACGCTTCCCGGCCTTCGATCGGTGAGCAGCACGGTGATCCTGCTCGGCGTCATCTGGACCTTCAACCAGTTCGTCGTCATCTTCCTGCTGTTCGGCGTGAACGCGGGACAGGACGCCCAGATCCTGGTGACCTGGGCCTACCGCCTCGGCTTCGGGCAGGACCCGCGCGACTACGCAGGCTCCGCCGCCTACGGCGTGATCATCCTGTCCATGCTCATCGTCTTCGCCTCCGCGTACCGGCGCTGGCTCGCCCGCACCGAGAACGCGGCCGCCTGACGGCCGCACCGGCCAGGACAACCGCCATGACGCAAGAGAGGGCAGCCACCCCCATGAGCACCACCGCAGACCTCCCCGCCGCGGGAGCCGCGAAGGACGCGGCCCCCGCCCCCGTCCGCGCAGCGACGCGCCGGCGCACCGGCCGCGGCGAGCGCGGCCGGGCCGCCTCGGTGCTGATCCACGGCGTACTGATCACCGCGAGCCTCATCGCCGCGTTCCCCGTGCTGTGGATCGCCTGGGTCTCCTTCGGCCCGGACAAGACCGACTTCCTCCACCCCGCCGACATCGCCGGGAAGTTCAGCTTCGAGAACTACACGAAGGTCCTCGCCGACACGAACTTCCTCCGGTGGTTCCTGAACTCCGCGATCGTCGCCCTCGGCACCTGCCTGCTGGGCGTGTTCGTCGCCGCCAGCGCCGGCTACGCGGTCTCCCGGATGCGCTTCCCGGGCCACCGCCAGCTGATGTGGACCTTCCTGGTGACCCAGATGTTCCCGGTCGCCATTCTCATGGTGCCGCTGTACAACATCCTGGCCGATCTGGGCCTGCTCGACACCTACTGGGGGCTCATCCTGGTCTACTGCACCACCGCGGTGCCGTACTGCGCGTGGCTGCTCAAGGGCTACTTCGACACCATCCCCCAGGAGATCGACGAGGCCGGACGGGTCGACGGACTCAGCCCGTTCGGCACCTTCTACCGGCTGGTGCTGCCGCTGGCCCGGCCGGGACTCGCGGTGGCGGCCTTCTACACCTTCCTCACCGCGTGGGGAGAGGTCGCCTACGCCTCGGTCTTCATGCTCGGCGAGGACAAGTACACCCTCGCCGTCGGCCTCACCACCTTCGTCAGCGAGCACGACAACCAGTGGGACCTGATGGCCGCCACCTCCGTGCTCATCGCGCTGCCCGCGTCGGGCTTCTTCTACGTCGTCCAGCGGCACCTGGTCACCGGCCTCACCGCCGGCGCGGCCAAGTCCTGAACCGCACCACCCGGGGCGCCCGGGCCCGGCCCAGGAGGCCGGGCACCCCGGCCCCGCCCCGTCGCCGCACCGAGCCCTCCATCCTCCAAGGGATCACCATGACCCAGTACCTGGCGGACACCACCCGTCACCCCCACACCTCCGACCAGCCCGCGGCCACCGCGGACTGGTGGAGAGACGCGGTCATCTACCAGGTCTACCCCCGCAGTTTCGCCGACGGGAACGGCGACGGCATGGGCGACCTCCCCGGCATCCGCGAGCGCCTCCCGTACCTGCGCGACCTCGGCGTCGACGCCGTCTGGCTGAGCCCCTTCTACGCCTCCCCGCAGGCCGACGCCGGCTACGACGTCGCCGACTACCGGGCCGTCGACCCGATGTTCGGCACCCTGCACGACGCCGACGGGCTGATCCGCGACGCCCACCGGCTGGGGCTGCGGATCATCGTCGACCTGGTCCCCAACCACACCTCCGACCAGCACGAGTGGTTCAAGCAGGCAGTGAGCGAGGGCCCCGGCTCCCCGCTGCGGCAGCGCTACCACTTCCGCCCCGGCAAGGGCGCGGGCGGCGAACTCCCCCCCAACGACTGGGAGTCGGTCTTCGGCGGACCGGCCTGGACCCGCGCCGCCGACGGCGAGTGGTACCTGCACCTGTTCGCGCCCGAGCAGCCCGACCTCAACTGGGAGCACCCGGCCGTCCAGGACGAGTTCCGCTCGATCCTGCGCTTCTGGCTCGACATGGGCGTCGACGGCTTCCGCATCGACGTGGCGCACGGCCTCGTCAAGGCCGACGGCCTGCCCGACATCGGCGCCCACGAGCAGCTCAAGCTCCTTGGCAACGATGTCCTGCCCTTCTTCGACCAGGACGGCGTCCACGAGATCTACCGCTCATGGCGGCGGATCCTCGACGAGTACTCCCCGAGCCACTCCCCGAACCTGCGGCCGGGAGCGCTCCCGGGCGCCCGCATCGCCGTCGCCGAGGCCTGGACCCCCACCGTCGAGCGCACCGCGAACTACGTGCGCTCCGACGAACTGCACCAGGCCTTCAACTTCCAGTACCTCGCCACCCGGTGGGACGCCGCCGAGCTGCGCGCGGTCATCGACCGCTCGCTCGACGCCATGCGCCCGGTCGCCGCTCCCACCACCTGGGTCCTTTCCAACCACGACGTGGTCCGCCACGCCACCCGGCTGTCCTCCGACGGCAAGACGTACGACGTGCGCCGCGCCCGCGCCGCCTCGCTGCTGATGCTGGCCCTGCCCGGCTCCGCCTACGTCTACCAGGGCGAGGAACTGGGCCTGCCCGAGGTCACCGACCTGCCCGACGAGCTGCGCCAGGACCCGGCGTTCTTCCGCGCCGCGGGCCAGGACGGCTTCCGCGACGGCTGCCGCGTCCCGATCCCGTGGACGTCCGAGGGCCCCAGCCACGGCTTCGGCAGCGGCGGCAGCTGGCTGCCGCAGCCCGAGAGCTGGGCGCGGCTCAGCGTCGCCGAGCAGACCGGCGACCCGGCCTCCACCCTGGAGCTGTACCGCGCCGCCCTGCGGCTGCGCCGCGAGCTGCCCGGGCTCGGCGCCGGCGAGTCCGTCCGGTGGGAGGACGCGCCGGAGGGCGTGCTGTCCTTCCTCCGGCCCGGCTTCGTGTGCACCGTCAACACCACCTCCGAGCCAGTGACACTGCCCGTGCCGGGGGCGCTTTCGCTGGCCAGCTCCGCCGTGGAGATCACGGCGACCGGGGTCGTCGTCCCGGCCGACACGACCGTCTGGTGGGCCGTTTGACGTGCGTCGCCGTCGCATAGGGTCGGTAGCTGTGACCACCACAGCTCGACTTGCCGACATCGCGGCCCAGGCGGGGGTCAGCGAGGCCACCGCCAGCCGCGTGCTGAACGGGAAGGCGGGGGTCGCCCCCGCCACCCGGCAGAAGGTGCTGGCCGCGCTGGACCTGCTCGGCTACGAGCGCCCGGTGCGGCTGCGGCGGCGCAGCGCCGGCCAGATCGGACTGATCACCCCCGAACTCAACAACCCGATCTTCCCCGCCTTCGCCCAGGTCATCGAGCAGAACCTGACCGGCTACGGCTACACGGCGGTGCTGTGCACCCAGCATCCCGGCGGCTCCACCGAGGACGAACTGGTGGAGGCGCTCGTGGAGCGCGGGGTGCGCGGCATCGTCTTCCTGTCCGGGCTGCACGCCGACGTCACGGCCGATCCCGAGCGCTACGCGCGCCTCCTGGGCCAGGGCGTGCCCTATGTGCTGGTCAACGGCTTCAACCCGGCGATCGCCGGACCATACATCTCGCCGGACGAGCGCGCCTCGGCGCGCATCGCCGTCCAGCACCTGGCCGAACTCGGCCACCAGCGGATCGGGCTGGCCGTCGGGCCCGGCCGCTTCGTGCCGGTGCGGCGCAAGGTCGAGGGCTTCGTCGAGGCACTGGGCGAACTGCTCGGGTTCGGCGAGGAGCAGGCCGGAGAGTACGTCCGGCACACCCTCTTCTCGGTGGAGGGCGGCCACGCGGCCGCGGGGACGCTGCTGGACAAGGGCTGCACCGGCATCGTCTGCGGCAGCGACCTGATGGCCCTGGGCGCGGTGCGCGCGGTGCGGGAGCGCGGCCTGACTGTCCCCGGGGACGTCTCGGTCGTCGGCTACGACGACTCGCCGCTGATCGCCTTCACCGACCCGCCGCTGACCACGGTCCGCCAGCCGGTCGAGGCGATGGGCGCGGCGGCGGTGAACACGCTCCTGGAGGAGATCGGCGGCACCCCTGTGCAGCGCTCGGAGTTCGTCTTCCAGACGGAACTGGTCGTCCGCGGCTCCACGGGCAAGGCGCCCGGCGGCAGCCGGCGCCCCCACTGAGGACACCAGCCCGCGCCGCCCGGTGCGTATCCGCTCGCGGCGGCCCGCGCCGGCCGCTGTCGCGCCGTCATGAGCGACCGTGCGGCGCCCTTCCCCTGCGACATCCGGCCCGACCCGCAACCCCGCCGGGCCCGGGGCGTCGTAACGGATGACGGACCTCCGTCATCCGACGCGACGAAAAGAGACAGCCTATGAAGACCCGCAGCGCACGGGCCACGCTGACGACACTGGCCGGTGTACTCGCCCTCCTGGCCGTTCCCGGGACCGCCGGGGCCGAGGACAGGCATCCGGGGCCGGACCACGGCCGGCCGGGTGTGAGCGAGGTGCTCTACGACCTGGGCGACGAGGCGTTCCGGCCGCCCCGTTCCCTGGGGTACGTGGGGGACAACGAGCTGAACGGGGCCGTGTATGTGCCGGCCGACCTCGCGCACGGCCGCCACCCGCTGATCGTGATCGAGCACGGCATCCACGCCACATGCGCCGACGCGGACGCGGCCCGGGACCTGGCCGCCGCGCAGGAGGCCCTGGCGCGGGACGAGGAGGCCGGCGACACCGCCGACGCCGAGAAGCAGCAGGCGATCATAGAGGCGGCCGTCGCCGCGCTCTGGGCGTGGCCGTGCGCGCCCGGCACCGACCGGATCCCCAGTCACCGCGGTTACGACTACCTCGGCCGGGATCTGGCGCGCCGCGGCTTCGTCGTGGTCTCCATCGGCACCAACGGCATCAACGCGACCTCGGCGGGCCAGGCCGACACCGTCTACCAGGCGCGGGCCGCGTTGATCGAACGCCATCTGGTGATGTGGCGGCAGTTGGCGCTGACCGGCGGCGGCCCGCTCAAGGGCCGCTTCACCGACGCCGCTTCTGGGCGCGTGTCGGCGGTGGACTTCCGGGGCCATGTGGATCTCGGCGACGTCGGCCTGATCGGGCACTCCATGGGCGGTGGCGCCGTCATGCAGGAGATCGACGACAGCAACCGGGCGTCCTGGCCGCAGGGCGTCTCCATCCGCGCGGCGTTCGCCCTGGCCCCGGCACAGACCTGGGATCCCGTCACCGTGACCAAGACGCCGTTCGCGGTGATGTGGGGGACGTGCGACGTGACCAACGGCGGCACATACGTCGAGCAGAACGAGGGCGCCAACACCGTGCCCCTCCACAAGTTCACGGTCACCGGCGGGGTCCACAACTTCTACAACAGGCAGTGGTCGCCGGCCGGCGGGCAGGTCATGGCGGAGGACGACTCCGTACCCGGCAGCCGGCCCGGCACCTGCCAAGCGCAGTTCCAGGACGCGCCCCTGCCGCAGCCGGACCAGGACGAGCTGTCCGAGGCACAGCAGCGCCGCATCACCCAGGCATACGCCGGGGCGTTCTTCGCGCGGCACCTGCTGGGCGACAAGCGGTACGACCGCGTCCTGCGCGGCCAGGCGCGGTTCCCCGGCATACCCGACGTGATCGACGTGCGGTTCGACGCGGGCCGGTGACCGGCGTCCGAGGGGCGCGGCGCGTTCCGTGCCCCTCGGACGGGCTCGGGCGGGTCGGCGCTCGCGGTGGCGGCCCTCGCCGTCCCCACCCCGGCCCCCGCCGCCCTCCGACGCGGCGTTCGCCGCGCAGCCCGCGCGGCACGACCTCACACGGGGGCAGTTCTACTGCGTACTGCCGGATCGTTTCGCCGACGGCGACGGCTCCAACAACCGGGGCGGTCTGACCGGCACTCGGCTGAGCACGTGCTACGACCCCACCGACAGGCGGCCCGTCGTCGGCCCGTCACCTCACCCGCGCCCACCCGGCCCGTCCCCTCAGGGCTCAGCGCAGCGTCGTGAGCTCGGCGCCCGAGTCGAGTACCGCCGACAGTTCGGCCCGGGAGTCCTGTGCGGCCCGTACCGCCATCGTCGGGCCCTTCGAGGAGCCCGTCACGCCGCCCGTGGCCTTGATCCGCGCCACATCCCGGCTGCCCGCCGCCAGCAGATACCAGTGGCCGGCCGCCGACTTCCACAGCACTCCGGCGAGTACCCGCGGCACCGCCCGGCCGCACGCCCCGCCGTCCCGGTCGCTCTGGCCCACCGGCGCGCCCTGGGCGCCCGGTTCGGACACCGGGGGCAGGAACAGCGCCAGCGTCCGCCCGTCCGTGCCGCGCCAGGTGTCGGCGCGGGCGCAGACCCACGAGGCCTGCCCGTTGTCCTCCGGCAGGCGTTGCGTGGCGTACCGCCAGACATTGACCGAGCGCGTGCCCAGGCCGCTCATGGAGGAGAGGGTGCAGGCCGTCCGCGCCACGTGCGCCAGTGCCGCGGGGCCGGTCGCCTCCAGCGGTGTGCCGCCCTTCGGCGGCTGGTACGTCAGATGGGCCGGCACCAGGTCGCCGAGGTCGCTCAGGAGGAACGGCCGGTCCAACCCGAGCCCGTCCGCGGCCCGGAACTCCAGTGCGGGCCAGGTGTCCCCGCACACCCCGGGACGGCTGTCCGCACCCGGCATCCGCACCGGCTCGGTCACCCCGTCCGCCGTGCGGTCCAGCTTCGCCGGGGCGCGGCCCGGGTCCCGCAGGTCGCGCGAGGCCGCACCGGCCACCCAGGGGGCGGTCAGGAACCGGGTGTTGCCGTTCGTCCGCCCGAGGACGACGGCGGCCGTGGTCACCCCCGCGCCGTCCACCCGGGCGAAGTCCAGGGCGGCCGTGCCGCCGCCTCCACGCGGCTCGGCGTAGCGCACCAGCCGCAGACCGTCGTACATCAGCACCACGGTGGCCTCGTCCACGTCCCCCGCGTACAGCAACTGCGGCTGCTGCGCGGGCAGTCCCCCGGAGGTGCCCTTGGTGGCCGACACGGCGACCGCGGAGGAGGGCCGGGCCCATACCGCCATCGCCCGGACCAGCAGTGCCCGGTCGCCGGCCCGGCTGCCGCGGGTCGGCCAGGCCGTGAAGTCCACCCGGGAGGCGCGGGTCCAGGCGGTGTTCTCCACCCGTACCAGCTTCGCCGGATCCAGCAGCCCCGCGGCCCCGTACGGGCCCGGGGACCCGCCCGCCGCGTCCGGGCCCAGCCCGCCGGCCAGCACCGCGACCAGGGCCGCGGCCGCGGCCACGACGACCGCGCCGGCCGCGGCGAGGCCCACCCGCACGCGCTGCCGTCTGCGCAGCAGATCCGTCGGCCGGGCCCGCACGGTGCACGGGTCGAGTCCGCTGCCGCCCAGCAGCAGTCCCTCGGGCACCGCCTTGGCGGCCTTCAACGCGCCCCGCGGGTCGGCCACCCCGGCGGCCAGCAGCAGCCTGCGCACCTCGCGGCCGTCCGCGTGCCGGGGCCGCTCGAGTTCCAGCAGCGCATACGCCGCCCGCCCGGCCGCGTTCAGCCCGGCCAGCGCCCGGTCGAGCTCCGCCTCGTCCGTCCCGGTCGCCTTGGTGTGCAGCCGCAGGCCGAGGACGTGCGGCGCCAGGCCGGCCATCAGCGCCCTGCGCAGCCGCCCGCGCCAGCCCCGCTCGCGTCCGAACACCAGCGCCGTGTCCAGCACTTCATGACGCATGAGGGCGTACGCCGGGTCGATGGTCCCGCGCGGCCCGGCCACGTCCACCACGGCGGGGTCCGGTTCGCACGGCGAGCGCGGCAGCGCGCCCTGCGTGAGGGTGTGGGCGGTCAGCACCCTGCGGTGCCGGCCGAGCGACGGCGGCAGCGTCAGGTAGGCGAGCCGGACCAGGTGCGGGTAGTTCTCGACGAGTGCGGCCTCCGCCTCCTCGACGTCCACGATCACGGGTGCGCCGTGCCGGGGGCGGGTGGCGGTCGCGTGCTGGGCGTTCACGGTCCGTGCAACGAGTGGACCCCGGGGATGGTCACCGGGCGGCCGGGCGGGCGCCCGCGCCTTCGGCATCGGGCGGCGCACCCCGGACACGCCGAAGGCGCCCGACATGTGGACGGGCGCCTTCGGGGACGGTGCGGAGGGTCAGACGAGGTCGGCCTTCTCCAGGGCGGTGCAGCAGGTGTCGACGATGAGGCGGGTCACGACGTAGGGGTCGACGTTGGCGTTGGGCCGGCGGTCCTCGATGTAGCCCTTCTTGTCGACCTCGACCTGCCACGGGATGCGGACGGAGGCGCCGCGGTTGGAGACGCCGTAGCTGTACTCGCTCCACGGGGCGGTCTCGTGGGCGCCGGTGAGGCGGGCCTCGACTCCGGCACCGTAGTTCTTGATGTGCTCGGCCGGCTTGCCGTCGCGGCCGAGGGCCTCGCAGGCCTCGATGATCGCGTCGTAGCCCTCGCGCATGGCCTTGGTGGAGAAGTTGGTGTGCGCGCCCGCGCCGTTCCAGTCGCCCTTGGCCGGCTTGGGGTCGAGGGTGGCGGAGACGCCGAACTCCTCGGCGGTGCGGTAGAGCAGCCAGCGCGCGACCCACAGCTGGTCGGCGACCTCGAGCGGGCTGAGCGGGCCGACCTGGAACTCCCACTGGCCGGGCATGACCTCGGCGTTGATGCCGGAGATGCCCAGACCCGCGGCGAGGCAGTTGTCGAGGTGCTTCTCGACGATCTCGCGGCCGAAGATCTCGTCGGCGCCGACGCCGCAGTAGTAGCCGCCCTGCGGGGCCGGGTAGCCGGCCTCGGGGAAGCCCAGCGGGCGCGAGCCCTGGAAGAAGGTGTACTCCTGCTCGATGCCGAACAGGGACTCCTGGCCCTCGAAGCGCTCGGCGACCGGGCGCAGCAGGGCGCGGGTGTTGGACTCGTGCGGGGTGCCGTCGATGTTGAAGACCTCGCACAGGACCAGCAGGTTGTCGCCGCCGCGGATCGGGTCCGGGTAGCTGGCGACCGGCTTGAGCACGCGGTCCGAGCTGTGGCCCTCGGCCTGGTTGGTGCTGGAGCCGTCGAAGCCCCACACGCCGGGCTCCGCGCCGTCAGCAATGATCTTGGTCTTCGAGCGCAGTTTCGCGGTCGGCTCGGTACCGTCGATCCAGATGTACTCGGCTTTGTAGCTCACGGGATTCGTCCTTGTCGGCGCGTGCCTTGCGGGGCGTGATGTTGTGCTGTTGCAGCGTCACAATCCGTGATTTCGCATCGATTGCCCCAGTGTTAACCCGATGTGAACGCGCCGCTGTCCCGTGTGTCGCGCACCACGTCCACGGGAACCGGCCGACCGCGCGCGGACATCCGGTAGGGGTGCCGCGGAGGCCGGTGCGGCCGTGGGCGCGGGCGCTCCGGCGCCGTCGCACCGCCTCGGGGCGGGCGCCCGTGAAGCCGCCCGCGGGTGTGCGCGACCCGGGACGTAGGGTGTGTGCCATGCCTCACATCACCGTGGACTACACCGGCAACCTCGCGGACGCGTTCGACCGGCGCGGCTTCGCGACCGCGCTGCACCCGCTCGTCGCCGAGCTCATCGACACCAAGGTGGAGGCGTGCACGACCCGCTTCCGCCGGTCCGACGAGTACGTCCTCGCCGACGGCGCCCCCGAGCGCGCGCTGGTCCTCGTCCGGGCCGCCATCCTGTCCGGGCGGACCTGCGAGGCCAAGGCACGGCTGAGCGAGGCCGTCCTGGAACTGCTGCCCAAGCACCTCGCACCGTCCCCGGGGCTCGTCGTGCAGACCGCGGTCGACGTCGTCGACCTCGACCGCGCCTCGTACCGCAGCCGCACCGAGCCGGCGGGGGAGCGGTGACCATGCGCATCGGACTCCTCGGCACCGGCCCCTGGGCGGAGATCGCCCACGGTCCCGCCCTCGCCGCCCACCCCGACGTCGAGTTCACCGGGCTCTGGGGCCGCCGCCCCGAGGCGGCGGCCGCGCTCGCCGCCACCCTCGGCACCCGCGCCTACGCCGACGCGGACGAGCTCATCGCCGACGTGGACGCCGTCGCCATCGCCCTGCCCCCGGACGTACAGGCCCCGCTGGCCGTACGCGCCGCCGAGGCCGGACGGCACCTGCTGCTCGACAAGCCGGTCGCGACGACCGTGGCGGACGCCCGGCGCGTCGCCGACGCCGCCGAGGCCGCCGGGGTCGCGTCGGTGGTCTTCTTCACCCTCCGCTTCGACGCCGCCAGCTCCGCCTGGGTCGAGGAACAGGCCGCCGTCGACGGCTGGTTCACCGCCCGGGTGGAGTGGCTCGGCGCGGTGTTCACCTCCGGGGACAGCCCTTTCGCGGCGTCGCCCTGGCGGCGCGAGAAGGGCGCGCTGTGGGACGTCGGTCCGCACGCCCTGTCCGTGCTGCTCCCGGTCCTCGGGGACGTCACCGCGCTCACCGCAGTCCAGGGCCCGGGCGACACCGTCCATCTGGTGCTGCGGCACGACACCGGCGCCTCCAGCACGGCGGCGCTGAGCCTCACCACCCCTCCGGCCGCCGCGGGCATGACCGTCGAGCTGCGCGGCACCTCCGGCGTCGCCTCGCTCCCCGGCCGCGCCGACGGGCCCGGGCCGGCCTTCGGCAATGCCATAGACGCCCTGCTCACGGCCGTGCGCACCGGTGACCCCCACCCCTGCGACGCCCGCTTCGCGGCGCGCGTGACCGAGCTGCTGGCCTCGGCCGACGTCATGTGACGCGCCGTCAGGGCTCTGCGCCCGGTGGGCGACTTGCGCAGTGCCCGTCGTTTCGGGCTCGGCAGCGGACGGGTGGTCCATCGAGGTCCTCAACGCCGGCACCACCGTGCCCCCGCCGCGGCATGGCCTGGCGCGGACGCGCCGACGCTCGTGGAATCCGCGGTGACCGAGCGGGCACTGGCGTGGGAATGGCATACGCGACGGCGGGGCGTCGTCTTCGTGCGGCGCGACGGTGGAGGGTCCGTGGCTGCTGCACATCAGAGCCTCGAAGCCGTCGAGAACGGATGGCCGATAGCTCCCGCCCGGGCGTCCTGACCCGCGCTGCCGGGCGGTGAGAGCAGCCCCGTCCTCCCGGCGGGGACCGAAGCGCGGGAGCGGAAGCAGGGCGGTGACGGCGCGTACGTCGGCGCCGAGCGCCGCGGGGAACGCGGCCTCCAGGGGCGGCCGCTTGAGGCTGTTGATCAGGCTGGCGAGCGCGACCTTCGGCGGGTAGTGCACGAGCAGGTGGACGTGGTCAGCCTCGCCGTTGAACTCCTTCAGTTCCGCTCCGAAGTCCTCGCAGACCTTGCGCATGACCTCTTCGCAGCTCGTCAGCATCTCGTCGTCGAGGACGCCGCGCCGGTACTTGGTGACAAAGACCAAGTGCGTAAACGACCGTTCGACCCCTGCGAATATCGGGAACCGGCGGGTAACCGAGCGGGGCGGGCGGGCGGCCCGGCTGCCGCTTTCCTCCGGAACCGGCCGCCGTACCGTCCGCCCCTCGGGACGGGCGCGCGGCCGGGCCTGCCCGGCTGACCGGCGACTACGCGCTGATGACGTTCGTGCCGAGCAGGCCGAAGAGGAGCACGCCGATCACCAGCCGGTAGACGATGAAGGCGTTGAACGAGTGCTTGGCGACGAACTTCAGCAACCAGGCGATCGACGCGTAGGCGACGACGAAGGAGACGGCCGTCCCGACGACGAGCGGCGCCGTGTCCACCCCGGCGCCCAGCGCGTCCTTGAGCTCGTACAGGCCGGCGCCGGTCAGCGCGGGGATGCCCAGGAAGAAGGAGAGCCGCGTGGCGGCGACCCGGTCCAGGTCGAGGATGAGCGCGGTAGACATCGTCGCGCCGGAACGGGAGAAGCCGGGGAAGAGGAGGGCGAGGATCTGCGAGGAGCCGACGAGCATCGCGTCCTTGAACGTCGTGTCGTCCTCCCCGCGCTTGTGGCGGCCCATCTGGTCGGCCGCCCACATCACGCCGCTGCCGACGATCAGCGAGCCCGCGACCACCCACAGCGAGGCCAGCGGCCCCTCGATGAGCGGCTTGGCCGCAAGACCCACGATCACGATCGGGATCGTCGCGAAGATCACCCACCAGCCGAACTTGTAGTCGTGGTGGTAGCGCTCCTCGCGGTTGACGAGGCCGGTGAACCACGCCTTGCAGATCCGGACGATGTCCTTGAAGAAGTAGACCAGCACGGCGGCGATCGCGCCGGACTGGATGACCGCGGAGAAGGCGACGACCGCCTTGTCGTCCACCGGGATGCCCATCAGGCCCTCGGTGATCTTCAGGTGGCCGGTGGACGAGATCGGGAGGAACTCGGTGACCCCCTCCACAACGCCGAGCACAGCTGCCTGACCGATACTGATGGCGCTCATGTGACCCATCTCTGCGGAGTACGTGGCATGCCCGGGCCTGCACCGGCCGGAGCCCTACGGAGTGTAAGAGAAGTTCCGCGCGCCCGGCGAACCAGGTCCCGTCCCGGCCGCATGCCCCGGCGGGCGGCGCCCCCCTGAACGGCGCGGTGGGGCGGTGGCATGCTCCAACGCCGTGTCGCGTATGTCACATTCCTGGCATTACACGGTAATCGGACGTGGTGGACGCCTTTGGGAAGGCACGGCACGCCACTCGGCGGGCGGTGGCGCGGCCGTGTGCGAGCGCCTCCGCGGGCGGACGGCGGAGGCGTCGCACGTCCCTTGTGCGCACGGGCGGGAGGGCCGCCCGACCCGGCGGTCGTAGGCGATACTGGCGGCCGCACGCCGGTGGAGGAGCCTTCCTTGTCCATGATCAGCAATCTCCGCAAAGCCGTCCGCCTCACCCACATACGCCGACCGCGTGTGGACCTCAGCCATCCGGCGCGTTCCCCGCTGGGCAGCGCGGTGGTGAACTGCGTGCTCTACGCGGACGGAGTGCGGCAGGACGACTGCGCCGCCCACGAGGCGATCGCCCGGGTCCGCAAGTCCGGCCGGGGCTTCGTGTGGATCGGGCTGCACGAGCCGTCCGAGGCGGAGTTCGCCGGTGTCGCGGAGCTCTTCGGGCTCCACCCGCTCGCCGTCGAGGACGCCGTGCACGCGCATCAGCGGCCCAAGCTGGAGCTCTACGGCGACACCCTGTTCACCGTGTTCAAGACCGCCCGCTACGTCGAGCACGACCGGCTCACCGCCACCAGCGAGGTCGTGGACACCGGCGACCTCATGGTCTTCACCGGGCACGACTTCGTCATCACGGTACGGCACGGCGGCCACGGTTCCCTCGGCCCGCTCCGGGAGGGCCTGGAGACCGTTCCCGATCAGCTGGCCAAGGGGCCGGCCGCCGTCCTGCACGCCATCGCCGACCACGTCGTCGACGAGTACCTCGCCGTCACCTCCGCGGTGCAAGCCGACATCGAGCAGGTCGAGACGGACGTCTTCGCCGACCACGGCGGCCGCGGTTCCGACGTCGGCCGGATCTACCAGCTCAAGCGCGAACTGCTGGAGCTCAAGCGGGCCGTGGCCCCGCTCGGCCGCCCCCTCCAGCGGCTGGCCGAGGACCGGCTGCCCGGCGTCGACGCCGACCTGCGGACCTACTTCCGCGACGCCGCCGACCACCTCGCCCGCGCCACCGAGCAGGTCAACGCCTTCGACGAGCTGCTCAACTCGATACTCCAGGCCAACATCGCGCAGGTGACCATGGCCCAGAACGAGGACATGCGCAAGATCAGCGCGTGGGTCGCCGTCCTCGCCGTCCCCACCATGATCTGCGGCCTGTACGGCATGAACTTCGAGCACATGCCGGAACTGCGCTGGACCTACGGCTATCCGCTCGCGCTGGGCGTCATGGCCGTCATCTGCTTCGCCATCCACCGCGGATTCCGGCGCAACGGCTGGTTGTGAGCGGCGCCGTATGGCACAGTGCCCGGCGTGAGCACTCCGACCAGCCGCGATGCCGCCGTCGAGCGGGCCGACGCGAGCCGCTTCCGCCGGCTCGTCAGGGGCTGGTGGGCGCGCTGACCGGCGCAGGCGGCCCGGGACCGTTCTTCGCCGTACGCACCGGGCCGGGGCAGCCGCACGCGGAGGGCTTCGTGCCGCTCGCGGAGGTCTACGCGCAGCGGCCCTCGCCCGCCCTCACCGGACGGGTGGCGGCGGTGGGGCGACGGCTCGGCACCCCGGAGCCCCGCGTCGCCGCCTCGCTGGCCCAGCAGGGCCTGGCCGCGCGGCTGTGGTCGGTCGCGCTCGGCCCGGCGGCGCTGACCGGCCGCATGCCGGACCTGTCCGGCGGCCGCCTGTGGTGGCATCCCGGCCGCTCCACCCCGGACGAGCTCTGGCTGCCGGACGACGCCCCGGAGGTGCCCGCCGGCCGGCTGCGCGAGGACGTGCTCCTGGGACACCTGCTGCCCCTGTGCGAGGCCGTGCACGCGGTGTCGGGCGTCGCACCGGGATTGCTGTGGGGCAACGCCGCTTCGGCTCTCGCCGGTACCTTGCGTGTGCTGCACGCGTGGTGTCTGGGGGAGGGCGAGCGGCCCGGGGAGGCCGGCCGTGCCGTCGCGCTGGTCGGGGAGCTGATGGCGGACCCGCTGCTGCGGGACGCGGGCGGCCTCCGGGTCGGCGGGCCTGGCGCGCCCGCCTACACGCGGCGAAGCTGCTGCCTGTACTACCGGGTGCCCGGCGGCGGGTTGTGCGGGGACTGCGCGCTGCGCTGACCGCGGGGCCGGCCCGCGCCCCCGCACTCCCCCCGGACCAGGAACTATCCCCTTCGCCACCGCAGTTGACGATATGAAAGGCTGGCGTCAGCGGTGCCGGGCCGAGCCCCGGACGGCCGCCGAGAGGAGCGCAGCGTGATGGAGAACGGCTTCAGCGCCGAGGAGATCGACACCGGCAGGCCGCACCCCGCGCGGATCTACGACTACCTGCTGGGCGGCAAGGACAACTACGCGGTGGACCGCAAGGCCGCCGACGCGCTCGCCGTCGCGGCGCCCGAGGTGAGGATCGGCGTCCGCGCCAACCGGGCCTTCCTGCGCCGCGCCGTCCGCCACGTGGTCGGCAGCGGCGTCCGCCAGATCCTCGACGTCGGCACCGGCCTGCCCACGTCGCCCAACGTGCACGAGACCGCACAGGAAGTGGCGCCGGACGTCCGGATCGCGTACGTCGACAACGACCCGATCGTGAACGCCCACGCCAACGCCCTGCTCGGCCGCTCGGGCGCCACCAGCGTCGTGCTCGCCGATCTGCGCGATCCGCGGGCCGTCCTGGACCACCCCGACGTCCGCCGGGTCATCGACTTCGGCGAACCGGTCGCCCTGCTCCTCGTCGCGGTCCTCCACTTCCTCACCGACGAGGAGAAGCCCGCGGAGGTGATCGCCACCCTGCGCGACGCGCTCCCGGCCGGCAGCTACCTGGTGCTCTCGCACGCCACAGGCGACTTCGCCGACCGCAGCGACGCGCAGGCCGTCTACAACAACGCCACCGCCACCCTGAACCTGCGCACCCGAGCCGAGGTCGAGCGGTTCTTCGACGGCTTCGCACTCGAGGAGCCGGGACTCGTCCAGGTCCCCTTCTGGCGCCCCGAAGCCCCGCTTCCGCCGCGCTCCGGTGACATCGGCTTCTACGGCGGCGTGGCCCGTCTGGCCTGACGGGCGGCGCCCCTCAGGGGGGCCGCTCCAGCCGGCCCCTGAGGACCCGGGCCCTGGCCTGCTGGACGGCCCCGGCCTGGGCGGCGGCGAAGCGCAGCAGGCCGGGGGGTGTGCGCAGGCGCAGGGTGTCGGTGACGAGGCTGCCGGCGCCGTCGCGGTCGATGGCGAAGCGGTAGCCCATGCGCACCCGGGCGGGGCTGCGCACCTCGCCGCAGATCTCCGCGGCGTCCGGCAGCCGGTCCGGAACGACGACGAGCGTGACGTCGATGACGTTGTCGTGGCGCAGCAGGCCCAGGAACCTGAACCGCTCCACGGCGGTGTAGCGCACTCCACCGGCCTCTGGCCGCACATCGCGTACGTCGACCAGGAGCGGCGACAGCCCGATGTAGTGCGCGGGCTCGGCCAGGTGCGTGAAGACCTCCTCCGGCGGCGCGGCTATCCGGAAGGTGTGCTCCAGTACGGCGGACGGCATCGCGGATCCTCCTCGGCACGGCACAGGGCGCGGCGGGCACGGGCAGGGGCACGGACGGCACAGCACCGCGATCCTCCCACCCCCCGCGCCGTACGCGCCCCGGACGGCGGAAAGCCGTCGGCCGCGCCCTTCCCGGGAGGAAGGACACGGCCGACGGCCCACGCACAGCCCGGCCCGGGGGAGCGGAAGTCCACGTCCCCGGGGGCGGTATCACACGTCGAAGTAGAGCTCGAACTCGTGCGGGTGCGGGCGCAGCGCGATCGGGGCGATCTCGTTGGTCCGCTTGTAGTCGATCCAGGTCTCGATCAGGTCGGAGGTGAAGACACCGCCCTGGAGGAGGAACTCGTGGTCGGCCTCGAGGGACTCCAGGACCGCCGACAGCGAGGTCGGGACCTGCGGGACGCCCGCGTGCTCCTCGGGGGCGAGCTCGTAGAGGTCCTTGTCGACGGGCTCGGCCGGCTCGATCTTGTTCTTGATGCCGTCGAGGCCGGCCAGCAGCAGCGCCGAGAAGGCCAGGTACGGGTTGCCGGAGGAGTCCGGGGCGCGGAACTCGATGCGCTTGGCCTTGGGGTTCGCACCCGTGATCGGGATGCGGATGGCGGCGGAGCGGTTGCGCTGCGAGTAGACCAGGTTGACCGGGGCCTCGAAGCCGGGGACCAGGCGGTGGTAGGAGTTCACCGTCGGGTTGGTGAAGGCCAGCAGCGCCGGGGCGTGCTTGAGGATGCCGCCGATGTAGTAGCGGGCGGTGTCGGACAGGCCCGCGTAGCCCTGCTCGTCGTAGAAGAGCGGGTCACCGGCGGACCACAGGGACTGGTGGACGTGCATGCCGGAGCCGTTGTCGCCGAAGATCGGCTTGGGCATGAAGGTCGCGGTCTTGCCGGCGCGCCAGGCGACGTTCTTCACGATGTACTTGAAGAGCATCAGGTCGTCGGCCGCGGCGAGCAGCGTGTTGAACTTGTAGTTGATCTCGGCCTGGCCGGCGGTGCCCACCTCGTGGTGCTGGCGCTCGACCTGCAGGCCGGACTTGATCAGCTCCAGGGTGATCTCGGCGCGCAGGTCGGCGAAGTGGTCGACCGGCGGGACGGGGAAGTAGCCGCCCTTGTACTTGACCTTGTAGCCGCGGTTGTCCTGCTCCGCACCGCTGTTCCAGGCGCCGGCCTCGGAGTCGATGTGGTAGAAGGACTGGTTCGCGCTGGTCTCGAAGCGGGCGCTGTCGAAGACGTAGAACTCGGCCTCGGGGCCGAAGTACGCGGTGTCGGCGATGCCGGAGGAGGCGAGGTAGGCCTCGGCCTTCTTCGCCACGTTCCGCGGGTCACGGCTGTACTGCTCGCCGGTGATCGGGTCGTGGATGAAGAAGTTGACGTTGAGCGTGGAGTCCTTGCGGAACGGGTCCAGCTTGGCCGTGGAGAGGTCCGGCACCAGGGCCATGTCGGACTCGTGGATGGCCTGGAAGCCGCGGATCGAGGACCCGTCGAACATCAGCTGCTCGTCCGGGTCGAAGGACTCGACGGGGACGGTGAAGTGCTGCATCACACCGGGCAGGTCGCAGAACCGGACGTCCACGAACTTGACGTCGTTGTCCGAGATGAACTTCTTCACCTCGTCGGCGTTTTGGAACGACATCCAACTCCTCCTTGGCCCGGCCCCGGGAGGCCGGATTGCAGCTCATGGGTGCGACCAGTGCGGTGGCGCACGTTCTACCGACCCTACGGATCGGGCATTTCCCTCTCGTGACCCGACTGTTTCCTGCAGGTTAACCGAGCCGGTGCGCGGGTGACGGGTCGGACGCGGGCGTCCCGGCGCGGCGGGTTACGGTGGTGCCGTGGACAACAGGGATGTCATCGGATCGTGGATCGAGGGCCCGAAGGCCGCCGCGGAGCGGATGGGCGTCGACTTCGGCTACCGCGGGAAGCGCCTCGGACTGCCGGAGCACGGCCCCGGTTCGATCGCCCCGGTCGGGCGGCGCGTCGGCGCCCTCTTCATCGACTGGGGCCTGTGCGCGCTGATCGCATACGGGCTGATCGCGCACCGTGACGCCGCCGCGGCCAACCCGTGGACCACGGTGGTCTTCGGCGTCATGAGCGTGCTGCTGCTGGGCACCGTCGGCACCACCCCCGGCAAGCGCCTGCTGGGGCTGCGGGTGGTGCGGCAGGACGGCGGGCGGCTCGGCCTCGGCGCGGCGGTGCTGCGGACGCTGCTGCTCCTGCTGGTCGTCCCCGCGGTGGTCTGGGACCGCGACACCCGCGGCATGCACGACCGGGCCGTGAAGGCGGTCCAGGTCCGGATGTGACCGCGCCGCGACGCGTCGCCCAGAAGACGGGAGTGCCCCGGACGAGTCGGTCGTCCGGGGCACTTCGTGTTCCGTTCGTATGTGATCAGCGACAGCGATCAGCGATCAGCGGCCCTTCGGCATGCGCATGCCCTTGGGGAGCGGGCCCTTCGGCACCGGCATGTTGCTCATCAGGTCGCCGAGCGCCCGGAGCCGGTCGTTGACCTCGGTGACCTTGGGGCCGGGCAGGACCCGGGGCAGCTTCATCAGTGTGGTGCGGATCTTCTTCAGGGGCACTTCGCCCTCGCCGTTGCCCACGATGAAGTCGGTGACCGGGACGTCGACGACGATGCGCGCCATCTTCTTCTTCTCCGAGGCCAGCAGGCCCCTCAAGCGGTTCGGGTTGCCCTCGCCCACCAGGACGATGCCGGCCTTGCCGACCGCGCGGTGCACGACGTCCTGGCTCCGGGTCATCGCGACCGCCGGGGTCACCGACCAGCCGCGGCCGACGTTGTCCAGCACCGCGGCTGCGGCGCCGGGCTGTCCGTCGAGCTGGCCGAACGCGGCCTTCTCGGCACGCCGTCCGAAGACCACCGCCATCGCCAGCAGGGCCAGCAGAAAGCCCAGGATGCCCGCGTAGATCTCGTGACCGATCAAGAAGCCGATGGCGAGGATGACACCGAAGGTGACGATTCCCACAGCCGCAAGGACGAGACCGACCTTGGAGTCGACCCGCTTGGTCATCTTGTAGGTCTGGGCGATCTGCTTCAGGCGCCCAGGGTTGCTCTCGGATGTATCCCTCGCCATGCCGCACAGGATACGTGCCCCAGGCTCCCAGGGCCCCACCGGAGGGGGTCCGCTCCGCGCCCGGGGGTGGCGCCGCGGTACTTCGCGGACGTCCGGGGCGTCGGGGACGTCCCCGGAAGGCTCTCTACAAGACGTCGCCGCGCGGGGTCCTCGAGGCCACCAGGGCGTCCATCACGTGCTGGGCCTCGCGGCGGTCCTTGGCGCGCTTGCGGTCCTCCAGCACCGCGGACCAGGCGTTGCGGCGGGCCGTCTCCTCGGCGCGGCGGAACAGCAGGTGCTCCACGGCGCGCAGCGCGCCGGCGGCGGCGCCGGGAAGGGTGCTCTGGCGGTGGAGGTGTGCGGCCTGCATGGTGGTGTCCCCCTCAGGACGGCTCAGACGCGGTCGGATGGTCCGCTTATCCAGAGTCACCACATTGTGTTACCAGCCAGTGACCGGTCGGTCAAACCGTCGTGAAGCCCCGGCGGTGGCTGCGGGCGGTCGCCGGGCGAGCGCCGCACGTCAGAAACACGTCGAGGGCCTTGAGAAGGCCCCCGACGTGACGAACCGCACGTTGCCGGCGGCGAGTTGGAGATCAGCGCAGCGTGATCAGACCGCCTGCGCGGCGACGATCTCGCCGCGCTCGCCGCGGCGCTCGACGGCCTGCTGGAAGAGCCGGCCGGCCCGGTACGAGGAGCGCACGAGCGGGCCCGACATGACGCCGGCGAAGCCGATCTCCTCGGCCTCCTCCTTCAGCTCCACGAACTCCTGGGGCTTCACCCAGCGCTCCACCGGGTGGTGCCGCAGGCTCGGGCGCAGGTACTGGGTGATGGTGATGAGCTCGCAGCCCGCGTCGTGCAGGTCCTGCAGCGCCTGGCTGATCTCCGCGCGCTCCTCGCCCATCCCGAGGATGAGGTTGGACTTGGTCACCAGACCCGCCTCGCGCGCCTTGGTGATGACCTCCAGGGAGCGCTCGTAGCGGAAGCCCGGTCGGATCCGCCGGAAGATCCGCGGCACGGTCTCCACGTTGTGGGCCAGCACCTCGGGACGGGCGCCGAAGACCTCGGCGAGCTGCTCGGGGACCGCGTTGAAGTCGGGGATCAGCAGCTCGACCTTGGTGCGGCCGGCGGCCCGGTCGGCGGTCATGGCGTGGATCTGCCGCACGGTCTCGGCGTACAGCCAGGCGCCGCCGTCCTCGAGGTCGTCGCGGGCGACGCCGGTGATGGTGGCGTAGTTCAGGTCCATGGTGACGACGGACTCGCCCACGCGGCGCGGCTCGTCACGGTCGAGGGCCTGCGGCTTGCCGGTGTCGATCTGGCAGAAGTCGCAGCGCCGGGTGCACTGGTCGCCGCCGATGAGGAAGGTGGCCTCTCGGTCCTCCCAGCACTCGAAGATGTTGGGGCAGCCCGCCTCCTGGCAGACCGTGTGCAGGCCCTCGCGCTTCACCAGGCCGTGCAGCTCGGTGTACTCCGGACCCATCTTGGCCCGGGTCTTGATCCACTCGGGCTTGCGCTCGATGGGGGTCTGGCTGTTGCGGACCTCCAGACGCAGCATCTTGCGGCCTTCAGGCGCGACAGCGGACACGTCCGACTCCCTCTCGAGGCTTCGTTTCCTTGGTGAACATCAGCGTACGCCTGTGGATTCCTGGACGACCCTCGGGAGCGGCTTGGCCGACTCCAGGACCAGCCGCAGGTGCTTCTCCACCACCGGGACCACCTCGGCGACGGAGACCTCGCGGCCGAGCTCGTTGCTGAGCGAGGCCACGCCGGCGTCCCGGATGCCGCACGGCACGATCCGGTCGAACCAGGTGTTGTCGGGGTTCACGTTCAGCGCGAAGCCGTGCATCGTCACGCCCTTCGCGACGCGGATGCCGATCGCGGCGAGCTTGCGGTCCTCGCGGCGCTGGCCGGCGTTGGACGGGGCGTACTCGGGGCCCGAGAGGCGGGGGTCGAACTCCGGGTCCTGCAGCCGCGGGTCGAAGTCCAGCGTCAGCCCCGGGATCACCGGCGGCCGGTCCTCGACCGGGTCGCCCAGCACCCACACGCCGCTGCGGCCCTCCACCCGCGTGGTCTCCAGGCCGAACTCGGCGCACGCGTTGATCAGCGCCTCCTCCAGCCGGCGCACATGGGCCACCACGTCCACCGGTCGCGGCAGCTTCAGGATCGGGTAGCCGACCAGCTGGCCCGGCCCGTGCCAGGTGATCTTCCCGCCGCGGTCCACGTCCACCACAGGGGTGCCGTCCAGCGGGCGCTCGCTGTCCTCGGTGCGGCGGCCCGCGGTGTAGACGGGCGGGTGTTCCAGCAGCAGGCACGTGTCGGGGATCTCGTCGGCGAAGCGCGCGGCGTGCACGCGGCGCTGCTCCTCCCACGCCTCCCGGTACTCCACCGCGTCCTCGCCGAAGCCCAGGTGGACGAAGCGCAGGTCACTCACGGCCGCTCCCTTTGTGGTCCTTTGCGGCGCCCCACCACGCGTCTAGGGCGCCTCAGCAACTGTACGTCGGGCGGGGTGGCGTCCTGCACGCGGCCGGGTGACCTAGCAGCAGGGCGGAGGAGAGGGGAAGCGTTCCGCCGATATACGGGTGCAGGTTCACCCGATGCGGGGAATGCGGAGCGCTCGTGCGGGGAGCGAGTCGATACAGAACGTTACATTCACGCCGTTCTGCGGACGGGCCGCGAGCTGCGGGCGGCGCACGCCCGGATGTCCGCGACGCCGCGCCTGAACGCGACCGCCCGCACACCCGCACGCCCGGAAGGCAGGGGACCGCACCACTGATGTCCGACCGTTCCTCGCAGCGCCCCCCGAACCGCCGACTTGCCACCCTGATCGCCGAAGCCGGGTTCTCCAACGCCGGGCTCGCCCGCCGGGTGGACCAGCTCGGCGTCGAGCACGGCCTGGACCTGCGGTACGACAAGACCTCCGTCACCCGGTGGCTGCGCGGCCAGCAGCCCCGCGGCACGACGCCCGCCCTCATCGCCGAGGTCTTCACCCGGCGGCTCGGCCGGCGGCTGTCCGCCCACGACCTCGGCCTCGACGCGGTCGCGCCCGTCTACGCGGGTCTGGAGTACGCCTCCACGCCCGAGGAGGCCGTGGAGATCGCCTCCGGGCTGTGGCGCAAGGACACGGGCAACCAGGCCGACCTGCGCAAGATCGCGTTCACCCCCGCGGGACTGGTCGTGCCCAGCCGCGACTGGCTGATCGGTCGGGCGGACGACCGGGTGGGGCGCGGGCCCGAGCCGGGGGCCGTGCCGGCCGGCGGGCCGGGCCCGGGGAACGGATGCGGTCCGGGGGCGGCGCGGCTGCCGGCGCAGCGCGCGGGCGGCGCCTTACACGGGGCGCCCGCGCAGGCCGCGGCCGCCGCGCCTGTGGCGTCCGCGGGGCCAGGGGGCGGCGGACAGCGGGTGGGCACGGGGGACATCGCCGCCCTGCGGACCGTCGGCGAGCTCTTCCGCACCCTGGACAACGCCTATGGCGGCGGCCACGCGAGGCAGGCCCTCGTCCGCTACCTGGAGCACGAGGCCGAACCCATGCTGCGCGGCAGCTACGGCGAGACCACCGGCCGCCGCCTCTTCGCAGCGGTCGCCGACCTCACCCGGCTCGCGGGATGGACCTCGTACGACATCGGCGCCCACGGGCTCGCCCAGCGCTACTTCGTGCAGGCCCTGAGACTCGCGCAGGCCGCCGGGGACCGGGTCTACGGCGGGTACGTCCTGATCACCATGAGCCGCCAGGCGGTCTATCTCGGGCACGGCCGCGAGGCCGTCCAACTGGCCCGGGTCGCCCAGCAGGGCGTCGGAAGCGGTGCCTCGCCGGCCGTACAGGCGCTCTTCCACGCGGCGGAGGCGCGCGGGCACGGACTGCTCGGCGACGTCCGGGCCTGCACGGCGGCACTGGTGCGGGCCGAACGCGCCCTGGAGGCGGCCAGGAGCGGCGACGACGTCCCGTCCTGGGCGCGCTTCTTCGACGAGGCCCAACTGGCGGACGAGTTCGGCCACTGCCATCGCGATCTCGGTCAGTACCGCGCGGCCTCCCAGCACGCCGAGCGCTCGCTGCACCTGCGCGGCCACGCGTACGCCCGCAGCCGCGTCTTCTGCCGCACGGTGCTGGCCACCGCGCGGCTCGGCCTCGGCGAGGTCGACGCCGCCTGCGCCCTCGGCGCGGAGGCCATGCAGGCCGCCGTCGAGATGCGCTCGCTCCGCGCCGTCGAGTACGTCCGCGACTTCAGCCGCCGTCTCGACCACCACCGCGACGCCGTCCCGGTCCGCGCCTTCCATGAGCGCGCGGCGGCCCTGGGCGTCCCCGTGGGGTGACGTCCCGGGAGTCGCAGGCGATCAGGTGGTCGCGCTCGTGGGTGGGTGCGGATCCGTCTCGCGTCCTTCAGGGCGCGAAGACGCGGGTTGTGGACGGGGCGGTTGGGACAGCTCTCCCCCGGTGTGTGCGGACGGGTGCGTGGCGGGGGTTCAGGCTCCGGAGCGGGTGCCTTCCGGTGCCGGAACCCTTGCCGCCCACCAACCCGCGTGTCGGAGCCGACCCCCAGCAGGCACCCTCCCCGTCCGCTGCCCGCCGCTCTGCGCCCGTAGGGCGCGAGACGCAGGGAGAGCCGAAGCGCCCGGGAGGGTCGAAGCACCCAGCAGATCCGACACCACTGAGACCGGCGGAGGCCCTGCGTCCCCTACGCCCCCTGCGTCCTCTACGCCGCCAGCGGCTGCGCGCCGGGGCTCTGGCGCAGCCCCGCGTCGCGCAGGAGGCGCCGGGCGGCGCGGCGGCCGGAGAGGAGGGCGCCCTGGACGGTGCTGGTGTCGCGGTGGTCGCCGCAGACGTAGAGGCCCTGCATGATCCGCACCGGCCGGCGCAGGTCGTGCGGTGCGGTCATCGCGGGCAGCGCTTGCGCGTCGTGGTGGACGGCGAGCAGCTCCCACCCGGCCGTGGACGTGCCGTACAGCTCCGCGAGGTGGGCTCGGACGGCGATGTCGTCCGGCGCGGGGGTGGCGGCACGGCCCAGCAGCACCGACGTGACCAGGGCGCGGCCCACGGGAGCGCGGGTCGGGTCGACCAGGCTGGCCGGGAACGTGTGCGAGACGGGGCCGCGCCGGTCCCCGTCGAGTACGAGCGTGGGCTGCTTCAGCGGCGCCGACGGCGCGGCGTGGTGCAGGACGGTGACGCCGTGGAAGGCGGGCAGGCGCAGCCCGGGCAGCAGTCCGGCCGCCGCACCGGCCCCGGTGGCGACGACCACGGCGCGGCAGGGGATCTCGTCGCCGCCCTCGGTGCGGACGCCGTTCGTGGCCGCGGCGACGGCCCGCACCCCGGTGCGGACCGTGCCGGCCGGCAGCGCGGCCGCGAGTGCCTGCGGCACCGTCGCCGCGCCGCCGGCCGGCAGGCATGTGCGGCCGAGGGCGAAGCCGCGCAGGACCAGGTCGGCGACCCGGCTGGACGTCGTGAGGTCGGGGTCGCAGAGCAGTGCGGACAGCAGCGGCCGCAGGTACCCGTCCACCGTGCGGGGTGCGAAGCCGCGCGAGGCCAGGGCGGCGGCGGCCGTGGACTCCGGGCGCTCCATCAGGCGCTCCGCGGGCGCGTCGGCAAGGCGGTTGAGGGCCGTCCGCAACCGGGCCTTGTCCAGGGGCGAGCCGATCGGCGCGCGGGCCGCCGCGAGCGCGGCGCGCGGATCGCCGACGCGGTAGCCGCGTCCGGCGGACCGCACCAGGACCCCGGGCGCCAGCGGCCGCAGCTGCAGCCCCCGTAGTTCCGGGATGCGGCCAAGCTCCGGATAGGAGCTGTTGAGCAGCTGCGGCCCGCGGTCCAGGAGGAAGCCGTCGACCTTCTCGGTGGCCATCCGGCCACCGACCCGGTCCTCGGCCTCGAGCACGGTGACGGTGAGTCCCGCATCGCTGAGGTGACGTGCCGCGGAGAGACCGGCGAGGCCGGCCCCTATCACGCACACGTCCGTTCGTGAACCCGTAGAGCGTGCTGTAGAGAGCACGATGCCCCTCCCCGAGGTCGGCACGTTTCCCCGCTCGCGTCAGCTGGCGCTGGAACCGTCATGCCCACTACCGCGCCAAGTGATGCCGGAAAACGGCGGCGGGTGGCATTCAGTGCCTTTCTTCGGCCAGCGCGGCGCGGATCGCCTCGTCGATCCCGGGGTGGGCCCAGCGGAACCCGGAGTCCAGCAGCACGCGCGGCACCGCACGGGTGCTGCCGAGGATCTCGGTGGCGAACTCCCCGACCACCGCCCGCAACACGGGTCCGGGAACCGCGAAGACCGTGGGCCGGCGCAGCACCCGTCCCATCGCGCGGGTCACTTCGGCGTTGGTCAGCGCCTCGGGCGCGCACATGTTGACCGGCCCGGAGACGGAGTCGGTGTCGACGATGTGCCGCAGCGCCGCGATCTGGTCGTGCAGCGAGATGAAGCTCCAGTACTGGCGTCCGTCACCGAGCCGGCCGCCCAGACCCGCCTGGAAGAGCGGGAAGAGCCGGCCCCACGCGCCGCCCCTGCCGGAGACGACCAGGCCGGTACGGGCGAAGGCGGTGCGCACACCGGCGTCACGGGCCGGCTCGGCCGCGGCCTCCCAGTCGCGGCACACGGATGCGAGGAAGCCGGTGCCGAGCGGGGCGCCCTCGTCGACCCGGCGGTCACCGGTGTCGCCGTACGCGGTGATGCCGGAGCCGCTCACCAGCAACCGCGGCGGGGTGTCCAGGGAGGCGAGGGCCCGCGCGAGGGTGGCGGTGCCCCGCACGCGGCTGTCACGGATGGTCCGCCTGTACGCGTCCGTCCAGCGGTGGTCGCCGACTCCGGCGCCCGCGAGGTGGACGACGGCCTCCACGCCCTCGAGCGCCGCGATGTCGACGGTGCCGCCCTGCGGGTCCCAGCGCACCTCGCCCGGCCCCGACGGCTCCCGCCTGACGAGGCGTAGGACCTCGTGCCGGTCGGAGCGCAGGGAGCGGACCAGGGTGGAGCCGATGAGGCCGGACGAGCCGGTGATGGCGATGCGCATGGTGCCATCGTCGCGCGGAACGGCCCTGCAGGTGTGGGAGGGTGATGCTCATGTCCGAGATACGTGTGCGCCCGGCCCTGCTCTCCGACGACCCCGAGCTCGCCCGGCTGGACCGGGTGACCTGGTCGACCCTGCATGCGGTGCGGCCGCCGCTGGGGGAGAACGAGGACTTCTTCAGCGAGCACTCGGGGCCGGACACTTTCCTGCTGGCGGAGATCGACGGCCGGCTCGCGGGCTTCATCAAGATGGTGCCGCCCACGCCGCTGGCCTCCAACGCCCATGTGCGCCAGATCCGGGGCCTGGCGGTCGACACCTGGGCGCGGGGCCGCGGGGTGGGGCTGGAACTCGTCCTGGCCGCCGTGGCGTGGGCCCGTCGGCAGGGCGCGCTGCGCGTCACGCTGCGGGTGCTGGGCCACAACACCCCGGCCCGGCGGCTGTACGAGGCGGCCGGCTTCACTGTGGAGGGCGTCCTGCCGGGGGAGTTCTTCCTGGACGGTGCCTATGTGGACGACGTGTGCATGGGGCGCCTCGTCTGACGGCCACCGGTCCGCATACGCGGCGGCGCGGGGCGCCCGGAGTCCGGCGCCGGGCACGCGTCGCGGGCCGGCTCAGCCGAAGCGTTCCCAGAGCCGGGGGAACCGTTCCGCCACCGCGGCCTGGTTCTCGAAGTCGATGTAATCGCCCTCCGGCTCGGCGGGCTGCGGCGGCAGCTCCAGGTCCGGCATCCGGACCCCGGTGAGCTGCTCGTACGCCTCGTCCGCCGCGTAGCCGAGGTCCTCGGCGTCGCCGTCGACCTCCGGATCGAAGGAGCCGGCCAGCTCCGCGAGATGGTCCGGGTCGTGCAGGGCCCCCTCGAAGACGTGCCGGCCCTGGCCGATGAGCCAGCACCGGAAGAAGTCGAACGCGTCGTCGCCGGCGCTCCCCAGCATCAGGTCGGCGGCGCCCCACACGTCCCAGCGGTAGGCCCGGTTGAAGCGGCTCTCGAAGTGCCGCGCGAAGTCGACGACGGACTCCGGGTCGAGCCGGGTCAGCCGTTCCACCAGCAGGTCGGCGTGTTCCTCCGGGTCGCCCCCCGCTGCCTGACGCGTGCTGTCCACGATCTCCCAGAACTCCGTCTCGTCCATCACCGCTCCAGCATGGCTGGCCGCGGCCCTCCCGCGCACGCGGGACACGGCTGTGCGGCCCTCAGGCGTAGCGGGCGGCCATGGCGCGGGCGGCGGCGGCCAGGCGCTCGCGCAGGGCGTCCGGGGCGAGCACCTCGGCGTCGGGGCCGAGGGAGAGGAGTTGTTCGCAGGCGACGTCCTGGCTCTCGACGGGGAGTGTGAGGGTCACCCGCCCCCGCGGGTCCGGCGGCGCGGCCGCGGCGAGGGCCTCGCGCGCGGCGGCGCGGTCGGTTACGTACGGCAGGCGGCGGGCGCCGCGGGGCGTGAGGCGCACGACGACCTCCTCGCGCAGCATGGAGCGGGCGAATGCGGCGGCGCGGGCCTCCCAGAACGCGGGCAGGTCGAAGCCCTGGTCTCTGACGAAACGATCCTCCGTGGGCTCCGCCGCGGTGAACCGGTCCGCCCGGTAGACCCTGAGGTCCGCGCCGCAGCGCGCCACCGCGTACCAGACGCCGCCCTTGAGCACGAGGCCGTACGGGTCCAGCTCGCGCTCCACCTCCTCCTCCCCGCGCCGGTACCGGGCCCGCAGCCGCCGGTCTCCCCACACGGCCGCGGCGAGCGCGGGCAGCAGCGGTGGCGTCTGCGGTTCCTGCCACCAGCCGGGCGCGTCCAGGTGGAAGCGCTGGGCCGCCGAGTGCGGCGCGTCGCGCAGCTCGGGCATCAGGGCGGCCGAGACCTTCAGCCGGGCCGAGGAGCCCGCGTCGTGCAGCCCCATGGCTCGCAGGGCGGCGGGCACCCCCGAGAGGAAGAGCGCCTCCGCCTCCGCGCGGGCCAGCCCGGTCAGCCGGGTGCGGTAGCCGTCGACCAGGCGGTAGCCGCCGGCGCGCCCGCGCTCGGCGTAGACCGGCACCCCGGCTTCGGACAGGGCCAGCACGTCCCGGCCGACCGTGCGCTCGGACACCTCCAGGGCCGCGGCGAGCTCGGCCGCCGTCATCGACTCGCGGGACTGGAGCAGGAGGACGAGGTGGATGAGCCGGGCCGCACGCATCCTCCGAGGCTATGCGGTCGCCCCGGGGCCATGGTGCCGGGCCGTCCGGGAAGGGCGGGTCCACAAAGGCCGAGGCCCCAGCCCGGGAAGGGCTGGGGCCTCGGCCGTCGTACGGTCCCGCGAGGACTCCGGTCGGTTACAGACCGAGGTCGCCCTCGAACTCGCCAACCTCGAGACGGGCCTTGACGTCGTTCAGGTAGCGGGCGGCGTCCGCGCCGTCGACCAGCTGGTGGTCGTACGACAGGGTCAGGTACGCCACGTCGCGGATCGCGATGGTCTCACCCAGGTCCGGGTGGTTGACGACCATCGGGCGGCGCACGGTGGCGCCGATGCCGAGCTCGGCGACCTGCGGGTAGTTCACGATGATCGTGTCGAACAGCGCACCGCGCGAACCGGTGTTGCTGATCGTGAACGTGCCGCCGGACAGGTCGTCCGGGCTGATCTTCTTGTTGCGGACCTTGCCGGCCAGCTCCGCGGTCTTCTTGGCGATGCCGGCCAGGCTCAGGTCGCCGGCGCCCTTGATGACCGGGACCATCAGGCCCTGCTCGGAGTCCACCGCGATGCCCACGTTCTCGACATCGTGGTAGGTGACGGTGCCGTCGTCGTTGATCTTGGCGTTGATGACCGGGTGGGCCTTCAGCGCCTCGGCGGCGGCCTTGACGAAGAACGGCATCGGCGAGAGCTTGACGCCTTCGCGGGCCAGGAAGGACTCCTTGGCCCGGGCCCGCAGCTTCATGATCTTGGTGACGTCCACCTCGACCACGGTCGACAGCTGCGCCTGGCTGTGCAGGGCCTTCATCATGTTCTCGGCGATGACCTTGCGGATGCGGGTCATCTTCACCGTCTGCCCGCGCAGCGCGGCGGCCGCGGCCGGAACCGCGACGCCCGCGGACGGGGCCGGGGCGGCCGGCGCGACGGCGGCCTTGGCGGCCTCGGCGGCGGCCAGGACGTCCTGCTTGCGGATGCGGCCACCGACACCGGTGCCCTTGACCGCGGCGAGGTCCACGCCGTTCTCGGCGGCGAGCTTGCGCACCAGCGGGGTCACGTACGCGCCCTCGTCGGTGGGCGCCGTGGCCGCGGGAGCGGCCGGGGCAGGCGCGACGGGAGCCGGGGCCGGGGGAGCGGCCGGAGCAGCCGGCGCGGCGGCGACCGGAGCGGGCGCGGGAGCCGGGGCAGCGGCCGGGGCGGGGGCCGGAGCCGGTGCGGCCGGGGCAGGGGCAGGGGCGGCGGGAGCCGGGGCGGCCGCGGGCGCGGCACCGGCGGCGCCGATGACGGCGAGCTTGGCGCCGACCTCGGCGGTCTCGTCCTCACCGACGAGGATCTCCAGCAGGGTGCCGGCGACCGGCGACGGGATCTCGGTGTCGACCTTGTCCGTGGAGACCTCGAGCAGCGGCTCGTCGGCCTCGACGCTCTCGCCGACCGACTTCAGCCAGCGGGTGACGGTGCCCTCGGTCACCGACTCGCCCAGGGCCGGCAGCAGCACCGGGGTGCCCTCGGCACCACCGGCAGGAGCCGCGGCCGGGGCGGCAGCGGGGGCGGGGGCCTCGGCGACGGGCGCCGGAGCCTCCTGCACCGGAGCCGGCGCGGGGGCCGCGGCGGCGGCCGGGGCGGGGGCGGCAGCGGGGGCGCCCGTGCCGTCGTCGATGACGGCCAGCTCTGCGCCGACCTCCACCGTCTCGTCCTCGGCCACCTTGATGGAGGAGAGGATGCCGGAGGCGGGCGCCGGGATCTCGGTGTCGACCTTGTCGGTCGACACCTCGAGCAGCGGCTCGTCGGCCTCGACGCGTTCACCCTCGGCCTTGAGCCAGCGGGTGACGGTGCCCTCGGACACGCTCTCGCCGAGCGCCGGCAGGGTTACGGAAACCGCCATGGTTTCGGTTGCTCCTAACGATCTGTGCGGATGGTTGCGCGTGTCCGTGGGTCAGTCGTGCGAGTGCAGCGGCTTGCCGGCCAGCGCGAGGTGGGCCTCGCCGAGGGCCTCGCTCTGCGTCGGGTGCGCGTGGATGAGCTGGGCGACCTCCGCGGGCAGGGCCTCCCAGTTGTAGACCAGCTGGGCCTCGCCGACCTGCTCGCCCATGCGGTCACCGACCATGTGGACGCCGACCACCGCACCGTCGCGAACCTGGACGAGCTTGATCTCGCCCGCGGTCTTGAGGATCTTGCTCTTGCCGTTGCCGGCCAGGTTGTACTTCAGGGTGACGACCTTGTCGGCGCCGTACAGTTCCTTGGCCTTGGCCTCGGAGATGCCCACGGAGGCGACCTCCGGGTGGCAGTACGTGACGCGCGGCACGCCGTCGTAGTCGATCGGCACCGTCTTCAGGCCGGCCAGCCGCTCCGCGACGAGGATGCCCTCGGCGAAGCCGACGTGGGCCAGCTGCAGGGTCGGGACGAGGTCGCCGACGGCGGAGATGGTGGGCACGTTGGTGCGCATGTACTCGTCGACGAGGACGTAGCCGCGGTCCATGGCGACCCCGGCCTCCTCGTAGCCCAGGCCCTGGGAGACCGGGCCGCGGCCGACGGCCACGAGCAGGACCTCGGCCTCGAACTCCTTGCCGTCGGCCAGGGTGACCTTGACGCCGTCGGCGGTGTACTCGGCCTTGGAGAAGAAGGTGCCGAGGTTGAACTTGATGCCCCGCTTGCGGAAGGCGCGCTCGAGCAGCTTGGAGCTGTTCTCGTCCTCGGCCGGCACGAGGTGCGGCAGGCCCTCGACGATGGTGACGTCGGCCCCGAAGGACTTCCACGCCGAGGCGAACTCGACGCCGATGACGCCGCCGCCGAGGATGATCGCCGACCTCGGCACGCGGTCCAGGACCAGCGCGTGGTCGGAGGAGATGATGCGGTCGCCGTCGATGGCCAGGCCCGGCAGCGACTTCGGCACGGAGCCCGTCGCCAGCAGCACATGGCGGCCGGTGTAGCGCTGGCCGTTGACATCCACGGAGGTGGGGGAGGAGAGCCGGCCCTCACCGGTCACATAGGTGACCTTGCGGGAGGCCACGAGGCCCTGCAGGCCCTTGTACAGGCCCGAGATGACGTCGTCCTTGTACTTGTGGACCCCGGCGATGTCGATGCCCTCGAAAGAGGCCTTGACGCCGAACTGCTCGGCCTCGCGGGCCTGGTCCGCGATCTCACCGGCGTGCAGCAGAGCCTTCGTGGGGATGCAGCCGCGGTGCAGGCAGGTGCCGCCGAGCTTGTCCTTCTCGATCAGGGCGACGTCCAGACCGAGCTGCGCCGCACGCAGCGCCGCGGCGTAGCCGCCGCTGCCGCCACCGAGGATCACTAGGTCGAAAACGGTGCTGGCGTCGTTCGCCACGTCACGTCCTCCATGCATGGATACGCCGGAGCCGGTCCGTCGTGACCGGGCGGCGGCTTTTGTTCGGCCGCTTCTTATACGGGGCCCTGTCGTGCCGAGACAACATCTTCGCACCTGTTCGGGGCGGACGAGGCACCGGGCCGGTCTCTGGGGCGCGCGGAACGCGCCCGGCCGGGGCTACTCGCCCGTATCCCCAACGGAATACGGAGCGGTCCCACTCTTTGCTCGCTCTTGGCGAACGCGTACGGCCCCGGATGCCATACCCGGGGCCGTACGGAATGTGCCGAGGCTTACACCGCCGTCACAGGAGCTCGCCCGCGCCCGCCTTCTCGGCCACGCGCACCAGGGTGCGGATGGCGGAGCCGGTGCCGCCCTTGGGGGTGTAGCCGAAGGGGCCCGACTCGTTGAAGGCGGGGCCCGCGATGTCCAGGTGGGCCCAGGTGATGCCCTCGCCGACGAACTCCTTGAGGAACAGGCCGGCCGCCAGGCCGCCGCCCATGCGCTCGCCCATGTTCGAGATGTCCGCGGTGGCGGAGTCCAGCGGCTTGCGCAGGTGCGTCGGCAGCGGCATCGGCCAGGACTGCTCGCCGACCTCGGTCGCGATCTCGTGCAGGGAGGTGCGGAAGGCGTCGTCGTTGGCCATGACGCCGAAGATGCGGTGGCCCAGGGCCAGCACCATGGCGCCGGTCAGGGTCGCCACGTCGATGATCGCGTCGGGCTTCTCCTCCGAGGCGCGGGTGATCGCGTCGGCCATCACCAGACGGCCCTCGGCGTCGGTGTTGAGCACCTCGACGGTCTTGCCGCCGTACATCCGCAGCACGTCGCCGGGACGGGCGGCGCTGCCCGAGGGCATGTTCTCGGCGAGCGCCAGCCAGCCGGTGACGTTGACGGGAAGACCCAGGCGCGCGGCGGCGACCACGGTGGACAGCACGGCCGCGGCGCCGCTCATGTCGCACTTCATCGTCTCGTTGTGGCCGGCCGGCTTCAGGGAGATGCCGCCCGAGTCGTAGGTGATGCCCTTGCCGACCAGCGCCAGGTGCTTGGCGTTCCGGCCCTTGGCGCCCGTGTAGGCGATCTTCACCAGGCGGGGCGGGTTCGCCGAGCCCTGGCCGACGCCCATGATGCCGCCGTAGCCGCCCTTGACCAGCGCCTTCTCGTCCAGGACCTCGATCTTGAGGCCGTGCTCCTTGGCGGCCTCCTGCGCGACGGCGGCGAAGGACTTCGGGTGGAGGTCGTTCGGCGGCATGTTGATCAGGTCGCGGGCGCGGTTGACCTCGGCCGCGATGACGGTGGCCCGCTCGACGGCGGCCTTGTGCGCCTTGTCCCGCGGCTTCGCGCCGACCAGCGCGACCTCGGCGACCGGCGCCTTGCCGTTGGACGACTGGTACGCGGTGTACGCGTACGCGCCGAGCAGGGCGCCCTCGGCGAGCGCCTGCACGGCGTCCGCGTCCTGCACCGGAAGGGCGTAGGCGGCCTTCTTCGACCCGGCCAGCGCGCGGGCGGCGGCGCCGGCGGCCTTGCGCAGCGCCTCGGTGTCGTAGGCGGCGCCGTCGGCGGGGCCCTCGCCGAGTCCGACGGCCAGCACGACCGAGGACTTCAGGCCGTTCGGAGCGGGGAGCTTGGTCACCTCACCCTCAGCGCCGGAGGCACCCAGCGTCTCGAGCGTCGCGGCGAGCCGGCCGGAGAAGGCCTTGTCCACCGCCTCCGCCCCGGCGGCGACCTCGGGGCCCTTGGCTCCCTTGGTCACACCGACGACGACGGCGTCAGCGCGCAGCGCTGCCGCGGAGGAGGTGCTGAGAGTCAGTGCAGTCACGGTGATGCGGATCCTGTTCCTTCGGGGTCCAATACTTGACGCCGGACTCCGTCCGGCTCCCCATGGTGTCCCGCTGCCGGGCGTCTTTCGCGGCGACGGGACGGGGGTACAGCATCGACCTTACGCTCACTGCTGTCACTTGCGCCCACGGCCTGCGCCGATGGCGGCGAAGGCTGGGGTTTTCCCTTGGCGGCGCGCCCGCGCGGCCTCCCCCACCGGACGCCGCCGCCCGGTGCTGCGGCGGGAGTTGGGGTACGCCGGCGCCGCGCAGGGTCGCCGCCGGCTCTCAGCCCACGGTCAGCACCAGCAGCGCGGTCGTCGCCGCGGTCTCGCACAACGCGCCGAAGACGTCACCGGTGACGCCGCCCAGGCGCCGGCGGCACCGCCGCAGGAGCACTTCCGCGGACGCCAGCGCCAGCACCGCCGCCGCCGAGCAGCGCACCGCGTCCGGCAGGCCGAAGGCGGCCCCGCAGGCGGCGCAGAGGGCCACTGTCAGCGCTGCGACCGCCCAGGCGGCACGGGCGGGCACGGCGCCGGCCACGGCCGCGCCGAGGCCGCCCGGCCGGGCCGGGGGCACAGCGCTGCGGCAGGCCAGCGTCATCGCGGCGCGGGCGGTGAACCCGGCCAAGGCGGCGGCCACCGCGCCCCTGGTCCAGGAGTGGCCGTACAGCTCGGCGAGCGCCGCGACCTGGGCCAGCAGGACGAGGACGAGGGTGAGCACGCCGAAGGGCCCGATGTCGGACTGCTTCATGACGCGCAGCGCGTCCTCGGCGGGCTTGCCGCTGCCCAGGCCGTCGGCGGTGTCGGCGAGCCCGTCCAGGTGCAGTCCGCGGGTCAGGGCGGCCGGAACGGCGGCGCTCGCGACCGCGGCGAGCAGCGGCCCCGCACCCAGGAGCAGCAGCAGGCCGCCGGCCGCCGCCGCGCACGCTCCGACGACCAGTCCGGCCAGCGGCGCCCAGAGCATCCCGGCACGGGCCGCCGGGCGGTCCCAGCGGCCCACCCGGACCCGCAGCACCGTCAGCGTGCCGAAGGCGAAGCGCAGTCCGTCTGCCGCCGTCACCGCCGTTGTCGCGGCGGGAGCGGGCAGGGGCGGGGAGCCGGGGACCGGGTCGGGTCCGAGAGCAGGGCCGGAGCCGGGGTCGGCGGTCATGGTCCGCAGGGTAACCGCCGAGCCGGAACCGTATAGTGCCGCGTACGGGGCGAATACGGAGCAATCGGCATGAGTGACTGGTGGTACCGCAACATCATCGAGCCGGGAAAGCTGCCGCTGCTCCTCGCCCTGGGCGCGTTCGTGCTGACCTTCCTGGTCACCCGGGTGATCACGCGTCTCATCCGGGCCGGCAGGGGCCCCTTCCGCAACCTCTCCTCCGGCGGCACCCACATCCACCACGTGGTGCCCGGGATCATCCTCATGACGATCGGTGGCTTCGGGGGCGTGGCCAGCGCCTCACGGGGATTCGGCGCCTACCTCTCGGCGGTCCTGTTCGGCGCCGGAGCGGGCCTCGTGCTCGACGAGTTCGCGCTCGTGCTCTACCTCGACGACGTGTACTGGAGTGATCGCGGCCGCAAGAGCGTCGAGGCCGTCGTCGTCACTTTCTCCGTCGTCCTGATGATGCTCTGCGGCCTGGTCCCCTTCGGCGTCGACGCGATCACCCCGGACGAGCAGCAGAACCGCGTCTCGGTGATCCTCACGATCGCCGTCAACTTCCTGTTCGTCCTCGTCGCCCTCGTCAAGGGCAAGCTGCGTTCGGCTGTTCTCGGTGTCTTCGTGCCGTTCGTCGCCTTGTACGCCGCTCTGCGGTTGGCGCGTCCCGATTCGTTGTGGGCCGAGCGGGTCTATGCGCGCAGGCCGCGGACGGCTCGGCGGGCCGAGGCGCGTGCGGCGCGACATGACGCGCGGTGGGCGGTGCCGTTGCGGCGCGTGCAGGACTGGATCGGTGGTTTCCGTGAGCATTGAGCGGGAGCCGGGCGCGGCGCGCCGCCCGGCCCGGCGGGCGGCGCGTCAGTGACGTTCGGGGAGCTCCGCCGACAGGGCGGCCGCCGCCTTCAGCAGGGGAAGCGCCAGCAGCGCCCCGGTGCCCTCACCCACCGTCACCTTCTGATCCAGCAGCGGCTCGATGGAGAGCCGGTCCAGCGCTTTGGTCTGCGCCGGCTCACCGCTGGCCTGCCCGGCCAGCCACCAGTCCGGAGCCCGGAAGGCGATCCGCTGCGCGACCAGCGCGCACGCCGCCGACACCACGCCGTCCAGCACCACCGGAAGCTTCCGCACCGAGGCCTGCAGCAGGAAACCGGTGATCGCCGCCATGTCGGCGCCGCCGACCGCCGCCAGCAGCTCCAACTGGTCGCCCAGCACGGGCCTGGCCCGGCGCAACGCGTCACGGATCGCCGCGCACTTGCGCATCCAGGCGATGTCGTCGATGCCCGAACCGCGGCCGGTCACCACCGAGGCGTCCGTGCCGCACAGCGCCGCGATCAGCACCCCGGCCACCGTGGTGCCGCCGACGCTGAGATCACCGAGAAGCACCAGATCCGTGCCGGAGTCCGCCTCCTCGTCCGCGACGGCCATGCCGGCCCGGAACGCCGCCTCGGCCTCCTCGGCCGTCAGCGCGTCCTCCAGGTCGATCCGGCCGGAGCCGCGCCGCACCCGGTGCGCCGTCACGTCGGCGGGCAGCTCGTCGGCCTGGACGTCCACGCCCATGTCCACCACCCGGACCACGGCACCGTGCTGACGGGCGAGCACATTGACCGGTGAGGCCCCGTCCAGGACCCGCCGCACCAACTCCACAGCGGTGCCCTCCGCGCGGGCCGACACCTTCAGCGCCGCCACCCCGTGATCCGCGGCGAAGAGCACCACCTTGGGGCGCTCGATGGGGCGTACGGTCGCCGTGCCCTGGGCCGCCGCCAGCCAGTCGGCCAGCTCCGCCAGCCCGCCCAGCGCGCTCGCCGGGCGAACCAGCCGCTGCCAACGGTCGTGTGCGTCGCGGCGCACACCGGCGTCCGGGCGCTCCACCAGGGTCGCGAAGTCATCGAGGTTCAGACCGCTCACGGGGTCGAACACTACCGGGGCACGGCACTCGCGGCCGCCCCAGAACGCCGTCCCGCCCCACGGGCCGTCGGCCACGGGGCGGTACGCGGGCGGTGGGCGGCCGGGGGCGCCCGCAGGCCGGGCGCTCGGGCGGGAGGGCGGGGGCACCGCCGGCCGAGGTCAGCCGCGCAGCGCCAGCACCTGTCCCGCGACCACCAGCACCACGTGCTCGGACTCCTCGGCCAGCGCGACGTTCAGCCGCCCCAGCTCGTCCCGGAACCTGCGCCCGCTGGCCGTGGCCGGCACGACCCCGGAGCCGACCTCGTTGCTGACCGCCACGACCGTGCGGCGGGTCGCCCGCCAGGCCGCCGCCAGCTCCGTGACGCGGCGGCGCAGTTCTCGCTCGGCGCCCTGCGCCCACCGTTCGTCGTCCCACGCGCCCAGTTCGTCCATGGTGTGCGTCAGCCACAGCGACAGGCAGTCGATCAGCAGCGCCCGCCCGTCCCCCTCGGCCAGCAGCGGCACCAGGTCGCAGGTCTCCACCGTCTGCCAGGACGGCGGACGCCGCTCCTGGTGCAGCGCCACCCGCTCCGCCCACTCGGCGTCACCGCCCCGGGTCCCGCCGGTGGCCGCGTACACCACACCGGGGAAGCCCATGAGCCGCCGCTCGGCCTCCACCGACTTTCCCGAACGCGCTCCGCCCAGCACCAGGGTGCGCCGCGGCACGTCGGGCACCTCGTGGAGGTCGCCCACCGTCAGTGTCGTGCCGTCCGGCACCGCCCGTACGCCGAGCGGGGCCAGGCGCCGCCGCAGTTGCGGGCCGGGGTGGACACGGTGGTCGAGGTGGAGGGCGACGACGTCGGTGGTGTGCCCGACCGCCCCGGCCGCGCGCAGCCGCGCCAGCGCCTCCGGCCGGCCCACGGCGTCCAGCAGCACCAGGTCATACGGCTCCATGGCCTCGGGCAGCCCTGCGGGCGCGCACTGCGGCGGCAGGTACAGCAGGCGCTCGCCGTCCGGGCCCGTCACCTCGTACCCGGAGCCGGGCGCGTCGAGCGGCACCGACCGCACCCGGTGCCCGGTCAGCAGGGTGATCTCCTGCCCCGGCGCGAGCCGGCCCGGCGCGGGCAGACCCGCCGGGATCTCCACGGCAGGCCCGTCGTGCGGGTGCGACAGCAGCACCTGGCGGACCGCGGCGAGGGAGTGGCCGGAGCGCGCCGCCGTGAACGCGAGACCCGGCGTCAGGTCGAGCAGCAGGACCCCGTCCACCAGCAGCGAGGTCGCAGCCCGTGCGTGGGCGCCCACCGCCGTCGCGCACGCGGCGCACGGGCAGCCGGGGAGGGGCAGGCCGTCGGGGCCCCCGGTGCCGAGCAGAGTCAGTTCCACGTGCAGATCCTCTCGCGTCCGCGCACGCTACGCTGCCGGGCAGGCACCCCCAGGGACGAGGAGACGGACATGGCGTGGACGTGGCGTTTCGAGAAGGCCGACGGCACGGAGGTCACCCCCGCGGTCGAGCCCGAGGAGTTCACGACGCAAGGTGACGCCGAGTCATGGATCGGCGAGGTCTGGAAGGACCTCCTCCAGGGCGGCGCCGACCAGGTCCACCTCTTCGACGACGGCACGAAGGTCTACGGCCCGATGAGCCTGCACGCCGACGAGTAGAGCCCGTGCCGCCTGCGGCCGCGAGAGCCGGCGGCCGCACCGTACCGGAAGCCGGGCCGCGAGGGACGCGAACGTCCCACGCGGCCCGGCCCCGGTCGTACGAGCGGGCCCCCTACGAGAGTTGCCCCAGGGTGACCTTGACGGTCTTCTGACCGCTGCCGCGCTGGAAGGTGACGTCCACGGTGTCCCCGGGGGCGTGCTGCACCAGGGCCTCGGACAGGGACTGCAAGGTGGTGATGTCGTCGTTGCCGACCCGGACGATGACGTCCCCCGGCCTGATGCCGGCCTTCTCCGCCGCGCCGCCCCTGGTGACCTCGACGACGCCCACCCCGGCGGGCTGGAAGTCCTCGTCGAGGACGGTGCGCGCGACGATGTCCAGTGCCGCGCGGCCGGAGTCGACGACCTTGCCGTGCTCGATGATCTGGTCCGCGATGCGGGTGACGGTCGCCGAGGGGATGGCGAAGCCGATGCCCGGCGCTGAGGAGTCGCCCATGGTGGGGTTGACCGCGGCGAGCGTCGGGATCCCGATGACCTGGCCGGAGAGGTTGACCAGCGCACCGCCGCTGTTGCCCGGGTTGATGGGCGCCGAGGTCTGCACGAGGTCGGCCAGGGTGGCGCCCGCGGCGCCCCCGGGCCCGCTCTCGCTGACCGTGCGGTCGACGGCCGAGACGATGCCCTGTGTGACGCTGCTGTTCAGGCCGAGCGGGCTGCCCATGGCGAGCACGATCTGCCCGACCTCGACGTCGTGGGAGCTGCCGAAGGTCGCCGCACGCAGCCCGCTCGGCGGGTCGTCGAGTTCGATGACGGCGAGGTCCATCTCGGGGTAGGAGGCCACGAGCCGCCCCTTGTGCGGGGTGTCGCTGTTGGCGAGGGTGACCTCGAAGGTGTCCGCGTCGCCGACGACATGGGCGTTGGTGACGATGTGGCCCTTGGTGTCGTAGACGATGCCGGAGCCGAGCCCCTCGGACGTGTTGATCTGGACGACGGACGGCAGCACCGCCTTGACCACCTGCTGGTAGGCGCGCTCCAGATCGCGGGCGCCGGCCGCCTCGGTGGCGGGTGCGGGCGCCGAGGACGCCGCGCTGGGGGCGGGGGAGTCCCCCGTGCATCCGGCGGTCAGGCCTCCGCAGCACGCGACGGCCAGCAGCAGGGCCGCCGCCCGGGGCGCCGCCGTCGGCCGCCATGGGTTCCGCTTCGTATCGCGCATGACCGAAGTGTCGCGTTCGCAGCACCCCGTCCCCGGTATCCCGCCCCGGTCAGTCCCGTACGCCGCACAGATGCAGCAGTGCCGCGACTGCCCGGTAGGGGTCGGTGCGCCCGGCCAGCTCCTCCGCGGCCAGCAGTTCGTCCGGGACGCCGTCCACGGCGTCGTCCGGGGCCGTGTCGGTGAAGACGCGCACCCCGTACCAGGCGTGCAGCGGCGCGCCGATGGCACTGAGGGTCGTCGTCAGGTCCGCGCGCCGGTCGGCGCGGGCGGGCAGCCCCAGCCGGTTGGTGTACGTGTCGCCCGCGAAGGCGGCCAGCGCCGCGGCCCAGTCGCCCTGCAGCGCGGGCCGCATCGCCAGGGCGTCGGCGTTGCGCACCAGCAGCGACAGCAGCCCGCCGGGGGCCAGTACCCGGGCGAGCCCGGCGACCATGGCGTCCGGCTCGGGCAGGTACATCAGCACGCCGTGGCAGAGCACCACGTCGAAGGTTCCGGGCCCGAAGTGCCGGCCTGCCTCCCGGCCGTCGCCCTCGATGAGGGTGATCCGCTCGCGTATGCCCTCGGGCTCGGCGGCGACGGCCTCACACAGGACGCCCGCCATCTCGGGATCGGCCTCCAGGCCGGTGATCAGGTGACCGGCGCGGGCGAGCCGCAGGGCCTGGGTGCCCTGGCCGGGGCCGACGTCGAGGATCCTGAGCCGGCGCCCGACGGGGAAGCGCGCGGTGATCTGCTCGTCGAGCTGGCGCGCGACCAGCTCCTGGCGCACGGTGTTCCGGAGTCCGCCCAGCAGGTCCAGCCACGAGCCGGCGGCGCCGGCGAAGGCGCCGTTCCCGTTCAGGGCTTGGTACCGCGCTTGACCTGCGGCTTCGGCAGGCGCAGTCGGCGCATCTGGAGGGTCCGCATGAGGGCGTAGGCCACCGCGCCCTTGGTGGGCTTGTCCGGGAAGCGCTTCGCCAGCTCGCGGCGGAGCAGGAAACCGGTGACGACGGAGTCGATGACGATCAGCACGATCACCACCAGCCACAGCAGCAGCGAGAGGTTCTGCAGGGCGGGGTTGCGGAGCATGCTGAGCACGAGGATGACCACGGCGAGCGGCAGGAAGAACTCCGCCACCCGGAACCGCGAGTCCACGTAGTCGCGGGCGAACTTGCGCACCGGGCCCCTGTCGCGGGCGGGCAGGTAGCGCTCGTCGCCGTTCATCAGCGCCTCGCGCTGCTTGGCGAGGTCGGCGCGCCGGGCCTCACGGGCCTGCTTCGCGGCGGCCTTGGGGTCGGCGGGCGTGGCCACCGCCCTGCGGCGCTGCGTCTGGGCCTCGCTGCGCTTGGGGGTGGGGCGGCCCTTGGGCGCCTGCGGATCGCGGGGCCGCTGGTCCTCCACCATGGTGGTGGACGCGGCCTGCTCGTTTTGAGAACGACGTCGGAACACGCCTCCAAGGTTACGTGCTCGCCGACTCGACCCCCAGCCCCTCACCTACTCCCTGGGCCGGAGGTCATCGAACTGTGATCGTTCCTGAGGAGGAGCGTATCCGGGGCAGAACAGTGGGGTAATGGAACCAGGCCCCGTACTGTGGGGTCTGTAGAGGTGTGCCGGCGAGCTGAATGAAGGGGGCGCGCGAGGCCCATGAGCGGTGTCATGAAGCGGATGGGGATGATCTTCCGCGCGAAGGCCAACAAGGCCCTTGACCGGGCCGAGGATCCGCGCGAGACCCTCGACTACTCGTACCAGAAACAGCTGGAGCTGCTGCAGAAGGTGCGGCGTGGTGTCGCGGACGTAGCCACCTCGCGCAAGCGCCTGGAGCTGCAGCTGAACCAGCTGCAGCAGCAGTCCGCGAAGTACGAGGACCAGGGCCGCAAGGCGCTCGCCCTGGGACGGGAGGACCTGGCCCGTGAGGCGCTGTCGCGCCGGGCCGCCCTCCAGCAGCAGGTGACGGATCTGGAGACGCAGCACCAGACGCTCCAGGGCGAGGAGGAGAAGCTCACCCTCGCCGCCCAGCGCCTGCAGGCCAAGGTGGACGCCTTCCGCACGAAGAAGGAGACCATCAAGGCCACCTACAGCGCGGCCAAGGCCCAGACCCAGATCGGCGAGGCCTTCTCCGGCATCTCCGAGGAGATGGGCGACGTCGGCCTCGCGATCCAGCGGGCCGAGGACAAGACCGAGCAGCTGCGCGCCCGGGCCGGGGCCCTGGACGAGCTGCTGGCCTCCGGCGCCCTCGACGACCCGACCGGGATCGCCAAGGACGACATCCAGGCCGAGCTCGACCGCCTCTCCGGCGGCAGCGACGTGGAGCTGGAGCTGCAGCGCATGAAGGCCGAGCTGGCCGGCGGCTCCCCGCAGCAGGCCATCGAGGGCGGGCAGCAGGGCCAGACCCAGTCCCAGACCCAGGACCAGCCCCGGTTCGACAAGCAGTAGCGACCCTGGAGGAGGGCGTCGTGATCGTTCGGATCATGGGCGAGGGCCAGGTGACGGTGGACGAGAGCCACCTTCCCGAGCTCAACAAGCTCGACGACGAGCTCCTGGCGGAGACGGAGAGCGGTGACGAGGCCGGGTTCCGGCGTACGCTCACCGCTCTTCTCGACGCCGTCCGCCGGCTCGGCACACCCCTGCCGGACGACTCCCTGGAGCCGTCCGAGCTGATCCTGCCGGCCCCGGACGCCACGGTTGAGGACGTCCGGGAGATGCTGGGGTGGGGGCCGTCCTCCCGGACGGAGCCCGGGGAAGGGCTGATCCCCGGCTGAGGCTTCACCGCGTCGGCACACTCTCGGTCGTGCCCCGGCCCGGTACCGCGCCGGGCCGGGGCACGGGCGTGCGCGGGCGTCGTGCGGGCGGTTGGGTGCCCCCTGATGTGAGGGGCGGCTGATCCAGGGGACGGCTGATGTGTCGCGGCGTGCGCTCCACCGCGCTCCCGTACGCCGGCCGGCGGAACCTGCGTGGGTGAGGGCCGGTCCCCGGCCGGCACGTCACCGGCCGGGCACAAGGGGCAGGGGCGTGCGCGGGGGCCGTACCGTTGGTGGGCGTGCAGCATCGATCCATGCGGGACCGCGCCCGGCTGTGGCCGCAGGCCCACCCCATCGCCCTTGACGCCGGGCTGGCGCTCGCCGTCCTCGCGGTGATCCTCGGCAACATGCTCATCGGGCCGCACGCCGAGCGGTACGACGCCTCGCCCCTGAGCGTCGCGCTCACCGTCCTCGGCTCCGCGGCGCTGCTGCTGCGCCGGCGCAGTCCACTGGGCGTCCTCGCCTTCACCTGCGCGGTCACCGTGGTCTACCTGCTCACCGCGACCGGCGCGGGCCGCGCCCCGGTGGCGGCCACCGTCGTCGTCGCGCTGTTCTCCGCCTCCACCCGCACGGACCGCACCACCACCTTCCGGATCGGCCTGGCCACCTGCCTGCTGCTGCCCGCGATCGCCATGCTCTTCGGGGCCCGGCCCTGGTACTCCGCCGAGAACATCGCCCTGTTCGCGTGGAGCGGTATGGCCGCGGCCGCCGGCGAGGCCACCCGCAACCGCCGCGCCTACGTCGCCGCCGTCGAGGAGCGCGCCGAGCGGGCCGAGCGCACTCGGGAGGAGGAGGCCAAGCGCCGCGTCGCCGAGGAGCGGATGCGGATCGCCCGGGAGCTGCACGACGTGGTCGCCCACCACATCGCCCTGGTCAACGTGCAGGCCGGAGTCGCCGCCCACGTCATGGACAGCCGCCCCGACCAGGCCAAGCAGGCCCTCGCGCACGTCCGCGAGGCGAGCCGCTCCGCGCTGTCCGAGCTGCGCGCGACCGTCGGCCTGCTGCGGCAGACCGGGGACCCGGCCGCCCCCATGGAGCCGGCGCCCGGCCTCGGCGTGCTGGACCAGCTCGTCGACGGCTTCCGCAGGGCCGGGCTGCCGGTGCGGGTCGTCGAGGAGGACCCCGGCACGCTCCCCGCGAGCGTGGACCTCACCGCGTACCGGGTCATCCAGGAGTCGCTCACCAACGTCCACAAGCACGCCGGCCCGGGCGCCCGTGCGGAGGTCCGTATCGCGCGCGGCGCCGAGGCGCTGGAGGTCACCGTGGTCGACAGCGGCGGCAGCCCGCAGGGGCCGGACAGCGCGGGCGGCGGCCACGGCCTGATCGGCATGCGCGAGCGGGCCGCGGCGCTCGGCGGCACCTGTGAGGCCGGCCCCGGCGCGCAGGGCGGCTTCCGCGTCCACGCCCGCCTGCCGCTCGCGGTGCAGGGCCGCCAGTCCGCCGGTCCGACCGGGGATGGGAGAATCCCGGCATGATCAGGGTGCTGCTCGCGGACGACCAGGCGCTGCTCCGGGGCGCGTTCCGCGTCCTCGTGGAGTCCGAGCCGGACATGGAGGTCGTGGGAGAGGCCTCGGACGGCGACGAGGCCGTGGCGCTGGCCCGCAGCACCCGCGCGGACGTCGTCCTGATGGACATCCGGATGCCCGGTACGGACGGCATCGCCGCCACCCGTGCGATCACCGAGGCCGAGGACCTGACCGGCGTGGCGGTCCTCGTCCTGACGACCTTCGAGGCCGACGAGTACGTCGCCCAGGCGATCCGCGCCGGCGCCGCCGGCTTCCTCGGCAAGGGCGCCGAGCCCGACGAGCTGCTCGCCGCGATCCGCACCGTCGCCTCGGGCGACGCCCTGCTCTCCCCGTCCGCCACCAAGAGCCTGATCGCCACGTTCCTGGCGCAGGGCGGTGGGCAGCGCCCCCCTCAGAGCGAGGGAGCGGCGGCCGCCCCCGGCCTCGACGCGCTGACGGCGCGCGAGCGCGAGGTGCTGGTCGAGGTGGCGCTGGGGCTGCCGAACGACGAGATCGCCGAACGCCTCGGGGTGAGCCCGCTCACCGTCAAGACACATGTGAACCGCACCATGGCGAAGCTCGGCGCCCGCGACCGCGCACAGCTGGTCGTCGCCGCCTATGAGTCAGGTCTGGTGCGCCCAGCGCACGCGGCGTACGACCGGCGTGTACCGCATCCGCAGTACGCCCCGGGGGCCAACCGGGACCTCGGGCTGAGAAAACCACCGTCCGCGGCAGGAGAAGGTGGCATGGGCTGATAAGAGGCCGCGCGGACAGGCGGGGCGGCGTCGCGGGTCGACGGCTCTCGCCTGGCGGCGTTGTCGTCGGTCGCCGCAGCTCCGCTGCGTCTTGCTTCTCCGCCTTGCCGGACTCGGCCCTCGACCCGCTCCTTGCTCCACCCCACCTGTCCGCGCGGCCTCCAAGTCCGCAAACCCGCAGCCCCGCAACCGTCCGCACCGCGAGCACAGAGAAGAGACCGCACCACGATGTCCTGGCTGTCCCGATTCAGCCTCACCCAGCGCAGTCTGGTGGCGCTGATGGCCGTGGTCGCCATCGCCTTCGGCGCCATCGCGATACCGTCCCTCAAGCAGCAGAAGCTGCCCCCCTTCGACCTGCCCCTGGTGTCGGTGATCACGACCTACCCGGGTGCCTCCCCCGACGTCGTCGAGAAGCAGGTCGTCGAGCCGATCGAGAACGGCGTCCGGGGCGTCGACGGCATCACCGGGATCACCTCCACGGCGAGCGAGGGCGCCGCCGTGATCATGGCCCGATTCGACTACGGCAACGACAGCGACAAGCTGGTCGCCAACGTCCAGCAGGCCGTGAACCGGGTCTCCGCGCGGCTGCCGAAGGACGCCGACCCGCAGGTCGTGGCCGGCTCGACGGACGACATCCCGGCCGTCGTCCTCGCCGCCACCTCCACCGGCATGGACCAGCAGGCGCTCGCCGACGCCCTCGACCGCTCGGTCGTCCCGGTGCTGCAGGACATCGACGGCGTCGGCCAGGTGAGCGTCACCGGCGTCCAGAACCAGATCGTCACCGTCACCCCCGACGACAAGAAGCTCGCCGCCCGCCGGCTCGGCGCCGCCGCCCTCGTGCAGGCGCTGCAGGCCGGCGGACACGCCGTGCCGGCCGGGTCCTTCGAGGACGGCGGCAAGAGCCGCACCGTGCAGGTCGGCGGCGAGTACGCCTCGGTGCGCGAGATCGAGGAGCTGCGGATCCCCGCGGCCCCGCGGCCCGTGCGCCTCGGCGACGTCGCCACCGTCGCGGAGCGTCCCGACGCCGCCGCGTCCATCACCCGGACCGACGGCGAGCCCAGCCTCGGGATCGCCCTCACCATGGACCAGGACGGCAGCGCCGTCGCGGTCTCCTCGGCCGTCAAGGACAAGCTGGCCGACCTCGAGCGCGACCTCGGGAAGGGCTCCAAGCTCACCGTCGTGAGCGACCAGGGCCCGGCCGTCTCCAAGTCCATCCACGGGCTGACCACCGAGGGCCTGCTCGGCCTGCTCTTCGCGGTCGTGGTCATCCTCGTCTTCCTGGCGTCGCTGCGCTCGACGCTGGTGACCGCGGTGTCCATCCCGATCTCCGTCGTGCTGACGCTGATCGTGCTGTGGACGCGCGGCCTGTCGCTCAACATGCTCACGCTGGGCGCGCTGACCATCGCCATCGGCCGTGTCGTCGACGACTCGATCGTGGTGCTGGAGAACATCAAGCGGCACCTCGCCTACGGTGAGGAGAAGCAGACCGCGATCATCGCCGCGGTGCGCGAGGTGGCCGGCGCGGTCACCGCCTCGACTCTCACCACGGTCGCCGTCTTCCTGCCGATCGGCCTGGTCGGCGGCATGGTCGGCGCCCTGTTCGGCGGCTTCTCGCTCACCGTCGCGGCGGCGCTGCTGGCCTCGCTGCTGGTGTCCCTGACCATCGTCCCGGTGCTGTCGTACTGGTTCCTGAGGCCCCCGGCCGACGCGGGCAGCGCTGATCCCGCGGAGATCCGCCGCAGGGCCGAGGAGGAGGAGTCCCGCGGCGCGCTGCAGCGGCTGTACGTGCCGGTGCTGCGCTTCGCCACCCGCCGCCGGCTGACCAGCGTCCTCATCGCCGTCGCGGTCCTGGTGGTCACCGTCGGCCTCACCCCGCTGCTGAAGACGAACCTCTTCGAGCCGGGCGACCAGGACACGCTGACCGTCAAGCAGGAACTCCCGCCGGGCACCGGCCTGTCGGCCTCCGACGCGGCCGCCCGCAAGGTCGAGACGCTCCTCGAGGGCATCGACCAGGTGCAGGACTACCAGGTCACCGTGGGCTCCTCCGGCTTCCTGGCGGCCTTCGGCGGCGGCACCGGCGCCAACCAGGCCAGCTTCCAGGTGAAGCTGAAGGACGCCGACGACAGCGCCGCCGTCCTCGACGAGATCCAGAAGGGTCTGAAGAAGCTCGACGGCGTCGGGACGACCTCGGTCTCCGCCGGCGGCGGCGGCTTCGGCAACCAGGACCTGTCGGTGGTGGTCAAGGCCGCCGACGCCGACACCCTGGCCAAGGCCAGCGCCAAGGTCCGCGACGCCGTCGCCGAGCTGGACGGCGTCACCGACGTCAGCAGCGACCTGGCGCAGAGCGTGCCCCGGGTCGAGATCCGCGCCAAGCAGGCCGAGGCCGCCACGTACGGCCTCACCGACGCCACCATCGGCGCCGCCGTCACCCAGGCCGTGCGCGGTACGACCGTCGGCACCGCGGTGCTCGACGACACCGAGCGCGACGTGCGGGTGGTCTCCGCGCAGAAGGCCGGGACGGTCGCCGAGCTCAAGGCCCTCACCATCCCGACCCCCGCGGGACCGGTGAAGCTGGGCAAGGTCGCCGAGGTCGTCGAGGCCCCCGGACCGGTGCAGAAGACCCGGATCGACGGTGCCCGCGCCGCGACGATCACGGCGAAGCCCACCGCTGACGACACGGGCGCGGTGAGCAAGGCCCTGAAGGACAAGATCGAGAAGCTCGAGCTGCCCAAGGGCGCCACCGCCGAGATCAGCGGCGTCTCCTCCGACCAGGACGAGGCCAACAGGTCGCTCGCGCTCGCCATGCTCGCCGCGATCGCCATCGTCTTCCTGCTGCTGGTCGGCACCTTCCGCAGCCTGATCCAGCCGCTGGTGCTGCTGGTGTCCGTCCCGTTCGCCGCGACCGGCGCCATCGGCCTGCTGCTGATCACCGGCACCCCGATGGGCGTCCCGGCCATGATCGGCATGCTGATGCTCATCGGCATCGTGGTGACCAACGCGATCGTGCTGATGGACCTCGTCAACCAGTACCGGGCACGGGGCTACGGCGTGGTGGAGGCCGTCATCGAAGGCGGCCGGCACCGTCTGCGGCCGATCCTGATGACCGCGCTCGCGACCATCTTCGCCCTGCTCCCGATGGCCCTCGGGATCACCGGAGAGGGAGGGTTCATCGCCCAGCCGCTGGCCATCGTCGTCATCGGCGGTCTGCTCACCTCGACGCTGCTGACCCTGCTGCTCGTCCCGACCCTCTACACGGCGGTCGAGATCCGCAAGGAGCGCCGGGCCAAGCGCAAGGCGCTCAAGCGGGCGGCCCAGGCCGGCGGCCCGGGCGGCGCGGAGCCGCAGAAGGAGGCGGAGCTGGCCGGGGTCTGAGACCGCGAAGGCCAACCTGCGGCAGGGCCCCGGGCGTTCAACGACGCCCGGGGCCCTGCCGCGTCTGCAGGATGAACCCGGACGGGATGTACGGCTCGGGCGGACGCGTCCCGCGCAGGCGGAACCAGCCGGACGTGCCGATCCGCAGCCCGGCGGCCGACCCCGCGTCCACCGCCCCCTGCTGCTCGGCCGTCACATGGGCTGCCTGTGCCGGGTGCCCTCGGGCAGGCTCAGCAGCGCGGCGGTGAGCAGGCGGGTCGCCGGCCGGCGGGAGGTGGCGGCGAGCAGCCGTACGCTCCCGTGCCGGTCGATGCGGCAGTAGCCGCTCCCGGTGAGGTCGTCCACAACCGACAGCGGGCACTCGGTGAGGAGTTGGTCGCGGTCGGGGCCGTGGGCGCCGCCGCGGGTGCGCCGGTCCACGGAGTCAGTGAGGTCGCGGTGCTCGGCGGAGTTCTCGTGCACCGCCCCGTCCGGCGCGGGCAGGTCGCCCGTGCGGACGGCACCCTCCAGGCGCATGGCCGGATGCAGCGCGAAGCCCGACCCGCGGTAGGCCCGCCGCCTCCCGCGGGTCGGGGGAGCCGCAGATGATGCCGCGCAGGCAGCCGCGCCCGTAGGCCGGGGCGGCGGCCGGCAGTTCGCGGCCGACCCCCTGCCGCTGCGCGGAGGGCGGCACGGCGAGAAGCGACAGCCCCCATGTCCCTCGCGGTGCGTCGCAGGGCGGCCGCCTCGGGAGGCGTCCGCTCGGGCGGGCTGCCGCCGGCAGGGCGTCGGCGGCGCCGACGCGGCGGCGGCCACGACCGCCACCGTGTCGGCGTCCTCGTCGGTGCCGCGCGGCGGGCGCAGGATCATGCGCCCGTCCTGCCCCTACGGCAGGGCGAGCATCTGCTCCAGCGCGAGCTTCGCGAAGTGCTCGGTCTCCCGGTCGACCTGGATGCGGTTGACGACCTTGCCGTCGGCCAGCGACTCCAGCGCCCACACCAGGTGCGGCAGGTCGATCCGGTTCATGGTCGAGCAGAAGCACACGGTCTTGTCGAGGAAGACGATCTGCTTGTCCGGGTGCGCCTTGGCCAGCCGGCGCACCAGGTTGAGCTCGGTGCCGATCGCCCACGACGAGCCGGCCGGGGCCGCCTCCAGGGCCTTGATGATGTACTCGGTCGAACCGACGTGGTCGGCGGCGGCGACGACCTCGTGCTTGCACTCGGGGTGCACCAGCACGTTGACGCCGGGGATGCGGGCGCGCACGTCCTCGACCGAGTCCAGCGAGAAGCGACCGTGCACCGAGCAGTGGCCGCGCCACAGGATCATCTTCGCGTCGCGCAGCTGCTCGGCGGTCACTCCGCCGTTCGGCTTGTGCGGGTTGTAGACGACGCAGTCCTCCAGCGAGAAGCCCATCTCCCGGACCGCGGTGTTGCGGCCGAGGTGCTGGTCGGGGAGGAAGAGCACCTTCTCGCCCTGCTGGAACGCCCACTCCAGGGCCCGCTGGGCGTTGCTGGAGGTGCAGATGGTGCCGCCGTGCCGGCCGGTGAAGGCCTTGATGTCGGCGGAGGAGTTCATATAGGAGACGGGCACGGTGACGTCGGCGACGCCGGCCTCGGTGAGCACGTCCCAGCACTCGGCGACCTGCTCGGCGGTGGCCATGTCGGCCATGGAGCAGCCGGCCGCCAGGTCGGGGAGGATCACCTGCTGGGCGTCGGAGGTCAGGATGTCCGCCGACTCGGCCATGAAGTGCACGCCGCAGAAGACGATGTACTCGGCCTCGGGCCGGGCGGCCGCGTCCCGCGCCAGCTTGAAGGAGTCGCCGGTGACGTCGGCGAACTGGATGACCTCGTCGCGCTGGTAGTGGTGGCCCAGGACGAAGACCTTCTCGCCGAGCTTGGCCTTGGCGGCACGGGCGCGCTCCACCAGGTCCGGGTCAGAGGGGGCGGGCAGGTCGCCGGGACAGTCGACGCCGCGTTCGCTGCGCGGGTCGGACTCGCGGCCCAGGAGGAGCAGGGCGAGCGGGGTCGGCTGGACGTCCAGCGGTTCGGATGTGATGGTCACGGGCCCGAAGCCCTTTCTCTGCGGAACTGCGGCTCAACCTTTTCGTCTATTTGACGCTATCTATCATAACCCGTTCGCGTCAGAATGACGATGGCCCCTCGCGTCAGTGTGACGCATTACCCGAAGCGGGTCCGGTGTGCGAGCATGGAGGGCGCGAACACCCATCGGACCCGGAGGAATGAATCCGGGACGCCACCGGTTCACTGTTGTGGCAGCATCCGTACAACCCGGGAGTGGATCAGATGACGGTTCAGGACGAGACCAGCCAGAGCGAGGGCATCATCCTGTCCGACGCGGCGGCCTCCAAGGTCAAGAGCCTGCTCGAGCAGGAAGGCCGCGACGACCTCGCGCTGCGCGTCGCCGTCCAGCCGGGCGGTTGCTCCGGCCTGCGCTACCAGCTGTTCTTCGACGAGCGTTCTCTCGACGGCGACGTCGTCAAGGACTTCGGCGGTGTGAAGGTGGTCACCGACCGTATGAGCGCCCCCTACCTCGGCGGCGCCTCCATCGACTTCGTCGACACGATCGAGAAGCAGGGCTTCACGATCGACAACCCGAACGCCACCGGCTCCTGCGCCTGCGGCGACTCGTTCCACTGAGCCCCGCGCAAGGACGGCGGGCACCCACGGTGCTCGCCGTCCTCGGCGTGTCCTGACGCCTCGGGCCGGGCGCCGTCACTTCCCCGGCACCGTGCTGCCGTCGGAGAGATCGACGACCTTGCGGCCGCCCAGCGGCGCATCGAGGCGGACCGTGCGCGTGAAGCGTTCGGCGACCATGACGCAGGCCTTCCCCGGGTCCTCCTGCACCCCTGTCACCCGCACCGTCACCACCGCGCCCGACTCGTCGGCCGAAGCCGTGTAGCGACTGCACACCCCGCCCCAGAAGCGCAGTGTCAGCTCCGTGCCCTCGGCGCTGTACGACTCCACCTTCACCGGCGAGACGACCGGCGCCACCGGCCTCGTCGGCGCGGGAGAGGCGCCGCCGCCGCGCACATGGGCCGGGTCCACGGCGGGCTGGGCCAGCACCGAGGTGCGCGTCTCGCCCTTTCGCGCCACCTCGAAGAGCCAGGACGGCACCAGGGCGAGCCGCCCGGCCACCTGCTGCGCCGACAGGCCGAACTCGGCACGGCGCACCTCCAGCTGCCGGTGCGCCGTCGGCAGGCAGGGGAGCACCTCCGGCAGCCTCGGCCCGTCGCCGGACCCGCGGGGGTGCTTCGGCACCACGGTCGGGCAGGAGCCGATTCCCGGGTCACCGCCCGCGCCGGGGCGCTCGAGCAGCTTCAAGGCCTCCTTCGCCGACACCACCGGATAGGTGTCGCCCCTGGTGAGCGGCGCCATCATGCCGTGCCCGGCGACCAGCAGCCCGTCGGAGGCGACCAGGACCGCCGACCGCCAGCCGTGCGTCGGCAGCCCCGCCGGCCGCGGGTCCGCGGTGACCGTGCGCAGCACCCCCGAGACCTCGCGCGCGTCCGTTCGCGCGTCCTGCAGCCCGAGCGCCGCGAAGACCGGTGCCGCCACGCGCAGCGCCTGCGCCGCCGGTACCGCGAGATCCTCCCGAACCGGGGCGCGGCCCTCGCGGGGTGCGCCGCCGTAGTAGGCGTACGACCAGGCGCCCGGCGCTTCCTTGCCGACCCGGAGCACCGGCCCGCCGCCGTCCGGCGTGCCGCCGGCCTTCCAGACGCCGTGGTCGGACGTCACCGTCCCCGGCACATCAAGGGCGCGCGCCAGCCGTACCACCGCGGCACGCGACACGTCACCCGGGAGCCGCACGGCCGCGGAGGACGGGCCGTCGGGCAGGTCGCCCCGGACGGTGAGGTCGACACCCGCATCGCGGCCGGCGCCATCGAGCTCCAGCGGCCGAGGGGAAGCGCCCCCGCTGCCGCCCGAGCCGCGCGGCACGGCGCCGTCCGCCGCCGACGAGGCCCAGTAGGCTCCGCCGCCCCCGGCGGCCAGCACGGCGGCCGCCACCGCCGTCACCGCCCACGATGACCTGCTCCGGCGGCGGTGCGGTCGCGTCGGCTCGCTCTCCACGATGGCTCCTTCGGCTCCGCTCAGCCGGCACAGCCGGCGACGTCCCGGCCGGGCGGCCGGAGGGACGTCGCTTGGACGGGCAGGAGCGCCTCGCGGTTCCGATCAGTCGGCGTACTCCGCCATGCCCTCGACGACATGCGACGACGCGGCCGGCACCGTGATCCCGCGCAGACTGGCCGGGCTGACCGGAGCGGACGCGTCCTGCGCGGAGACCTCCCAGTGCGCGGCCATCTTGCGGCAGTCGCCGACCAGCTCCGCGAGCGACTCGGGGTCGTCGAGGAGGGGAGCGGCGCGAAGAGGAGTGGTCATAGACACGACCATAGGGACCCGAGGTGAGGGGAGAAAGCCCTACTATCGGGTAGTTTTCCCTAGTCGGCGCCCCCCGGCCCAGCCGGTAGCGTGGACAGGTACCGTCCGCCGCCCGCCTCCGCAGGAGCATCCCAGCCGTGCGTATCGCAGTCACCGGCTCCATCGCCACCGACCACCTGATGACCTTCCCCGGCCGATTCGCCGACCAGCTCGTCGCCGATCAGCTGCACACGGTCTCCCTCTCCTTCCTGGTCGACACGCTCGACGTACGCCGCGGTGGCGTCGGTGCGAACATCTGCTTCGGGATGGGCCAGCTGGGTGTCCGGCCCATCCTCGTCGGCGCCGCCGGCTCCGACTTCGACGAGTACCGCGCCTGGCTCGACCGGCACGGCGTGGACACCGCGTCCGTCCGCATCTCCGAGGTGCTGCACACCGCGCGCTTCGTCTGCACCACGGACGCCGACCACAACCAGATCGGCTCCTTCTACACCGGCGCCATGAGCGAGGCCCGCCTCATCGAGCTGCACTCCGTCGCCGCCCGCGTGGGCGGCCTCGACCTCGTGCTCATCGGCGCCGACGACCCCGAGGCGATGCTGCGCCACACCGAGGAGTGCCGCTCCCGCGGCATCCCGTGGGCGGCGGACTTCTCGCAGCAGATCGCCCGTATGAACGGCGACGAGATCCGGATACTGCTCGACGGCGCGGCCTACCTCTTCTCCAACGAGTACGAGAAGGGCCTGATCGAGTCCAAGACCGGCTGGACGGACGCCGAGATCCTCGGCCGGGTCGGCACCCGCGTCACCACGCTCGGCTCGCGCGGCGTCCGCATCGAGCGGGCCGGCGAGGAGCCGATCGTCGTGAGCTGCCCGGAGGAGGAGGCCAAGGTCGACCCCACCGGCGTCGGCGACGCCTTCCGGGCGGGTTTCCTCTCGGGTCTGGCGTGGGGCGTGGGTGCGGAGCGGGCGGCCCAGGTGGGCTGCATGCTGGCGACGCTGGTGATCGAGACGGTCGGCACGCAGGAGTACCAGTTGCGGCGGGCTCACTTCATGGACCGCTTCACCAAGGCCTACGGCGAGGACGCGGCCGAGGAGGTCCGCGCGCACCTTCACTGAGGCGCTGCGAGGTCGGCCGCCTGGTCGCCTCCCACCGCGGCCGCCCGGGAGGGGCGGCACGGCGGCGGACATGGCGGTCGGGGCGGGCGCCGGAAAAGCGATCGGGGTGCGTGCGCGCCGCACCTCGGATGCGATGGCGTACGCGTCCTCCCGCGCCGACGGCCGAGCGGCAGGGGACCCGGGGCGGTGGCGTCGGGGCGGGCGCCTCGCGTCCCGGTCGCACCGCCCCCCCGCGGCGGCGCGCGCCCCGGGGCGAGGGCCTCGGTGAGGACGCGGGGGACCGGCTGCGCACAGCCGCGCCCACCCGTGGGCCCCCGCACCAGGCCGGAGGCCGAGCGTGCCATACAGCTGTGCGCGCCCACCCGGCGCCCAGGTACTCCTGCTCGCGCATGTCGCACCACGCCGGGATGTCGAGCCGGGCGGCCTCGTCGTCGGAGAGCACCGACACGATCCCGCCCACCGGCACGTCCCCGATGACCTTCGCCAGCTCGATGACCGGAATCGGGCACCGCTTGCCGAGGGAGTCCACGACGAGATCCGGCCCGCCCTCCTCCTCGACCGCCTCCTTCGCGGACGGGCGCGCCGCCGGCCCTGACCCCGGCGTCGGCGCGCCGAGCCGCTCGCGCACCGCACGCACCACGCCGGGCAGCACCTCGAGGAAGCGGTCGACGTCCCCCGCCTCCGTCCCCGCCGGCAGCGAGACCCGCACGTTCCCCTCGGAGAGCACGCCCATCGCCTTGAGCACATGGCTCGGAGTCAGTGTGCTGGCCGTGCACGAGGACCCCGAGGACACGGAGAAGCCCTCCCGGTCCAGTTCGTGCAGCAGGGCCTCGCCGTCCACGTAGAGGCAGGAGAAGGTCACCACGTTCGGCAGCCGCAGTTCGGGGTGCCCCACCACCTCGACGTCCGGGACGAGTTCGGGCACCGCGGCACGGATGCGGCCGACAAGGGCGGACAGCCGCGCCGCTTCCGCCGCGGCCTCGGCGCGCACCGCCCGCAGGGAGGCGGCCGCGGCGACGATCGCGGGGAGGTTCTCGAAGCCGGGCGCGCGGCCCGACTCCCGTTCGTCCGCGGGTCCCTGGGACGCGAAGCGGGTTCCCTTGCGGACCGCCAGCAGACCCACCCCGGACGGCCCGCCCCACTTGTGGGCGCTCGCCGCCAGCAGCGACCAGCTCCCCGGCACCGCTCCCCAGCCCAGCGACTGGGCGGCGTCGACCAGCAGCGGCACACCCGCCGCCTGGCACAGCTCCGCGACCTCCTCGACCGGCTGCACCGTGCCGACTTCGTGGTTGGCGGACTGCAGGCAGGCCAGCGCGGTGTCCTCGCGCAGCGCCGCGCCGAAGGCGCCCGCGTCGACCAGTCCGGTGCGGTCGGTGCCGACCTGCGTGACGTCGGCGTCCTCTCCGCCCTGCGCGTGGTTCACCGTGTACGACGCCGCGTGCAGCACGCAGGAGTGCTCGACGGCGGAGACGACCACATGCCGGCCCACCCGGCGCCGGCCGGCGAGCGCCCCGGCCACTCCCGCGTGGACGGCACGTGTACCCGAAGGAGTGAAAACGAGTTCGTCCGGACGGCACCCGACGGCGTCCGCGGCGGCCTCCCGGGCGGCGTCGAGCAGCAGCCGCGCGCGGCGCCCCTCGCGGTAGAGCCGGGAGGGGTCGGCCCACCCTTCGTCGAGGGCGGCGAGGAGGGCCTGCCTGGCGACGGGATGCAGCGGTGCGGCGGACGCGGCGTCGAAGTAGGGCACGTGGTGAACGCTACGCCCCGGTGCCCCGGCGAGCGTCTGGGGACCAGTCAAAAGCCCCCGAAACGGGGCCCTCCGCAGGTGCGGAGCGGTGCCCGACACCCCTTCGGGGGCCGCCCCGGCGCGTTGGCCCCCCTCCCCGCGCGCCCCAAAATCGAGTCCAGTAGGGTTTGGTCCGCATAAACATCCACACCACTGCCCGCGCCAGGGCGACCGACCAGCACAGGCCGGGCATCCGGACGCGTGGGCGAGACTCTCGGGAAGGCGCTACGTGAGTCCCTACGGCTCCGACCGCTCGTCGCGGCGCCCGATGCGGCGGATTCTGCCGCAGGCGCTGGCCGCGGGCCTGGTCCTTGCGACCGCCACCGGTTGCACATACGAGGACTTCCCCCGCCTCGGCATGCCCAGCCCCGTCACGGAGCAGGCACCGCGAATCCTGTCCCTCTGGCAGGGCTCCTGGGCCGCCGCGTTGGCGGTCGGCGTGCTCGTGTGGGGTCTGATCATCTGGAGCATCTTCTTCCACCGGCGCAGCCGCACGAAGGTGGAGGTCCCGCCCCAGGTCCGCTACAACATGCCGATCGAGGCGCTCTTCACCACGGTCCCGCTCGTCATCATCTCGGTGCTCTTCTACTTCACCGCCCGGGACGAGTCCAAGCTGCTGGAGACCTCGGCGCGCCCCGACCACGTCGTCAACGTGGTCGGCTTCCAGTGGAGCTGGGCCTTCAACTACGTCGAGGACGTGGACGGCAACCCGTCGACGCCGGCGGCCGGCACGGTGCCCGCGGAGCTGTCCTCGATCCCCGCGAAGAAGCTGGACGCCCCCGCGGGCGCCGACGGCGTCTACGACTACGGCACGCCGGCGACGCGGAACCCGGACACCGGCAACCCGGGCCCCACGCTGTGGCTCCCCAAGGGCGAGTCGGTCAGGTTCGTCCTCACCTCGCGTGACGTCATCCACTCCTTCTGGGTGGTCCCCTTCCTGATGAAGATGGACGTCATCCCCGGCCACACCAACGTCTTCCAGGTGACCCCCAGCAAGGAGGGCACCTTCGTCGGCAAGTGCGCCGAGCTGTGCGGCGTGGACCACTCCCGGATGCTCTTCAACGTCAAGGTCGTCTCCCCCGAGGAGTACAGGCAGCACCTGAAGGACCTGGCGGACAAGGGCCAGACCGGTTACGTCCCGGCAGGCATTGCCACCACGGGCAACGCCAAGAACGCGGAGACCAAGACCCAGTGAGCATTCTCAACGAACCCCACGGTGCGGCCGCCGCGCACGGCGACGTGTACGCGGACGAGCTGCCGGTCCGCACCAAGCAGCCCGGCAACGTCGTCGTCAAGTGGCTGACCACCACCGACCACAAGACGATCGGCACGCTCTACCTGGCGACGTCGTTCTTCTTCTTCCTCATCGGTGGCGTGATGGCGCTCGTCATGCGCGCCGAACTCGCCCGCCCCGGCACGCAGGTGGTGTCGAACGAGCAGTTCAACCAGCTCTTCACGATGCACGGCACCGTGATGCTGCTGATGTTCGCGACCCCGCTCTTCGCCGGCTTCGCGAACTGGATCATGCCGCTCCAGATCGGCGCGCCCGACGTCGCCTTCCCGCGGCTGAACATGTTCGCCTACTGGCTCTACCTGTTCGGCTCGCTGATCGCCGTCGCCGGCTTCCTCACCCCGCAGGGCGCCGCCGACTTCGGCTGGTTCGCCTACTCCCCGCTGACCGACGCGGTCCGCTCCCCGGGCATCGGCGGCGACCTGTGGATCATGGGTCTGGCGTTCTCCGGTTTCGGTACGATCCTCGGCTCGGTCAACTTCATCACCACGATCATCTGCATGCGCGCTCCCGGCATGACGATGTTCCGTATGCCGATCTTCACCTGGAACGTGCTGCTCACCGGTGTGCTGGTGCTCTTCGCCTTCCCGGTGCTGGCCGCCGCGCTGCTGGCCCTGGAGGCCGACCGCAAGTTCGGCGCGCATGTGTTCGACGCCGCCAACGGCGGCGCCTTGCTCTGGCAACACCTCTTCTGGTTCTTCGGGCACCCAGAGGTGTACATCATCGCGCTGCCGTTCTTCGGCATCATCAGTGAGGTCATCCCGGTCTTCTCCCGGAAGCCGATGTTCGGCTACGTCAGCCTCATCGCGGCGACGATCTCCATCGCCGGCCTCTCGGCGACGGTGTGGGCCCACCACATGTACGTCACCGGTGGTGTGCTGCTGCCGTTCTTCTCCTTCATGACCTTCCTGATCGCGGTGCCGACCGGTGTGAAGTTCTTCAACTGGATCGGCACGATGTGGAAGGGCTCACTGAGCTTCGAGACACCGATGCTCTGGGCGATCGGCTTCCTGATCACCTTCACCTTCGGTGGTCTGACCGGTGTCATCCTGGCCTCGCCGCCGCTGGACTTCCACGTCTCGGACTCCTACTTCGTGGTGGCGCACTTCCACTACGTCGTCTTCGGAACGGTCGTCTTCGCGATGTTCTCCGGCTTCCACTTCTGGTGGCCGAAGTTCACCGGCAAGATGCTCGACGAGCGCCTCGGCAAGATCACCTTCTGGACGCTGTTCATCGGCTTCCACGGCACCTTCCTCGTCCAGCACTGGCTGGGCGCCGAGGGCATGCCCCGCCGCTACGCGGACTACCTGAACGCGGACGGCTTCACCACGCTGAACACCATCTCGACCATCAGCTCCTTCCTGCTGGGCCTGTCGATCCTGCCGTTCATCTACAACGTGTGGAAGACGGCGAAGTACGGCAAGCAGGTCGAGGTCGACGACCCGTGGGGCTACGGCCGCTCGTTGGAGTGGGCGACCTCCTGCCCGCCGCCGCGGCACAACTTCCTCACGCTGCCGCGCATCCGGTCCGAATCCCCGGCGTTCGACCTCCACCACCCGGAGATCGCCGCCCTGGACCAGCTGGAGAACGTCGGCGCGGCCCCGGCCGTCTCCGGCGGCGACGAGAAGGAGAGCGGCAAGTGAAGTTCCAGGGCAAGCTCTTCCTGTGGCTGTCCGTCTTCTTCCTGGGCATGGCCATCGTGTACGGCCTGTGGTCCAGGGAGCCGGTCGGCACCACGGCGCTCTTCCTCTCCTTCGGCCTCGCCGTGATGGTCGGCTTCTACCTGGCCTTCACCGCCCGGCGCGCCGACACCGGCGCCCAGGACCGCGAGGACGCGGACGTCGCGGACGACTCCGGCGAGCTGGGCTTCTTCAGCCCGCACAGCTGGCAGCCGCTGCTGCTGGCCTTCGGTGGCGCCCTGGCCTTCCTGGGCATCATCTTCGGCTGGTGGCTGATCTACTTCTCGTCCCCCTTCATCCTCGTCGGCCTGTGGGGCTGGGTCTTCGAGTACTACAGGGGTGAGAACCGCACCCAGTGAGCGCCCCGCGTCCACGTACCGCACGGCGACGGCCCGGAACCCCGGCAGGGGTCCGGGCCGTCGCCCGTTCGTACGCGCTCGACGGGCGCCGGAGATCGCCGGTGCTTAGCGTGGTGACCATGGGTCACTTTTCTCCGCGCCGCATGGCGACCGCGATCGTCGCAGTGACACTCTCCGCGCCGCTGGCCTCCTGTACGGGCAGCGGCGACCCCCTCGCCAACGCCCCCTACGACGCGGTCGGCCAGGTCGTGTGGACCGGGGGAGTCACCGGGTCGAAGAAGGCCGACCCCAAGAAGCCGCTGGAGATCACCGTCAAGGGTGAAGGCAACCGCATCACCGATGTGACGGCCTCCGACGGCTCGGGACGCTATGTGGGCGGGCGGCTGTCCGCGGACGGCAAGCGCTGGCGCAGCACGTCGAAGCTCTCCGGCGCGACCCACTACGTCGTGAAGGTGACCACCGAGGACGCGAAGGGCCGTCAGGGACGCAAGACGCTCACCGTCGACACCACCGGGACCAAACGCCACCTGAAGGTCACCTTCGGCCCGGAAAGCGGCACCTACGGCGTCGGCCAGCCCATCACGGCCGAGCTGAGCACCGCCGTCAAGGACACCCTCAGCCGGAGCGTGGTCGAGCGCAACCTGCACGTCAACGCCTCGCCGGCGGCCGACGAGGGCGCCTGGTACTGGGTCGACGACAAGACCCTGCACTACCGCCCGCGCACCTACTGGCCCGCGAACGCCCGCATCGAGGTGCGCAGCACCCTGGACGACGTGCACATCAAGGGCTCGCTCTACGGGGCCGATGTCAAGCCGCTGACCCTGCGCACCGGCGACCGCATCGAGGCCGTCACCGACGCCGCCGCGCACACCATGACCTTCAAGCGCAACGGCAAGCTCGTCCGCACCATCCCGGTGACGACCGGCAAGCCCGGCTTCTCCACCCGCAACGGCATCAAGGTGGTGCTGGGGCAGGAGGCCAACGTGCGGATGCGCAGCGAGACCGTCGGCATCGCCTCCGGCAGCTCCGAGTCCTACGACCTGCCCGTCCAGTGGGCCACCCGCGTCACCTGGAGCGGGGAGTACGTGCACGCGGCGCCGTGGTCGGTGGGCTCGCAGGGGATCGCCAACGTCAGCCACGGCTGCGTCGGCATGAGCACCGAGAACGCCCGCTGGTTCTTCGACAACGTGCGCGTCGGCGACGTGGTGTCGGTCGTCAACAGCCTGGGCGAGGACATGCCCGCCTTCGGCAACGGCTTCGGCGACTGGAACCTGTCCTGGAGCGAGTGGCGCAAGGGAAGCGCGACGGGAACGCGCAAGGGCGCCGACCCGGCCGTGGCCGACCGTACCGACGCCCCTGAGGCCCGACTGCGGCCCGAGATGTGACGCTACGCGTCGACGGCCAGCCGCTGCCGCAGCAGCCCCGTCAGAGCCTCGCTCAGCTCGACCGGGTCGACCGGGTGGCTCACCGCCGCGTCGGCCCGGCTCCAACTGGCCAGCCAGGCGTCCTGGGGACGCCCGATGAGCACCAGCACCGGCGGGCAGCGGAAGATCTCGTCCTTGACCTGACGGCACACACCCATGCCGCCGGCGGGGACGGCCTCGCCGTCGAACACGCAGGCGTCGACGCCGCCGTGCTCCAGCGCGCTGAGGACGGCCGGGAGGGTCGCGCACTCCTGGTACTCGACCGGCGGCAGGTCGCTCGCCGGGCGGCGGCCGACGGCCAGACGGACCTGTTCCCGGGTGTTCCTGTCGTCGCTGTAGACCAGCACCGTCGCGGTCGTCTGCATCCGTGCCTCCTCGCCCTCGTGGAGTCGCCTGCCTGTGGCCGAACCTTACTCCCGAGCAAGGGGCTTCGAGGAGGGTTAGCTCCTTCGAGCGACGCCCTTCCCTACCTCAAGGGCCTTGACACACCGAATGGCACCCCCCGGAGTGAGCGCGGGATAAGCGACCGACATAATGTCGGGCGTGGCGACAGCAACAGCAGTAGAAACCGGGCACGCGCACCCGTCGGTCAACCGGCCGAACCTCACCAGCGTCGGAACCATCATCTGGCTGAGTTCCGAGCTGATGTTCTTCGCGGCCCTCTTCGCGATGTACTTCACCCTTCGCTCGGTGACGGGTGCCGAGTACTGGAAGGCGCACGCCGACTTCCTGGACATCCCGTTCTCGGCGACGAACACCACGATCCTCGTGCTCTCCTCCTTCACCTGCCAGATGGGTGTCTTCGCCGCGGAGCGCGGCGATGTGAAGAAGCTGCGCTCGTGGTTCGTCGTGACCTTCGTCATGGGCGCGGTCTTCATCGGCGGTCAGATCTTCGAGTACACCAACCTGGTCAAGGAGCACGGGCTCTCGCTCTCCTCCGACCCCTACGGTTCGGTGTTCTACCTGACCACCGGCTTCCACGGTCTGCACGTGACGGGTGGTCTCATCGCCTTCCTGCTGGTCCTGGGACGGACCTACGCGGCACGGCGGTTCACCCACGAGCAGGCCACCGCGGCCATCGTCGTGTCCTACTACTGGCACTTCGTCGATGTCGTCTGGATCGGCCTCTTCGCCACGATCTACCTGATCAAGTAGTCGGACGCACGCGCGAGACGCGCACACGGCCACGACATCCAGAACCATCGACGCAAGAGATCCTGACACCGGGGTAATCCGTGAAAAAGCTCTCCGCACGACGGCGCCACCCGCTGGCGGCGCTTGTCGTCCTACTTGTCGCGCTCACGGCCATCGGGGGGCTGTACGCCGCGCTCGCGCCGGCGCCCAAGGCGCAGGCCGACGACAGCTCCCAGTCCCTCGCCATCGAAGAGGGCAAGAAGCTGTACGCCGTGGGCTGCTCCAGCTGCCACGGTACGTCGGGGCAGGGCAGCAGTGACGGCCCGAGCCTCGTCGGCGTCGGCTCCGCGGCCGTGGACTTCCAGGTCGGCACCGGCCGCATGCCGGCCCAGCAGCCCGGCGCCCAGGTGCCGCGCAAGAAGGTCATCTACACCCAGAAGCAGATCGACCAGCTCGCGGCGTACATCGCCTCGCTGGGCCCCGGCCCGGTCGCGCCCGACGAGGAGCAGTTCGACCCGTCCGGCGCCGACGCCGCGCGCGGCGGGGAGCTGTTCCGCACCAACTGCGCCCAGTGCCACAACTACCAGGGCAAGGGCGGCGCGCTGACGAACGGCAAGTACGCGCCCACCCTCGACGGCGTGAGCAACAAGCACCTGTTCGAGGCCATGCTCACCGGCCCGCAGAACATGCCGTCCTTCCCCGACACCACGATGCCGGAGGAGAACAAGCGGGAGATCATCGCGTACCTCAACGCCGTCAACGGCGAGGGATCGCCGAGCCCCGGCGGTATGTCGCTGGGCAGCCTCGGCCCGGTCACCGAGGGTCTCTTCGGTTGGATCTTCGGCCTCGGGGCCCTGATCGCCTGTGCCATTTGGCTCGCGGCCCACACCACCAAGGCGAAGAAGTCATGAGTCAGGACATGTCAGAAGAGAACCTGCCGGCCAGGCCGGCACACGAGGGCGGCGGCCAGGTCGCGACCGCGGACAACCCGTTCGCGGACCCGGGCCTGCCGGCCCACCAGCCGCGTCGCCAGGACATCGACGAGAAGGCCGCGAAGTCTTCGGAGCGCACGGTCGCGCTCCTGTTCACGGTGTCGATGCTCGCCACGCTGGCCTTCATCGCGAGCTTCGTCGTCATCCCGATCGACAAGATCGTCTACATCTGGCCGCTGGGTCACATCAGCGCGCTGAACTTCGCGTTGGGCATGACCCTCGGCGTCTCGCTGTTCGCCATCGGCGCCGGCGCGGTCCACTGGGCCCGCACGCTGATGTCCGACGTCGAGGTCGCCGACGACCGTCACCCGATCGAGGCGAGCCCCGAGGTCAAGGCCAAGGTCATGGCCGACTTCGCCACCGGCGCCGGCGAGAGCCAGTTCGGGCGCCGCAAGCTGATCCGCAACACCATGCTCGGCGCGCTGACCCTCGTGCCGCTCTCCGGGGTGTTCCTGCTGCGCGACCTCGGCCCGCTGCCGGAGGACAAGCTGCGCCACACGCTGTGGTCCAAGGGCCGGCTGCTGATCAACCAGAACACCAACAAGCCGCTGCGTCCCGAGGACGTGGCCGTCGGCTCGCTGACCTTCGCCGTGCCCGAGGGCCTGGAGGAGGAGCAGCACGACTACCAGGAGCAGCTCGCCAAGGCGGCCCTGATGATCGTCCGCATCGAGCCGGACGACATCAAGGACAAGAAGTCCCGCGAGTGGGCGCACCAGGGCATCCTGGCGTTCTCCAAGATCTGCACCCACGTCGGCTGCCCGATCAGCCTCTACGAGCAGCAGACGCACCACGTGCTCTGCCCGTGCCACCAGTCGACGTTCGACCTGTCCGACGGTGCCCGGGTGATCTTCGGCCCCGCCGGTCACGCGCTGCCGCAGCTGCAGATCAGCGTGAACGGCGAGGGTTACCTCGAGGCGCTGGGCGACTTCGAAGAGCCCGTGGGCCCTGCCTTTTGGGAGCGTGGATGAGCACCAACACGAGCGCGAGCGCGAAGCCGCGCGGCAAGGCGCCCGCCGGCGAACGCGTCGCCGACTGGGCCGACGGCCGGCTGGGCATCTACAGCCTCGCCAAGGCCAACCTGCGGAAGATCTTCCCGGACCACTGGTCCTTCATGCTGGGCGAGATCTCCCTCTACAGCTTCATCATCGTCATCCTGACCGGTGTCTACCTGACGCTGTTCTTCCACCCGGCGATGAACGAGGTCGTCTACGACGGCTCCTATGCGCCGCTGCAGGGCATCACGATGTCCGAGGCGTACGCGTCGACCCTGCACATCAGCTTCGACGTGCGCGGCGGTCTGCTCGTCCGGCAGATCCACCACTGGGCGGCCATCGTCTTCGTGGCCGCGATGCTCGTGCACATGATGCGCATCTTCTTCACCGGTGCGTTCCGCAAGCCGCGCGAGATCAACTGGGTCTTCGGCTTCCTGCTGCTGTTCCTCGGCATGTTCGACGGCTTCATGGGCTACTCGCTGCCGGACGACCTGCTGTCGGGCACGGGTATCCGCTTCATGGAGGGCGCCGTGCTCTCCGTGCCCATCGTGGGCACGTACCTGTCGTTCTTCCTGTTCGGCGGTGAGTTCCCCGGCACCGACATCGTGCCGCGGTTCTACACGATCCACGTGCTGCTGATCCCGGGCATCATGGCGGGCCTGCTGGTGGCCCACCTGATCCTGGTCTTCTACCACAAGCACACCCAGTTCCCCGGCCCCGGCAAGTCGGAGAAGAACGTCGTCGGCATGCCGCTGTTCCCGGTCTACACGGCCAAGGCGGGCGGCTTCTTCTTCATCGTCTTCGGCGTCATCGCGGCCATCTCCGCGCTGGTGTCCGTGAACCCGGTCTGGGCGTACGGCCCGTACCGGCCGGACCAGGTGTCCACCGACGCCCAGCCCGACTGGTACATGGGCTTCTCCGAGGGCCTGATCCGCATCATGCCGGGCTGGGAGATCGACTTCCTGGGCCACACGCTCGTGCTGGGCGTGTTCATCCCGCTGATGGTCTTCCCGCTGGTCCTGGGCTTCATGGGCGTCTACCCGTTCCTGGAGTCCTGGGTCACCGGTGACAAGCGCGAGCACCACCTGCTCGACCGCCCGCGCAACCGTCCCGTCCGCACGGGCATCGGCGCCGCCTGGATCAGCCTCTACCTGATCCTGCTCGTCGGTGGCGGCAACGACCTGTTCGCGACCCGCTTCCACCTGTCGATCAACGCGATCACCTGGGTGGTCCGGATCTCGTTCTTCGTGCTGCCGGTGCTGGTCTTCTTCATCACCAAGCGGATCTGCCTGGGTCTGCAGCGGCGCGACCGCGACAAGGTGCTGCACGGTCGCGAGACCGGCATCATCAAGCGGCTCCCGCACGGTGAGTTCATCGAGATCCACGAGCCGCTGGAGCAGGGCGCGCTGTTCAAGCTCACCCAGCACGAGCAGCCCAAGCCGCTCGACATCGGTCCCGAGGTGGACGAGAACGGCGTGGAGAAGAAGGTCGGTCCCACGGCGAAGCTCCGCGCGAAGCTGTCCCGCGGCTACTACGGCGAGGGGACGCAGATCCCCAAGGCCACGGTCGAGGAGTACGAGGAGATCACGAGCGGCCACGGTCACCACTGATCACTGAAGCTGTGCCACCGGGCAGGGTCCCGTCCATCCGATGGACGGGGCCCTTTCCCGTTCCCCCCGCGCCGATAGGCTGGAGCCGAAGGTGTCCCGCCGTACGTCAGACCCCATGGAGTGGACCATGAGCGTTGTGAACCCCGCCGGAGGCGCATCAGTGGCGGGCGGCTCCTGGCCCGACGTCCTGAACGCGCTGCTGAACGGCCGCGACCTGACGGCCGCGGAGGCGGCGTGGGCGATGGACCGGATCATGAGCGGCGAGGCCTCGGACGCGCAGGTAGCCGGCTTCATGGTGGCCCTGCGGGCCAAGGGGGAGACCGTCGAGGAGGTCACCGGCCTCGTCGAGTCGATGTACGCGCACGCCCAGCCGCTGCACATCCCCGGCCCGGCCGTGGACATCGTCGGCACGGGCGGCGACCGTGCCAGGACGGTGAACATCTCCACGATGTCCGCCATCGTCGTCGCCGGCACGGGTGCCAAGGTCGTCAAGCACGGCAACCGGGCGGCCAGCAGCGCCAGTGGCGCCTCCGACGTCCTGGAGAAGCTCGGCATCAACCTCGGCCTGCCCACCGACCGGGTGGCGGAGGTCGCCGAGGACACCGGGATCACCTTCTGCTTCGCCGCGAAGTTCCACCCCGCGATGCGGTTCGCCGCCCCGGCCCGCCGCGACCTGGGCGTCCCCACCTCGTTCAACATCCTGGGCCCGCTGACCAACCCGGCGCGCGTGGGCGCCTCCGCCGTGGGGTGCTTCGACACCAGGATGGCCGGCCTGATCGCGGGCGTGCTGGCCCGCCGCGGCTCCTCCGCACTGGTCTTCCGGGGCGACGACGGTTTGGACGAGCTCACCGTCACGGCCACGTCCCAGGTGTGGGTGGTGCGAGACGGGAAGGTCGAGCAGGAGTCCTTCGACCCGCGCGACGTCGGCATGGAACTGGTGCCGATCGAGGCGCTGCGGGGCGCGGACGCCGCCTACAACGCCGACGTCGCCCGGCGGCTGCTGGCAGGTGAGACCGGCCCGGTCCGCGACGCCGTGCTGCTCAACTCGGCCGCCGCGCTGGTGGCGCTGGAGAGTGCGGACGGTCCGCTGACCGAGCGGATCGCGGCCGGTGTCGTCCGGGCGGCCGAGTCGATCGACTCGGGCGCGGCCGCCCGCACGCTCGAGCGCTGGGCTGCGGCGACGCACGCGTAGGGGGCGGCCGCGGCGAGCACTCGACCCGCCTCTCCCCGTTCATCCGGACACGTCCGGGGGTGCTGATCCGTGCAGAACGGCGCCGGCATCGGTGACGAATGCGTCGCAGGCTGCTTGAGCTGCGCTGCCACGCTGGAGCATGTCCGCTCTGTCGTCAGTCCGGATGATCACGCTGGTGAGCTCCAGCACCACGCAGGCCTGATCGCCGAGTCGCCGACCTGGGCCCGGCGGCCTCGTCGAGGTGAGCGAGGAGGTCACGGGCCAGGCGCGTGACGGCGTAGAAAGCGGTCCCGGGATGCGCCGGGCGGGGGCGGGGCCGGGTCACCGCACGCCGCCGTTCTGCCGCCGCGCACACCGTACGGGGCTGTCTCCCGGCCGGATGCGCCCTGCGGGCGCCGGGGCGTCCCCGGGGCCCGTGCGGGCCGTCCGCACAGCGCATGCGCGTGCGGAGCACGTCCGGGATGCGGACCGAGGGTTGCGGCGTCCTGCCCGTGTGGCATCATGCTGCGCAGGTCACGAGTGACAGCGAAACGGCCCCGGCCCGCTGTCCGGCAACCCTCCTTCCGTGGCGGGGTGCCCCGGGTGATGACCAGGCCGCAGGCAGCGAGGTCTGCGGCAAGCGCGGTCAGAGGAGTTCCTCCATGAGCATGCGAATGCGCTAGGGCCTGCAGGGCCCCCAGCCGCCTCCCCTCCCTCCCCGGGCGTGCGCCGCCCGCTGTGCCGAGGGCTGTTCCGTCACCACTGACGTCGACTCACTTCACCCTGTTCACAGGAGACTTCGCCATGTCCCTCAGCGCTGCCCTGCCCTCGTCCGTCCACGCCCCGCTGCCCGTCCTGGGGCGCGAGGTCCTCGTGCCGCTCGTGACCGGGGGTGAAGTGCCCTACGCCGCCCTCGACTACGCGGCGAGCGCCCCCGCGCTGCAGCGGGTCTGGGACGACGTGGCGGCCTACGCGCCCTACTACGGCAGCGTGCACCGCGGGGCCGGGCACCTCTCGCAGCTGTCGACGGACCTGTTCGAGCAGAGCCGGGCGACGGTCGCGGAGTTCCTCGGCTGCCGTCCCGGCGACCAGGTGGTCTTCACCCGTTCGACCACCGACTCACTGAATCTGCTGGCCGCCGCCGTGCCGGCGGGCACGAACGTCTTCGTCTTCGAGACCGAGCACCACGCGTCCCTGCTGCCGTGGCGGAACGCCGAGGTCACCTACCTGGGCGCTCCCCGTACCCCCGGGGAGGCCGTGGCGACGCTGCGGCGGGCCCTGGCCGCCGGGGTGGCGGACGGGCCCGCCCTGGTGTGTGTGACCGGGGCGTCCAACGTGACCGGCGAGATTTGGCCGGTCCGGGAACTGGCGGCGGCGGCCCACGCCCATGGCGCCCGCATCGTGCTGGACGCGGCGCAACTCGCCCCGCACCACCCGGTGGACATCGCCGACCTCGACGTGGACTGGGTGGCGTTCTCCGGGCACAAGCTCTACGCGCCGTTCGGCTCCGGAGTGCTCGCCGGCCGCGCCGACTGGCTGACCGAGGCCGAGCCCTACCTGGCCGGCGGCGGCGCCTCGCGCCGGGTGGCCCGGCGCACGGACGGCGGGGTGGACGTCGACTGGCACACCACCGTGGCCCGGCACGAGGCCGGCTCGCCCAACGTGATCGGCGCCTACGCGATCGCCTCGGCGTGCCGGGCCCTGACGGAGGCCGGCTTCGACCGGCTGGTCGAGCGGGAGCAGGCCCTGCTCGCCCGGGTGCGCGCCGGACTGGCCCAGGTGCCCGAGGTGAAGGTGCTCTCGCTCTTCGGCGACGACGCCCCGCGGGTCGGCGTCGTCTCCTTCGTCGTCGAGGGCTGGAACAGCTCCAACTTCGCGGCGGCGCTCTCCGCGGAGTACGGGATCGGCGTCCGCGACGGCCTCTTCTGCGCGCATCCCCTGGTGCGCACGCTGCTCGGAGCGGGCGGCGGCGAGCCGGGCGAGTGCGGGGCACCCGAGGCCGCTCCCGGCGACCCCGCGCTCAACGCCATCCGCGTCTCCTTCGGCGTGGGCACCCCCGACGAGCATGTGGAACGCTTCGTCGACGCGGTGCGGGAGCTCGTGGCGGAGGGCGCCAAGTGGCGTTACCGCACCGAGGGCGGCCGCTGCGTGCCCGAACGGGACCGGGGCTGAGCCGCCCGGCCGGGCTCCGCCTGCGGCGCCGCGCCGGCTACGCGTCCAGGCCGATGGCGAAGGCGGTCTCGAGGTCGTGCTGGGAGTAGGTGCGGAAGGCCACGTGCGTGTCCGTGGCCTCGACGCCGGGGATCTTGCTGATCCGGCCCGGGATGACGTCCGCGAGTTCGTCGTGCCGGGCCACCCGCACCATGGCGACCAGGTCGTACGTCCCGGTGACGGAGTAGACCTCGCTGACGCTGTCGAGCGCGGCGATGGACTCCGCGATCTCGGGGATACGGTCGACGCTGGTCTTGATGAGCACGATCGCGGTGATCACGGCTGGAGGTCTCCTCGGGTCGCCCTGGCTGCGGGCTCAAGCTTAGGCGTTGCGCGGTAGCAGACCCACGCGCACAGGAAGCCGAAGACGAAGCCGGTGATGTGGGCGAGGTAGGCCACCCCAGGACCCGTCTGCTGGATCGCGCCGGCGAGCCACTGCAGGACGAACCAGAAGATCAGCACCATCCAGGCGGGGAAGCGCAGCGGCAGGAAGAAGAGGAAGGGGAAGACGCTGGTCACCCGGGCCTTGGGGTAGAGGCAGAGGTAGGCGCCGAGCACCCCGGAGATCGCCCCGGACGCGCCGACCAGGGTCTGGGTGGAGGAGGCGTGCCCGAGCGCGTAGCCGTACGTCGCCAGGTAGCCGGCGGCGAGGTAGAAGAGCAGGAAGCGGACGCGGCCCATGCGGTTCTCGACGTTGTCGCCGAAGACCCAGAGGAAGAGCATGTTGCCGAGCAGGTGGACCCAACCGCCGTGCACGAACAGCGCGGTGAGCACCGACCCGAACGGCGGGGCGGCGAAGGACCGCAGCGAAGGGCAGCCGGTCGGCATCGGCACCTCGGCCAGGGGGATCCGGCCGTGCCAGAGCTCGGTGGGGATGACTCCCCAGCGGGCGAGGTACTCGGCCTGGGCGCACAGGAGGTCGTGGCCCGTGCCGTACACGAGGTTGAGTCCGGAGAACGGGCTGATGAGGAAGACCACCCCGCACAGCGCCATCAGTGCGTACGTCACCACGGGTGTGCGAGGGCCTGGGTTCTTGTCGTACACCGGGATGAGCATGGACCGATCATGACGGAACGGGTGTAACGGTCGCGGGGAGCCTCGCCGCAGCGCGCGGGACCACCTAGGCCGTAGGGTGACCGGAACGCATCTGCGCGACCCGAGGAGACGACCGATGCCGGTGCCCCTGCCGACCGCCACGACCCGCTGGCGTTGCACCCTGTGCGGCAACCTGACCCGGTTCGACGTCACCCGTTCCAGCAAGGTCGTCGAGTACATCCACCTGGACCTGGCGGGCGAGCCCACGGTCGAGGAGCGCGAGGTGGTCAGCGAGACCGTGGAATCGGTGCGCTGCCGCTGGTGCAACGCCGTGGACCAGGTCGAGCTGGTCGACCGCCCCGACGCGGCGGCGGCGACGCAGGCCTGAGCGCCGCCGGGGACAATGGAGGAAGGCGGCGCGGCCGGAGAGGTTGAAGGAGGCCGGGGAGGCGCCCACGGACTGGACGGGAGTGACGGGTGGACGGGACCGGCGGTAGCCCGGGCCGCGGCGACGAAAGTGCCGTGCCCGAGTCCTTGGCTGCGCCGGAGGCGTCCGCCCACGGCGAGTCGCTGGACCGTCCGCTGCCCGAGGGCGTACGGCACCGCGTGGTCGCCCTCGCGGCGGAGGCGTTCGGCGGGCTGACCCCGGCCGAGCTGCCCGCGGTGCTGCGCCCGTACGCCCGGTTCACGCCGAGCCGCCGCGCCAAGTTCGCCGCGACCGCGCTGGCCACGGCGCTGGAGGGCGATCCGGCCTTCCGGCAGCGGGTGGGCGCCCGGCTGCGCGAGTCCGAGCCGCAGCTGTGCGAGGTGCTGGACGCCGGCGCCCCGCCCCCGGCGGTCGACCCGCTGGACGTGGCGGCCGCCGCGTACCTGCTGCGTCCCGCGGGCTGGGCCAAGCTGGTGGCCGCGGCGGGCGAGGAGGCCCAGCGGGTCAGCGCCGAACGGGCGGGCGAGGAGGCGCAGCGCGAGCTGCGCCAACTGAAGGCGGAGCTGGACGAGGCCAGGGCCCAGGGCCGTACCGAGGCGCTGCGGCTGCGTACCGAGCTGGAGGCGGCCCGCAAGGAGGCCGAGTCGCTGCAGCGCAAGCTGCGCAGCGCGGCGAGCGACGTCAAGCGGGCCGAGGCCGCGCTGCGCAAAGTCGAGGCCGAACTGGACGAGACGCGCGCGGCCGCTGCCGCGGAGAAGGCGACGGCGGACGGCGAGGCGCGCCGGCTGAGGGCCCGGCTGGCCGAGGCCGAGCAGGCCGTGGAGTCCTCCCGGCGGGCGGCGCGGGAGGGCCGCAGCGCGGAGGAGATGCGTTTGCGGCTGCTGCTGGACACCGTGCTCGACGCCGCCTCAGGGCTGCGCCGGGAACTGGCGCTGCCGCCGCGCGACACCCTGGGCGCCCGCCCCGCGGACAGCGTGGACGCGGTGAAGCCGGGGGCGATCAGTCCGAAGGACATCGCGCGGCGCGCCCTGTCCGAGGACGACCCGGCGCTGCTGGACCAGTTGCTCGCGTTGCCCCAGTCCCATCTGGTGGTCGACGGCTACAACGTGACCAAGACGGGTTATCCGGCGCTGCCGTTGGAGAAGCAGCGGCTGCGGCTGCTGGGCGGCCTGGCGGTGCTGGCGGCGCAGAGCGGCTCCGAGGTCACCTGCGTCTTCGACGGGGCGGATCTGGACGCCCCGGTGCTGCTGGCGCCGCCGCGCGGGGTGCGGGTGCTGTTCAGCAAGTCCGGTGAGACGGCGGACGAGTTGATCCGCCGTCTGGTTCGGGCGGAACCTCCCGGTCGTCCGATTGTGGTGGTTTCCTCCGATCGCGAAGTTGCTGATGGTGTGGCCCGGGCCGGCGCCCGCCCGGTCGCGTCCAGGCTGCTGCTGAAGCGACTTGCCCGGGTGTGACCTGGAGCACATCCGTGGAGTGTGTGGGGCGCCGCCCGTGGACTCAGCGTCAACTTCTCATCACTGCATGTGCGATGTGCGTAAAGAAAACGCAGCCGAGCGACTTTTTTCCTTCAGGGATTTGATCCGATCACAAGATGGTCACTAGGGTCATGGCTCGAACCTCTGCCCAGTCGGTCATCCATCCCGGATGGCGGCGGAGGTCCCGCCGATCTGATGTGCCGCGCGTAGACGGGGGTCGCCGGCGCTCGGAGCCGGGGAACTCTGTTCCCGATGCAAGCGGCAGGCGGCTGGAGGAAGAAGGAGCTCGCCCGAGTGGCGTCCCACCGTCGTTCCAAGCAGGCCAGTCGCACACGTGTCACCGTGCTCACCGCGACCGCCGCAGCAGCCGTCGCCCTGTCCTCGCAGGCCGCCCAGGCCGCTCCCGCCAAGCCGTCCGTGAAGAGCGTCAAGGCCCAGGTCGACGCCCTCTACGAGCAGGCCGAGCAGGCGACCGAGAAGTTCAACGGCGCCAAGGAGAAGCAGGAGAAGCTCCAGAAGCAGGTCGAGAACCTGCAGGACGAGGTGGCCCGCGAGCAGTCCGAGCTCAACGACCTCCAGGACGACCTCGGCACCCTGGCCAGCGCCCAGTACCGCAGCGGCGGCATCGACCCGTCGCTGCAGCTCTTCCTCTCCTCCGACCCGGAGAGCTTCCTCGAGCAGGCGTCCGCTCTCGACCAGCTGAGCACCAAGCAGACCGAGGCGCTCAAGCAGATCGCGGAGAAGAAGCGCACCCTCAACCAGCAGAAGGCGGAGGCGGCGGGCAAGCTCGCCGAGCTCGACGAGACCCGCGCCGAACTGGGCAAGAAGAAGAAGGAAGTCCAGGCGAAGCTCGCCAAGGCGCGGCAGCTGCTCAACACGCTGACCGCAGCCCAGCGCGCGGCCCTGGCCGCAGCTGAGAACCGCGCCAACCGCGCCAGCCAGCGGGTGGACCTGGGCAACGACGCGCCGGCCTCGGGGCTGGCCGCCGCGGCTCTCGCCGCCGCCAGGACCAAGCTGGGCGCGCCCTACGTCTACGGCGCCACCGGCCCGAGCTCCTACGACTGCTCCGGCCTCACCTCCTGGGCCTACGCGCAGGCGGGAGCGTCCATACCGCGCACCTCCCAGTCCCAGGCCTACGCCGGCACGCGCCTGTCGATGAGCCAGCTCAAGCCGGGCGACCTCGTCATCTTCTACGGCGACCTGCACCACGTGGGCCTCTACGCGGGCAACGGCCAGGTGCTGCACGCGCCGCGCACCGGCACGGTCGTGCGTTTCGAGTCCATCAACAACATGCCGTTCCAGTTCGGCGTCCGCATCTGAGAACCGGCGGGGGCGGCGGCGCCCGTTGAACCTATCGGGTGATCGCGTACGGTGACGGTCCGGCGATGACCTGCGCAAGCGGGGCGCCGTCCGACCGCACGGAGGCACCAGGTCTTTGAACTGTCCGCGTCCGGCTGACTACTGTCAGCCGACGTGCCATCCCATCGACGCATCCCGCAGCCCGGCAGGGCCCCGCGCACCTCAAGGGCCACAGCCCTGACGGCGGCGGCCACCGCCGCCGCCGCGATGGCGGGCGCGGCCACCACCGCGCAGACGGCCGCCGCCGACCCGGCGGACCCCTCCGTCGACGTCGCGGCCCGCATCGACCACCTCTACACCCAGGCCGAGCGGGCCACCGAGCAGTTCAACGCCGCCCGCGAGAACACCCTGCGGCTGCGGCGCGAGGTCGAGGCGCTCCAGGACCGGGCCGCGCGCGGGCAGGAGCGGGTCAACCGGATCCGCGACGACCTCGGCACGCTGGCGGGGGCCCAGTACCGCGGCGGGGGAGTCGACCCCACCCTCGCCCTGCTGCTCTCGCCCGATCCCGCGAGCTATCTCGACCGGGCCGCCACCCTCGACCGGATCAGCAGCCGCGGCAACGCGCGCCTCGGCGAACTCCGCACCGCCCAGCGCTTCCTGGACCAGGAACGCTCCCGGGCCGCCGATCGCCTCGGCGAGCTCGAGCGAGCCCGCGCCGGCCTCACCGCCCGCAAGAAGGCCGTGCAACGCAAGCTGATGGCGGCCGCGCGCCTGGTCAACTCGCTGCCCCCCGAGGAACGGGCCCGGCTCGCGAGCCGCCTGCAGGACCGCGCCTCCCGCTCCGGTCGCACCATCGACATCCCCGACCTCGGTCCGCTGTCCGTACGCGCCGCGACGGCCGTCGCCGCCGCGCGCTCCGCCGTCGGCGCCCCCTACGTGTGGGGTGCCACCGGTCCCGGCTCCTTCGACTGCTCCGGGCTGATGGTCTGGGCGTACCGCCAGGCCGGTGTGGGCCTGCCCCGCACCTCCCAGGCCCAGCTGAACGCCGGACGGCACGTGCCGCTCAGCCAGGCCCGCCCCGGTGACCTCGTCCTCTACCGCGGCGACGCCAGCCACGTCGCCATGTACGTCGGCGGCGGCCGGGTCATCCACGCCCCCTACCCCGGTGCCCGGGTGCGCTACGACCCCGTGGCCATGCTTCCGATCTCGGCGGTGACCCGGCCCACATGACCGCCGCGGCCGGCCCCGTACGATCGGCGGCGTGGCCCCTTTCCGCTCGACGACCCGCGCCGTGGCCGCCGCGCTGTGCGGCGCGGCGGTGCTTCTCGCGGGCTGCGGGCCCGCGGGCGGAGGAGCGGCGGAGCACGAGCCCCCTGGTGACCGGGTCGTCCGGGGCCTGCTGGAGCGGCGGGCCGACGCGGTTCTGCGCCATGACGAGAAGGCGTACCTGGCCGATGTGACGCCGGCCCGGCGGGCCGCCGAGCGCCAGGTCTTCCGCAACCTGGGCGAGCTCCCGCTGGCCTCCTTCTCGTACCGGCTGCTCTCCACGCGGGGCGCCGACCCGGTGACCGCCCACGTTCGCTTGCGGTACCGCCTGGGGGGCTACGACAGCGCCCCGGCCACCGCCGACGAGTCCCTGCTGCTGCGCCCCGACGGCGGCGGCCACTGGCGCGTGGCCGGCGACGGCGACCCGGGCGGCCAGCTGTGGGAGCAGGGCGCCCTGAACGTCGTCCGCGGCAGCCGCAGCATCGTCCTCGGCACCGGCGACCGCGCGGAACTGGCCGGGTACGCCACCGACGCGGACCGGGCCGTCCCGCAGGTGCGGCGGGCCTGGGGCGAGAAGGGCTGGACCGGGCGGGTGGTGCTCGAAGTCCCCTCCTCCCTGCGGCAGATGGGGCAGCTGCTCAAAGTGCCCGCGCGGACCTACGCGGACGTCGCGGCCGTCACCACCGGAGAGGCGGGCGGCAACGGCACCGCGCCCGCCGGGCGCGTCATCGTCAACCCCGAGGCCTTCGCCGGGCTGTCGCCCTTCGGCCGGCAGGTCGTGCTCACCCACGAGACCACCCACGTCGCCACGCGTGCCGCGACGACCTCCCGCACCCCGATGTGGCTCTCCGAGGGCTTCGCCGACTGGGTCGCGTACCGGGACTCCGGCCGGCCGGCCACGGCCCTGGCGCCCGAGTTGCGCCGTGACGTCACGGCCGCGGGCCCGCCCCGGCGCCTTCCCGCCGACGCCGACTTCGCACCCGGCGCGCCCGCGCAGGCCCAGGCATACGAGGGCGCCTGGCTGGCCTGCCGGTTCATCGCCGACACATGGGGCGCCGACCGGCTGGTCGAGCTGTACCGTTCCGGTGCGGATCCGCGGCGCACGCTCGGTATCGGCGAGGACGCCCTCACCGCACGCTGGCGGGCCTGCGTCCAGGAGGAGTTGGGATGAGCGGCACGGACGGGGACTTCACGCCGGAGGAGTCGGCGCGCGGCAGGGCCCTGCGCCGCGCCCAACTGCCCTTCCTGCTCGGCAGCCGTCTCGCCGGGCTCACGCTGCTGCTGGCACTCGGGCTGACCCCCGCGGGCGCCGCCCTCACCGGGCTGTTCGGCGACGTGTGGGCGCTGCGCGTGGCGGCCGGCGGTCTGCTGCTGGCGCTGCTCCAGCAGGCCGTCACCCTGCCCTTCTCCGCCCGGGTCCGCGTCATCCGGCGCCGCTACGGACTCGTCACGCAGGGCTGGGGCGGTTGGGCCGTCGACGTGCTGCGGGGGCTGCTCGTCTCCGTCCCGCTCACGCTGGCCGCGCTGTACGGCTACTACGCGCTCGGCTGGGCCTGGGCGGTGCTGGGCGCGGTGTGCGCGGCCGTCGTGCTGTCCTGGCTCGCCCCGGTCCTGCTGGAACCGCTCTTCAACCGATTCCGGCCGATGGAGGACGGGCCCCTGCGCGCGGCCCTGCTGGCGCTGGCCGAACGGGACCGGATCCCCGTACGGGAGGTGCTGGTCGCCGACGCGAGCCGGCGGACGACCGCGCTCAACGCGTACGTCTCCGGCTTCGGGCGCACCCGGCGGATCGTCGTCTACGACACACTGCTCGGCACGGCCCCGCCGGAGGAGGTCGAACTCGTCGTCGCCCATGAGCTGGGGCACGTCAAGCACCGCGACGTGCTGCGTGGAACCCTGCTCGGCGCCCTGGGCGCGGGAGCGGGGGTCGGCCTGCTGTCCGCGGCCATGGCCGCCTCCCCCTACGGCACCGGCGACCCGCGCGGCCTGTTCCTGCTCGCCGCGCTGGCCGCGCTGCTGTCGGCGTGCGCCGGGCCGGCCGGCTGCGCCGTGAGCCGGCGCGCGGAACGGAGGGCGGACCGGCACGCCCTGGAGTTGACCGGGGACGCCGACCGGTTCATCGCCATGCAGCGCCGGCTCACCGTCACGAATGTCTCCGACCCCGACCCGCCGCGCCTCCTGCACAGGATGCTCGGCACGCATCCCACCGCCGTCCAGCGCATCGCGGCGGCCCGTGCGTTCGCCGCCGCGAAGGGGTGACGGCGCGGCCGGTTCCGGTCCGCGCGGCGCCGCAGCCGGCGTCGTGCCGTACACCCGTCCTGCGGGCGTGTCCCGCCGGTTTGGCCGCCCGCGCCGCGGGCCGCCAAACCGGTGTCCAGGGGCGCGCGTTGTCCGGGAAAGCCCTCGGCGTCGGGTACGGCTCCGCGTACGTCTCGCCGGGCGTGGGGCCGTCTCCTGGGCGGCCTCAGTGGCTGAGCTCCGCGAGGGTCTCCGTGAGCCAGTCGCGTTCCGCGCTTCCCCTGGCGCGGGCGATGCGCAGCATGCCCTGCCGGAAGGGGTCGGCCGTGTCCTCGGCGCGCGGGTGCCGGCCGCGGTCGAAGAAGCCGGCTGCGGCGGTCCGCAGGAACTCCAGGCGGCGCCGCAGCACCGCGGCCTGCGCCGCGGTGTCGGGCAGGTGCCTCAGGAAGGCCAGGAGGACGAAGAAGCGCGTGGCGTCGGTGATCTCGATCGGCTTGGGGTCGCGGAGGCGGGCGAGCAGTCGCGTGCGCCCGGCGTCGGTGAGCGAGAGCACGCGGCGCGGCGCGGCGCCGGTCCCCGGTTCGGTGTGCTGGCTGACCAGTCCGGCAGCGGCGAGGCGGCTGATGGCCGGGTAGAGCGCGCCGTCGCTCACCGGGCGGACGTGGCCGTTGAGTGCGGTGATGCGCTCCTTGAGCTCGTAGCCGTGCAGGGATTCCTCGTAGAGGAAGCCCAGGATCGCGAGCTCCAGCACCGTTCGACACCTTTCCGGCCGTGTGTTCCGACATGTCGGCTGGGGCCCATGATGCTACCCCTGAACGGTGTATATCGAATCGAGGTAGGGCACTCGAGGCGAGGCGCCCGAGGTCTCCGGTACCGCCCCCGCCGTCTCGCGCCCTTCGGGCGCACGGATGCGGGCTGCGGACGGGGAGGGTGGGCCTGTTGTCGACGGCGGTGTGCGGGTGGGCTCGTGGCCCGGGTTCAGAGGTCGTGCTGAGAGTGCTTGGCAGGTAGCGGTGGGGGCTTGATCCTGGCGGACGTTCGCCGGCTGTCAGCGACCACTCCCGCGACGCTGTACGGGGCAGTGCTACGCGACACTCGTCCTGCGGAATGGTTCGAGCAGGTCCAGGCCGCGGAACAGCGCCGAGATCGGGCTGCGTCCATCGCGTTGGCACGCGCCAGATCGCGGCCCGCTTCCGCTCGTCGTCGAGTGGTGCACCGTAGGGCTTCTGATCGCGGTATTGCGCCCGAAAGGCGCGAGACGGCGGGACGGCCGGGCCGCTGCCGGCACGACGCTCCGGGGGCCGAACGGGGGTCCGCCGGCCCGGCGACGCACGGTGGCACATCCGGGTCCCCTCCGCATCCGCATCCCTCAGCCCAGCCGCCCCGCGCCCCGGTCCCTAGCGGGCCAGCAGCTCCTCCGCGTCCTTACCGGGCTCCGGCAGAGGCGCCGCGGGTGCCGTGCGCGTCCGCTCCGGCAGCCGGGCGGTGGCGACCCACAACCGGCGGCACGCGACGAGCGAGGCGGCGACCAGCAGGCCGTTGCGGAGCAGCAGCAGCGTGATGCCGAGATCGGTGCTGCCGACGACGTCGCCGAAGCGCATCGGGAACTCGTACACGGTGAGCACGGTCGCCGCGAGGATCAGCGCCGAGGGCAGCGCCATCACGCTGGCCCGCAGCGTGAGGCAGACGGCCGCGAGACCGATCAGCCAGATCATGTACTGCGGGCTGATCACCCGGCTGGTCGTGGTGAAGAGCAGCACCGCGGTGAACGCCGCGTCGAAGGACGTCTGCGGGCCGTACGTCCTCGCCCGCAGCCGCCACAGCAGCAGCCAGGCGAAGGCGGCGACGGTCAGCCCGAGCGCGATGTTGCTCACCAGGCCCACATACGGCCCGAGGAACTCCATGGAGCCGTAGTTGAGCAGCACCTGCCCCTGCCAGCCGTGGTGCCGGGCGATGTGGAAGACGAGGGCGCCCAGGGACTCCACCTCGGTGCCCCGCTCGCCCTGGAAGCGCAGGAAGGCGAAAGCCCCCGGCATCCACAGCCAGAAGCCCAGGGCGAGGAGCCCCGCCCCGGCCGCGGCCGCCGTCCAGACCCGGCGGACGCGGACCCCGGCGAGCAGCAGCACCGGCCAGACCTTGAGCATCGCGCCGAAGGCGATCAGCGCGCCCGCGACCCTGGGCCGGCGCACCGTCGCCAGCAGCGCGGCCACGGCGACGGCGGTGACCATGACGTCGTAGCGCGCGTACGCGGTGGGCCCCAGCAGCGGCACGCCCAGCACCCACACGTAGGCGCCGGCGACCCGCCGCCCCTTTCCGCGCGAACCGCGCAGCAGCAGCGCGAAGGCGACCAGGTCGGCGGCGCAGGCCAGCCAGAAGAAGGCGGTCGCGTAGTCGAGGAACGGCAGCATCCCGGGCGCCAGCACCGCGAGGGCCGCGGCGGGCGGGTACTGCCAGGTGACGTCCTGGTGGGGGAAGGTCCCGCTCCGCAGGACCTCGTACCAGCCGTGGTAGATCACCGACACGTCGGTGGTCACGTCCAACGGCGACAAGGTGAGCACCTTGAAGACGTAGAGCAGCAGGACGACCCGGGTGGCCACCCAGGCGAGGACCGGCCCGACCGGGAGCCGCTTGCCGCTGTCGCCTGCCATGTCCACCTCGTCGAATCGGTACTGCTGTGATGATGCATGATGCCGGTCTCACCTGGGGACGGGCGTGTGGAGCTGAGACGCGCGGGGGCCGCGGCCGGTTGCCGCGGACCGCACCGGATACCCTCGGCGGCGTATGGACAAGACCCTGATCGTCACCAACGACTTCCCGCCACGCCCCGGTGGCATCCAGGCGTTCGTGCACAGCATGGCGCTGCGGCTCGACCCCGGCCGGGTGGTGGTGTACGCGTCGACCTGGCGGGACGGCTCCGAAGTCGCCGCGTTCGACGCCGAGCAGCCCTTCCCGGTCGTACGTGATCGTACGACGATGCTGTTGCCCACCCCGAGGGTGACCCGGCGGGCCGCCGCGCTGCTGCGCGAACACGGCTGCACATCGGTGTGGTTCGGGGCGGCCGCCCCGCTGGGGCTGATGGCGCCCGCGCTGCGGCGTGCCGGGGCGCGCCGGCTGGTGGCGACGACCCACGGGCACGAGGCGGGATGGGCGCAGCTGCCCGCGAGCCGCGCGCTGCTGCGGCGGATCGGCGAGGGCACCGACACGATCACCTATCTGGGCGAGTACACCCGGTCCCGGATCGCCCGGGCGCTGACGCCCCAGGCCGCCGCGCGCATGGTGCAGCTGCCGCCGGGCGTGGACGAGAAGGTCTTCCACCCGGCGTCCGGCGGCGCGGCGGTGCGCGCCCGGCTGGGGCTCACCGACCGGCCGGTCGTCGTCTGCGTGTCCCGCCTGGTGCCGCGCAAGGGACAGGACACCCTGATCGAGGCGATGCCGAGGATCCTGGCCGGTCGGCCGGACGCCGTCCTGCTGGTCGTGGGCGGCGGCCCGTACGAGGACGACCTGCGGCGGCTCGCCGAGCGGACGGGGGTGGCGGAGTCGGTGCGGTTCACCGGGGCCGTGCCCTGGGAGGAACTGCCCGCGCACTTCGGCGCCGGCGACGTCTTCGCCATGCCGTGCCGCACGCGCCGCGGCGGGCTGGACGTCGAGGGGCTCGGCATCGTCTACCTGGAGGCGTCGGCCACCGGACTGCCGGTCGTGGCGGGCGACTCCGGAGGCGCGCCGGACGCGGTGCTGGACGGCGAGACCGGCTGGGTGGTGCGCGGTGGGGAGCCCGCGGAGGCCGCCGAGCGGATCCTGGCGCTGCTGGGCGACGCGGAGCTGCGGCGCCGGATGGGCGAACGTGGGCGCACGTGGGTGGAGGAGGCCTGGCGCTGGGACCTGCTCGCCGAGCGGCTGAAGACGCTTCTGTGAGGGGCGCCCCGTCCTGGGGGCGGTGATCGCGCACCCGGCCCTCCCGGCGGCCCCGCGAAACGCCGGTGGCCGCCCTCCGCACGAGGCGTACGGCGGCCACCCCCGTCACCGAGGCGTACGGCGACCGAGGAGGGTGTGTGCCCTCGCCGGGACTCAGCTCTCTTGACATCCTCCCGGGCTTAAAGGCCC